>NZ_AQVD01000001.1 GCF_000372425.1 Streptococcus ferus DSM 20646
CCCAGTACGGGTCATAAGTATTAGCGGGTGTGGCGGAATTGGCAGACGCACCAGATTTAGGATCTGGCGCTTAGGAAGCGTGGGGGTTCAAGTCCCTTCACCCGCATAAGAAAGATTAGCCGGCTTAGCTCAGTTGGTAGAGCATCTGATTTGTAATCAGAGGGTCGCGTGTTCAAGTCATGTAGCCGGCATTGCGAACGTAGTTCAGTGGTAGAACATCACCTTGCCAAGGTGGGGGTCGCGGGTTCGAACGTAGTCGTAACCATCATCTTTATTTTATGGTCCGTTGGTCAAGGGGTTAAGACACCGCCTTTTCACGGCGGTAACACGGGTTCGAATCCCGTACGGACTATAGATGTTTAGAGAGCGGAGAGCTCTTTTTTTTATGCAAAAAAAAGACCAAATGGCATCTTTTGGTCTTAGTTATCTAGCTCGTGGGGAAGGATGATGGTTTCCATTCCGTCATTGTCAACGATATAGATGATTTCTGGAAAGAAAGGATCGAAAGGATAAATATAGTCCATAATAAGCGTTGTTTGACTATACTTATCAATGTATTTGAAACTGGTTTTTCCCTGGCTGTTGACGAGTTGGAAAGCCAGACGATTATCTAGTTTAAAAACTCCTTTTAGGTTCCTATCTAGGATATCCCAAAAGCAATCAATAATTTCTGGTGTCAGACTGGTAACAATGCCAAAGCTGGCATAGCGTCCCTTTGTATTTGTAAATGCCATTCGTTCTCCTTTCGCAATTTTTATAAAGTAAAGCACTCCTTTCGGAGTGCTGCGACAACTTTAACGATTCTTCAGTTCAAGATAACGTTTGTACCAAATATTGACATAGGATTGTGAAAAAGGTCCTTTACCCTCGTTAATCCAGTCAACTAAAATTTTGACATTTTCTTTAAGAATAAAGTCAATATCTGAAGAGTAGCCCATCGCTTGCTTGTGGGATTCGTATTCATCGACGTCTAGTAGTTTTTTTTCACCATTGGTGAAGACTTTTACATCTAGATCATAGTCAATATACTTGAGTGCTTCTTGGTCCAAAATATAGGGACTGGCAAGGTTGCAGTAGTATGAAACGCCGTTATCTCGAATCATTGCAATAATGTTGAACCAGAATTTTTTATGGAAATAAACAATTGCCGGTTCGCGAGTGACCCATCTTCTACCGTCGCTTTCAGTCACGAGGGTATGGTCATTGACCCCAATAACAGCATTCTCTGTTGTTTTTAGTACCATTGTGTCGCGCCAAGTTCGGTGCAGACTGCCATCATGCTTATAACTTTGAATTGTAATAAAGTCGCCTTCCTTGGGTAATTTCATGGCGTACCAACTTTCTACAATTAAGTTCGTCCTTTACAGTTTAACATAAATTTTCTGAAAAATCATTTTTTTCTATTGAAAGTTTACAAATTGTTATCAACTGCTTTTTTGATGGCATCGTAATCGTATCCTTTTCTGAGCAGGGTCTGTGTCAGACGCTGTCGGAGGTCGTAGCCGTCGTATTTTCTGCTGAGCTTTCGATGTTGTTTTTCAAATTCTTTATCCAACAGCTGATTTTGGACGTCTTCTTCCTCTTCTAAGACGAGACTGTCAAAGGCCATTTTGGCTTCCTGGAAAGAAAACCCTTTGTTGCAGAGAGTTTGAATAATTTTGTCTTTAAGTGCTCTGTTGGGGAGTTTATTCTGATATTTTCTGAGGAGTTTTTGAGCTATTTTTTGGCAAAGCGGATAAAAGTCGGCTTGCTCAATAATAGCCTCATAGAGATCCTGTTTGATGCCCTTTTGGTGTAGTTTTTGTTTAAGGAGGTAGGCTCCTTTGTCACCTGTACTGAAGTTTTGATCGAGTAGATTTTGGGTGTACTTCGCGTCATCTAGCCATTTATCTTCCTTCAGAGAGCTGATAACCTTGGAGCAGGTTTTGGGGTCAATGTCGTGTTCCAGAAGATAGTCCCTAACTTCTTTTTCTGTGCGTTGCTTGAAAGAGAGGTGGTAGAGGGCTAAATCTTTCCCGTAAGAGAACTGAGCAAAGTCTTTTATTTTTTCGAGTTCTTGCGGAGAAATGGTCTGATCTTTGGACAGCATAAAACGGACAATGGTATCTTCGGTGACATAGAGTTTATCCGTCTGATTAATTTCAACAAGATAGAGACGCTTTTTCTTTTCGATTTTGGTAATTTTCATGTTTTTATTATAGCAGAAATTCTTTTTTAAAATCGGTCTTGAGACGGATGTTTTTTTCTGGGGCTTCCCTTATAATTTAACCATACCCAAAATCTTTTTCATAATCTCCTTTAAAGCACCAGTTTAGCTGGTGCTTTTTTTCGTGAGAAGGGGGTGATTTATTTGGCTTATATTATGATAAAATAGTAGTATGAATTTACGGCTAAAACAGAAAATTCCTCTCCGAATAAAACGGATGGGCATTAATGGCGAAGGAATCGGCTTTTATAAGAGAACCTTGGTTTTTGTGCCTGGTGCTTTAAAGGGTGAGGACATCTTTTGTCAGATTACAAATATTAAGCAGAATTTTGCAGAAGCTCGGCTTTTGACCATAAAGAAAAAATCAAAAGACCGTGTACAGCCTGCCTGTAGCATCTATAATGACTGTGGAGGCTGTCAGATTATGCATTTGGCCTATGAGCAGCAGTTGGTCTTTAAACGGGATTTACTGAGGCAGGCGCTGAAAAAGTTTAAGCCTGAGGGTTATGAAACATATGACCTCAGGCCTACGAAAGGCATGGCAGATCCTTGGCATTATCGCGCCAAATTGCAATTTCAAACCAGACACTTTGCTGGCTCCGTCAAGGCTGGGCTTTTTCGTGAAGGAAGCCATTATTTGGTGCCTATCAAAGACTGTCTGGTGCAGGATAGATTGACCCAAGACATTATCAACCGTATCTGTCAGCTTCTGGAAAAGGAAAAGATCCCCATTTACAATGAACGTCATAGAGAAGGGATTCGTACTGTCATGGTCCGACGGGGACAGGCCAGTGATCAGGTTCAGATTATTTTTGTCACCAGTAAGGCTCTTTATTTGACTTCTTTAATCAAGGCCTTGGTGGCTGATTTTAGTCAAATCAAGACAGTCGCGCTTAATTATCAACAGTCTAAATCCAGCGAGATCTACGGTTCAGAAACAGAGATTCTCTGGGGACAGGAGACGATTAAAGAAGAGGTATTGGACTATACATTTGAATTGTCACCGCGTGCCTTCTATCAGCTTAATCCGAAGCAGACCAATCTTTTATATCAAGAAGCCATCCAAGCACTGGAGATTGCACCAGATGACACTCTCATTGATGCTTATTGCGGTGTTGGAACGATTGGTCTGGCGTTTGCAGACAAGGTAAAGAGTGTGCGAGGGATGGATATTATCCCTGAAGCTATTGCGGATGCCCGTCAAAATGCTGCAGCTTTGGGATTTGCTAACACCTACTATGAAGCTGGAAAGGCAGAGGAGATCATTCCTAGGTGGTATCAGGATGGGTACCGTGCCAATGCTCTGGTAGTCGACCCGCCTAGAACCGGCCTAGATGACCAATTACTGGCTACTATTTTAGCGTACGGTCCTGAAAAAATGGTCTATGTCTCCTGTAATGTCTCCACCTTAGCCCGTGATTTGGTGAAACTGGTTCAGTTATATGATGTTGCTTATATTCAGTCGGTGGATATGTTTCCTCACACAGCACGGACTGAAGCGGTAGTGAAACTAGTAAAAAAGTAAGGAATCATAAAAATGAGTAAAACCATTCATCTTGTTTATATTAGCTTAAGCGGCAATACCAAAAGTTTTGTCAGCCGGTTAAAAACCTATCTGGAATTAAAATCAGATTATCCTATCGAAACAATTGATGTCAAAGAGCTGGTCAAGGATGGTCAGACCTTTATGGCCATGTCGGATTATTTTGTTGCTTTTCTGCCAACCTACCTTGAAGGCGGAAATGGTCTTGATACTGGCGATGTTGAGATTCTGACGACACCCTTGAGGGAGTTTATAGCCTATGCGGATAATTACCGCTATTGTTATGGGATTGTCGGGTCGGGGAACAAGAATTTTAACCATCAATACTGCCTGACCGCCAAGCAGTATGCCCAGCAATTTGGTTTTCCTGTGCTCGATAACTTTGAATTGCGGGGCTTGGCAGATGATGTTGAGCGGATAGGTGAAAAGGTTTTAGCCCTTTACAGGTCTTAAAGAATAGAAAAAATCCCTTGTTAACAAGGGATTTTTATGAATGTAAAAGAAATGGAGGTGGGCTGCCCAGACCAAAGCGGATAGGGTGGTAAATTAGGTCTAGAGACTATATGATGAGACCGGCTGGTGACATTAAGATTAGAAATGAAGGGAATCTTCTTGAGCTTACTCCAGATAATATCAATACCTTATTTTTTCTGAAACTGTAAGACAAACTATCGCTAGGAGAGTTTTTTTGCTGAGAAATTAATGTTTTTAATCATTATAACAAATAAATGATATAAATAACAAGTATGTTATAATACTTATAGATAAAACAGGAGGTATAGATAATGAATTAGAAAAGGTGAATTATGATTGTTAATAGTAAACAGTTGTCAAGGAAGCTCTTTCTTTCTTTGATGGCAATATGTTCTATTTTCTTTGTATCAGTTGTTTCAGCAGGTAATGTTGGAGCGACTGAATTACAAAACGTCATTACAGACGTAAAACTATTAGATGGCAATGATACTGCTGTAACTGTTGATAGCAACAATGTTTATCAGCTTCGTACAGGGCAAACTTACCGTCTTCGTTTTGAATTTGACTTATCAGCCTACGATGGCAAACTTCAAAATGATGATACGTTTTCGTTTCAACTGCCTGCCCCTCTAGATGTTAGCAGCGCGACATCACAGTTATATGATCGAACAACAGGTACCAATGTTGGTGAGGTCGTTACGACTTCTAATGGCTCTGGTGCCGGAGCAACAGTAACTGTAACAGTAAAAAATCTGGAAACCTACCTTGCAGCTACTGGTGGCAATGTAGTTAAAAATGTTTTAGGTGACTTCGCTGCTAATTTTAAAATTGATCAAGATCTGACCAACCATACGGTGAGTTTTGATTCTTCTGTTATGAAGAATGCGGTCACTCAGGTTTATACGACAACAAGTCGTACTGCTACCGTTACCGGTTATGAAAACTTTGCTCAAAACGGCGGACAAGCCCAATATGGTAGCTGGTTTTCACAAACACTTAAGAACAATAACTTAACCAATGCTGGATTCTTCTATTCACAGTGGCGTGCACGTATCAACACAGGTGCACAAAATCTTGGTGCGAATGTTCTTGTTCATGATGAGGTATCAGCTGGGAATATTCACTATATCCCTGAAAGCTTTGAAATCTATTCAACTGCTATGCTGACACAAAGAACTTCAGGTGTTGCTGTCTTGACTGACGCTGTTAAATTGACCGAAGGAACAGATTATAGCATTAAATGGAATGCTAATTTTACAAGTTTCGATCTGACCCTTGTTGATGGTAGTAAACAGTATTGGATCGTCTATAAAACAACGACACCAAATGATGGCAGTTTGGTTGCTAACACGCTTTCTGTAAGTAAAGCAGATGGCACAGCATTGACACAGCGTAACGATAATACGCGGACTTATGCTAAGCAGGAGTCAACATCACTTTACTCAGGTACAATGGTTGGTAATTCAGACTTGAAAAAAGTCCTCACCAAAGTTAAAGTCTTGAACGGTAACGATACTGAACAAAATGTAGACGCTAATGGAATCTATCAGCTTCGGACTCATGAAACTTATAAACTGAGATTTGAGTTTGATCTATCTAATTACGATGGCAAGCTGAATAATGGGGATAAATTCTCATTTAACATTCCTCAGCCACTAGATATTACTAATGAAACGGTTCAGTTGCATGATTCAGATACTGATGTCGTTATTGGTGAAGCAGCCATCGTTAAAAATGGTGAAGGTCTTGGTGCTACGGTAACAGTTACACTTAAGAACCTTGAGGAATACTTGTCTGCAACAGGCGGGCAAAGTGTCGTTGGGGTTGCCGGTGATTTTGCAGCTTACTTCAAGATTGATAAAGATATCACTGATTACAGTGTTTCTTATAATTCGGATGTAATGAAAGAAGCTGTAACACATCGCTATACGACAACAAGTTATAATGGAAAAGCAGCTACTGACTACGAAAACTTCGCTCAAAATGGCGGTCAGGCACAAAGAGGAAAATGGTCTTCTGATGCTCTTGGAACATCAGGTAAATTCTACTCCTTGTGGCGTGTTCGTGTCAATACAGGCAAACAGGACTTTGGAACTAACTTTGTGGTACATGATGAAGTTACAAAAGGTGCTATCCAATACATTCCTGAAAGTTTAGAGGTTTATTCAACTGCTAAACTGACTGATAGAACATCTGGTACCGGTTTACTTAAAGATGCCGTTCTTCTTAAAGCTGGAAAAGATTACACTGTCAAGTGGAATGCTACTTATACTGCTTTTGATATCGTATTCCCAGATGGTAAGAAGCAGTACTGGATTACCTACAAAACAACGACACCAAATGATGGCAGCTTGATTGCTAATAGCCTTTCTGTGACTAAAGCAGATGGTACTGCTTTAACACAACGCAGCAACAACAAGCGCACTGTTTCAACTCAAGAATCTACTTCACTTTACTCTGGGAAGCTAGATGGACAGTACAATTAAGGCGTGTCTTAAAATACTCTTCTAACATACACTCTTGTTTTATCTACGTCTCTTTCTGCTTTTTGTAGAAAGAGATTTTTTATCAGAAAGTGGATTAGCAGGCATTAATCAAAACTTGACACATCACAAGAAGTTATTTGTAGGAAAAATCAAAAAACCTTGATTTGACAAGGTTTTCAAGAATAGAAAAAATCCCTTGTTAACAAGGGATTTGTTGCTTTCTGCCACCACCGAGAATTGAACTCGGAACTGAGCATTACCATTGCTCTATTATACCATTTAACTATAGCGGCGACTTTATTATCATACTATAAAATGAGCAATTAGGCAAGACATTTGTGAGAGATTTTATCTGAAAAAGTATTTGAGTGCCTGGCTTTTTCGTGGTATAATGGCAGAGCGAGAACTTTATGACGCAAGGAGAAACCATGTCTTACGAAGCTGATTTTTTGAAGGAATTTGAAGCCTGGGTTAATACGCAAGTTACGGTTAATGAGATGGCTGTGAAGGAAAGTCAGAAATTGGCAGAAGAATCGCAGGATGACAAGGCAGCAGATGCTTACATCCGTTACGAAAGCAAGCTGGACGCTTACCGTTTTCTGCAGGGAAAATTTGCTAACTACCATGCAGGCAAAGGCTTTCACGATTTACCGGAAGAGATGTTTGGAAAAAGAAGTTATTAAAAAATAGGAGAAAAAATGTCTAAAAAACAAAATCGCAAAAAACAATTAAAACACCAATTAGCCCGCCTGAGAAAAGCAGGTTCTGCAGTTGCAGGCACCGTCGCTGAAACTGCTAAAAAGACTGCCGATACAGTCGTCGAAGGTGCTAAAGAAGTCGTAGCAGATGTCAAAAAAGAACTTCAGGCAGATGATTTTGACAGCTTTGCCGCAGAATTAGAAGGTGTTGCTCAGGCTCGTCTTGAAACATTCTATGAAGAAGGAATCAAGTCAGCTAAAGATTTTGCCAAATGGACAGAAAAAGAATTGCTTGCTCTTAAAGGCATTGGTCCTGCAACCATCAAGCAGCTTAAAGAATTAGGCATTAAGCTGAAAAAATAAGCCGTTGAGGATGCGGCAGCGCGATTCAAAATAAGAAGACCTAGAGGTGTTTTGGCCAAGGCATTTTACAGAAAGTGGCGGTGCTGAGAAGTCCACAAATGTCGCAAAACTGGTTGTTAGGTTGTTAATTTCATAAGAAAAAGTTGCGGATTTTTTTCCGAAACAGTGGTGGTACCGCGGATTATAACCAATTCGTCCCTGTCTAGCGTATGCTGGATGGGGATTTTTCTATGTGCCTTGGCAAAATGAGATCGTGAGACCGATATTGAGCTTAGGCACATTGAAGCAGATTTTTCATAGAAAAATCTACGTTCCGTAGTTTCTCTTAATGAGATGAGATGGTAACGTCGAAATCGAATTTAGAGATATTGATGCAGTTTGAACGACGTGAGAACTACGCTAACCTGTTTATCTTATCTTAGCGATTGTCAAAACCGAGTCAAAGGAGAAGTTTTATGAACGAATTTGAGAAAATGGATACAAAGCGTTTGACTTTGAGACCTATCCGTCTGTCAGATGCTGAAGCTATGTATGACTACGGGCATCGTCCTGAAGTTGCTCGCTTGGCTGGTTTTCCTGTCAATCAGTCGGTTGAAGAATGCCAAAGTTTTATCCAGATGGATTTGGATAAAAGTGGTGATGAGACCAAACAGCGGATTTATGCCATTTGTCTTAAAGGGCAAGACAAGTTGATGGGGACGGTTAATTTTGCTAAAGCAGTCAAATCGGACATCCTTGAAATTGGTTATGTTCTACATCCTGATTTGTGGGGACAAGGGCTTATGCCAGAAGCGGTTTCGGCTTTGATTGATTTTGGATTTAAGGAGCTTAATCTTCATAAAATTGAGATTGCTGCTTATGGCCACAATCCTCAAAGTCAGCGTGTGGCAGAGAAACTTGGATTTCAGTTGGAAGCAAGACTTCGTCAGCGTATGAAAATCGATGATGTCTATCGGGATAAATTAATTTTTGGCTTGTTGAGGGAAGAATGGGAGGAAACTCCTGACTTGGCAATTTGATATACCAAAATTTATTTGGAGCATGCTTCAAATAAATTTTGAAATGACGGATTGCCAGTAGTTGGCTTATGATGGACAAGAGTCAGATTGAAGTTTATGACTATCGCGAACGAAGTGAGCCTAACCTGATATTTTCGCTGTAGTGGTATTATTAGTAACAACAAAGTTGTTACTAATAACGGAATTTTTGAGACTTTAGGCTCAAAAATTAGGAATGAAACTCCGAAGGAGTTTGCTTCCGTCCGCACTACCTAAGAAAATATCAAAAATTATTTTTTAATAAATAAGTAATTAAATAGAAAGGACATCATATGTCTAAAGAACTTTCACCAAAATACAATCCAGCCAAGGTTGAGGCTGGGCGTTACCAGACTTGGTTGGACCAAGATGTTTTCAAGCCGTCAGGCGATGCGGAGGCTAAGCCTTATTCCATCGTGATTCCGCCGCCAAATGTGACGGGGAAATTGCACCTGGGACATGCCTGGGACACGACTCTTCAGGACATCATCATCCGCCAGAAGCGCATGCAGGGCTTTGATACCCTCTGGCTGCCGGGGATGGACCACGCGGGGATTGCCACCCAGGCCAAGGTGGAGGAGCGCTTGCGGGAGCAGGGCGTGACCCGTTATGACCTGGGTCGGGAAAAATTCCTGGACAAGGTTTGGGAATGGAAGGATGAGTATGCCTCAACTATCAAGGAACAATGGGGTAAGATGGGGATTTCCGTCGATTATTCACGGGAACGTTTCACATTGGACGAAGGCTTGTCAAAAGCGGTTCGCAAGGTCTTTGTAGAACTCTACAAAAAAGGCTGGATCTACCGCGGTGAATTTATCATCAACTGGGATCCGGCGGCTAGAACTGCCCTTTCTGACATCGAGGTCATCCACAAGGATGTTGACGGGGCCTTCTACCACATGACCTATATGCTGGAGGACGGCTCTCAGGGGCTGCAGGTAGCCACAACCCGGCCTGAAACCATGTTTGGAGATGTGGCGGTAGCGGTCAATCCAGAAGACCCTCGCTACAAGGACTTGATTGGCAAAAATGTCATCCTGCCTATCGTAAACAAACCTATCCCCATCGTGGCTGATGAACATGCGGATCCTGAATTTGGAACAGGGGTTGTAAAAATCACCCCTGCCCATGACCCTAATGACTTTGAGGTCGGCCAGCGCCACAACTTACCACAAGTCAATGTCATGAATGACGATGGCACCATGAACGAGCTGGCTGGGGAATTTGTCGGCATGGACCGCTTTGAAGCCCGCAAGGCAACAGTCAAGAAACTGGAAGAGCTGGGCGCTCTGGTTAAGATTGAAAACCGTGTGCATTCCGTAGGCCACTCTGAGCGGACGGGTGTCATGGTTGAGCCTCGCCTGTCCACCCAGTGGTTCGTCAAGATGGATGAGCTGGCCAAGAATGCCATTGCCAATCAGGCGACAGAGGACAGGGTAGACTTCTATCCGCCACGTTTCAACGACACCTTCCTGCAGTGGATGGAAAATGTCCACGACTGGGTGATTTCCCGTCAGCTCTGGTGGGGGCATCAGATTCCAGCCTGGTACAATGAAGCAGGCGACATCTACGTCGGCGAAGAAGCGCCAGCAGGCGATGGCTGGGTGCAGGATGAGGATGTTCTGGACACTTGGTTCAGCTCTGCCCTTTGGCCTTTCTCTACCATGGGCTGGCCGGATGAAGAGGCGGCTGACTTCAAGCGCTATTTCCCAACTTCAACCCTGGTCACTGGCTACGACATCATCTTCTTCTGGGTGTCTCGGATGATTTTCCAGTCCCTGGAATTTACAGGCCGTCAGCCATTTAAGAATGTCCTTATCCATGGTCTCATCCGTGATGAGCAAGGCCGCAAGATGTCCAAGTCCCTGGGCAACGGGATTGACCCTATGGATGTCATCGACCAATACGGTGCAGACGCTCTGCGCTGGTTCCTGTCTAATGGCTCTGCCCCAGGACAGGATGTCCGTTTCTCCTATGAAAAAATGGATGCCAGCTGGAACTTCATCAACAAGATCTGGAACATTTCCCGCTATATCCTCATGAATAATGAGGGCTTGACGCTGGAGGCGGCGCGTGACAATGTGGCCAAGGTTGCCGCTGGTCAAGCTGGCAATGTGACCGATCGCTGGATTCTCCACAATCTCAATGAGACCATCGCCAAGGTAACGGAGAACTTTGACAAGTTTGAGTTCGGTGTAGCGGGTCATATCCTCTACAATTTCATCTGGGATGAGTTTGCGGACTGGTATGTGGAGCTGACCAAGGAGGTGCTTTACAGCGACAATGAGGCTGAGAAAGTCATCACCCGCTCGGTTCTCCTCTACACCCTGGATCAGATTCTCCGCCTGCTTCACCCGATCATGCCATTTGTGACGGAGGAAATCTTCGGTCAAATCTCTGAAGGCTCTATCGTTGTGGCTACCTATCCTGTGGTCAACCCTGCCTTTGAAAATGCGGAAGCCCACAAGGGAGTGGAAAGCCTCAAGGACCTGATCCGTTCGGTGCGAAATGCTAGAAGCGAAGTGAATGTTGCCCCTTCTAAGCCAATCACCATCTTGATTAAGACGGCGGATAGCGAGCTGGAAGCCTTCTTCAAGGCTAATGTCAACTATATCCGACGCTTTACCAATCCAGAGAAATTGGAAATCGCAAGCGATTTGACCGTGCCAGAATTGGCCATGTCAGCCGTTATCACAGGTGCTGAAATCTTCCTGCCTCTGGCTGATCTGCTCAATGTCGAGGAAGAACTGGAACGCCTCAACAAAGAGCTGGCCAAGTGGCAGAAAGAACTGGACATGGTCGGCAAAAAACTCAGCAACGAACGCTTCGTCGCTAACGCCAAACCAGAAATCGTCCAAAAAGAAAAAGACAAACAAGCCGACTACCAAGCCAAATACGACGCCACAGTAGCGCGGATTGAAGAGATGAGGAAGTTGGTGAGTTAAGTTACAAAATATAATTTTATATAGTTTTTATGAGATAGAAAGAATGTTAGGAGACAAATGAAAAATATTATGAACATATTAGTTGTATTTATCACATATGGTATACCAGTGCTGTCTTTTGTTTATCAAATTTGTAAAGACTCGGCTGACAAAAAAGCAGTAGAGAATATTGTAAATAACTACTATAATACCAACAATTCTCAAATTGATTTAAAAGATGTAAATGTGCAAAGCGGAAATATCGTGATAAGTAATTCTCAAAATATAAATATAGAGCAAAAGAAAGAACTTGACAAATTTAACGAGGAAAGACTTGAGAATTTAAAATTTTTGTCTGGAATATTATATAATTTGTCATTCATCTTTATACTAATACTGTTTGTTTTCAATATCTATACGGTTTTAGAAACAAATAACGTGACATTCCCTTCTCTATTTGAAAGTTTAAAAAATCTGGAGTTTAGTTCATTAGCAAATGCTTTGCCGATAGCTTTAAATAAAACTATTAATAATTCTTTTGCTATGCTTTGCTTATATTCAATTTTAATATTTTTTAAGTATATTATTCAAAAATATAAAAAATCATCTATTATTGGCTTTCTTATAAATATTATTTCCTATATTTTTGCTTTAGTATTTTTGAACAATAACATACTAGATGAATTAAACGCGATTCCCGTTGTAATAGCAAGTGTGATTTATATTATTGTTATTTTGAGTGTTTTCTCCTCGTTAAAAATTTTTGTATATAGGCTAATTGGTTTAGAGCGGAAATATGAAGCCTCCTATAAAAGTAGTTTGGTTAATTACTTTCAAATCGTTTGTACTTTAATTCCTTCTATAACAATTGTCTTGTTAAACTTCTTTATCAATTAGAGATTAAGCTTCCGATCTACATGACAGATCTGGCTGAGAGTGTTCCTGATACCACGCAACAGTAGACAACTCGACCGACCTATTTGTCTTAGACGATATTAAGTTCTGGGCTTTCCAGACCGACTTATTCCTGAAGTTCAAAGAGTTTGGAATGAGACAAGAAAAATTATTCAAGACGGTGTTGTGTTATCACAGAGTGACATTAAGGTGCCTGCAAATTTTCCACAAAGTAAGATAAATACTATTTTATTCACTAAAATTCATACTCAAAATACCTACTATAAAATCAGATCTAATGAATTCGTTGGCAAAGGCAAATTAATGGATACAGATAGATTACCTGATGGCAGAAGAATTACGAAGCACTCCTTTTGGATAACAAAGAAATTTTTAAGAGATATTTTGTTAGGTCAGTGGAATTGGCTTTGTAATTATTCGAGATTTTAACTCCATTCTCGAATAAATAAGTAGAAGAGTATGGCTAGCAATTTGTATGTAATTAGGCTATCATTAAGCTAAATCCTCCCCCACCTCAAACAAGGTCATGGACCCGAGGAGTTCGTCTTTGAACTTCTCTTTTTTGTAGTTTTGGTAGTGGGGGTTGTTTTTGACCAGGTTGAAGCGTTTGGAGAGGTTCCAGAAAGGGCAGACTGGCCTGCTCATGGTGGTTGGAAATATCCCCTGCCAGGTGGAGATGAACCACTTCTTTTTCTTTGAGGGTCTGGATAAGGGTTTGGATTTCGGCCTGCCCGAATTGATTGCTGTCGATGTGCAGGTCGCCCATAATAGCCAATTTTTTCATGTTCCTATTATACCGAATTGGACGCAAAAACAGTTCAAGGGACTGTTTTTTCACAATCTTGAAAATGGGAAAGCAAGTTAGACCCTAAATCATCTGACAGGGATACTCAACCCCGACTCTATAGACAAATCATCATAAGAAAAATTTCAATTTAAGCTTTCTTCAAGAAATCTTTTAGTTTACTTTAAGGTATCCCTTTTATACTATAAGCATCCTAGCAATAGGAATCCTAAAACTTTTCTTTTTCATAAATCTCCTGAAAGCTCTCGTCTTGATTGGCGGGGGCTTTTGCGTGGTGTTTTTTGTGGTGGTAGCGGCCAAGACAGAAGAGAAGCTTTTTTTGTTATAATGAGGGTGAGGGAGGCTGTTATGTCAATCGAATCTGATTTTTTTAAAGGAAGGCGCGTGCTTTTTGACAACTTGCTGCCTTTTGGTTTTGTCAAAGAGGGTCAAGATTTTTATTACCGTCATCTATTGATGGACGGGATGTTTGAAGCGCATATCAGGATAAGTCAAGACGGTCAGCTTTCGGGTCGAGTTCTTGATTTGGATATGGGAGAGGACTATATCGGTCTTCGGGTGGAGCAGCAAAGGGGCAGTTTCGCCAGTCAGGTTCGAGAGGCTTATCTGGCGATTTTAGGTCACATTTCGGATTATTGTTTTGAGGCACAGCCTTTTCTTAAAGAACAGACCAATCGCTTAGCCCGTTATCTGGAAAAGACTTACGGGGATGGGTATGACCATCCTTTTGCCAAGTCCAATGCCAGTGCTTACCGGAACCCGTCCAATCAAAAATGGTATGCTTTAGTCATGACGATTGTGCGTCAGAAACTTGATCTGGGGCAGGAAGACTGGAGCGAGGAAGCCTTGGCTGAGGAGATTGAGGTGATTAATCTTAAGGTTAATCCAGCGGAGCTGCCAGCTCTTCTGCAGCTGCCGAGTGTTTATCCGGCCTATCATATGGGGAAGAAATCCTGGGTTAGTATTGTGATGGGAGAGGAGCTATCAGACGATCGCCTCTTTGACTTGGTGGACAAAAGCCGTGTTTTGGCAGGCGGTGGCTTGCTGTCTGGGTCTCATGGTCCGGATTACTGGCTGATTCCTGCTAATTTAGCCTATTACGATATTGATGCCGAGTTTGCTGCCCAGTCAATCATTGATTGGACGCAAAAGGCCAGTATCAAAACCGGTGATTATGTCTTTATTTATATTACAGCACCGACGCGAGCGCTGCGTTATGCCTGCAAGGTATTAGAAACAGGAATTGACAATAAAGGTCAGCGTGATCATCCTAATATCAAGAAGCTGATGCGAATCCAGCTGTTAAAAACCTTTGACGATAGGAGATTTGACCGTCAGTGTCTGCTGAAGCATGGGCTTAAAACGGTTCGCGGTCCTCGTCGGATGCCGAAAAGCCTGATTGAAGAGGTCAAAAAAGAGCTGGAAGACTAAGGGGATACCGGTTTAACATTACTGTCAGGCCAATTCAGCGGTCAGTTGCTGCCTCAAAAGATGCCTCTGGGCCTCTTTTTTGATATAATGAAAGGCATGAGAATTGTTTCTGGTAATTATGGCGGCCGTCCCTTGAAGACGCTGGAAGGGAAGACCACACGGCCGACGTCGGACAAGGTTCGCGGTGCGATTTTTAATATGATTGGTCCTTATTTTGATGGCGGTCGTGTCTTGGATCTTTTTGCGGGAAGCGGCGGCCTGTCTATTGAAGCCGTTTCTCGAGGCATGTCTGAGGCAGTCTTGGTGGAAAGAGATCGACGGGCGCAGGCGGTGATCCAAGAAAACATTAAGATGACCAAAGAAGCGGACAAATTCCAGCTGATGAAGACAGATGCTCAGCGTGCTCTAAGTCTTATTGAGGGCCCCTTCCATCTGGTTTTTTTGGATCCTCCCTACGCTGAGGAAGAAATCGTTGAGACGATAGGGATTCTCTGTGAAAAGGGGCTGCTGTCGGATGATGTCTTGGTCGTCTGCGAGACCGATAAGCAGGTGGTTCTGCCAGAGGAAGTGGCTGACTTAGGCATTTGGAAGCAAAAAATTTATGGAATAAGTAAGGTGACGGTTTATGTCAGATAAAGTGGGATTATTTGCAGGTTCGTTTGACCCTGTGACCAATGGGCATCTAGATCTTATTAAGCGGGCCAGCCTGCTTTTTGATAAGCTTTATGTCGGTATTTTTTACAATCAGGAGAAGCAGGGGCTCTTTGATATCCCCAGCCGTAAGGCCATGCTGGAAGCAGCGGTAAGTCAATTTGACAATGTCGAAGTGATCACCGCCCGTGACAGTCTGGCGGTGTCGATTGCCAGAAGTTTAGGAGTGACTCAACTGGTCAGGGGCCTGCGGAATGCTCAGGATTTTGAGTATGAGGCCAAGATGGCTTTCTTTAATCGTGAGCTGGCCGAGGAGATAGAGACCGTCTTTTTGCTGACGGCACCGGAGTGGCTCTATGTCAGCTCAAGCGGGATGAGAGAGCTGATTCATTTTAAGGTGGATATCAGTGCCTATGTACCAGAAGCCGTCGTCAAAGAAGTGGAGAAAAAGTTTGAAAACAATCCAAAAATTTAAGTGGTGGCTCTTAGGCCTGCTCGGTTTCGTACTGATTTCGGTTGGGTTTTTCTATCCTTTGCCCTACTATATGGAGGCGCCCGGCGGAGCATACGATGTCGCTTCAGTCCTTTCGGTCAATGATCAACAAGCACCTAAAAAAGGCTCTTATCATTTCGTAGCGGTCTCTGTCACACGAGCAACACCAGCCATGCTGCTCTATGCTTGGGCGACCCCTTTTACCGAAATATCTTCGGCAGAGGAGACAACCGGTGGCAGCAGCGATGCCGACTTTATTCGAATCAATCAGTTTTACATGGAGACGTCGCAAAACACAGCTGTCTATCAGGCGCTCAAATTAGCTGGGAAAAAGACAGATTTTCAATTTAAGGGTGTTTACGTCCTTGACGTGACCAAAAAGTCAAGCTTTAAAGGGATTTTGAATATTGCTGATACGGTGACAGCCGTTAATGATAAACAATTTGCCAGCTCCAAAGAACTGATTGCCTATGTTTCGTCTATGTCTCTGGGAAGTAAGGTCAAGGTTACTTATACGTCAGCTGGTAAGGAAAAATCAGCCACGGGTAAGATTATCAAACTGTCCAATGGTAAAAACGGTATCGGTATTGGTCTGGTGGACCATACCGAGATTGTAACGGATGAAAACATCAAGTTCTCTACCCAAGGGGTTGGCGGACCGAGTGCTGGTCTGATGTTTACACTGGATATTTATGATCAGCTCATCGATGAGGACCTCTTAAAAGGACGGACGGTAGCTGGAACGGGGACTATTTCTGAGGATGGCAAGGTTGGAGATGTCGGCGGTGTCAGACTGAAGGTTGCCGCAGCAGACAAGATTGGTGCCTCTATCTTTTTTGTTCCCAATAATCCTGTTGATAAGGCTGCCAAAAAGGCAGAACCAGATGCGATAACCAACTATGCCGAAGCCAAAAAGGCGGCTAAACAGCTAGGCAGCAAGATGACTATTGTTCCTGTCAAAAATGTTCAGGAGGCGATTGATTACCTGAAAAATCATTCGTCATAAGAAGGAGCTGACCGAGTCAGCTCTTTTTTATCTGTTTCATCGGTCAACATGTTACAATAGACCTATGAAAGAACAGATTCGTATTCTCCATATCAATGACCTGCATTCGCATTTTGAAGCTTATCCCAAAATTAAGCGTTTTTTTGAAGCGCAGAGGCAAACAGAGGCTGAGGTCATCACATTAGATCTAGGGGATAATGTTGACAAAAGCCATCCCCTGACAGAAGCGACCTCCGGTCAAGCTAATATTCAGCTGATGAATGAGTTGGGGATTGATTTGGCAACGATTGGAAATAATGAAGGGGTAGGACTGTCAAAAGCAGAACTGAATAGCCTCTATGATAGGGCCGACTTTCAGGTTGTTTTAGGCAATCTGACCGATCAGTCAGGCCGTCCCTCTTGGGCTCAGCCTTACCATATCTATGAAACCAAGGCGGGTACCAGGTTAGCTTTTCTGGGGGCGACTTTTCCCTACTATTGGACCTATGAACCCAATGGCTGGCAGATCGAGGATGGCATTCAGGCGCTAGAGCGCCAGTTGGCAGAACCTGAGGTCAGAGAAGCTGATTTTAGAATTCTCTTAAGTCATCTGGGCATTCGGGTTGATGAGGCTATCTGCCACAAACTGCCAGCGGTAGATCTGATTATCGGTGCCCATACTCACCATGTCTTTGAAGAGGGAGAGACGGTGATGGGGACTTATCTGGCAGCGGCAGGACGCTATGGGGAATATGTCGGTCAGATTGATTTAGTCTTTGACAATGGGCAGCTTGAGGAGATTGTTATTGAGGCTCAGCCGACCAGCCAGCTTAGTTCGCAGAAGACAGATGCTACTTTTGTAGAGGGGCTGGCCAGTCAGGGACGGACAATGCTGGCTCAGGAAAAAATCTTTAACTGGCAGCAACCGCCTACTCTGCAGGGGTCTGCTGAATTGGTTTTGGAGGCTATGAGAGATTACAGTGGAGCAGACTTGGCTATGGTCAATACGGGCATTGTGGTTCGTCCTTTTGAGAGGAGCTTAACCAGAGCCTCTCTCCACGCTTCCCTGCCCCATCAGATGCGACTGGTGACCTTTGAGCTGACCTCTTTGGAGCTGTTGGCGATCTGCCAAGATGTCTTCAGTCAGGCGGAATTGTTAGCCAACCAAAAAATCCGCGGGATGGGCTTTAGAGGGGAACGCTTTGGTCAGATGATGACAAGTGGCTTTACTTACAAAAATGGAAAAATAGTGTATAATGGTAAGGTTGATAAAGAAACTGAAAAAAAGACCTTGGTTCTGGTTGACCAGTATTATTTTGCCCCTTATTTTGAATCGCTGAATCAGAAAAACGGCAAATACCGAGGTGACTTACTCTTCCCTGATCTCCTGAGAGAACTCGTCGAAAAATACCTGAAAGGAAAAGCATGAGGAAAGACATTTCTCCCGACCTGTACAACTATAATAAATTTCCTGGACCGCAGTTTGTCTTTTTTGACAACCATGTCAAGAGTGACGACCTTGAGTTTTTGCTTTTGGAAAATGTTAAGGACGCTTTCGATGCCACGGTCTTTAGCCAGCGATTTTCGGAAATCCTGCTGAAATATGATTATATTGTAGGTGACTGGGGCAATGAGCAGCTGCGTTTGAAAGGTTTTTATAAGGAAGCTGATAAGAAAAAGTCAGCCTCAACGATTGCCCGACTGGATGATTATATCACGGAGTACTGCAATTTTGGCTGTGCCTATTTTGTCCTTGAAAACCCAAATCCAAAAGAGATGGAAAAGGAAGAGGAGCGGCCGCGAAATCGCCGTCGTGACAATCGCAGACGCCGTCGATACAGCAAGTCTAGCAAAGTGGATTCGCCGAACAAGAAGCAAAGAGAAGATCGGCCTAAGTCAGAGAAGTCTAGACAGGACAAGGAGACCAACCAGCATTTTGTGATCAGGCAAAAGAAAGCCTAGAAAGGAAAGAAGGAGACCGCGTGTGACTGCCGGGTGAAGCAGCAGGTCTCCTTTGAGAAAGAAGACAAATGAAACCATCTATTTATGGACTGACGCGCGATGAGTTGATTGATTGGGCGGAGGAACACGGGGAGAAAAAATTCCGGGCCACTCAGATTTGGGATTGGCTCTACCGTAAACGTGTCCAGACCTTTGAGGAAATGACCAATCTTTCCAAAGACTTTATCGCTGTCTTAAATGACAGCTTCTGTCTGAACCCGCTGAAGCAACGGATTGTCCAAGAAGCTAGTGACGGAACCGTTAAGTATCTGTTTGAATTGCCAGACGGAATGCTGATTGAGACCGTTCTCATGCGTCAGCATTACGGCTTGTCTGTCTGTGTCACCACACAAGTCGGCTGCAATATCGGCTGTACGTTTTGTGCTTCCGGTCTGATTAAGAAACAGCGAGACCTCACCAGCGGTGAAATTGTCGCCCAAATCATGCTGGTGCAAAAATACTTTGATGAACGGCAGCAGGACGAGCGTGTCAGCCATGTAGTCGTGATGGGAATTGGTGAACCGTTTGATAATTACACCAATGTCTTGAAATTCCTGAGAACCATTAACGATGACAATGGTCTGGCCATCGGTGCACGCCACATTACGGTCTCAACATCTGGTTTGGCTCATAAAATCCGTGATTTTGCCAATGAGGGTGTTCAGGTCAACTTAGCCGTCTCTCTGCATGCGCCAAATAATGAGCTGCGGTCCAGCATTATGCGGATTAACCGATCCTTCCCTCTGGAAAAATTATTTGATGCCATTCATTACTATATTGAAACGACCAATCGTCGGGTTACCTTTGAATACATCATGCTCAATGAAGTCAATGATGGTCTTGAACAGGCTCAGGAGCTGGCAGATCTACTGAAAGACATTAAGAAATTATCCTATGTCAATTTGATTCCTTACAATCCTGTTACGGAACATGACCAATATAGCCGCAGTCCCAAAGAACGTGTGCTAGCATTTTATGACAGGCTTAAGAAGAATGGTGTTAATTGTGTCATTCGTCAGGAGCACGGCACAGATATTGATGCCGCTTGTGGTCAACTGCGTTCAAATACAATGAAAAAAGATCGGCAGCAGGCGATCGCAGAAGCGGCAGATTGATGGTAACCTTATTTGATAAAGATGGCCGCCTAAAACCGAATGCGCGAAAAATAGCTATGTTATTAGCTATTTTTTATGCTTTTGGTATCGGTCTGATGTGTTTCACGCCTCAGACTTTTAGCGGGATGGAAACGCCAGGGATTAAGCATTATGGTCGACTGGTTGTCTTGTTGACACCTTTTAATTCCTTGGTTCATTTGGGGGCTATTCAGTCGTTTGGGCAGTTGGTTTGGGTTATCGGTCAGAACATGGTCAATATTCTGCTCCTTTTTCCCTTAATCTTCTTGCTTTTATGCTTATTGCCGTCTTTACGAAGGAGATCAAGGGCCTGTCTGCTGGCTTTTGGGCTGAGCCTTTTCATTGAGCTGACGCAGTTGTTCTTGGACTGGCTGATTGCTGCCAATCGGGTATTTGAAATTGACGATTTATGGACCAACACTTTAGGAGGCCTGCTGGCATTCTGGCTTTTTGATTATCTATTCAAAAAAGCCCCAAAGGCTTGACTTGGAGTTGACTCTAAGGTCTATGATAAAGAAGAAGTGCCATCAATCTAGGAGATGAGAAAGAAGAAATGAAAATCATAAAACAGCTCTGGTGGTTTTTCCAGCTTGAGAAAAAACGTTACTTAATCGGGATAATGGCGCTCAGTCTGGTCAGTTTTCTTAACCTGATACCGCCAAAGGTAATGGGAGATGTCATAGACCGTATTGCCAATAAAAGTTTAACCAGCCAGCAGCTGCTGTGGAACTTGTTCTGGCTGATTTTGGCGGCCTTTGCCATGTATGGCCTGCGTTATGTCTGGCGGATTTTTATCTTAGGAACCTCTTACCGACTGGGACAGATTATGCGTTCCCGGCTCTTTGAACAGTTTACCAAGATGTCTCCTTCCTTTTATCAGAAATACCGAACGGGTGATTTGATGGCTCATGCCACAAATGATATCAACGCCCTAACCCGCTTGGCTGGCGGTGGTGTGATGTCTGCTGTTGATGCTTCGGTGACGGCTCTTGTGACACTGGCGGCTATGTTTTTCAACATTTCCTGGCAGATGACACTGGTTGCCATTATTCCTTTGCCGCTCATGGCCTATGCGACCAATCGTCTGGGCAAGAAAACCCATGAAAGTTTCAAGGCTTCGCAGGCAGCCTTTTCAGATTTAAACAACAAGGTTCAAGAAAGTGTTTCAGGGATAAAAGTGACCAAGTCCTTTGGCTATCAGGCATCAGAACTTGCTTCCTTTCAAGAAACAAATGAGATGACCTTCGCCAAGAATATGACGACGATGACCTATGACAGTATGTTTAACCCTGTCGTCCTTCTTTTTGTAGGGGCCAGCTACGCCCTGACCCTCTTAGCGGGTTCTTATTTTGTGAAAAATGGTCAGGTAACCGTTGGGAATTTAGTCACCTTTATGACCTATCTGGATATGCTGGTTTGGCCGCTCATGGCTATCGGCTTTCTCTTTAATATGGTTCAGAGGGGAACGGTCTCTTATGAACGGATTATGGAGCTTTTAAATCAGGAATCAGATATTAAGGATTCCGTTCATGCTTTGGATAGCATCCAAAATGGTCCTCTGGACTATGATATTAAACGTTTTTCTTACGAAGGTGAGACGACACTGGAAGACATTCAGTTTCATCTGGATAAGGGACAGACATTAGGTCTTGTCGGACAGACAGGCTCCGGGAAAACCACTCTCTTGAAGCTGCTCTTGCGGGAGTACGATGTTAATCAAGGCAGCATTCGCTTAAATGGTCAGGATATTCGTAACTATCGTGTGGCAGATCTGCGGCGTCTCATGGGCTATGTTCCCCAAGATCAGGTGCTTTTTGCCATGTCCATTAAGGATAATGTGCGATTTGGCAATCCAGACCTAGACATGGAACAGGTCATTTCAGCGACAAAACTGTCACAGGTCTACGGAGATATTATGGCTATGCCGGATCAGTTTGAAACGCTTATCGGTGAAAAAGGTGTCTCTCTTTCAGGAGGTCAAAAGCAAAGGCTGGCGATGAGCCGGGCAATGATTCTTAATCCAGACATCCTGATTTTGGATGATTCGCTTTCGGCGGTTGATGCTAAGACGGAGCACCTGATTATTGACAATCTAAAAGAAAACCGCCAAGATAAGACAACCATTATTACAGCCCATCGTCTGAGTGCGGTCGTGCATGCAGATCTTATTTTAGTTCTGCAAAATGGGCGCATCGTTGAGCGCGGCCGACACGATGAGTTGCTGCAAAAAGGCGGCTGGTACGCTCAGACCTATGAATCTCAGCAGCTGGAAATGAAAGGAGGGTCGGATTTTGGAGAATAATCAACGGCAGGGACGTGTCTTTTTACGCCTTATGTCCTATCTCAGACCCTATAAGTTTCTCACTTTTTTAGCCCTTTCGTTTCTGCTTCTGACAACGGTGATTAAGAGTTTGATCCCTTTAGTGGCCAGTCATTTTATTGATCGCTACCTGACAGATATGAACCAAAAAGCCGCTATGCTCTTAGTCGGTTATTACCTGCTGTTTGTCCTTCAAACGATTTTGCAGTATTTTGGCAGCCTTTTCTTTGCGCGTGTTTCCTTCAGCGTGGTTAGGGATATTCGAAGGGATGCCTTTGCGAATATGGAAAGATTGGGGATGTCTTATTTTGACAAGACACCAGCCGGCTCTATTGTGTCCCGTTTAACCAATGATACGGAGAGCATCAGCGAGATGTTCTCAGGTATCCTGTCCAGTTTTATCTCGGCTATTTTTATTTTTAGTGTGACCCTTTATACCATGCTGGTCCTCAATTACCAGCTCACCTTTTTAGTGGCCCTCTTTTTACCTTTTATTTTTCTGTTGGTCAATCTCTATCGGAAAAAATCGGTTAGCGTCATTTCTAAAACACGCAGTCTCTTAAGCGACATCAACAGTCATTTGGCCGAAAGCATTGAAGGTATTCGGATTATTCAGGCTTTCAGACAGGAAGAACGCCTGAAAGAGGCCTTCGAAGAGGTCAATGAGGAGCATTTCCAATATGCTAACCGGTCAATGGCCCTGGACAGTCTTTTTTTGAGACCGGCCATGTCGCTCTTAAAACTTTTAGCTTATGCCGTTCTGATGGCCTATTTTGGTTTTTCTTGGCAGACGATTGGTATTTCAGCCGGTTTGATGTATGCTTTTATCCAATATGTCAACAGGCTTTTCGATCCGCTGATAGAAGTTACCCAGAATTTTTCAACCCTGCAGACATCAATGGTATCAGCCGGCAGAGTCTTTGATTTGATTGATGAACAGGCCTATGAACCAAAACAGCTATCCAGTAACGCCAAAGTCTCAACTGGCCATATTGCCTTTAACAATGTTTCCTTCAGCTATGACGGTCAGCACCAGATTTTGGACAATATTTCTTTTGAGGTCAAACAAGGAGAAACCATCGCCTTTGTGGGTCCGACAGGATCTGGTAAATCCTCCATTATCAATGTCTTTATGCGGTTTTATGAGTTCCAGTCAGGACAGGTTCTCTTGGATGGGATTGACATCCGTCAGTACAGTCAAGAAGAGCTGCGGCGAACGATTGGACTGGTCTTGCAGGAGCCGTTCCTCTATCACGGCACTGTTGCCTCCAATATCAGAATGTATCAAGACTTAACTGATGAAGAGGTTGAGGCTGCGGCTAAATTTGTGGATGCTGACCCTTTTATTCAAAAATTGCCGCACAAATACGATGAACCCGTGAGCGAACGCGGTTCCAGCTTTTCAACAGGTGAACGCCAGCTGCTTGCTTTTGCGAGGACCATTGCCAGCCAGCCTAAAATTTTGATTCTTGATGAGGCGACAGCCAATATTGATTCGGCTACGGAGCAGCTGGTCCAGGCCTCCTTGGAAAAGATGCGCCGGGGGCGGACAACCATTGCCATTGCCCATCGCCTGTCAACCATCCAAGATGCTAACTGTATTTACGTTCTTGACAAGGGCAAAATTATTGAATCAGGCAACCACGAGGATTTGCTTGCTCTGAAAGGGACTTACTACCGGATGTACCAGCTTCAGGCAGGCATGATGAAGAAGGATTCGGCCTTAATCTGATATTTTCAGAAAATTATAAAAAAAAGACTTGACATTTCTTTCTATTCCTGTAAAATATTAGTCAAATCAGAAGAAGTACTAAGTATTGTGTTTTCAGGGAGCTTGTGGTGATTGCGAACAAGCAGCAGGTATTTAGGAAATGGGCTGATGACGAATCAAGATGAAGGTAATCAATAGTCTTCAGGTGGGCACCCCTTACCGTGCAACTCCTTGTTTGAGGAGGATGAGATGGCGACGCTTGGTAAAGTCGCTAATTGAGGTGGCACCGTGTTAAACAGCTTTAACGCCCTCACGCAGAGTTTTTTTCTGTGTGAGGGCTTTTTCTTGCCTTCGTCTATGATAAAGAGAGAAAGGAAATCAGATGAGAAAGATCCTTCCAGCAGACATCCTGACCCCGATTTTGGCTTATATGAGAATCAAGGGCAGACATAAAATCATCCTTGAATCAATCCCTAGGGAAAAAGAAAATGCCCGTTTTTCAATCATTGCTTACAACCCTGTCTTTGAAGTTAAATTTGAAAAGGGCAGGCTGACAGAAAATGGCAAAGAAGTGGCAGGTGATCCTTTGGATTACTTAAGCCGTCTGACGCTCAAGAAAAGTCAGGCTTTAGATTTGCCGTTTTCAGGCGGGGCGATTGGCTATCTGGGTTATGACATGATTGCCCTCTATGAGGATATCGGTCAAATTCCCAAAGATACCATCGGAACACCTGATATGCACTTCTTTGTCTATGAATCTTATCTGATTTTTGACCACAAGGAAGAAACGGTCACCATTGTTGAAGATAGCCTTTATAGTGATAGGGGTGAAAGGGCAGAAGAAGCTGCCCTGAAACAGGTTCTAAAGGATTTAAAAGAGCAGTCTCCTCTAGAGTTTAAGGAGAGAAATCTACATTCGCTGACGTTTAAAAACCATCTCTCACAAGACTTTTTTGAGGAGATGGTGGCCAAAGCTAAAGATCTTATCCGTCAGGGAGATATGTTCCAATGTGTCCTCAGTCAGCGTTTCTCGGCAGATCTGACCGGCAGTCCTTTTGACTTTTATCGCAACCTTCGTGTGACCAACCCGTCTAACTACCTTTATTTCTACGATTTTGGAGATTACCAGATTATTGGGGCAAGTCCGGAAAGCCTGGTTTCTGTCAAAAATGGCCTCGTGACCACCAATCCAATCGCGGGTACGCGGCCTCGTGGAAAGGACGACCAAGAAGATAAGGACTTAGCTCAGGATCTTCTTGGTGATGCCAAGGAGGTGGCTGAGCATAGAATGCTCGTTGATCTGGGGCGAAATGATATTGGCAAGATTGCTGATATTGGCAGCGTTCAGGTCAGCAAATACATGGAAGTGGAGCATTTCCGCTATGTCATGCACCTCACGAGTGTGGTCAAAGGAAAACTGCTGGCTGGTCTAACCGCTATGGATGCGTTGAAATCCACCCTTCCGGCTGGGACTGTTTCCGGAGCTCCTAAGATCAGAGCCATGAAGCGCATCTACGAGCTGGAAAAAGAAAAACGGGGCATTTATGCGGGGGCGATTGGCTATTTGTCAGCCAGCGGCAATATGGATTTTGCCATTGCTATCCGCACTATGGTGGTTAAAGATCAGAAAGCCTATGTCCAAGCAGGGGCAGGGATTGTCTATGACAGTATCCCTGAAAATGAATACCAAGAGACCATCAACAAGGCAAAAGCCATGACCCGGATAGGAGAGGTTTGATGATTTTACTAATAGACAATTACGATTCTTTCACCTATAATCTTGCCCAGTACATTGGCAGCTTCGCACCAGTAACGGTTCTCAGAAATGATGCTCCCAATTTATATCAAGAAGCCCTAAGGGCGGAAGGTTTGGTTCTTTCACCGGGACCAGGTTGGCCCGCAGACGCCGGTCAGCTGGAAGAGGTAATTCAGACCTTTGCAGGCCAGAAGCCTATATTAGGCATTTGTCTGGGCCATCAGGGAATTGCCGAGAGTTTTGGCGGTAGGTTAGGCTTAGCTCAGCAGGTCATGCACGGCAAACAGAGTCAGATGACTTTTCAAGAAGACTGTCCTCTTTTTTCAGGGCTGACCAATCCGCTGGATATCATGCGTTACCATTCGATTGTGGTCGAGGACTTGCCAGAGACGTTTAGGGTAACGGCCAGAACCGATGATGATCAAGAAATCATGGCTATCCAGCATGAGACGCTGCCAATCTATGGTCTGCAGTTTCATCCCGAATCAATTGGAACGCCGGATGGTCTTAAAATGATTGAGAATTTTGTCAGACTTGTGAAAGGATAAGATGATGAAAGACATTTTTGAAAAATTATCAGCACAGACGGATTTAACAGAAGAAGAAGTGGCCCAGGTAGCCAGTCAAATTTTTTCAGGCCAGCTGTCAGAAAGTCAGATTGCCGCTTTTCTTCTAGCTCTGAAAATGAAGGGGGAAACCCCCGAAGAAATCTTGGGTTTGGTCAAGATGATTAAGGCCAATGCGCTTGACATTCCAACCAAGTTTGATGATGTCATGGACAATTGTGGCACTGGCGGGGATCAATCCTTTTCATTCAACATTTCAACGACTGCCTGCTTTGTACTGGCAGGAGGAGGTGTTCACTTGGCCAAGCACGGCAACCGCTCAATCTCATCAAAATCTGGTTCAGCTGATGTCTTAGAAGAACTGGGGATTCATCTTGATCTGCCGGCTGAGAAATTGGGGAAAATCTTCGATCAAACAGGCATTGTTTTTCTCTTTGCCCAAAAGATGCACCCAGCCATGCGCTATATTTCACCAGCCCGTCAGGCCTTAGGTGTACCAACCATTATGAATATCACGGGTCCGCTCAGTCACCCCATGTCCTTGAAAACGCAGCTGATGGGGCTCTACCGTCAGGACTTGCAGGAGGACCTAGCTAGGGTTCTTGATCGGCTGGGAAGGCAGCGTGCCTTGATTATCACCGGCCCAGATAATATGGATGAAGCAGCCCTGTATGGGCGCAATCATTATACCCTTCTTGATCATGGCAAGATTAGCCAGGGGAGTTTTCGAGCGGCGGACTTGGGCTTGTCGGAAGTTGGCTTAGAGGAGATTCGCGGTGGAGATGCTCGGGAGAATGCTCAGATTTTGCTTAGTGTACTGAAAAATGTGCCCAGTCCTTATCTTGAAACCACCGTTCTTAATGCAGGTCTAGGCTTTTATGCTAATGGCAAAGCAGCTTCCATAAAAGAGGGAGTTGCTCTGGCACGGCAGGTTATCGCTTCCGGTCAGGCACTGAAAAAATTAGAGGAACTACAGGAGGCCCAGAATGGCTAAACCGTTTTTACCAACAATCTTAGAGGCCAAGGCCAAAGAAGTAGCCGCTTTGGAGATGGAAGAATTAAAACCTCTGCGGTCTACCTATAGGCTCTACGAATTTCTGAAAAATCACCAAAAGCAGCTGCAGGTCATTGCCGAAGTTAAAAAGGCCAGTCCCAGTATGGGGGACATCAATTTGGATATTGATATCTTAGAGCAGGCCAAGCGCTACGAAGAAGCGGGTGCTGCTATGATTTCTGTTTTGACAGACCCACTTTTTTTCAAGGGAGATATTGATTTCCTCGCCAGGATTTCCGACAAAGTGACCATCCCAACTCTGGCAAAAGATTTTATTATTGATGAAAAACAGATTGTCCGCAGCCGAAATGCAGGAGCGACAGTGATTCTTCTGATAGTGGCTGCCTTATCTCCCCAGCGCCTCAAAGAACTCTACGCGTTTGCGACCAGTCTGGGGTTAGAAGTTTTGGTTGAGACGCACAATCTATCGGAACTTGACATTGCCCATCAGATTGGAGCTGAATTGATTGGGGTCAACAACCGCAATCTGGTGACATTTGATGTTGACATCAATACCAGCTTAGAGCTGTCCACACATTTCCGAGATAACAGGATTTACATTTCTGAGTCGGGGCTTTTTACTAAGCAAGATGCGCAGACCGTCAGTCCATATTTTAATGCCATATTGGTTGGAACAGCTTTCATGCAGGCGGCTGATCCTAAAGAGAAGATTGAGGAATTGTCTATTGACAAAAGTTAAAATTTGCGGTTTATCCACACCAGAGTCTGTTCTGGCTGCTGTCAGAAGCAAGGCTGACTACATCGGTTTTGTGTTTGCACCAAGCAGGCGGGAGATCAGCTTCGGGCAGGCGGCTGAGCTTGCTCGGCTTATCCCAGAGGGCATTCAAAAAGTTGGTGTTTTTGTGAGCCCCTCTCTAGAGACAGTTCAGAAGGCGGTTTGCCAGGTGCCCTTAGACTTGGTGCAGATTCATGGAGACTTTGCGGAGGATCTGTTTGAACAACTCCCAGTTCCTGTCATCAAGGCAATTCACATCAAGAACCAGCGTAGCCGGTACTCAAGTAAGGCAGATTTTCTGCTTTTTGACGCTCCCGTAGCAGGCTCAGGCAAAACCTTTGACTGGCAGGCTCTGGATAAGTCCCACATCAGCCAAGACTTCTTTATTGCGGGCGGACTGACGGCAGATAATGTGCTTGCTGCGATTGAAGCGTTTAGTCCTTATGCCGTTGATGTTTCCAGCGGTGTTGAGACAGACGGCCAGAAAGATGTAGCCAAGATTACAACATTTATAGAAAGAGTGAAAGCATGACCTATCATCAACCCAATGACAACGGATTTTATGGCCGTTTTGGAGGGCGTTTTGTGCCAGAGACATTAATGACGGCTGTTTTGGAATTAGACCAGGCCTACCGTGAATGCAAGGCGGACCCCTCTTTTCAGGCGGAATTTAAGCAGCTTTTAAAAACCTATGTGGGTCGTGAAACCCCGCTTTATTTCGCTGAAAATTTAACAGCTTATTGTGGCGGTGCTAAGATTTACCTTAAGCGTGAGGATTTAAACCATACAGGTGCCCACAAAATAAATAACGCTCTGGGCCAGGTTCTTCTTGCCAAACGAATGGGGAAAAAGAGAATCATCGCCGAAACAGGAGCTGGTCAGCACGGGGTTGCCACAGCCACAGCCGCTGCTCTCTTTAATATGGAATGTACCATTTATATGGGAGAAGAAGATGTCAAACGTCAGGCACTCAATGTTTTCCGGATGGAGCTTTTAGGGGCCAAGGTTCATGCGGTGAAAGATGGTTCACGTGTGCTGAAAGACGCAGTCAATGCAGCTTTGCGTGCCTGGGTCGCCCAAGTTGAGGACACGCACTATGTCATGGGGTCAGTCTTGGGACCCGCGCCTTTCCCTGAATTGGTTCGTGATTTTCAGTCGGTGATTGGTCAGGAAGCCAAGGAACAGTTTGCCGCCGTTTCAAATGGTCAACTTCCGGATGCGCTTCTTGCCTGTATCGGCGGCGGATCAAATGCAATGGGTCTCTTTTATCCGTTTGTGGATGATAGTTCTGTGGCTATGTATGGTGTTGAAGCCGCCGGTCTTGGGTTGGATACGGATAAGCATGCGGCAACCTTTGCCAAAGGGAAGCCCGGTGTCCTTCACGGCGCTTTGATGGATGTCCTGCAGGATGACAATGGTCAGATTTTAGAAGCTTTTTCCATATCGGCTGGTCTGGATTATCCTGGAATTGGGCCAGAACACAGCCATTTTAATGAAATGAAACGGGCACACTATGTGAGTGTTACAGACCAAGAAGCCTTAGAGGGCTTCCAGTTACTGTCGCGCTTGGAAGGGATTATCCCAGCATTAGAATCTAGCCACGCGATTGCCTATCTGCCAACTCTGGCCAAAGAGTTGGGCAAAGATAAGTCCATTCTGGTTTGCCTGTCTGGTCGCGGTGACAAGGATGTTGTTCAAGTCAAGGAACGCTTAGAAAGTGAGGGATGAAGATGAATCTCAGTTTAACCCAACATTTAGAGGGGATTAGAGCAAAGGGTCGAGGGATTTTTGTTCCGTACATTATGGCAGGCGATCATGACAAAGGCTTGGATGGTCTTTTTGAAACGATTGACTTTCTAGAAAATCAAGGCGTCTCTGCTATTGAAATAGGGGTTCCTTTTTCCGACCCTGTCGCAGATGGGCCAGTCATAGAAGCCGCCGGGCTGAGAGCTTTGGCAAAAAATGTTTCTTTAAGAGGGATTGTTCAGAAACTGCAAGAAAGAAAAAGTCGAGTCCCTCTCGTTTTAATGACCTATTTTAACCCTGTCTACCAATACGGTTTAGAAGCCTTTGTTCGGGATTTGGAAAACACAACTGTCAAGGGACTGATTATCCCAGATTTGCCTCATGAACATGAGGATTTAGTGAAGCCTTTTCTTAAGGACAGTGACCTGGCTTTGGTACCCCTGGTTAGTTTGACAACGGGTCTTGAGCGCCAGAAAGAACTGGTAAAAGATGCGCAAGGTTTTATCTATGCTGTCGCGGTCAATGGGGTTACCGGTAAGACAGATGCTTATCGTGATGATTTAGACCAACATTTGAAGAACCTCTCTTTCTTTGCACCGATTCCGGTTCTGACTGGCTTTGGTGTGTCTTCCCAAGATGATATTGAGCGTTTCAACAAGGTATCAGATGGGGTTATTGTAGGCTCTAAAATTGTTAAAGCCCTACACCAGGGACAAGCCAGTCAAATTGCGGATTTCATCAAGCAAGGCAGTCAATTCAAGAAATAAAAGCGTTTGGGACTTTTGTCCCAGACGCTTTTATGGATGCATCATCAAATGGTTGGTACAGGAGGGAATTGGAAGTCCTTGTCCCACTCTCTTTTTTTACATCACTAAGAGCAGGCAGCTATAGGCTATGAATAAAAAGGGAACAAAGGGGAGGCGTTTCTCCTTTTGAACTCCCAGTAGGAAGGCTAAAATCCCTAACAAACTGGCAATTTGGACAATCCAGAGAATAGCTTGAAAATCGAGCGCCAAGGCCAGAGTTGCGAGGTAGAGGAAATCACCGCTGCCGATTTTAATATCCTTCAAAGCTGCAAAAATGCCGAAAAGAAAAAGAAGGATACTGAGGAGGTTCAGCGGGAAAACAACCATCAAAAGCAAGGTGAAAATAACCCAGATAACAAAGGGATAGGACTGTTCTCTTAAATCATAAAGCGACAGAAGAATTCCAAACAATAAGAGAAAAATCTGAGAAAAACTCAATAGCTGGAAACAAAAAGCTAGTCCAATCAAACCACAAAGACTTTCTAGAATGAGGTAAGCATAAGAGATTTGACAGCCGCAAAAGCGACAGTGACTCCTGTTGATGAGCTGGGAAAAAACGGGAATTAAATCTCTGGGAGCAAGCCTTGTTCCGCAAGAATCACAGTGGCTTCCTGGAGAGAGGAGGGATTGGTCAGGAAAACGATTGACGACCACCCCCATAAAAGACCCAAAAGAACTAAACAGCATAAAATATAAGATTTCTTTCATACCTATCTATTCGTCAAAAAGAAATCAAATTCTTGCTTTTTATTTGGAATCGTTCTAACATAATAGGTATAAGGAATTATCTTTCATGTTAAGGAGGACTAACCATGTCAACAACAATGACCGAAAATATTTACGCTTCTATTACGCATCAGCTTGAAACCAAGGCTGATATCCCCAATAAAAAAACAAGAGCTGTTTTAAATCAGGCTGTAGCTGATTTATCCAAGGCAGCCTCTATTGTCCATCAAGTACACTGGTATATGCGAGGACCAGGCTTCCTCTACCTTCACCCTAAAATGGATGAACTCATGGATGCGTTAAATGCCCATCTTGATGAGATTAGTGAGCGTTTGATTACGCTTGGAGGCCAGCCTTTTTCAACGCTTAAGGAGTTTGATGCCCATTCAAAACTTGACGAAGAGCCCGGTTCTTTTGATCGCTCAATGGCAGACCATCTATCCCGTCTGGTAGAGGTTTACCAGTACTTGTCAAGTCTTTATCAGGTAGGTTTGGATGTGACCGATGAAGAAGGAGATGCAGTCTCCAATGATATTTTTACGGCAGCCCAGACAGATGCCCAAAAAACAATCTGGATGCTTCAGGCCGAACTCGGCAAGGCTCCCGGAATTTAACAGATAAGCACTCTTTCGGGGTGCTTTTTTTGGCGGGTAAAAGATAGAGCAAACGATTGCATTTTATCTTGAAAAATTCCCCTTTTTTTGGTAGAATTTTGGAGATGAAAACATTATATGATGTGCAGCAACTGCTTAAGTCGTTCGGCATTTATGTTTATTTAGGCAAGCGTCTTTATGACATTGAAATGATGAAAATTGAACTTGAAAGAATCTATGATAATGGTCTCTTGTCTAAAAGTGATTATCTTCAGGCAGAGCTGATTTTACGCAGAGAGCATCGTTTAGAAAAGGAAAAAGCAAATGAGCAAAAAACTCTTGGGAATTGATTTAGGCGGCACCACAGTTAAATTTGGTATCCTGACACTTGAAGGAGAGGTTCAGGAGAAGTGGGCAATCGAGACCAATATTTTGGAAGATGGCAAGCATATTGTTCCTGATATCATTGCGTCTATCAAGCACCGACTAGACTTATACGGTCTAAGTGCTGCTGATTTTTCAGGGATTGGAATGGGGTCGCCGGGAGCTGTTGACCGTAAGCGAAAGACGGTAACAGGCGCCTATAATTTAAATTGGTCTGAAACACAGGCTGTCGGTCAGGCTATCGAAGAAGCTTTAGGAATTCCCTTTGCTATTGATAATGACGCTAATGTCGCTGCTCTTGGTGAGCGCTGGGTTGGCGCAGGCGATAATAATCCTGATGTGGTTTTTGTGACTTTGGGAACTGGTGTCGGTGGCGGTATCATTGCGGCCGGCAACTTGATTCACGGTGTCGGCGGTGCCGGCGGTGAAATTGGCCATATTATTGTTGAACCAGGGGAACAGGGGTTTGAGTGTACTTGTGGCAGCAAGGGCTGTCTTGAAACCGTCGCTTCTGCAACCGGAGTGGTTCGTGTTGCGCGTCTGATGGCAGAGACCTATGAAGGAGATTCACCGATTAAACTGGCTATTGATAATGGTGACAGTGTCACGAGTAAAGACATTTTTCAAGCGGCTGAAGGCGGCGACTCCTTTGCCAATACTATCGTGGATAAGGTTTCTTTCTATCTGGGCTTGGCAACTGCCAATATCAGTAATATTCTGAATCCAGATTCTGTTATTATTGGTGGCGGAGTCTCTGCAGCAGGCGAATTTTTACGTTCACGCATCCAAGCTTATTTTGATCAGTTTACCTTCCCGCAGGTTCGCCAAACAACACAACTAAAAATTGCCGAGCTCGGAAATGATGCAGGCATTATCGGGGCGGCTAGTCTTGCCCGTCAATTTATTGCAGAATAAAGGAGAATTATGTCACCTATAACGATTATTTTATGGCTTATTTTATTGGGGATGATTGCTTGGTTGGTTTGGAACTACGTTAGCGTTCGGCGCTCAGCGAAGTTTATCTCTAATGCTGAATTTGAAGGAAAGATTCACGGAAGTCAGCTGGTTGATTTGCGTACGCCGGCAGAATTTCGCCGTAAGCATATTTTAGGAGCCCGCAATTTGCAGATTGGTCAGTTTAAAGAAACCTTGGGAGCTCTCAGAAAAGACAAACCAGTCTTGCTCTATGACAATACACGCGGTCAGGCTGTTGCCCGTGCTGTCTCCATTCTTAAAAAAGCAGGTTACAAGGATATTTACGTCCTAAAAGATGGGCTGGATTACTGGAATGGAAAAACCAAAGAGCAGTCTTAAAAGTATTTGGGACTTTTGTCCCAAATACTTTTTATTTATGCAACATTGATGGTTGATGCAGTGCTTTCTAGCAAGTCCTTGTTCCACCCTCTTTTTTATTGAAAACACTTACTTATCATTCAAGTCTGCTTTTTAAATCATTTTATGGTATAATTCATTAGTTAAAATAATTATATATTGAGGAATCATGACGACATTAAGAGAAGATATTAGAAATGTGGCAATCATTGCCCACGTTGACCATGGAAAAACAACCCTTGTTGATGAATTGCTGAAGCAGTCTCATACGCTTGATGCGCGTAAGGAACTGGAAGAGCGCGCAATGGACTCCAACGATCTTGAAAAAGAACGCGGCATTACCATTTTGGCTAAGAATACAGCAGTCGCCTATAATGGAACCCGTATTAACATCATGGATACGCCTGGACACGCGGATTTTGGCGGAGAAGTTGAGCGGATTATGAAGATGGTTGACGGTGTTGTGCTTGTTGTTGATGCTTATGAGGGCACCATGCCGCAAACCCGATTTGTTTTGAAAAAGGCGCTGGAACAAGACTTAACACCTATTGTCGTTGTCAATAAGATTGACAAACCATCAGCACGTCCTGAAGAAGTCGTTGATGAGGTTTTGGAGCTTTTTATTGAACTGGGAGCTGATGATGATCAGCTAGAGTTTCCGGTAGTTTATGCGTCCGCCATCAACGGAACCTCATCTTTGTCTGATAATCCTGCAGATCAGGAGCATACCATGGCACCTGTTTTTGACACGATTATCGACCATATTCCGGCACCGGAAGACAATTCAGATGAGCCGCTTCAGTTTCAGGTGTCTCTGCTTGATTACAATGACTTTGTCGGCCGTATTGGAATCGGCCGTGTTTTCCGTGGAACTGTTAAAGTTGGAGATCAAGTCACCCTGTCTAAACTCGATGGAACAACAAAGAATTTCCGTGTGACAAAACTCTTTGGCTTCTTTGGTCTTGAGCGAAAAGAAATTGAAGAAGCTAAGGCGGGTGATTTGATTGCTGTATCTGGTATGGAGGACATCTTTGTCGGTGAAACCATTACACCGACAGATGCTGTTGAACCGCTCCCTGTTCTCCATATTGATGAGCCAACCCTGCAGATGACTTTCTTGGTGAATAATTCACCTTTTGCCGGTCGTGAAGGGAAATGGGTGACCTCTCGCAAGGTTGAAGAACGCCTCTTGGCTGAACTCCAGACCGATGTCTCTTTACGGGTAGAACCGACGGACTCACCAGATAAGTGGACAGTTTCAGGCCGTGGAGAGCTCCACTTGTCGATTCTGATTGAAACAATGCGCCGTGAAGGCTACGAGCTTCAAGTTTCACGTCCGGAAGTTATCATCAAAGAGATTGATGGCGTGAAGATGGAACCATTTGAGCGGGTGCAAATTGATACACCAGAGGAGTATCAAGGCTCTGTCATCCAATCCTTGTCCGAGCGTAAAGGCGATATGCTTGATATGCAGGCAACTGGCAATGGACAGACCCGTCTGGTCTTTCTCGTTCCGGCCCGCGGTTTGATTGGATATTCCACCGAATTTCTGTCAATGACGCGTGGTTATGGTATTATGAACCATACGTTTGACCAATATTTGCCACTTGTTCCAGGAGAAATTGGGGGTCGCCATCGAGGAGCCTTGGTATCTATTGACTCAGGTAAAGCGACGACTTATTCCATTATGTCTATTGAAGAGCGGGGAACCATCTTTGTCAACCCTGGGACAGAAGTTTATGAGGGGATGATTATTGGTGAGAATTCCCGGGACAATGATTTAACGGTCAATATCACCAAGGCGAAACAAATGACCAATGTCCGTTCAGCAACTAAAGACCAGACAGCGGTTATTAAGACGCCGCGTATTCTAACTTTGGAGGAGTCTTTGGAGTTTCTTAATGATGATGAATATATGGAAGTAACACCAGAGTCCATCCGTCTGCGTAAGCAAATTTTAGATAAGAACTTACGTGCCAAAGCTGCCAAAAAGAAAAAATCATCCGAAGAATAGTCTTTAGAACGATTTCAATCGTATTTTACCGAGAAAGGAGTCCAAATGTTTTATCTCATTATTGCCATTTTACTGGTTTTGTACTACGTTTTTGTGGCTCCTAAGACGGTGAAAAATACCATGAACATGATTTCCTTGGTGGCTATTGTGGCCTTTCTGCTTGTTTTGGCTGGTATGACCTTCATTAAAATCCTTCAGTCACCTCCTGAAATTTTTGTGGGACTGGGCATGATAGTTGTCGGTTACTATGCCTTGCGAGATGTCATGCGGTTGTCAAAAAAATCACGATAAGAGCTGTTTGCTGCAAAAGCAAGCAGTTTTTTAGTTCATTCCCATCATTTTCTAGTCAAAGCTTCTGCTCTTAAATCTTGAAAAAGTATCTGATTAAAGGTAAAATATTAGGGAATGCAATGTATAGAAAGATAGGAAGCATGAAAAAAATATCCCAATTTGAAAATCAAAAAGTTTTAGTTTTGGGTCTGGCTCGCTCTGGTGAAGCTGCGGCGCGACTTCTGGCAAAACTGGGGGCTATTGTTACGGTCAATGATGGCAAACCTTTTGATGAGAATCCCGCAGCACAGAGCCTTTTAGAAGAGGGGATCAAAGTCATCTGCGGCAGCCACCCCTTGGAACTTTTAGATGAAGCATTTGCTTACATGGTTAAGAATCCTGGAATTCCCTATGCTAATCCTATGATTGAAAAAGCATTGGCAAAAGGGATACCTGTGATCACCGAAGTGGAATTAGCCTATCTGATTTCAGACGCACCGATTATTGGGATTACCGGTTCAAATGGCAAAACAACCACAACAACCATGATTGCAGATGTTTTGAATCAAGGAGGCCAGTCGGCCCACTTGTCTGGAAATATTGGTTTTCCAGCTTCTGAAGTGGCTCAAAGTGTTTCTGACCAAGACACGCTGGTCATGGAACTGTCTTCTTTTCAGCTGATGGGAGTTGAGTCTTTCAAGCCCCATATAGCTGTTATCACAAATCTGATGCCGACACATCTTGATTATCATGGCTCTTTTGAAGATTATGTGGCTGCTAAATGGACAATCCAAAACCATATGACAGCTGAAGATTTCTTGGTGCTTAATTTTAATCAGGAACTGGCCAAGGAGCTTGCCCAAAAAACACAGGCCAGTCTGGTGCCTTTTTCCAGCCAGGAAAAAGTGGATGGTGCTTATTTAGAGGCAGGAGTGCTCTATTTTAGAGGTGAGGCCATTATGGAAGCCGTTGACTTGGGTGTTCCAGGCAGCCATAATATCGAAAATGCTTTAGCTGCAATAGCAGTGGCCAAATTATCAGGTGTTGATAATGCCTCTATCCGAGAAACCCTCAGTCAGTTTGGCGGGGTAAAGCACCGCTTGCAGAAGCTTGGTAGCATTGATGGTGTTCAGTTTTACAATGACAGCAAATCAACTAATATTTTAGCAACTCAAAAAGCCCTGTCTGGCTTTGATAATTCACGGGTCATCTTAATTGCTGGCGGCTTGGATCGTGGCAATGAATTTGATGAGCTCGTTCCTGATATTGCTGGGCTAAAAGCTATGGTTCTCCTAGGGGAATCAGCTCCTCGCCTGAAAAGGGCTGCTGATAAAGCAAAGGTACCCTATATTGAAGCCAAAGATGTTGCTCAGGCTGCCCAATTGGCTTTTGCGAACGCAAGTTCGGGTGATGTCGTCCTCCTGAGCCCTGCCAATGCAAGTTGGGATATGTATAAAAATTTTGAAATCCGCGGGGATGAATTTATTGCCAGCTATGAAAGCCTTAAAGGTGGCGAGCATGGCTAAAAAAAAGATTGTTTTCACTGGCGGCGGAACAGTAGGTCATGTTACCCTTAATTTATTACTAATCCCTCGCTTTTTGAAAGATGGCTGGGAAGTTCATTACATTGGCGATAAAAACGGTATTGAACATACTGAAATCAAGAAGTCTGGCTTAGAAGTAACCTTCCACGGAGTTGCAACAGGAAAGCTGCGGCGCTATTTCTCTTTTCAAAATATGCTCGACTTGTTCAAAGTTGCTTTTGGCTTGCTTCAGTCTCTGCTTATTTTGCTGAAACTCCGTCCTCAGGTTCTTTTTTCAAAAGGAGGATTCGTTTCTGTTCCACCCGTCATGGCTGCAAGGATTTTAGGTATTCCCGTTTTCGTGCATGAATCAGATTTATCAATGGGATTGGCCAATCGCATCGCTTATAAGTTTGCCACAATGATGTACACGACCTTCGAACAGTCATCTGAGCTTAGGAAAATCAAGCATATCGGAGCAGTTACTAAGGTCACCCAAGGAGCTAACAACCAAAATCCAGACCTGAAAGAGATTGAAGGTCATTTTGACCCTCAGTTAAAGACTCTGCTTTTTATTGGCGGCTCTGGCGGTGCTAAAGTTTTTAATGAATTTATTAGTCAGACTCCAGAATTGGTTGAAACTTATAATGTCATTAACATTACAGGGGATAAAACCCTCAATCAGCTGACGGATCGCCTCTACCGGGTGGATTATGTGACCGACCTTTACCAGCCTTTGATGGACTTGGCAGATGTAGTTGTTACCAGAGGCGGATCAAATACGCTGTTCGAACTGGTCGCTTTGCAGAAACTCCATCTTATTATTCCATTGGGGAAAGAGGCGAGTCGCGGAGATCAGCTTGAAAATGCAGCTTATTTTGTCAAAAAAGGTTATGCTCAGGAATTGTTCGAGTCAGATTTTAATTTTGACCGCTTTCAATCTAAACTCACAGAATTATTAGAAAATCAATCTCGCTATCAAGGAGCAATGAAAGCATCCAACGAAATCAAGTCTCCGGACGAATTTTACAGGGTCTTGATAGATGACATTGCCGCTCAAAAAGGATAATAATGGCAAAAAACAAGGAAAAAAAAGAAGAGCCAGTCTTAACCGAATGGCAAAAACGCAATCTTGAATTTTTGAAGAAAAAGCAGGCTCAAAAGCTTGAAAAAGACAAGCTGGACGAAAAGCGACTGGCTGAAAAACGGGCACAGCTGGAGGAAATGAAGTCTTTTGAAAAAGAGGAGACTTTGGAGGATGAAGGAAAAGAAACGTCTTCTGCCAAAGATGATAAAGAAGCATCCGAAGAGAAGTCCCAAGCTAAAAAAGCCAAGTCTTCTCAACTGGACGAAGGTAAAGAGAAGCTTCCTAAGAAGAAAGCTAAACCTAAAAAAGAAAGACAAATCCCCCCTAGCCAGATTTGGCAGGCAGTTGCTGTTCTTTCTCTATCTGTCTTGGTCCTTTTGATCGCTGTCTTTTTTATCAGCCCCTACAGTCGTCAAAAAGCCCTTACTGTGTCAGGGAATACCAATGCCAATCAGATAGAACTGCTGGATCAGACAGGTATTAAAGCATCAGATTACATCACTACCATTTTTTGGCATCGCAATGCTTATGCAAAGGCCGCAGCCAATAAAAATCAGTGGGTGAAAAAAGCTGACTTGGTTTATGAATTTCCTAACCGCTTTATCCTGAAAGTAACAGAGTATCGGGTCATCGCTTATTCTCAAACGGCGCAAGGTTATGTTCCTATTCTGGAAAATGGCAGACGTCTTGAGACCGTTAATGCGACAGAGCTGCCCAGCTCTTATCTCGTTATTAACCTAGAGAATGAAGCCGATATTCAGAGCCTAATCAAGCAATTAAGTGCCTTGAATCAAGATTTGGTCAGTCAGATTAAGACCATATCGTCAGCCAATTCCAGCTCGACCAAAGATTTGCTTTCTATTGAGATGACCGATGGCAACACGGTTCGTATTCCGCTTTCTGAATTAGAAAAGAAACTGCCCTATTATTCTAAAATCAAGGATAGCTTAACGGGAGGGCAGATCGTTGATATGGAGGTCGGTATTTACAGCACAAATGCGGCCATTGAAGCCTCTATCGCAGCCTCTCGGACGAGTACAGAAGAGACCAGCAGCGAAACATCGGCAGATCCAAATGCAAGCAGCCAAAGTGAGACTGTCTCAGATAATTCCCAAACAGTGACAGAAGCTACGACCAGCCAAGTTTCAGAATAATAGAAACGCATTAAGTTTATATAACAAAAAGCGCAAAATGCTTACCATTTTCCGCTTTTTTATGTTATAATATTGTCTGAATAATTCTGTTTTTGGACAGTATTTATATAGAACTGATAAGGAAAGATTGAGAGGTCGAGTGAATGGCTAGAGATGGCTTTTTTACAGGATTGGACATAGGGACAAGCTCGATTAAAGTGCTAGTTGCTGAATTTATTAAAGGTGAGATGAATGTTATTGGCGTCAGCAATGTTAAAAGTGCTGGCGTGAAAGATGGCATTATCATTGATATTGACGCTGCTGCAGATGCCATCAAGGCAGCTATTGAAGAAGCAGAAGAAAAAGCTGGGATGTCTATTACAAAGGTAAATGTCTCGCTGCCAGCCAATTTGCTGCAGATTGAGCCTACCCAAGGCATGATTCCGGTTCCGAGTGAATCAAAAGAGATTAAGGATGAAGATGTTGACAGTGTTGTCCGTTCAGCCCTAACTAAGAGTGTCACTCCAGAACGTGAGGTTATCTCTCTGGTGCCTGAAGAATTCATTGTAGATGGTTTTCAGGGCATCCGTGACCCTCGCGGGATGATGGGGATTCGCCTGGAAATGCGTGGTATGATTTATACTGGTCCAAGCACCATCCTGCACAATCTTCGCAAAACCGTTGAACGGGCAGGCATTGAGGTGGAAAACATTGTTATTTCTCCTCTAGCTTTAACCAAGGCTGTTCTTAACGAAGGAGAACGGGAATTTGGAGCGACGGTTATTGACATGGGTGGCGGTCAGACGACGGTTGCAACCATGCGCGCTCAGGAATTGCAGTTCACTAATACTTACGCTGAAGGCGGAGACTACGTCACCAAAGATATTTCTAAAGTGTTGAAAACGTCTCACCAAATTGCGGAGGCTTTGAAATTTAACTTTGGCAGCGCCGATTTATCTAGTGCCAGTCCCTCTGAAACGGTTCAGGTTGAAGTGGTCGGCGAGAATAGTCCGATTGAGGTTTCAGAACGTTATGTCGCAGAAATTATCTCTGCAAGGGTCCGACATGTACTGGATCGGGTGAAACAAGATCTGGAACGCAGTCGTCTGCTAGATTTACCAGGAGGCATTGTTCTCATTGGCGGTGGTGCTATTATGCCGGGTGTTGTTGAGCTTGCTCAGGAAATCTTTGGTGTAGCAGTCAAACTCCATGTGCCAAATCAAGTTGGTATCCGCAATCCAATGTTTGCTAATGTCATTAGCCTTGTTGAGTATGTTGGTCAGCTAACAGAGGTGGATGTCCTAGCGCGAGGGGCAGTTGCAGGAGAAGAAAAACTGCGCCATAAGCCGATTGATTATAAGTCGTCTAACCCTGCACCAAAAACAAGAACATTTGCGCAGCCGCAGCAAAAACCATTAGAAACCTTTGATACCCCTACTGAAGATGCAGCCTTTCAAACAGAAGGCAAGCCTAAGCAAAAGATGGGTGACCGGGTTCGCGGTATGTTTGGCAATTTGTTTGATTAAAATTAAAGTGAGGAATTTATAACATGACCTTTTCATTTGACACAGCATCAGTACAGGGTGCAGTAATTAAAGTTATCGGTGTTGGCGGCGGTGGCGGCAATGCCATTAACCGAATGATTGATGAAGGAGTTGCTGGAGTTGAATTTATCGCAGCCAATACCGATATTCAGGCGCTCAGCAGTTCAAAGGCTGAAACAGTCATCCAGTTAGGACCTAAATTGACTCGTGGTCTGGGTGCTGGAGGTCAGCCTGAAGTTGGCCGTAAAGCAGCTGAAGAAAGCGAAGAAACACTGACAGAAGCCTTGAGCGGTGCCGATATGGTCTTTATCACCGCAGGAATGGGTGGTGGCTCTGGTACTGGTGCAGCGCCCGTGATTGCACGTATTGCCAAAGGTGTAGGAGCTCTTACTGTAGCAGTTGTGACAAGACCTTTTGGCTTTGAAGGAAGCAAGCGCGGCAACTACGCGATTGAAGGGATTAACGAACTGCGTGAGCAAGTTGATACCCTGCTCATTATTTCAAACAATAATCTCTTAGAAATTGTTGATAAGAAAACACCACTTCTTGAGGCTCTTAGTGAAGCTGATAATGTTCTTCGCCAAGGTGTTCAAGGGATCTCTGATTTGATTACCAGCCCAGGGCTTATTAACCTTGACTTTGCTGATGTCAAATCAGTTATGGAAAACAAGGGCAATGCGCTGATGGGAATCGGTATTGGTTCAGGAGAAGAGCGTGTGGTGGAAGCAGCTCGGAAAGCCATTTACTCACCACTTCTTGAAACCACTATTGATGGTGCGGAAGATGTCATTGTCAATGTTACCGGAGGTCTTGATATGACCCTGATTGAAGCTGAAGAAGCATCCGAAATTGTGAATCAGGCAGCAGGACATGGTGTTAATATCTGGCTGGGAACTTCTATTGATGACAGCCTTAAAGATGAAATTCGTGTAACCGTTGTAGCAACAGGCGTTCGTAAAGAAAAAGCAGATAAAGTTGCCGGTTTTCGTTCAGTAGCATCCAGCATTCCACAGCCAAACCAGCAGCCGTTGTCACGGCCATCAGATAATCAGCCGACTGGTTTTGAACGCCGACCAAGTTATGATTTTGACATGGCTGAATCACATGACTTACCGGATGCAGAACCGCGTCAGCCTAAAACACAGGCTGAACCGCAGCAAACATCTGCTTTTGGAGACTGGGATCTTCGCCGTGAAAGCATTGCAAGACCTTCAGAAGGTGAATTGGACAGCAAACTGTCTATGAGCAGCTTTTCAAAAGATGATGATGACGACGAATTAGAAACTCCACCTTTCTTTAAAAACCGTTAATCATGGGGCTAAAGGAAAATAAGCAGCGTCTATTTGAAGAAGTTGCGAATGTCTGCAAAGGTGCAGGACGCAAGCCTGAAGAAGTAACGATAGTAGCTGTTACGAAGTATGTGGACAGTCAAACGGCAGAAGAACTTGTTCAAGCTGGTGTGCAGCATCTAGGTGAGAATCGTGTCGATAAATTTCTTGAGAAATATCAGGCGCTTGCGGACTATGACCTGACTTGGCACCTGATTGGCAGTCTGCAGCGGCGCAAAGTGAAAGATGTGATCAATTATGTTGACTACTTTCACGCTTTGGATTCTCTCAAACTAGCGTCAGAAATCCAAAAGCGTGCTCTGCACCCTATCAAGTGCTTCTTACAAGTGAACATTTCGGGAGAAGAAAGCAAGCACGGCTTTCGTCCAGATCAGGTTGAGGAAGTGGTTCAAAGTCTGAAAGATTTTGACAAGCTTATGATAGTCGGTTTAATGACGATGGCTCCTCTGGGTGCCAGTGACAGCCAACTGGCTGAAATCTTCAAACAGACAGATAATTTAAGGAAATTCTTAAAAGGAAAAAAGATAAAGAATATGCCTATGGAAGACTTGAGCATGGGAATGAGCGGTGATTTTCCTATCGCCATCCAAAATGGCTCAACCTTCGTCAGAATCGGCAGCTCATTCTTTAATTGAACGGAGAAAAACATGGCACTTAGAGATCGATTTGATAAAATTATTTCTTATTTTGACACTGATGAGGTTAGCGAAGTTGAGGAGCAACAGGCTCCTGCACCTGTGAAGCAGCGACAGCCTGAAGCGGCTCAAAAACCAGTTCAGACACAAAGTCAAAGTACACAAGCAAAACCTCGTCCAAGTCAGCAGCAGGGACGTCCGAACCGTCGTCCATCTGCGGCAGCGAATGATGAAAATATCCGCCAGTTCCCAACAGGTGGACGCCCATCTGGGAACCAACCGTCAGCTGTTCAAGATAAAACCACGATTGCTCTCAAATTCCCTCGTAAATACGAGGATGCTGAAGAGATCGTTGACCTCTTGATTCGTAATGAATGTGTCTTGATTGACTTTCAGTACATGCTGGAGGCACAGGCGCGTCGCTGTCTAGATTTTGTCGACGGTGCCAGCAAAGTTCTTTATGGGAACTTACAAAAAGTAGGCTCATCAATGTACTTGCTGACCCCTGCTAATGTCATTGTTGATATTGAAGAAATGACACTGGCTGCTAATGGTCAGGATGTCAGCTTTAACTACGATATGAAAAGACGGTAGGTCAAATGGCATTTTTAATCTATTTGCTGACCCGACTGATAGACGTGTATAGTTTTGTTTTGATTGTTTATGCCTTGCTTTCCTGGTTTCCAAATGCCTATGACTCTGCTTTAGGCAAAATTGTCGTTGGCATCTCCGAGCCTTTATTGAGGCCTTTTAGAGGACTTAATCTTCAGTTTGCTGGATTGGATTTCACGATTGTTTTGGTTATTTTTCTCTTAAATCTCTTAAAGTATTTTTTAGCCAACTTGCTTTATTTTTAGTATGACAAGACAAACAATTTATCAGCATTTTGGAGAAGATGAAAAAGCCTTTGTTGACAAAGCCAAGGATATCCAAAGGCAGGTCGAAGATTATTATAGCCTTCAGCTGACGGATTTTCTAAATCCCAGACAGTTGCAGGTGATGCGGACCGTTTTAGGGCAGTCCTCCCTTCAGACTTTTTCAAGCGGGGATTTCTTTAAATCGGAATATGCCCGTCTTCTTATCGCTCCAGACTATTACGTTTTTGATTCAGAAGATTTTGAGATTTCTCTGATAGAGATTGTTTATCATTCTAAATTTAACCAGTTGACACACGCCCAGATAATGGGCAGTCTCATAAATAAACTTGGTATTGAGCGGCAGATATTCGGTGACATATTGGTTGGTGATGGAAGAGCACAGTTCTTTGTTAAGGCTAATATGGCCGCCTATTTTATAAATACTATAAAAAAAATTGGCCGTGTTGGAGTCACTCTCAAAGAAGTTCCTTTCCATGAGCAACTTCAACTGTCAGCGAAAGCTCAAGAACAAGATATTCTTGTCTCTAGTATGCGTCTTGATGCTATTTTGGCAACAAGTTTGAAAATATCAAGAGGCACTGCTTTGAAACTGATTGAAGCAGAAAAAGTAAAGGTCAATTACGCCACGGTGTCAAAGCCTGCCTTAGAGCTCGTCTTAGGTGATATGCTCAGCATCAGAGGATTTGGGAGATTGACCTTGACTAGGGATAAGGGCTTTTCCAAGAGCGGAAAGCATAAATTAATAATTGATCGCATTGCACACTAAATAAGGAGAAACGAATGGCACTTACAGCACTTGAAATTAAAGATAAGACATTTAATACCAAAATGTTTGGTTATAACACCCAAGAAGTAGAGGAATTCTTGGATATTGTCGTTGATGATTATGAAGAGCAGGTTCGTCTTAATCGTGAAAAAGACAGCCGGATTAAAGAGTTAGAAGACAAATTGGCTTATTTTGATGAGATGAAAGAGTCCCTCAGCCAATCTGTTATTTTAGCTCAGGAGACAGCTGAAAAGGTGAAATTATCCGCTAATACGGAATCAACTAACTTATTGACTAAGGCTACTTATGAATCAGAACATTTAATTGAAGGAGCCAAACAAAAAGCCAATCAGATTCTTCGGGATGCAACGGATGAAGCCAAGCGAGTTGCTATTGAAACAGAAGAACTTAAACGTCAAACTCGTGTCTTCCATCAGCGTCTAATGTCAACTATCGAAGGTCAGCTAGGTCTCATCAATTCTCCTGAGTGGACAGAATTGCTTCAGCCAACAGCTGTTTATCTGCAAAATTCAGATGCAGCTTTTAAGGAAGTGGTTGAAAAAGTTTTGGATGAAGAAGTTCCTGAGTCCAATGACTATGCTTCAGCAGATGCAACGCGTCAGTTTTCTCCTGAAGAAATGGAAGATTTACAGCGCCGAGTGGCTGAAGGCAACCGAGTTCTCCATGAAACACAGCAATTTGATCAGCCTTTGATTCCAAATGACGGAGAAGAAGTGGTTGCTGATGAGCCAAATCTGAATGAGACACAAACCTTTAAATTAAATATTAACGAATAACAGAAAGCACAGTGGCAATCAATCATAACAGCGAGTAAGCGTCGGTGGAAGGCTTATATTACTTTGATTGCTTCTTATCATTCTGTTCGTTTTCTGCCTGAACATAAAAAGACTAAGGCAGGAGGGAGGGCTCACCTTACGAGTCAAGAGGGATAGGGCTTGTTCCTATCTAAAATAAGGTGGTACCACGAACTTTCGTCCTTTGGCGAGGGTTCTTTTTTATTGTGAAAGGATAAAAATGAAATTAAAAGAAACGCTAAACCTCGGAAAAACATCATTTCCAATGCGGGCAGGACTTCCTAATAAAGAACCGCAGTGGCAAAAAGAATGGGAAGCAGCAGATATTTATGGCAAAAGACAGGCTATAAATGCGAATAAGCCGAGCTTCTTTCTGCATGACGGCCCTCCTTATGCCAATGGCAATATTCATCTGGGGCATGCCTTAAACAAAGTCTCAAAGGATATCATTATTCGGTCTAAGTCCATGATGGGTTATCGAGCACCTTATGTTCCTGGGTGGGATACACATGGTCTGCCGATTGAGCAGGTTCTTTCTAAAAAAGGTGTCAAGCGCAAAGAGATGGATTTAGCTGACTATCTTGACATGTGTCGGGATTATGCGCTTAGTCAGGTTGATAAACAGCGTGAGGATTTTAAACGTCTAGGTGTTTCGGGGGATTGGGAAAATCCTTATATTACTCTGATGCCGGAATATGAAGCAGCGCAAATCCGTGTTTTTGGTACCATGGCTGACAAGGGCTACATTTATCGAGGGGCAAAGCCGGTGTACTGGTCATGGTCTTCTGAATCGGCTCTGGCTGAGGCTGAAATTGAGTATCACGATTTAGAATCAACGTCACTATACTACGCTAACCGAGTTAAGGATGGTAAGGGACTTTTAGATACGAACACTTATATTGTCGTCTGGACAACAACTCCTTTTACGATTACCGCTTCGCGTGGCTTAACGGTCGGTCCGGATCTTGTTTATGCCCTTGTTAAACCTGCTAACGACGCCCGTCAGTTTCTTGTAGCGCACGAAATGGTTGCAGACCTGTCTGCACGCTTTGGCTGGGAAAATCCAGAAATTCTCAAGACTTACAAAGGGATTGAACTGGATCGTATTGTGACGGAGCACCCATGGGATAAGGATGTCGATGAATTAGTCCTAAATGGTGATCATGTGACCCTTGATTCAGGTACCGGAATTGTCCATACGGCGCCTGGCTTTGGTGAAGATGACTATAATGTAGGTGTTAAATATGGACTTGATGTGGTTGTTACCGTTAATGAACGCGGTATTATGATGGAAAATGCGGGTCCTGATTTTGAAGGGCAGTTCTATGATAAGATTACGCCGCTTGTTCAAGAAAAGCTGGGAGATTTGCTCCTTGCTTCAGAAGTCATCAGCCACTCCTATCCATTTGACTGGCGGACGAAAAAGCCAATTATCTGGCGCGCTGTTCCTCAGTGGTTTGCTTCCGTTTCAAAATTCCGTCAAGATATCTTGGATGAAATTGATAAAACAGCCTTCTATCCAGCTTGGGGACGGACACGTCTTTACAATATGATTCGCGATCGTGGTGATTGGGTCATCTCCCGTCAGCGTGCTTGGGGAGTTCCTCTGCCGATTTTTTACGCTGAAGATGGAACAGCTATCATGACCAAAGAGGTTACAGACCATGTGGCAGACTTGTTCGCAGAACATGGTTCCATTGTTTGGTGGCAGCGGGATGCCAAAGACCTTCTGCCGGAAGGCTTCAGTCATCCTGCTTCTCCAAACGGGCACTTCACTAAAGAAACCGATATTATGGATGTTTGGTTTGATTCAGGTTCTTCTTGGAATGGAGTTCTCAATACAAGGGATAATCTAGGTTATCCAGCGGATCTCTATCTTGAGGGTTCTGACCAATACCGTGGTTGGTTTAATTCTTCCCTAATCACATCTGTGGCAGTTAATGAAAAAGCGCCTTATAAGGCTGTCTTGTCTCAAGGTTTTGTCCTTGATGGCAAGGGAGAGAAGATGTCTAAGTCATTGGGGAATACCATTTTACCGAGCGATGTGGAGAAACAGTTTGGCGCGGAGATTTTGCGTCTTTGGGTTATCAGCGTTGACTCCAGCAATGATGTCCGCGTCTCAATGGATATTCTGGCACAGGTATCAGAAACCTACCGTAAGATCCGCAACACCTTGCGCTTCCTACTGGCCAATACAGCTGATTTTAATCCTAAAACAGATACTGTCGCTTATGAGGACTTGGCTTCTGCTGATAAATACATGACCATTAAATTCAATCAGTTGGTGAAAACCATTACTCAAGCCTATGAGGACTATGATTTTATTGCCATTTATAAGGCTGTGGTTAATTTTGTGACGGTAGAATTATCCGCCTTCTATTTAGATTTTGCCAAAGATGTGGTGTATATTGAAGCTGAGAATTCCTTGGCACGCCGCCAAATGCAGACGGTATTCTATGACATTTTAGTTAAGATTACCAAGCTCTTGACGCCAGTTCTGCCTCATACCAGCGAGGAAATCTGGTCTTATTTGGAGCATGAAGCAGAGGATTTCGTTCAGCTGGCTGAAATCCCACAGGCTCAGTATTTTGCTGGTCAGGAAGAGATTTTAGAGACTTGGGGTGCTTTCATGTCACTCCGAGACAAGGTTCAAAAAGCTTTAGAAGAAGCACGCTCCGAAAAAGTGATTGGTAAATCTTTAGAAGCTCATCTGACAATCTATGCTAACGAAGAAGTAGAGACTCTATTGACAACTCTTGACAGTGATATTGCTCAGCTGCTGATTGTTTCTCAGTTAAGTATCAGCCGAGAGACTGCTCCAGAAGGAGCACTTGTCTTTGATGATTTTGCACTGACGGTTTCTCGGGCAGAAGGTCAGGTTTGTGAACGCTGCCGCCGTACGGATCCAAGCGTCGGAAACCATGCCAATCCTCATCTTGCGATGGTCTGTGACCACTGTGCACGTATTTTGGAAGAGCATTTTTCCCAAGCTGTTGCTGAAGGCTTTGAGACAAAGTAATCATCACGATTTATTAAGCTAAGAAAAAGACCAAAGGGCTATTTAAAAGGGCTCCTTGGTCTTTTTGCTTGTAAGACAGTTGGCTTCGCTTGCTTTTTAAGACTAAAAAAACAGCTCAGAGGCTGTTTTTAGTTATGCGATTGTTTACTTAATTGGGATTGACATTTCAATCAATTTGGGTGTGTGGATGGTTTTGATCTGATCCGGAAGAATGTCTTTTTCGTCAATTCGACGTCTGAAGAAAAATTCACGGATACTTTCTAGTTCGTTATCTTTAATCGCTCGATGCTTATTTGAAATCAAGATTTCATAGTGCTTTGGAGCTTGTGAGAAAACAACATCGGTGTTCCCAGCTGAAAAGGTCTCGACAAGGGTTGCGTCGGTATTTTTTAATTGTTGCTTGACTAATCGCTGGTGACTGCTGGTCGTGTTTATGAGCCTCATGATTTTCCTCCTAGATAACTTTAGTAATATTATAGCACTATTTAAAGTGAAATGTTAGTCTAAATTGTCCTTCTTCTGGTCTTTTTGCCAGCTTTCAATACCCCAACGGTGACTGCCGCGCTTGAGCTTAGCCTTGGCTTCCTCAACGGGGAACCAGGCCAGATGATTAAAATCTTCTAGGGGCTTTCCAATTTTGGTAAAAGAGATCACTTCATAAAGATAGGCAGGGTTATAAAAATAGGTATCTCTGTGGCTAGAGTAGAAGTATTCATCCGCCTGACCGTAATAATGCCCCACTTGAGCGGAAAAACCAAGTTCTTCCACTAATTCGCGCTCAAGAGCCTGCAGATGATCTTCGCCAGCCTCAATCTCACCGCCAGGTAAAAACCAAGCGCCATTAGGGGCCTGAACGAGAATAATCTTGTCCTTAGTTGGGTTGGGGATGACAGCATAAACACCGTAGCGTTCCTTATAGCTGATGCCGTCTATTTTATCTCCGAATACTGGGTTATTCATAGCTGATGTCCTCTGGGAATCTTTTATTGTTATATTATACTAAAAATACTGAAAAATACCAGTTCTTGAACTGCTGCGAATGGTGTTCTTGTTAAAAAGCTTACAGAATATCTGTAAGCCTTTGGTTACTTGCTTGATGTTTCAACCTTTGCAGCAGACTTGATGCTAATATTCCCTTGGCTGGTCATAACCGCCTTGAGATTTTTTTGATCAGGATGTTCTAAGTAGTAGTCTGTGATAGCATCCTCAATATGTTCCTGAATAGTGCGGCGCAGCGGGCGAGCCCCCATTTTAGGATCATAACCAAGGTCAACTAACTTTTCTTTAACTTTAGCCGTCACATCTAGATGAATGCCATTACTTGCCAGACGGTTATTGACATCATCCAGCATAAGGTCAACGATTTTAAGAAGCTCTGTCTTCCCTAAAGCCTGAAACTCAATAATACCATCAAAACGGTTCATAAATTCTGGGCTAAAGAAGTTTCCAAGTTCTCCCAAAACAGAATGGGTACGGCCTTCACGGCTAGCCCCAAAGCCAACACTGGCTTCGGCTTTGCCAGTTCCGGCATTTGAGGTCATGATGATAATGGTATCCTTGAAGCTGACTGTGCGCCCTTGTCCATCTGTGAGGCGGCCGTCATCAAGCACCTGCAAGAACATGTGCATAACATCGGGGTGAGCCTTTTCAACTTCATCTAATAGGATGAGTGAGTAAGGATTTCGGCGAACTTTTTCAGTTAGCTGACCGGCCTCATCGTAGCCGACATAGCCCGGAGGGGCACCAACTAGTTTGGATACAGCATGTTTTTCCATGTATTCACTCATGTCAAAGCGAATCATGCTGTCGGCAGAGCCAAAGAGTTCAATGGCTAATTGTTTGGAAAGCTCGGTTTTACCAACGCCTGTCGGACCGACAAAGAGGAAACTGCCAATAGGACGATTAGGTGTGCCAAGTCCCACTCGGTTCCGGCGGATGGCCTTGGCAATTTTTTCCACGGCATCATCCTGCCCAATAACATGAGACTTGAGATCATCAGCGAGGTTAATAAGCTGAGACTGCTCTTTTTCTTTCAGATCGCCGACTGGGATATTTGTCTTTTGTTCAACAATGGCTTCAATGTTTTTCTCAGTGATAATAGGAATGTCCTGCTCATCAAGATTGGCAGCCTGCATTTCCTTATATTTGGCGATTTGATCTCGGAAGTAGGCGGCTTTTTCGTAGTCCTCGTCCCGTGTCGCCTGTGCCTTAAGATTTTCAGCCTCAATCAACCGCTGATCGATTTCTTTGGGGTCAACGAAATTAAGGGTTAGATTCATCTTAGAACCAGATTCGTCCAGGAGGTCAATGGCCTTGTCGGGAAGGAAGCGGTCTTGGATGTAGCGGTTGGACAGGTTAGCCGCTGCTTCAATGGCCTCATCAGTATACTTAACATGATGGTAGTCTTCGTATTTAGGCTGGATACCTTTAAGGATCGTAATCGTTTCTTCAACGCTGGGTTCATCGACCTTAACGGGCTGCATCCGACGTTCCAAGGCTGCATCTTTTTCGATAATGCGATACTCATTCAGGGTTGTAGCACCTACCAATTGGAGTTCACCGCGGGCAAGAGCAGGCTTCAGAATATTGCCAGCATCCATATTGCCATCACCGGCATTACCAGCACCGACAATTTCATGAATTTCATCAATGAAAAGGATGACATCCTGACGATTGCGGATTTCTTCCATGAGTTTTTGCATTCGTTCTTCAAACTGTCCGCGGATACCTGTTCCCTGCACCAGACTGACCACATCTAAGCGGATGACATTGCGGCCCTGCAGTTTCTGAGGGACATCACCGTCAACAATCTTTTGAGCCAGCCCCTCAACAACAGCTGTCTTGCCGACCCCTGGCTCACCAATAAGAACGGGGTTGTTTTTGGTGCGTCGGTTGAGAATCTCAATAACGCGGACAATTTCGTCATCACGGCCAATAACAGGGTCAATATTTCCCTGACGGGCTAGGTCAGTCACATTGATACCAAATTCTTCTAGCAGGCCTTGTGGCTGCTGGGGTGCCTGAGGCTGTCTTGGACGGCCGCCTCCAATGCCTCCAGACCCATTACCGCCCTGTCCGCCGGACTGTGTCTTAGGAGCATTGGGCAGCTCTTGATTGTTGAAAGCACGGAAGTTGTTTAAGTCACCAAAGAAATCATCAAAGAAAGGATTGATCCCATCTGACGGATTGCCTAAATTGGCTAAGAAACTATTCTTAGGATCTGTCTTCATAATTTGGTAGCAGTTCTGGCAGAGGTCAACTTGCTTTTGCTGACCGTTAACGTTTGTATATAAATGTATGGTTGATTCATTTAACTGACAATTTTGACAAAGCATATACTTACCTCGTTTCTCTAGGTTTTAGTCGGCCATTCTTTTATGGTCAATAATGGTCAAATTTTATAAATCAATTATAACACCTCTGGCAGACAAAGCAAGTAAAAAGATTCTTTCAGAGGAAAAGCTTGACATTTTTATAAAATACTATAGAATATAATGTATATTTATTCATTAGGAGGCCCTTATGTCCCCAACGACATCATTTGTGAAGGAAATTGATTTTAGCAAAGCAGAATTAGAAGAACTGATTGATCTGTCTCTTCATTTTAAGGCTTTGAAGAAGGATGGTCTTGTTCATAACTATTTGCAAGGTTATAATATCGCTCTGATTTTTGAGAAAAGCTCCACACGAACAAGGAGTGCCTTTACCGTTGCCGGTCAGGATTTGGGCATGAATGTGACCTATCTTGGAGCGGGTGAGATCCAGCTAGGTAAGAAAGAATCGGTTGTTGATACGGCTAAAGTGCTGGGCTCTATGTTTGATGGTATTGAATATCGGGGTTTCTCGCAGGAAGACGTTGAGCTGCTGGCGCAGCACGCCGGTGTTCCTGTCTGGAATGGATTGACGGATACCTGGCATCCAACCCAGATGATTGCTGATTTTATGACCCTAAAAGAGGTTTTTGGCAGTTTAGAAGGTCTGACTCTGGTCTATGTCGGGGATGGGCGCAATAATATGGCCAATTCACTTTTGGTAACTTCAGCTATTTTGGGGCTTCATATTAAGATTATCGCTCCTGAATCTCTTCAGCCAGAAGAAGAAATTGTCGCCCTGGCTAAGCAGCATCAGACGGGCGGAGAGATTACCATCACAGACGATCTTGCTCAGGTAGCAGGTGCCGATATCCTTTATACAGATGTTTGGGTTTCTATGGGAGAAGCGGTTAACTTTAAAGAAAGAATTGATTTATTGCTGCCTTATCAGATTAATCAAGGTTTGCTGGAAAAGACCGGCAATCCCGATGTGATTGTGCTGCACTGTCTGCCAGCCTTTCACGACCTCAACACCCAAATTGGTCGGGAAATCTATGATCAGTATGGTTATGCTGAACTGGAGATTACAGATGAGGTTTTCCAAAAGTACAGTTCTTATATTTTTCAGGAGGCTGAGAATCGGATGCATTCTATTAAGGCCATTATGTACTACAGTCTGAAAAATCGTTAATTTTATGCTTTTCTTGTGCCTTTCCTTGCTTTTATGTTAAAATAGAAGAGGTCAATAAACTTTTATAGGAGAACAAGATGGAATCACATTTAGTGAGAATCATCAATCGTCTGGAATTAATGGCGACTGATGGCGGTAATTTAAAACGTAATTTTGAACGTGACGGTGTTGTCGTAGCAGAGGTGGCTTTTAACAATGATCCAGAAAATGGACCGGTGTTTACACTACGTGATGTGGCAGCGCGTGAATCGTATACTTTTGACAGTATCGACTTAATCGCTATGGAAATTTATGATTTGCTCTACTAACGAGCAGTCACTTCTTTGGAGTCAGGCTTAGGCTTGACTTTTTTTCTTGGATGTTTGTATTTTTATTCAATTATATGGTATAATACAGCTTATAAGTATAGAGGAGCTTCAAGATGGATTTTTCATTTTTACCTAAATATTGGTCCTATTTTAACTACGGTGTTTTAGTGACCATTATGATTTCAGCCTGTGTGGTTTTTTTCGGAACGATTATCGGTGTGCTGGTTGCCCTTGTCAAACGGTCTAATATCAAATTTTTAGACTGGTTGGTCAGTTTTTATGTCTGGGTTTTCCGGGGGACACCTATGGTCGTTCAGATTATGATTTCCTTTGCCATCATGCATTTTTCTAATATGCCTATTATTTCAATCGGTGTTTTGGATATGGATTTTTCGCGTCTTCTGCCGGGAATCATCGTCCTGTCGCTTAATAGCGGTGCCTATATTTCGGAGACTGTTCGGGCAGGTATTGAGGCTGTTCCTAAAGGGCAGATTGAGGCAGCTTATTCATTGGGTCTCAAGCCGAGCTATACCATGCGTTATGTAGTACTGCCTCAGGCCTTTAAGAATATTTTGCCAGCCTTGGGGAATGAATTTATTACCATCATCAAAGATAGTTCACTGTTACAAACCATCGGGGTTATGGAATTGTGGAATGGCGCCCAGTCGGTTGTAACAGCTACCTACCTGCCAATCACACCGCTTTTGTTTGGCGCTTTCTATTATTTGATGATTACCACCTTAATGTCCTTTTTACTGAAGTTATTAGAAAAACGGTTTGGTAAAGGAGAAGTGAGCTGATGACAGAAACTTTGATTCATATTGAAAATCTTCATAAATCTTTTGGAAACAACCAAGTTCTTCGGGGCATTGATCTGTCGATTGTCAAAGGGGAAGTCGTGGTGATTATTGGTCCTTCCGGTTCTGGCAAGTCGACTTTCCTAAGAACCATGAACTTGCTGGAAGTACCGACCGAAGGGAAGATTACCTTCGAAGGTGTGGACATCACAGATAAGAGTAATGACATCTTCAAAATGCGGGAAAAGATGGGAATGGTTTTCCAGCAGTTTAATCTCTTTCCCAATATGACGGTTTTAGAAAATATTACCCTATCTCCCATTAAAACGAAGGGACTGTCCAAAGCAGAAGCAGAAGAAAAAGCCTATGCACTTCTAGAAAAAGTTGGTCTGCGCGATAAGGCGGAGAGCTATCCTCAAAGTCTTTCTGGGGGTCAGCAGCAGCGTATTGCGATTGCTCGGGGGCTGGCAATGGATCCAGATGTTCTGCTTTTTGATGAGCCGACATCCGCTCTTGACCCAGAGATGGTTGGGGAAGTCCTAGCCGTGATGCAGGATTTGGCCAAATCTGGGATGACCATGGCCATCGTCACCCACGAAATGGGCTTTGCGCGTGAAGTAGCAGACCGTGTCATTTTTATGGACGGCGGAGTTATTGTTGAAGAGGGCAGCCCAACTCAAGTTTTTGAGGAAACGCAAGAAGAACGGACTAAAGATTTCTTAAGTAAAGTGTTGTAAAAGCCAATATTGGCTTTTTTTGAATTGTCTGACAATTTTTTAAAAAGATGCTATAATAGAGGTTACCAATCTTATCAGTAACATTTGAGGAACAATCATGAGATTAGCGTGTATTGAAAAAGATAAAACCTATGAAATTTTAAGTCTAGACTTCCCTCAGGAAACGGGAAGGCACTTGTCGGACTTGGGCTTGCAAGTGGGTCAAAAGGTCAGACTGGTTTCAAAAAATAAAGATAGTGCCATTATTATGGTCAAATCAAGCCGTCTGGCTTTTGATAAGAGTATCTTGGAAAAGATTGACGTCGGTCAGGTTGAACAGGAGGAGGCACCACTGCCCTTATCAGATTTGCAGGTAGGGCAGTCAGCTCTTATCTACGATATCTTTGCGCCCAAGGCGATCAAGCGTCGCTTAATGGACATGGGAATAACGAAAAAGACGAAAATTTACCTTAGGAAGGTGGCGCCGCTGGGTGATCCGATTGAGATAACGCTGCGTGGTTATGAATTAACCCTGCGGAAATCAGAAGCCCAGCTGATTAGTGTTTTAAAACTGGAAGGAGACTCAGGTGACAATTGAAATTGCTCTAGCTGGAAATCCCAATAGCGGTAAAACGACTCTTTTCAATCTCTTGACCGCCAGCAATCAGCGGGTGGGGAATTGGCCTGGAGTGACCGTTGAGCGAAAAAGCGGCTTTGCAAAAAAGAATAAGCAGGTAGAGGTTCAAGATTTACCGGGGATTTACTCCATGAGTCCCTATACCTCAGAGGAAATCGTTGCCAGAGATTACCTGCTTAGCCATCAGGCGCACAGTATCTTAAATGTGGTTGACGCCACTAATTTGGAACGGAATCTCTATTTGACGCTCCAGCTTATCGAAACAGGAATTCCTCTGGTCTTAGCCCTGAATATGAGTGATATTTTAAAAAATCAGGGGAAAATCATCAACATCAGTAAATTAAGCTATTTTCTAGGTGTTCCGGTGGTTGCGACCAGCGCGGTTAAAAATGAAGGGGTTGACAAGGCTCTGAAGAAGGCTATTGCAGTGACGGAAGATGCCATCTCCTTCCCAGTCTATGATAAGCATTTCGAGGCTTCTATTGCCGAAATCGTTGATGTCTTAGGTAATACCGTCCCAGCAGCCAGTGCTCGTTTTTATGCCATCAAACTGTTTGAACAGGATGAGGCTATCTGGCAGAGTCTGGATCTTTCGTCTTTCCAGAAGAAAGAAATTGCAGAAATTATTAAGATTACAGAAGAAATTTTTACGGAAGACGCCGAGAGCATTGTGGTCAATCAGCGCTACCAATTTATTGAGCATCTGATCCGAATGACGCAAAGTCAAGGAGATGATTTTAAGCTTAAGGTATCTGACCGTATTGACCAAGTTGTTACCAACCGTTTTTTGGCTTTGCCGATTTTTGCGTTTGTCATGTGGGTGGTCTATTATTTATCCATTCAGACTGTTGGTACCATGGGGACAGACTGGGTCAATGATGTCTTATTTGGTCAATGGATTCCTGATACTGTCGCTGCATTTTTGAATGCTCTGAAAGTTGAGGCTTGGCTGCAGGATTTGATTCTGAATGGGATTATTGCTGGCTGCGGGGCGGTTCTGGGCTTCCTACCACAGATTATTGTTCTCTTCCTCTGTTTGGGAATTCTTGAAGATGTGGGTTACATGAGTCGGGTTGCCTTTGTCATGGATAGAATTTTCCGACGTTTTGGTCTGTCGGGGAAATCTTTTATTCCCATGCTAATTGCGACAGGCTGTGGTGTTCCCGGGATAATGGCCAGTCGGACCATCGAAAATGAACGAGATCGTCGAATTACCATCATGACGACAACCTTTATGCCTTGTTCAGCCAAGCTTCCTATCATTTCCTTGGTTGCGGGAGCCTTCTTTCCCAAGAATCCTTGGATAGCACCTAGTGCTTATTTCTTAGGGATTGCGACAATTGTTCTGTCAGGAATGGCGCTAAAAAAGACCAAGCGCTTAGGCGGAGCAGCCAGTCCTTTCATTATGGAATTACCGAGCTATCATCTGCCGAAGATGAAATCGGTAAGCCGTTATGCCCTTGATAAAGGGATCAGTTTTGTGAAGCGGGCAGGTACGATTATTTTCGTGACTAATATTTTTATCTGGTTTACAACCTCTTATAATATCTTTCTGCAGATGGTCAGCCCAGATAAAAGCATACTCGCCTCATTGGGACGGTGGCTTGCTGTTTTATTCAGCCCCTTAGGTTTTGGGGATTGGCGGGCAACCGTTGCTGCTATCACGGGTCTCTTGGCTAAAGAAACTGTTATTTCAACGCTGGGAATTCTCTATCACTCAGGCGCGGAAGTGACAGAGACCAGCAAGAGCCTCTGGGCACCCTTGCAGGCATCCTATACACCTCTAGCAGCATACTCTTTCCTTGTTTTCAATCTTTTATGTGCGCCTTGTTTTGCATCGATTGGTGCCATTCGCCGAGAGATGAACAGTCTGAGGTGGACTATGATGGCTGTCTTCTTTCAGACGGGTCTGGCCTACGGTGTCAGTCTCTTGATTTACCAGTTTGGCTTGATTTATTTTTACAAGCAAACCGTCGGTATCTGGACTTGGGTCGCAGTTGCAGTTTTAGCTGTTTTCCTCTATTTTGTCTTTAGAAAAGCACCAGCTGAGAAGGTGGCTGTGATTCGGCTAGAGGATCTGCAACAAAAACAAGCTCTTTAGGAGGGAAACATGTCAACACTTATTATTGCGCTTTTGATTGCTTATGTGACTTATAAAATCACCTACCATCTTATTCAGAAAAAAGGGTCTTGTGAAGAGTGCAGCGATACATCCTGCGGTGTTAAGCAGCTTCAAAAACCCAATCTCAAAAAATTCTCAAAAGAATGAAGTGCCTGACTTCATTCTTTTTGTTATAATGAAAGTATTACAATTTGGGGAGATTATAATGACACAGATTATTGATGGCAAGGCACTGGCTCAGAAAATGCAGAGCAAACTAGCTCAGAAAGTTCAGGATTTAAAAGACAAAGAAGGGATCGTTCCAGGACTGGCTGTTATTTTGGTCGGAGAAGATCCAGCCAGTCACGTTTATGTCCGTAATAAAGAGCGTTCTGCCTTGCAGGCAGGCTTCAAGAGTGAAGTGGTTAGGGTTCCTGACAGCATTAGTCAGGCGGAGTTGATTGCTTTGATTGATAACTACAATAAGGATTGCAGCATTCACGGTATTCTGGTGCAGCTTCCTTTGCCTGCCCATATTGATGATAATGCCATTATTTTGGCCATTGACCCTCAAAAAGATGTGGATGGTTTTCACCCGATGAATACTGGAAAATTGTGGTCAGGCCAGCCTGTCATGCTTCCTTGTACACCAGCGGGGATTATGGAAATGTTCCGCGAGTATGAGATTGATTTAGAAGGAAAAAATACGCTTATCATTGGACGTTCCAATATCGTCGGCAAACCCATGGCTCAGCTTCTGCTCAATCAAAATGCAACCGTCACCTTGACCCATTCTCGGACAAAGCATTTGCCTGAGCTGGCTCGACAGGCCGATGTTTTGATTGTTGCCATCGGTAAAGGTCACTTTGTGACCAAAGACTTTGTCAAGGAGGGGGCTGTTGTCATTGATGTCGGTATGAACCGTGATGACAATGGGAAACTTATCGGTGATGTCAAGTATGATGATGTTGCAGAAGTAGCCAGCTACATCACGCCTGTTCCTGGAGGGGTAGGTCCGATGACCATTACCATGCTTTTGGAACAAACTTATCAGGCGGCCTTAAGAAGTGTGAGCAAATGAAATGTGTCTTTGACCTAGATGGAACGCTCTCTTTTGATTATATGACTATTAACGAAGAGGTTAAGCAGGTTCTGCAATCAGCTGACAAGTATGGGCATGAAGTGATTTTTGCTTCAGCTCGTTCTTATCGTGATTGTCTGGGGCTGCTAGGTGATCCATTGATCCAAAATCTAGTCATTGGACTCAATGGTGGCTTGATTTATCAAGGGGGTCAGTTATTATTTGAGAGACGTTTAGATGAGCGAGGCTATCAGTCTGTTTTGGACTGGTGTCAGACCTACAATCTTCCCCTTTTTGTGGATAATACCTTTCATTATAGCGGTCAGATTGTAGAGAAAATCCCTTTTATTGCAAGTGTTGATCCATTGAAACGGGCAAAACACCTCGCATTGGCCGACCTGACAAATCCGATTAAAGTAGTTGTCTATATGGGAGACCATGAGTTTTTAGTGGAAGAAATGCAGCATCAGCTATCTTCTTTACAGGTCATGGATATCTCTTATCATGAGCACGAAAAGTGTCTTTATATCAATCCTCTTCATACAAATAAGGCAACGACAATCCTTGAGCAGTGTGGACATGAGTTTATTGCTTTCGGTAATGATAAAAATGACATTGAGATGTTCAAAGCGTCCACCTATGCCGTCCAGATAGGAGATTATCCAGGTCTGCGTGAATTTGCAGATGACTGCCTTCTCTTGACGGGCGATTACCAAGCCGCTTTAGCAGCCAAGATTACCCAAGTTTTTGCAGATTTTAGAGGAAGATAAGATGACAGTAATTGATGAAGTGCTAGCGAAAAAAATCATTCAACCGCGTCCTCTTGATAGTCACAAGGGGACTTTTGGCCGGATTCTCTTAATTGGCGGCACCTATCCCTATGGAGGTGCTATTATTATGGCCGCTCTGGCTTGTGTTAATAGCGGAGCGGGTTTGGTGACAGTTGCTACTGATAGGGACAATATTGGGGCGCTTCACAGTCACCTGCCGGAAGCGATGGCTTTTGACTTATGGGATCAAGCCTTACTTGTCTCTCAAATAAAGGTCTCAGATACGATTCTAATAGGGCCTGGTTTAGCAGAGGATGACGCCGCCCAGAAAATCTTTAAGTTGGTTTTGGCAAGTCTAGTCCAAGACCAGATTTTGATTGTGGATGGATCGGCACTTAATCTGCTGGCTCGTCAAGAGGCGGTTTCTTGGCGGACCAATCGGCTGATTTTGACCCCGCACCAAAAAGAATGGGAAAGACTATCTGGCTTGTCCATCCCAGAACAGACACAAGAAGCGACACAAGCGGCACTTCGTCATTTTCCCCAAGGAACGATTTTGGTGGCAAAGTCGCCTCAGACTAAAGTTTATCAAGGGCAGCGAGTTGGACAGATTCTAGTTGGGGGTCCTTACCAAGCGACGGGTGGCATGGGAGATACTTTGGCGGGGATGATTGCGGGCCTATCTATGCAGTTTAAGGAAAGGCCGCTGCTAGACCGTGTGTCATTAGCAGTCTACCTTCATTCGGCCATTGCCCAAGACTTGAGTCAAAGCCATTATGTGGTCTTACCGACGATGATTAGTCAGGAGATATCAAGACTAATGAAGGCTTTGAGTGACAGTTCTTCTGACGGATAAATAAAAAATGCTAGGCAGATTATCGCCTAGCATTTTTTGATTCTTCGGGGATTAGCCCCCTAGACCGATAATATAGCTAAAGATAGGAATAACCAAATCGACAACCAGACCGATAACAACGACAGCAATCGCAGCCATTGCTCCTTGCAGTTCTCCTAGTTCTAGTGCAAAAGCAGCACCAACGGTATGTCCAGAGGTCCCTAAACCAAGACCGACCCCAATATCACTTTTGTCAAGGTGGAAAAAGGTTACTAATTTTTTACCAAGCGCATAAATGATAACAGCATTCAAAATACAGGCCATAGCGGTAACGGCAGTATTTCCCCCAATAGATTTGGCTATTGGCAGGGCGATGGCTGTTGTTGCTGCCTGAGGTAGCATGGAGGCCATACTTGCCGTACTCAAGCCGACAAATTTAGAAATAGCAACAATAGTTGTGAGGGAAACAATCATACCGATAATCAGGCTACTGATAATTTCACGCCAGTATTTTTTGATGACATCGTTTTTCTTATAAAGAGGAACTGCAAAGGCAATAGTGGCTGGATTAAGGAACCAGAAAATGAGATCTCCTCCTGGCTTATAAGCCTGAGTATATAGCGTTTGGACGGGTATTTTCATGATAAGGGCCATAAGCCAGAGGATGATGATGCCTGCTACCATGGCAAAAAAGAGTGGCTGTAAGAGAAAGAATCCCTTGCTTTTTTTAAAGGCATATTGTCCGATGGTGTAAAGGATTAAGGAAAAAAAGATACCAAAGATAGGTGTTCTAAGAAGTTCCATCTTATTTGCCTCCTGCTTTTTCGATTCGTTTTTTGAAGAGACTGGTGTCGCTCAGTCTTAGCCACAAGTGGTTCCAGTTCCATTTTTTCAAAGATAAAATAAAAGATGCGATATAGGTGATAATCACAAGCATTAAGACGGTAGACAAGCCTATCACAAGAACCAGCTTCAGACCTTCAGCTCTCAGAATATCTAAATTGGCTGCTAGGGAAATACCCGAAGGAACAAACATAAATCCAATCATGCTAATCAAGAGAGTTCCCAGAGAATCTACCCACTCAATTTTAATCATGCGACTGCACAAGAGAACGTACATTAAAATTAGACCGATGACGGTTGGCGGAATGGGGAGTGTCTTTGGCAGCAGTTCTGAAATGAGCTGAGATATAAGTAAAATAGCTGCATAGATAGACATTTGAATAAATATAGGGGCTGATTTTGTTTTACTAGCTTGACTGGTGTGTTTCATAGGATGAATGACTCCTTTCCTTTATTTGACATCCTTATTGTAAGCTATTTTTGATAAAACGTTTTCAAAAGATGTCTCAGTTGCACAAAAAAGAAGTTGAAATGCAATTTTCAACTTCTAAAAAACAACACAGCTCTTGAGCCTATTCTGAATGACTTAATAAGTTATAAGGTCAGATGGCTATTCAAGTCTTTAAGATAGGAGCGGCCAACAGGGAATTTATCGCCATTGGCCATGACTAATAGGAGTGTATGATTAAACCAAGGCTGAACTTCCTCAATCATTCCCAAATTGACCACGGTATTGCGATGAATCTGGAGAAAATAATTGGCTTTGACACGTTCCTTGAACCAGTTTAAGGTTTTTTTGACCGTATAAGTTTGTGTTTTAGTTGTAACCGTCAGCTCCCCATCCTCGATATTAGCTGCAATGATGTCCTGCATTTTTAGAACAACGCTCCTGTCTGCCAGAGCCAGTGTTAGCAATTCAACACCTTTTTGAGTTTTTGGTTTGCTGTCGGCCTCGGCGCTCATCTGGAGTATTTTATTAATTTTTATCAGAGCTTTGTCCACGCGCTCTTGTTCAAAAGGTTTCAAAATGTAATCAACAGCATTACTGTCAAAGGCCCTAAGTACATAGTCATCATAAGCAGTTGCAAATACGACAAGCGGAGGATGTGCTAGCTGTTCCAGCTGGTTAGCCAGAGTAAAGCCATTTTCTTCACTAAGCGAAATATCCAAAAAAATTAAATCAATCTGCTGGCGAAATAAGATTTTCTCGGCAGCTCCGATATCTTCAGCTTCAAAAATATCGACTTGCCCCACTTTCTGGCTATTTTGGATTAGGTAAATTAATTCCTGTCTAGCCAATACTTCATCGTCAAGAACTAAGATTTTCATTGTCGCTATCTCCTTTTGTGCGAGGGATTTGATACCAAACGGTTGTTCCCGCGGAACTACTGTCAAAATGCAGTTGGCTGGCACTGCCATATAGGAGGTTCAGTCGGTTATTTAAGTTAACCAGAGCTGTTCCGCTTCCTTGGCTTTCAAGGACGGTCTCCCGACCAAGACTGTCAATGATAGCAGGAGAGATTCCGTGGCCGTTATCGCTGACAGCAATTCTGAAAAACATTTCTTCAGGCTTTATAACAATGCGGATGCGATTGTCTTTTTTCCGCTCTTTGGAAGCATGGCGAACGGCATTTTCGACCAAGACTTGAAGACCAAACGGTGGCAACATAATCTTATCAGAGGCCTCTATTTGGTAGTCTAATTGGTATTTATCAGGAAAGCGGAGTTTCTCAAGATTCATATAAGCATCCACGTGAGCCTTTTCCTGTTTTAAGCTGATTTCTCGATCTTGTCCGCCTTGAAGACTGGTTCGAAAGAAAGTGCTTAGCTGCATGAGGGCGTATCGGGCTTTAGTGGCATCAATCCGAATCAAAGCGCTGATTGTATTGATTGCATTGAAGAAAAAATGGGGGTTGATTTGTGCCTGCAGCGCCTTAATTTCCGCTAAATTGGCCAGTTTATTCTGTTCTTCAGCGATTCCCATGGCTAATTGGCCAGAAAAGATTTGTGCCAACCCCAGTGCGAGATTCTCTTCGACTTCAGTCATTTTTTTGTTTCCCGAAAAATACATCTTTAAGGCTCCTGCAGTCTCCCTGTTCAGTTTAAGAGGCACAACAATGGCAGAGCTTAGGAGACATTCAGAATTGGGGCAAGAAATAGCTGTTTTATCAAGGGCAATACGGGGTTCACCACTTAAGATGACGCTTTTAGAGAGGTCCGTTTTAACCGGCTGTCCTGAGATGTGATGATCGTGCCCAATCCCGATATGAGCCAAGACATTTGTACGATCTGTTAAGCCAACCGCATCAAAGTTGGTATGTGTTTTAATAATTTCACAGACCTTAGCAGCCGACTGTTGGTTGAGCCCCTGTCTTAGATAGGGCAGGGTTTGGCGTGTCAGATCCAAAACATCACGAGTCTGCACAGCGCGAAGCTGACTCTCGTTGGATAAATACGTTTTTAAAATGGTTAAAAATAGAGTAGAGCCCAGACTGTTGAGTAAAATCATTGGAAGCATAATCAGCCGAACCAGATCCCAACCTGTGAAAAAGCCGACAAAAAGCATTTGGATGCCCTCTGCTACAGTACTGATGAGAATAATCTGCCAAGTGGAAGGGTAAAGGTTGCCGGCCTTTAGCTTATCACCCAAACGTCCACTCAGATAGCCAACAAGAGAGGAGCTGATAATATAGAAAATACCAGATAAGTTTCCTTGAAAGAAACGGTGGATACCACCGATAAAACCAACGACTGTTCCGACCAGAGGACCGCCAACGAGGCTGGCAGTGGTAATCACGAGTGTTCTGGTGTTCGCCAAAGAGTCAGAGTGGGAGATGGTAGTTAAAATAGGCCGTTCAACAATGCTACGGTCGCTCTTGATTTCGATTCCGGTCATATTAGAGATAATGACAAAAAGTCCGAAAATAATGATTAAGACTAATTTTTCACGTTTTGAACGCTCCACAATCAACTGGCGAAAGTAGCTGTTGTTGACCAGAAGGAAGGCCAATATCATGATAATACCAAGTCTTTGAAACAGTAACAGCATTAACATTTTTCAAATCTCCTCTTCTTTCTTTGCCAACGGGTCACAAAATCTAATGTCGCTTATATTGTAAAGCTTCCTTCCTAGATTTTCAACTCCTAAAAGGCTTCTTCAAGCACATCAAGATAACTGATTGGTATCAGATATTGGAGGAAAAAACTGTTGTGGTTGCTCTTTTTTGCTATAATGAAACAATGACAGAAAATCAATGTGCTATTTTAAAAAAAGCAGAAAATCTTGTTGAGGAAATCCTGGCTAATGAACCTAGCGGTCATGACTGGTAGCATATTGTCCGTGTGAGAAATCTGGCACGAGAGATAGGTGAACAGGAACATGCCAATCTTTTTATATGCGAGTTGGCCGCCCTTTTACATGATTTAGCAGATGAAAAAATAAGCGGCTCAAAACATATAGGCCTTGCTGCGGTCAAAAGCTGGCTGCAGGAAAATCAGGTAAGCCAAGCTGACAGAGAGCATATTTTGGAGATTATTCAATGGCTGTCTTTTAAAGGTGGGAGTCAACCTTCTCAAACGCTGACCTTAGAAGGACAGATTGTTCAAGATGCCGACCGCCTAGATGCCATTGGAGCTGTTGGTATTGCCCGTGTCTTTGCCTATTCAGGGGCTAAAGGCCGCCTGATTCATGACCCAAATAAACTCCCCAGGGAAGACTTCACCCTAGAGGAGTACCGTAATGGGCAAGAGACAGCGATTATGCATTTTTATGAGAAATTATTGCGTCTAAAAGATTTGATGAATACCAGCCATGCCAAAAAACTGGCAGCTGCCCGCCATGCTTATATGGAAACTTACCTGGAGCAATTTTATCAGGAATGGGGAGGATATAGGTAGACGATGCATAGACTATATTGGAAAAGGGCTAAGAAATAAAACTTATTGGTTTAATGTGATATAATAGTCAAGAATCAATGATGTATAAAGGAAAGATGATGATAAAACAGGCGAGTTTAGTTACCCCACCTTTGCAGCCATTTACAAAATGGACCGGTGGAAAGAGAAAATTATTACCAATACTACGTAGTTACATGCCTGAGAAATTTAATTGCTATTTTGAACCTTTTGTTGGTGGAGGAGCACTTTTTTTTGATTTAGTACCTGAGAAAGCTGTGATTAATGATTTCAATAAAGAGTTAATTAATACTTATCGCCAAATTAAAGAAAACCCAATTGAACTTATTAATTTGTTAAGGGAGCATAAAGAAAAGAATTCTAAGGAACATTATTTAGAAATAAGGTCTGCTGATAGAGATGGTAGGATTGGCAATATGTCTGATGTTGAGCGAGCAGCCAGATTATTATATATGCTTCGAGTTGACTTTAACGGACTTTATCGAGTTAATGCTAAGAACCAATTTAATGTTCCTTATGGTAAATATAAGAATCCTAAAATTGTTGATAGTGAACTTATCCACAGTATCAGTGAGTATCTGAATGAGAATGATATCCGTCTTCTTAGTACTGATTTTGAATTTGCTGTTGACGATGTTAAAAAGGGAGATTTCGTCTATTTTGATCCGCCATATGTCCCTCTTAACGAAACTAGCTCATTTACTTCATATACACATGAGGGTTTTTCATATCGGGAACAAATACGTTTGAGAGATGTTTTTAAGAAATTGAATGATCGGGGAGCTTATGTTATGTTATCTAATTCTTCAAGCCCGCTGGCTATAGAATTATATGAAGGGTTTAATATTCATATGATTGAGGCAATGAGGACAAATGGTGCCCATAGGTCTAGTAGAGGAAAAATTGCAGAGATTTTGGTAACCAACTATGGTGAATAACGAATATAAGTATGGGGGTGTTTTAATGACAAAACCATACTATCATAAAAATAAATCAATTTTAATTCATGCAGATACTTTTGAGTTTTTGGAAAAAATGAAACCTGAAAGTATGGATATGATTTTTGCAGACCCACCGTACTTTTTAAGTAATGGTGGTTTTTCCAATTCAGGTGGAAAGGTTGTTTCTGTTAATAAAGGTGAATGGGATAAAGTTAATGGCTTAGAAGAGAAACATGAATTTAATCGTAGTTGGATTCGATTAGCAAAAAAAGTATTAAAGCCAAATGGTACAATCTGGATTTCAGGCAGTTTTCATAATATATACTCTGTCGGAATGGCATTAGAGCAGGAAGGTTTCAAAATATTAAATAATATTACTTGGCAAAAAACAAATCCTGCCCCGAACCTATCCTGTCGCTATTTCACTCATTCTACTGAAACAATTTTATGGGCCAGAAAAGATGACAAAAAGGCACGGCATTACTACAATTATGAATTGATGAAAGAAATCAATGACGGAAAGCAAATGAAAGATGTGTGGACCGGTGGGTTAACGTCAAAATCAGAAAAGTGGGCAGGTAAACATCCGACCCAAAAACCTGAATATCTTCTAGAGAGAATCATTCTAGCTTCAACTAAAGAAGGGGATTACATATTAGACCCATTTGTTGGTAGTGGAACAACTGGTGTTGTGGCCAAACGGCTCGGAAGAAAATTTATTGGAATAGATGCTGAGCGCGATTATTTAAAAATAGCTAAAACAAGATTGGAGAATGTGAAATGACTAAGTATATTGAAATTACAACTAATTTTTCAAATGAAGGTACTCGAAATGAGGTAAGAATGAGGATTGTTGAGCAATTTTCCCAAGAATTACCTGGAACTGGAAAAGATGATAAGGCATCTAGATATAAATACTATGTTGAAACATTAAGCGATGGAAACAGAGTATATCTTCAAAGGCCAGCAAATCTCCATAACGGTTTTGATTTCTTAGTTTGTGTTGAGAATATGAACTATGCACCTGAGGACAAGAGAAAAAGAAATTATCCAAAACATGAAGATTTAGAAAATGATCTACTTCAAAAAAGACTAGAGTCTCCTCAGAAATATAAGAAATTGTATTCATTATTGGAGCAAATATTTCATTGTCAAAATGTGGAAGATATTGAAATGACCAAAATTCAATTTGATTCAGGATTACCTGTTGATCATATTCTTAAAACAATAAAATGGCTTTTTATAGAACAAGATATTCGATATTGGAATTACTCTGGTCGCAGCATGACATGGGGAATCGTTCCTAAACCGTAATTTTTACAGTTAACTTTTCAAAATAAATTAACAATAACCTTTATAGTTTTTTTCATAGCCTTAATAACAAGAGGAATATTGATGTTAAATTTTAGAATTTATATAGATTCATCAGCCGAAGACCGATTAGCAATCTTTCTATCAACGCTTTCCGTGACAAATCGTACACCTGAATATTATGTCAACTGGGAAAAGGTTGAGCGGGAAACAAAACAATTTGAACTTGAGCTTCATACGCTTAACTATTTGATTGGGAAAACGAATATTTATGATGAGGCACTTAGGTTATTTTCAAAACAACCAGAATTATTGAGAGCTATTCCAACTTTGATTGCTAGTCGTGATAAGATTTTGGATATTTTGTCTATCAATGACCAAGATGAAATGTCTTTTGATCAACTTAATTTTACTAAAATTGATACTCTCAGAATCCAAGACTATGTTGATTTTGTTGAACAAGCGGGATTATTGGATTTCCTGCAAAGCAAAGCGAATCGTTCCTTGGTTGACTACGTTTACGGCGTTGAAGCAGGGTTAGACAGTAACGCTCGAAAGAATCGTAGTGGAACCACGATGGAAGGTATTCTGGAGCGTCATGTGGCTAAAATTTGTCAAGAATTGTCCTTGGAATACAAAGCACAAGCAACTGCTCCTTTTATTAAGGAGAATTGGGGCATCACAGTTCCAGTAGATAAGTCAGAGCGTCGATTTGATGTGGCCGTTTATTCTAAACATAGACACAAACTATGGCTCATCGAAACAAACTATTACGGTGGCGGTGGCAGTAAGTTAAAAGCCGTTGCTGGCGAATTTACGGAATTAAGCCAGTTTGTAGTGGCTTCTCCAGATGATGTTGAATTTGTTTGGGTGACTGATGGACAAGGTTGGAAGACAGCTCATCTTCCTTTGTCAGAAGCTTTTGGACATATTCCAAATGTATTTAACTTAGAGATGTTAAAACAAAGTTTTTTATTCAACCTATTTCAATAACTTCTGTTTATTGTGACAGTATTAGAAAATAGGCAAATGTCAGACTGATTTTCTGACAATCAATTTAGTTTATCTTCCCAAAAAACCTGCCGAGGGCAGGTCTTTTATTACCCTTTGTTTTCTGCCTGATCCTTTCTTTCTGTATAAATGTTCAAAATTTGGTATAATAATAGGGATTACGAGTTGTAAGGAGGGGTCATGTCAGATTACTTATCCGTGTCAGAACTGACCAAATATTTAAAACTGAAATTTGACCGAGACCCTTATTTAGAACGGGTGTATTTATCGGGGCAGGTCTCTAATTTTAGAAAACGGCCCAATCATCAGTATTTCTCATTGAAAGATGATAAAGCTGTGATTCAAGCGACCATGTGGGGCGGTATTTATAAGAAATTGGGTTTTGAGCTCGAAGAAGGCATGAAAGTCAATGTCGTGGGGAGAGTCCAGATTTATGAACCCTCAGGTTCTTATTCTATTATCATTGAAAAGGCCGAGCCAGATGGGATCGGAGCTCTGGCCATTCAGTTTGAACAGCTGAAGAAAAGACTAACCGCAGCTGGCTACTTTGACGATAGGCATAAGCAGCCCTTGCCTCAGTTTGCCAAAAAAATCGGGGTTATTACCAGCCCAAGCGGTGCGGTGATCAAAGATATCATAACAACGGTCTCACGCCGTTTCCCAGGCGTCGCTATTATCCTTTTTCCGACTAAGGTTCAAGGAGAAGGCTCTGCCCAAGAAGTGGCGGCGAATATCGCCTTGGCCAACCAAAGAGATGACCTAGATCTTCTGATTGTTGGACGTGGAGGCGGCTCAATTGAAGACCTCTGGGCCTTTAATGAAGAAATAGTGGTGCAGGCCATTTTTGAATCGCAGCTGCCAATTATTTCCAGCGTTGGTCATGAAACGGATGTGACCTTAGCTGATTTTGCAGCAGACAGAAGGGCAGCTACCCCGACTGCTGCTGCTGAGCTAGCTACGCCGGTCACTAAGGCCGATTTATTAGCCTTTCTAAGGGAAAGACAGACACGGTCTTATCAGGCTCTTATGCGTCTCATCAGACAAAAAGAGGAGCGTCTGCAAAAGCTGAAGGAATCTGTTATTTTCCGCCAGCCAGAAAGACTGTACGATGCTTACCTGCAACGATTAGATCGGCTAAAAAATCAGCTAAACAGCAGTTTTCGGCAGCTTTATCAGTCTTACGAAAAAGAGAAAACTCTCTTACATCAGCGTCTGCTTTCTTTAAATCTTTTAGGAAAGGTAGAGCGGCAGCAAGAGGGGCTAAAACAGCAGCACCGGCTGTTGCTGTCTGGCATGAAGAGCCAGTATGACAGTCAGATCGCACGTTTTGAAAAGGCTCAAGATGCGCTCTTATCTCTTGATACTAGCAGGATCGTGGCGCGTGGCTATGCGATTGTCAAAGATAAGGACCGGATTCTTGCATCTAGTCAAGAGGTCAAAAAGGGAGACCAGCTCACTATTCAGATGCGAGATGGTCGGTTAGAAGTTGAGGTAGAAGATGTCAAACAAGAAGAAAACATTTGAGGAAAATTTGCAGGAGCTAGAAGCGATTGTCAGCAAGCTGGAGAACGGCGATGTTGCCTTAGAGGAAGCTATTTCTGAGTTTCAAAAGGGAATGGTTTTATCCAAGGAACTGCAAAAGACGTTAGAAAATGCTGAAAAGACCTTGGTTAAGGTAATGCAGGCAGACGGTACAGAAGCAGAGTTGGACTAAATGACAGACGATAAGTTACGTTACATTGATCGGGCGATACAAGCCTACTATGAGCAAAACCTAGTATCTGAACGGCTGACCGAGGCTATTCTTTACTCTGTCAATGCGGGCGGAAAGCGGATTCGTCCTATGCTCTTGCTGGCGGTTTTGGAAGCTTTTGGTCATGAGCTGACGATGAGTCATTATCAGGTTGCTGCGGCTCTGGAGATGATCCACACAGGGAGCTTAATTCATGATGACTTGCCAGCTATGGATAATGATGATTACCGTCGTGGTCGGCTGACCAACCATAAACAATTTGATGAAGCAACAGCTATATTAGCGGGAGACAGTCTTTTTCTGGATCCTTTTGGTTTGATTGCTCAGTCTAATTTGTCCGCAGACATAAAAATCAATCTGATTTTAGAATTGGCCAATGCTTCGGGGAGCAGCGGTATGGTCGGAGGCCAGATGTTAGATATTGAAGGGGAGTCTGCCCAGCTCTCCCCAACGGCCTTAAACCAAATTCATGCCAACAAGACCGGTCAGCTCCTGACCTTTCCTTTTGTTGCGGCTGGAATCCTGGCTAAGCAGTCTCAGGCGGTTTTGGCCAGCCTTCGTCAGGCCGGTCAGCTTGTTGGTATGGCCTTTCAAGTCCGTGATGATATCTTGGATCTTACCGCTTCTTTTGAAGAATTGGGGAAAACCCCTCAGAAAGATCTGGCCGCAGATAAAGCAACCTACCCGAGTTTACTTGGTTTAGAACAATCTAAGACCATGCTGGATCAGCTGCTGAATCAGGCTCAGGCTATTTTTCAAACATTAGAAGAAGCGCATAGCTTCGATCAGACGAAAGTGGTTGCATTTATAGAAAGGTTACGGCTGAATGGCTAAGGAAAGAGTGGATGTGTTGGCCTTTAAACAGGGGCTTTTTGAGACCAGAGAACAGGCGAAAAGAGGCGTTATGGCTGGTCTTGTCCTTGCTCTTCATAATGGTCACCGCTATGACAAGCCGGGTGAAAAAATTGACGTCTCTACTGAGCTGAAACTCAAAGGACAAAAACTGAAGTACGTCAGTCGTGGCGGACTGAAACTGGAGAAAGCATTAGAGGTTTTTGACATCTCGGTAGCTAATCAGATAACTCTTGATATTGGTGCCTCAACAGGAGGCTTCACAGATGTGATGCTTCAAGAAGGTGCTAAACTGGTTTATGCTGTTGATGTGGGAACCAACCAGCTGGCTTGGAAGCTGAGACAGGATGATCGGGTGCTTAGTATGGAGCAGTACAATTTCCGTCATGCGCAGCTGGCTGATTTTTCAAAAGGTCAGCCTCAGTTTGCTTCCATTGATGTTAGTTTTATCTCCCTCAGCTTGATCTTTCCAGCCCTGTATCAGATTTTGGCAGATGGCGGACAGGTTGTGGCTTTGGTTAAACCACAGTTTGAAGCAGGCCGTGAACAAATCGGAAAAAATGGCATTGTCAAAGATAAACGTGTTCATGAAAAAGTCTTGGAAAAAGTCAGTCAATTTGCCCTGGAGTACGGATTTACAATTAGGGGCTTAGATTTTTCTCCGATTCAAGGCGGACATGGCAATATTGAATTTTTAGCCTTTTTAGAAAAATCTGACCAACCGGAAAATCATATCAGCGATCAAATTAAGCCCCTTGTTGAAGAGGCTCATGGAGAATTTAAAAAGAATGAAGAAACGTGAACGACTCGATTTAATCAAAAAAATAGTCAATGAAAATGATATTGAGACTCAAAATGAACTGGTTCAGCTCCTAGAGGCAGAAGGCTTACTGGCTACTCAGGCAACCATTTCCAGAGATATCAATGAAATTGGGATCATTAAAATTCCCACAGCAGGCGGACGCTATATCTACGGTCTCCCTAAGGAAAAGCGGCACATCCCCCAAAGCAGCCCTTCTCAGCCCGTCGGAAAATCCATTAAAAAGCTTGGGCTTTTGGAAAAATGCCTTCACATTGATGTGGTACCCGGAACGAGCCGTCTACTGAAGCGCCTGCTCTTTGAAAATTATGCAGACCTAATTTTTTCATTGATTTCAGATGATGACAGTCTTTTTTTGATGGCTCAGACAGAAGCTGCCGCACAAAAAATACATCAGGAAGTTAGTGCCTGGATGAGAGAACGTTAGGTTTAAGGAGAAAGCATGCTTTTAGAAATTTCGATCAAAAATTTTGCGATTATCAAAGAAATTTCCTTGAATTTTGAGACTGGGATGACGGTACTGACTGGAGAAACAGGTGCTGGGAAGTCTATCATCATTGATGCCATGAATATGATGCTTGGCAGCCGTGCCAGTACTGATGTCATTCGGCACGGGAGTCCTAAAGCAGAAATTGAGGGCTTTTTTTCGGTGGGCAATAATCCGCATCTAGAAGCTATTCTCCTTGAAAATGGCATTGAGGTCAGCGATGAGCTGATTATCCGCCGAGAAATTTTTCAGAACGGTCGCAGTATCAGCCGTGTCAATGGTCAGATGGTTAATCTCTCAACCTTGAAAGCGATTGGTCAATTTTTAGTGGATATCCATGGTCAGCACGACCAGGAAGAATTGATGCGCCCCCAACATCATATCAGAATGCTGGATGCATTTGGAGATGCAACTTTTCAGCAGCTGAAAACAGACTATCAAATGCTGTTTGACCGGTATAAGTCCTTACGCAGGCAAGTCCTTGATAAGCAAAAAAACGTCAAAGAAAATCAGGCTAGAATAGAGATGTTAGACTATCAGATGGCAGAGATTGAAGCGGCTAATCTTCAGTCTGGCGAGGACACGTCTTTGCAGCAGCAACGTGAACGGCTGATGAATCATAAGCTGATTGCGGATACGCTCGCCAACGCTTATGTGATGCTTGATAATGAGGATTTCTCCAGCCTGTCCAATATACGCTCAGCGATGAATGATCTGCAGACAATCGAAGAATACGACACCGACTATAAGGAAATAGCAGGCAGTCTTGGAGAATCTTACTATATTTTGGAAGATGTGACCAAACGTCTGGGGGATCTTATTGACGGTTTAGATTTTGACGCGGGTCTGTTAAACCGTATTGAAGCCAGACTAGACGTTATCAATACCATCACCCGTAAATATGGCGGCTCTGTTGATGATGTTTTGACTTATTTTGGCAACATCAGCAAGGAATACAGCCTCCTGACCGGAAGTGATTTGCCATCAGATGATATGGAAAAAGAACTCAAGGACTTAGAGCAGCGCTTGATTTCAGCTGCCGAATCTTTAAGTCAAAAAAGGCATGAACTGGCTCAGATCCTATCAAAAGATATCAAGCAAGAACTTAAAGACCTTTATATGGAAAAGGCTGACTTTCAGGTTGTCTTTACTCCGGGTAAATTCAGCCGTGAAGGCAATGAGCAGGTTGCTTTTTACATTGCGACCAATCCGGGAGAAGAAGCCAAACCCTTGGTGAAGGTGGCATCAGGCGGTGAGCTGTCTCGGTTAATGCTGGCCATCAAATCGGCCTTTTCCCGCCGAGATGATAAGACTAGTATTGTGTTTGATGAAGTGGATACGGGTGTATCGGGCCGTGTCGCACAGGCCATTGCCCAAAAGATCCATAAAATTGCTCGAAATGGTCAAGTTCTGGCAATCTCCCACCTACCTCAAGTCATTGCCATTAGCGATTACCAGTATTTTATTGAAAAACAAAGTGATGACACTACAACCGTTTCAACGGTCCGTCTCTTGACTGACGATGAGCGGATTGAAGAAATTGCTAAGATGCTGGCTGGACAGGAAGTTACTGCGACCGCTCGCCAGCAAGCGAAAGAATTACTCCAAAAGTCAGATCCTTGAGGCTCTTTTTTGGCCTTTCCAGGAAAATATAACTGCCGACTGCCCATAAAGAAAGAATATTTGGTATAATAAGGTAGTATTATAATGAAAAATCATAAAGTAGGATTGAAAATGAGTAAGATCAAAATTGTAACAGATTCTTCTGTCACTATTGAGCCTGAATTGGTTGAATCCCTCGGTATAACCGTTGTTCCTCTAACCGTCATGGTTGATGGTGTCGTGTATTCTGATAATGATTTGAAAGAAAAAGGGAAATTCCTCTCTTTAATGACATCCAGTAAGGCGCTTCCTAAAACCAGTCAGCCTCCGGTAGGCTTGTTTGCGGAAACGTATGAGACCTTGACCAAAGAAGGGGCTGATCAGATTGTCGCTATTCATATCACCCACTCACTTTCTGGAACTGCTGAGGCTTCTCGGCAAGGGGCTAATATCGCCGGGGCTGATGTGACCGTGATTGATTCCACTTTTACGGATCAGGCGATGAAATTTCAGGTGGTTGAAGCAGCCAAAGTGGCTCAGGCAGGAGGTAGCTTGGAAGCGGTACTCGCCAAGATTGAAGAAGTGAAAGACAAGACAGAGCTCTTTATTGGTGTTTCAACCTTGGAAAATCTGGTTAAAGGGGGACGAATTGGCCGAGTAACTGGTCTTTTAAGTTCTCTACTGAACATCAAGGTGGTGATGGAATTAAAGGATCATGTCCTTAATCCTATTGCCAAGGGGCGCGGTACGAAGACCTTTTCAAAGTGGTTGGATGGCTTTACCGACAGACTGAAAAATCGTCAGGTTGCTGAGATTGGTATTTCTTATGCTGGACAGTCACAGCTGGCTGACAGTATTAAGGAGCGGCTGCAACCTTATGTTAATCAGGACATCGCCGTCTTAGAGACCGGTTCAATTATTCAGACCCATACGGGAGAGGGTGCTTTTGCTGTGATGGTGCGCTATGAGTAAAAGACTTCCAAAAGAGCTTGCTTTTTTTCTAGCAAGCCTTCTTAGTTTCAGTCTGATCTTTTATTTTCTCTTGCCGCAGGCCCAGCATCCCCACACTCAAAGTCGTCTCAAGGCTCAAAAAATAAGTCGGCTGTCCTATCTTGCCTTGGGGGATTCGTTGACACAAGGCGTCGGGGATGCAACAGATCAGGGAGGCTTTGTGCCCTTGCTGGCTCAAAAATTACAGGCGGCCTATTCTTATCAGGTTGATACCCGTAATTTCGGCGTATCAGGGAATACCTCCAGCCAAATTTTAAAAAGAATGACAAGCAATAAGCAGCTGTCATCTTCGTTAAAGCAAGCTGATTTAATGACCTTGACAGTTGGAGGCAATGATGTCATGGCTGTCATTCGTAAAAATTTATCAGACTTAAAGGTCTCAAGTTTTACCCAGCCTGCTCGCGCCTACCAAAAACGCCTTGGTCAGATTATTGAATTAGCACGTCAGGACAATCCCGACCTGCCTATCTATGTGGTCGGTATCTATAATCCATTTTACCTTAACTTTCCCGAGCTGACCGCTATGCAGGATATTGTTGACAATTGGAATCAATCAACAGAAGCAGTCTGTCAGAAATATGACAAGGTCTACTTTGTCCCTATCAATGATTTGCTTTATAAAGGGGTTGATGGACAGCAGGCTATTAACACATCTGATGACGACAGCCAAGTCATCAATGATGCTTTGTTTGACGGAGATCATTTCCATCCCAATAACACAGGCTATCAGATCATCTCAACTGCAGTAATGGAGAAAATTAGTGAAACACAAAAAAACTGGAAAAATTAACTGGTGGAAATGGCTCTTCCTCTTTCTGCTTGCACTTAATCTATCGCTAGTCGGCGTACTTGCCAGCCGTCTTTTGACAACGGGGGCCGACTCGCAACAGACAAGTCAAACGGAGACCAAAAGCAGCATTCAGGTTGGCAGCTTTTCAACGACCAGAGAGCAGCTGACGCAGACCATAAATTCCTATTTAAAAAGCTATCAGAGCAAGGGGACGACGTTTCAGGTTGCTATTGATTCGGAGAATATTATTTTTCAAGGAACGTATAGCCTGCTAGGTTATGAAATTCCCCTGTACGTTTATTTTGAGCCTTACAGTCTCTCAACCGGTGCTGTCCAGCTCAAAGTTACATCTGTTTCGGCGGGAAATCTGGCTTTGCCAGAATCAGATATTCTGCGCTATATCAAATCCAGCTACGACTTGCCAAGTTTTGTTCAGGTCTTGCCGGATAAGTCAGCTATCAATGTCAATCTTCAGAACTTGAACCAAGAAACAGACTTTTCGCTTAAGGCAAGACAGATTGATTTGCTCAATGATCAATTTATTTTTGATATTTTTAAGAAAAATACCGTAAAATAGCACTAATCACTTGACCTATCTAACTTTTTTAGATATGATAGTCTTTGTTAAAGCTATTAAAGCTTATAAAATTATTGGAGGATTTGTTAAATGGCTAACAAACAAGATTTAATCGCTAAAGTAGCAGAAGCTACTGAATTGACTAAGAAAGACTCAGCAGCAGCAGTAGACGCTGTTTTCGCAGCAGTTTCTGAATACCTTTCAAAAGGTGAAAAAGTTCAGCTTATCGGTTTTGGTAACTTCGAAGTTCGCGAACGTGCAGCTCGTAAAGGCCGCAACCCACAAACTGGTGAAGAAATCAAAATCAAAGCATCTAAAGTTCCAGCATTCAAAGCTGGTAAAGCTCTTAAAGACGCTGTTAAATAATAGCACTCTAAAAAGCCCGTCATATCAAGGTTTATGCCTTGTATGATGGGCTTTTTGTGTCTCAGAGGGATAAAAGAGACTGAAAACTTTTGTTTATGGCGCAAAAAGTGTATAATGGGGTAAGAAATTAACCTAGGAGGAGGAAATATGGAACTGCATTCTCACTTAAATGGCCATGATCAGGATGCTTTTAATCATGTCATCACACATTTAAAAGAAAAACATGTCCGCATTACGGAAACGCGTAAGGCGGTTATCTCCTATATGATTGAAGCCAAGCATCATCCAAGTGCTGAGCAGATTTACCGTGACCTCCTGCCTGCCTACCCTAGCATGAGTTTGGCTACGGTCTACAATAATTTAAAAGTCCTGATTGATGAAGGGTTTGTGGTCGAGTTAAAGTTGAGTAATGACAATACGACCTACTTTGATTTTATGGGTCACCACCATTTACATGTTATCTGTGAATCGTGCGGAAAAATTATTGATTTTGTAGATGGGGATATTCCCACGATTAAAAAAGAGGCTCAGGAGCAAACGGGTTTTGAAATCACGCGGGCACAGCTTCTGATTTATGGACTTTGTCCGGAATGTCAGGAAAAAGCTCTGCGTAAAGCACAGTAAGGTCTGGTTGGAAGAATAGCATGCTGAAATTATTTATTCTTATTTTATTGATTTTTTCGATTATCAAACTAATCGGTATTTTCTTCTTTAGTAAAAGCCTAAAGCCAACAGAAGAACAGTTGGCTGCTCACCGAGAAAAAGAGGCGAAAGCCAAAGAAAAGCAAGAATCCTAGTTCGTTATGAACTAGGATTTTGACATTTATTTAAGAGAGGTATTGGAGTTTTCCGCGAAAGTCTTCTAGGGATTGGTAGCCTTTTTCAGACATGATGTCCTGCAATTCTTTAGTAATTCGGGTGAAAGCCTCAGGGCCTTCCTGATGAAGGATGGTTCCAATTTGTACCATGCTGGCTCCGCAGAGGATATGTTCAAAAGCATCCCGCCCTGTTCTAACACCTCCCGTACCGATGATGGCAATGGTAGGGTTGAGGCGCTTGTAGAAGGCATGGACATTGGCCAAGGCTGTCGGTTTGACATAGTCGCCGCCAATTCCGCCGAAGCCATCTTTAGGCTTGATGACGACGGTTTCGTCTGAGATTACTAGACCATTTCCGATGGAATTAATGCAGTTGACGAAGGTCAGCGGGTATTTGTTAAAGATAGCCGCAGCCTGATCAAAGTGAACGATATCAAAGTAAGGCGGTAGTTTAACCCCTAGTGGTTTTTTATAGTAAGAAAAAACTTCTGCCAGCAGCTGATCGGTTGTTTCAAAATCATAGGCAATCTGAGGTTTGCCAGGGACATTCGGACAGGAGAGGTTAAGCTCTACGAGTCCCTTGTAAGCACTGTCCTGTACCTTTTTGAGAATGGTATGGGTGTCTTCTGGTGACATACCAACTAGAGAGAGAAAGTGATTTTTGCTGTTGGGAGTATCCTGCAGCTGGGTGACATAGTCTAAGTAATAGTCAATCCCTAAATTTGGCAGGCCCATAGAGTTGATAGAGCCCAAGTCGGTGTCAACATAGCGAGGTTCAGGATTACCTTGCCGAGCCTCTAAAGTGGCGGTTTTTGTAACGAAAGAACCAGCTGCTGACGTGTCAATAGCTTCCAGCTCTTCCTTGCTGAAACAGTAGACGCCGGCGGCGTTCATTAGACAATTGTCAAAATGGAAAGAACCGATACGAGTGGATGTTGAAACCATAATTACCTCCGATAAGTTATTTTTTCTATTGTAGCATTTGAAGGACATTGTCACAAGCTGAAACGGTGTATTTTATAAGAAAAGCTTTTCTTTGAAAAGTTGGGAAATACGGTAGATTTTTTTATCATATTTTTGTAAAATAAAACAGTAAACCATTTGACTTTGTCAAAATAAAAGGAGAATTGTAATGGTAAAATTAGTTTTCGCTCGCCACGGTGAGTCAGAATGGAACAAAGCTAACCTTTTCACTGGCTGGGCTGATGTGGATCTTTCTGAAAAAGGTACTCAGCAGGCTATTGACGCTGGTAAGTTAATTAAAGAAGCTGGTATTGAATTCGATGTTGCGTTTACATCTGTTTTAAAACGTGCTATCAAGACAACCAACTTAGCTTTGGAATATTCTGACCAGCTTTGGGTACCGGTTGAAAAGTCTTGGCGTCTGAATGAACGTCATTACGGCGGTCTGACTGGTAAAGATAAGGCTGAAGCAGCAGCGCAGTTTGGTGACGAACAAGTTCATATTTGGCGTCGTTCTTACGATGTGCTTCCTCCAGATATGGCAGAAGACGATGAATACTCTGCACATACTGACCGTCGTTATGCGCACCTTGACAATTCTGTTATTCCAAATGCAGAAAACTTAAAAGTAACCTTGGAACGTGCCTTGCCATTCTGGGAAGATAAGATTGGACCTGCACTTGTTGACGGGAAAAATGTTTTTGTTGGTGCTCACGGTAATTCTATCCGTGCACTTGTCAAACACATTAAAGGTTTGTCTGATGATGAAATCATGGGTGTTGAAATTCCAAACTTCCCACCATTGGTATTTGAATTTGATGAGCATTTGAATGTCACTAAAGAATATTATCTTGGTGAATAAGAAAATAGGCCTTGGGCCTATTTTCTTTTTGTGAACATATTTTGACAAAAATGTCATGGGATTTGATGTGATTTATGATAAAATAAGAGGCATAGTCCATGATAAATAGGAGGAAAAATGTTTAAGAAAAAGGAAAAAGCCACAAAGAAGCCTTCTCGCACCTTTGTCCTCATTTCAAATCGAATTAACCTCTTATTTTTTATCATTGTAGCGCTTTTTACAGTTCTCTTACTGAGGCTGGCCCAAATGCAGCTGGTTGATGAGAAGTTTTATCAGGCCAAATTGAAAGAGACGACGACCTACACGATTAAGACCTCAAGTCCTAGGGGGCAGATTTATGACAGCAAGGGAGTTGCCTTGGTGGAAAATGAGGTTAAGGAGGTCGCTGCTTTTACCCGTGACAATTCTATGTCAGGAGATGACATTCGAAAGTTAGCCATTAAACTGTCGTCCATGCTGACCTTGACGGAAACCGATGTGACGACACGGGAAAAGAAAGATTACTATTTAGCAAACCCCAAGAACTACCAAAAGATTGTTGATGCGCTTCCCGACAAAAAAAAATATGACCATTTTGGCAATAACCTAGCTGAGTCAGACATTTATGCCAATGCTGTTAAGGCTGTTCCTAAGTCGGCGATTGCTTATTCTGAGGATGAGCTTAAAATTGTAGCTCTTTTCAGTCAAATGAATGCCACATCGACCTTTAATACCGTTTCTCTGACGACAGGTGATTTAACCGCTGAACAGATTGCCGTTATCGCAACCAATAAAGAAGACTTGCCGGGGATTACGGTTAAGTCTGATTGGGAACGTCAGGATATGAATACTTCGCTGTCTTCTATTATCGGCCGTGTGTCCAGCCAAAAAACAGGTCTGCCGGCAGAAGAAGCCGATACCTATGTCAAAAAAGGCTATTCTCTGAATGACCGTGTCGGCACCAGCTACTTAGAAAAACAGTACGAAGAATACCTTCAGGGAAGTCGGACTGTCCAAAAAATAACGGTTAACAAGAAGGGGAAGGTCATCAAGGATAAGGTCACTTCTGAAGGTACCAAAGGCAAAAATATCAAGCTGACGGTAGACTTAGAGTACCAAAAAGGGGTTGAAGATATCCTCAATAAGTATTTTAAGTCCGAATTAGAGAAGGGCAATACAAAATATTCAGAAGGTGTCTATGCTGTTGCGCTTAAGCCGGATACAGGAGCTGTGCTTGCCATGGCAGGCGTCAGTCATGATCTAGATTCGGGGGATCTATCATCGGATGCTTTGGGAACAATGACACAGGTCTTTACCCCGGGGTCCGTTGTAAAGGGGGCTACCTTGACTTCTGGCTGGGCCAATGGTGTGATTAGCGGCAATCAGGTGTTAAATGACCAGCCGATCCAATTTGCCGGTTCCAGTCCGATTAATTCTTGGTTTACCAGCGGTTCTCTCCCGATTTCGGCCACCCAGGCCTTGGAATATTCTTCCAACACTTACATGGTACAAATTGCTCTGAAATTAATGGGGCAGGAGTATCAAAGCGGCATGGTATTGTCAACGGACAATTACAAACCAGCTATGGAAAAATTACGGGCAACTTATGCCCAGTATGGTCTCGGTGTCAGTACGGGTCTGGACTTGCCAGGAGAATCCGAAGGTTACGTGCCGAGTTCTTTTGAACCGGGAAATGTCATTACTGAATCCTTTGGGCAGTTTGATAACTATACAACCATGCAGTTAGCCCAGTATGTGGCCACCATTGCCAATAACGGTAAACGGGTGGCTCCGCATCTTGTGGAAGGTATTTATGATAACAACCAAGACGGCGGCCTTGGAAATCTCTTTAAGACGATTGATACGAAGGTTCTGAATGACGTGACCATACCAGCAGGTGATATGGATCTGATTAAGGAAGGTTTTTATAACGTTGCCAATGGTTCAGGAACGTATACGACCGGACGGACCTTGGCCAATGGCTCCTCCGTTACTATTTCTGGAAAAACTGGTACTGCCGAAACATCTGTCAAGGGAGATGACGGGAAGTCGGTTGACACCTCTAACTTGAATGTCGTGGCCTATGCGCCTAGCGACAACCCTAAAATTGCTGTTGCGGTTGTTCTGCCCCATGAGACCCAATTACGCGGTTCGATTACACAAGATATTACCAGAGAGATTATCAATCTCTACCACAAATTATATCCCATGAACTAAAGGAGAAAAATGCTCTATCCAACCCCTATTGCCAAGTTAATTGATAGTTTTTCAAAACTGCCTGGAATTGGAATTAAAACAGCGACCCGCCTGGCCTTTTACACCATTGGCATGAGCGATGAAGATGTCAATGATTTTGCTAAAAATCTGCTGGCAGCCAAGCGAGAGCTGACTTATTGTTCTGTCTGCGGCAATCTGACCGATGATGATCCTTGCAGCATTTGCACAGATGACAGCCGAGATCAGTCTGCCATTTTAGTTGTAGAAGAAAGTAAGGATGTTTCGGCTATGGAGAAGATTCAGGAATATCATGGCCTCTATCATGTTTTGGGAGGTCTGATTTCGCCGATGAATGGCATTGGCCCCGACGATATCAACCTTAAAACCTTAATCACCCGTCTTATGGACAGTCCGGTTGAAGAGGTGATTATCGCCACCAATGCAACGGCAGATGGTGAGGCGACAGCCATGTATATTTCAAGAGTGTTAAAGCCTGCCGGTATTAAAGTGACGCGTTTGGCCAGAGGTTTGGCAGTGGGTTCTGATATTGAATACGCTGACGAGGTTACCCTGCTGCGGGCTATTGAAAATAGGACAGAGCTGTAAAAATAGACATTTACAGGCTTGCAATAACGTTTAAAAATAGAAAAGGTAGAAGATGTCAAAAGAAAGTTTAATTTTGCTTTATGGCGGTCGCTCCGCAGAAAGAGAAGTTTCAGTCCTGTCTGCAGAAAGCCTTATGCGGGCAGTTAATTATGATCGGTTTTCAGTAAAAACCTATTTTATTACACAGTCAGGTGACTTTATTAAAACACAGGTCTTTCATGAGAAGCCGGCAGAGCATGAACGGTTGATGACCAACGATACGGTCGTTGCCAGCCAAAAGATTAAACCCAGTGATATTTATGAGGAAGGTGCCGTTGTTTTTCCGGTCCTGCATGGTCCCATGGGAGAGGACGGATCTGTTCAAGGGTTTTTAGAAGTTCTAAAGATGCCTTATGTCGGTACCAATATCCTGTCTTCCAGTGTCGCTATGGACAAGATAACCACTAAGCGTGTCCTTGAAAGTGCAGGCATTCCTCAGGTTGCTTATGTCGCTCTTGTTGAGGGGGAAGATATTGAGGCAAAGATTGAGGAGGTCAACAAGAGCTTGAGCTATCCTGTCTTTGTCAAACCAGCCAATATGGGTTCCAGCGTAGGGATTTCAAAAGCAGACAATCAGGAGGACTTGCGTTCAGCGATTACCTTAGCCTTTACATACGACAGCCGCATTTTGATTGAGCAAGGTGTGGATGCGCGTGAGATTGAGGTTGGTATTTTGGGGAATTCAGATGTTAAGACGACCTTGCCAGGGGAAGTGGTCAAAGATGTGGCCTTCTATGACTATGACGCTAAATACATTGACAATAAGATTAGCATGGCTATTCCCGCTGAGATTGATCCTCTTATCATGGAACGAATGCGTGATGATGCAGTAACAGCCTTTCGGGCACTGGGAGGCTGCGGGCTTTCTCGCTGTGATTTTTTCCTGACTGCTAATGGGGATTTCTACCTCAATGAACTCAATACTATGCCAGGCTTTACGCAATGGTCAATGTACCCGCTTCTCTGGGAAAATATGGGACTGTCATATGCGGATCTGATCGAGGAGCTGGTCAGCTTAGCCAAGGAAGTCTTTGCCAAACGGGAAAGTCATTTAATTTAAGTTATGTTATAATAAAAAGAACAGATTTGTTCTTTTTATTTTGGAGAAAATGATGAAATTAAGCTTACATGAAATTGCTCAGGTTCTGGATGTGAAAAACGATGTCACATTGTTTGATGATTTGAAACTGAATCACATTGAATTTGACAGCCGAAAGATTGGTCAAGGAGATCTTTTTTTACCTTTGAAAGGCGCCAGAGATGGCCATGACTTTATCGAAAGAGCTTTTGAAAATGGTGCTGCTGCAACTTTGACCGAGAAGGCGATTGAAGGTCATCCTTACCTCCTGGTAGATGACTGCCTGAAAGCCTTTCAGGACTTGGCCCATTATTATTTGGAGAAACGCCGGGTTGATGTGATTGCTGTGACAGGCTCTAATGGTAAAACGACGACTAAGGATATGATTGCTGAGGTTCTCAGCACGACCTATAAGACCTATAAAACCCAAGGCAATTATAATAATGAAATCGGTCTGCCCTACACGGCCTTACACATGCCTGATGATACCGAAAAAATCGTTCTTGAGATGGGGCAGGACCATCTGGGGGATATCAGTCTTCTATCCCGTATTGCTCAGCCTAAAATTGCCCTTGTGACCCTGATTGGGGAAGCCCATTTGGAATTCTTTGGCAGCCGTGAGAAGATTGCTGAAGGTAAAATGCAGATTACAGACGGCATGGATAGTGACGGGATTTTAATTGTTCCAGCAGATAAGATTATTGACTCTTTTTTACCGGATAATCAGAAGGTTATCCGTTTTGGGCCGGATGAAGATATCTTTGTCAGTCAGCTGACGGAACATAAGGAATCACTGGATTTCACAACCAACTTTTTAGATCAGCCGCTGCACCTACCTGTGACGGGGAAATATAACGCCACTAATGCGATGCTGGCAGCTTATGTTGGGCAGCTTTTGACAGTTCCTCAGGACAAAATCAGACAGGCCTTGGCCAATCTGGAGCTTACCCGTAATCGGACTGAATGGAAGAAAGCATCCAATGGTGCTGATATTCTGTCTGATGTCTATAATGCCAACCCAACAGCGATGCGTTTAATTCTAGAAACCTTTTCAAGTATTCCAGCCAATCCGGGTGGCAGAAAAATCGCTGTTCTTGCTGATATGAAAGAATTGGGGCAAGACTCGCTGAGGCTGCATAGTGAAATGATTACCAGCCTATCACCAGATGCTTTAGATACGGTCATTTTTTACGGTCAGGATATTGAAGGGTTAGCCCAACTGGCTGGTCAATTATTCCCGCTCGGAAAGGTTTATTTCTTCCGAAAAACAGCTGAAGAAGATCAGTTTGATGACTTCGTCAAGTGTGTCCGAGACATGATCCGAAAAGAGGATCAGATTCTTCTTAAGGGGTCTAATTCCATGAATTTGGCAGAACTTGTTGCCATTTTAGAAAAAGAAAAGTAGTTCGTGACAATCCGTGGTTGTCACATCATTTATTAGGAAAATACGATGTCTGATTTTTTTACAACTGTTCAAACGCAGCCACCAGCAATCTCCCTCCCTGTCTATCTCTTCTTATTAGCAGGTCTCTTGTTCTTGGGGTATTTGTCCGTTAGGTATTATAACCACCCGACCTATGTTGCCTTTTTTAAGTGGGTTCAGATCCTGCAACTTGTCTTCCTGTACAGTTGGTATATGGCCAAAGGCATTCCCTTTTCCAACAGTTTGCCGCTCTATCACTGTCGTTTAGCGATGCTGGCCTTGCTTTTTCTGCCAGATGATACTCGACTAAAACAGTATTTTGCCCTAATGGGACTGAGCGGCGCTGTGTTTGCCATTGGCTATCCTGTTATGGATGCTTACGACTTTCCTCATATCACAGCGGTGTCTTTTATCATCGGTCACTACGCCTTGCTGGTCAATTCTCTAGTGTATCTTCTCGGTCAATACCAGATGCATCTCCTGCAGAAACGTCAAATTATCAGCTACACTCTGGTTTTAAATTTCTTCTTAGTTTTGGTGAATCAGATAACAGGCGGCAATTACGGTATTTTACGGCACCCACCCTTTATAACAGATGACTATCTATCGTTAAACTATTTGGTTGTTTCGGTTGTTTTAATCGCCATGCTGTTACTCTTAAATCACCTTTTTGTCATCAAATATCAGAAAGAGGTCTAGCCTCTTTTTTCATCAAAAAGAAAAGAAGAGTGTTTGAAAAGCCTCTAAAATTAGGCTATAATAGTAAGGCTGTGACCTCTATTTATTGAGGTTAATTTCATCAGGAGAAACAAATCAGAAGGAAATAAGATGAATCTACAAGAAGAAATTAAGAAACGCCGGACTTTTGCCATTATCTCTCACCCGGATGCTGGTAAAACAACGATTACGGAACAGCTCCTTTATTTTGGTGGTGAAATCCGAGAAGCCGGAACGGTCAAGGGTAAAAAAACAGGAACGTTTGCTAAATCCGACTGGATGGATATTGAGAAGCAGCGTGGGATTTCAGTGACCTCTTCCGTTATGCAGTTTGATTATGCTGGGAAACGTGTCAATATCCTTGATACACCCGGACATGAGGACTTCTCTGAAGATACTTATCGTACCTTGATGGCGGTAGATGCAGCTGTTATGGTCATTGATTCAGCCAAGGGGATTGAAGCCCAAACCAAAAAACTTTTTGAAGTTGTCAAACATCGCGGCATCCCAGTCTTTACTTTCATCAATAAACTGGACCGAGATGGCCGAGAGCCGCTTGATCTTCTGGAAGAATTAGAAGAAGTGCTTGGGATTGCATCTTATCCTATGAACTGGCCGATTGGTATGGGAAAATCCTTCGAAGGTTTATATGATCTGCATAATAAGCGTCTTGAGCTTTATAAGGGGGATGAACGCTTTGCCTCTTTTGAGGAAGGCGGACAATTATTCTCCAGCAATCCTTTCTATGAACAAGTGCTGGAAGATGTTGAGTTGCTGCAAGAAGCTGGCAATCCATTTTCTGAAGAGGCCATTCTAAAGGGAGAGCTGACACCAGTCTTCTTTGGCTCAGCTCTGACCAATTTTGGAGTGCAGACGTTTTTGGACTCCTTCTTAACGTACGCCCCGGAACCGCACGGGCATCGAACCAGAGACGAAAGTTTGATTGATCCGATGTCTCCAGATTTTTCAGGTTTTGTTTTTAAAATTCAGGCAAATATGGATCCTCGGCACCGTGACCGTATTGCATTTGTCCGCATTGTATCAGGCGCATTTGATAAAGGGATGGCTGTCAATTTGGCTCGGACAGGAAAAGCTGTCAAATTATCTAATGTCACTCAGTTTATGGCGGAAAGTCGTGAAAATGTCACCACTGCCGTTGCCGGCGATATTATTGGTGTCTATGATACTGGGACTTATCAGGTCGGTGATACTTTGACTGTTGGCAAAAATAAGTTTGAATTTGAGCCTCTGCCGACTTTTACCCCTGAACTTTTTATGAAGGTATCTGCTAAGAATGTCATGAAGCAAAAATCTTTCCACAAAGGAATAGAGCAGCTGGTTCAGGAGGGAGCTATTCAGCTTTATACCAATTACCAAACGGGTGAGTATATGCTGGGAGCTGTCGGTCAGCTTCAGTTTGAAGTGTTCAAGCATCGTATGGAAGGGGAGTACAATGCTGAGGTCGTCATGACACCAATGGGTAAGAAAACCGTCCGTTGGATTAAACCTGACGATCTGGATGAGCGAATGTCTTCAAGTCGCAATATCTTGGCTAAGGATCGTTTTGATCAGCCTGTCTTTCTTTTTGAAAATGATTTTGCACTGCGTTGGTTTGCAGATAAATACCCAGATGTCGCCTTAGAAGAGAAAATGTAGAAAAACTCAATCTTGCTTCACTCAAGTTATCTAGTCAATAAAAATAAGGAGGTACCCTATTATGGGCTTGTTTTCAGGTTTGTTAGGTAATGCATCGCAAAAGGATGTTGAAAAAGTTGAACGGCAGTTAGAGGCTATTTTAATTCCAGATGAAAGAGTTGAACTAGCCTTTAGTTTAGTAAGAGACCTAATTGTTTTCACGGAATATCGGCTAATCTTAGTTGATAAACAGGGGATGACAGGTAAGAAAACCTCGTACAAATCTCTGCCTTACGGTTCTATTTCACGTTTTACCGTTGAAACATCTGGACATTTCGACTTAGATGCAGAATTGAAGATTTGGATTTCATCCGCACTAGAGCCTACTGAGACCTTACAGTTTAAGAGCGATCACTCGGTTGTTGAGATCCAACAGGCCTTGGCCGCTGCCGTTTTAAAATAGCCTAATAAGCAAGAATGCATTCTTGCTTTTTTCATGGAGAAACTTGCTGATCTAGGTGTTTTTCTTTGACTATTCAAAGGAAGAATGATAGTATAACATTGGTGTAATGAAACTGAAAAAAGTTAATTACGAACAATAATTTTTGTGTAACGTTGGAGAACAAATGGAAAAGAAAGAAACATTTGGCTTTCGCAAGAGCAGGGTTAGTAAAACCCTTTGCGGAGCCATCTTAGGAACGGCTGCCTTTGTTGCTGTTTCAGGCAATAAGGTGCTGGCTGAAGAAACCATTACAAGCAGTCCTGTGGATACAGCTGTTGTCAATAGTGAGACGGGGAATCCAGCCACTAATCTGCCAGAAAAACAGGAAGATCCAACCACTGAAGCTACCAACAGTCAAAATCAAGCGGGTCAGGCACAAGGTTCTATGCCAATTGATGTCTCAACCAGTGAGCTGGATCAAGCCGTTGAAGAGGCTAAAGCAGCTGGCATTACAGTTGTTGAGGATGAGACTGTTGACAAAGGAACGGTAACCACCGCTGAGGAAGCTGCTCAAAAAGAGGCAGAAATCAAAGATGATTATGCCAGTCAGGCAGAAGCCATTAAAGAAACAACGGATCAGTACAAAGCTGATGTAGCAGCTAACCAAGCAGAGACGGACCGTATCACTGCTGAAAATGCGGCTAAAAAGGCTCAGTATGAGCAAGATCGGAAAGCATACTTGGAAGAGGTTGACCGTATTACTGCTGAAAACGCAGCTAAAAAAGCTGATTATGAGGCAAAACTGGCTCAATATCAAGCTGATTTAGCGGCTATTCAGCAGGCCAATAGTTGATGCCCAGGCTGCTTATCAAGCTGCTCTGGCAGCTTATCAGACTGAATTAGCCCGTGTTCAGGCAGCTAATGCCGCCGCCAAGGCAGCCTATGAGGCAGCAGTGGCAGCCAACAATGCTAAAAATGCAGAGATTGCCGCAGAAAACGAAGCAATTAAGCAGCGCAATGCCGCTGCCAAGGCTGATTATGAGGCAAAGCTGGCCCAATATCAAGCCGATTTAGCACAATATCAGGCTGATTTAGCCGCTTATCCAGCCAAATTGAAAGCCTATCAAGATGAACAGGCAGCCATTGCGGCAGCTCTTGCTGAGCTTGAAAAGCATAAAAATGAAGATGGCTACCTTAGTGAACCGTCTGCTCAGAATTTAGTTTATAAACTTGAGCCTAATGCGACTCTAGATGTCGAAACAACTGGTGATTTTATCTCAGCTAATGCTGTGGATTTAGCCATGCAGAAAACGTCATGGTATAAAAATAAATACCTTTATCTCCACCTCGTGGATGTAGATGATCTTGAAGGAAGCAGTGCGATTTCAAGTTCAGCTGAAATCTTTGGTACGATTGGTAAGTATGCAGGCTGGTCTAGTAATGCCAATAGTTCGAATTCCTCTTCAAGTTGGGCCTCTGTTTTGCTTGATCGCGGTGAAACGGCGACTGCCACTTATACTAATCTTGAAAATTCTTACTACAATGGTAAGAAAATCTCAAAGGTGGTGTATAAATACAGCATTGACCCAAGTTCTGATTATCGTAATGATAAGGTTTGGTTGGCTATGTATACCGACCCAACGGTAGGAGCATTTGCTTCCTCTTATGACGGTGCTTATGAAGATTCTTCTATTTTTATCAAAACAGAATTTACTTTCTACGATGAAGATGGAAATCCTATCGAATTTGAAGATGCTCTGATGTCAGTAGCATCCCTAAATCGTGATTCTAGTAAGATTGAGTTGGTTAAGGATTATACCGGTGAATTCGTTAAAATTTCAGGGTCATCAGTCGGTGAAAGCAATGGTATGATTTACGCCACTGAATCTGAAAACTTAAGAAAAGGTGAAGGTGGCGCCAGATTCAGTAGTTATAACTACCAGGGTGAAATCGGCTGGGATACTGCAGATGCTGTTAATTCATGGTATGGTGCAGGGGCGCTTAAGCTAACAGGTCCAACAAATACGATTACGGTTGGTGCCTCATCATCCGGTCGAATTTTGGGTGGAGCAACGACAACCCAATCACCAAGCATCTGGTTCTCGATCAATGCCAATATCCGTGCAACAAATGTTCCCGTAGTGACATTAGAGGAACCTGTTGCTCCGACCCCTCCGACAGAGCCGACCCCTCCGACTTACGAAGTGGAACAGCCTTTAGAACCGGCACCGGTTGAGCCGACCTACGAGGTCGAACCAACACCACCAACGCCTCCGACAGAACAGCCAGAGCCTGTTGCACCAACGCCTCCGACTTATGAGGAAGAGCCAACCCCGCCAACAGAACCAAATTCTGATCCCCTGCCAGATCCTGTACCGGTACCAACCCTTCATTTCCGTTACTTCAGACTAGCTGTTCAGCCGCAAGTGAATAAGGAAATTAAAAATAGCGAGGATAACAATATTGACAGGACCTTGGTGGCGAAGCAGTCCACTGTTAAATTCCAATTAAAGACGGATCCTTTGCCAGCAGGCCGTGACGAAACCCTTTCATTTGTTTTGGTTGATCCGCTTCCGCAAGGCTATCAGATTGCTCTCGAAGCAACGAAAACGGCCAGTCCAGGATTTGATGTCAGCTTTGATGAAGCCACTAATACGGTGACCTTCACAGCGACAGCTGAAACCTTGGCCCTCTACAATACGGATTTAACACAGCCAATCATCACCATCTATCCAACTATTATTGGACAGGTGCTTAATGATGGTGCAACCTATACCAACAATTTCACCTTAACCGTCAATGATGCTTATGGAATCAAATCAAATATTGTTCGGGTTACCACACCGGGTAAACCAGATGACCCTGACAATCCTGATAACAACTACATTACACCGCATAAGGTTAATAAAAATGAAGCTGGTGTGGTGATTGATGGGAAGTCAGTTCTAGCAGGAAGCACCAACTTCTATGAGCTGACCTGGGATTTAAACCAGTATAAAGGCAATCTGTCAGGACCAGAAGCTATCCAAAGAGGTTTCTTCTATATTGATGATTATCCAGAAGAAGCGGTAACCCTGCGTCCCGAGCTGATTAAAATCATTGATGCGAACGGAGATGAGGTTACAGGACTATCCGTAGCTGATTATGCCAGTCTGGATGTAGCACCAGATGCCGTAAAAGAAGTATTGGCTAAGGCCAACATCACGCCTAAAGGTGCTTTCCAGATGTTCACAGCCGATGATCCCGAAAGTTTCCATGCGACTTATGTCCTAAATGGCCTTAATATCACCATTATTAACCCAATGACGGTGAAAGCAGAAATGGGTCAGACAGGTGGAAGCTACGAAAACAAGGCCTATCAGATTGACTTCGGTAATGGTTATGAAAGCAATGTTGTTGTCAATAACGTGCCGAAGATTACGCCTGAGAAAGATGTGACCATTACTATGGATCCAGCTGATATGACCGACTATGATGGTCAGACGATTGCATTGAATCAAGTCTTTAACTATCGCTTGATTGGTGGCATTATTCCTGCGGACCATTCAGAAGAACTCTTTGACTATAGTTTCAGTGATGACTATGATCAGACGGGTGATCAGTATACAGGCCAATACAAAGCTTTTGCGACGGTTCCCATTACGCTTAAAGACGGTTCCCTTATCGAAGCTGATACCGACTTATCACAGTATACAGAAGCTGAGATTGATGACGTTAATGGTTTCATTGTGATTAGATTTAAGGAAGACTTCTTGCGTTCTGTTTCAGTAGACTCTGCTTTCCAAGCAGAAGTCTACCTACAGATGAGACGTATCGCCGTAGGTACCTTTGAAAACACCTACCTCAATACTGTCAATGGTGTGACGTATAGCTCTAATACTGTTAGAACACGAACACCAGAGGATCCAACTCCAGATACGCCGGAGCTTCCTAAGTCACAAGACCCTTCCGTTCCTCTTAAACTGACCCCTAAGAAGCTAGCTTACCAAGCTGTCTTGCCTCAGACGGGTTCGGCTGATCATAACTACCTACCATTACTTGGTTTGGTTAGTTTAGCGGCAGCTTTCAGTTTATTCAGCTTGAAACGGAAAGACTATTGAGATAAAAAACGAAAAACTTAGTTTTTCGTTTTTTAGTGATGTGAAAAGTGAATCCAGATAATGAATACGTTTTATTAAATAGTTTTAGCTATCTTTATCATAGGCAAAGTGCTATAATGATTAGGTTGCACAAAACTACACGCTTTATAAGACAGCTTCGCACTGTCTTTTTAGAAAGAGAAACATTTGAAATTTACAGAATTACAATTATCCGAAGATATTCTTCGTGCCGTTGAAAAAATAGGTTTTACAGAACCTTCTCCTATTCAGGGGTTAACCATTCCACTTGCCCTTGAAGGCAGGGACGTGATTGGTCAGGCCCAGACAGGAACTGGAAAAACAGCCGCCTTTGGCTTACCAACGCTAAATAAGATTGATACAGATCGCAATCTTGTACAGGCCTTAGTCATTGCACCGACGCGGGAACTGGCTGTCCAAAGTCAGGAAGAACTCTTCCGTTTTGGTCGTGAAAAAGGGGTTAAGGTCCGTTCCGTTTACGGTGGGTCGAGTATTGAAAAGCAAATTAAAGCCTTGAAATCAGGAGCGCATATCGTTGTTGGAACACCAGGCCGTCTGCTTGATCTCATCAAACGCAGAGCTTTGAAGCTAAATCATGTTGAAACCTTGATTTTAGATGAAGCAGATGAAATGCTGAACATGGGCTTCCTTGAAGACATTGAAGCCATCATTTCCAGTGTTCCGCAAGAACGTCAGACCTTACTCTTTTCAGCAACCATGCCAGAAGCGATTAAACGCATCGGTGTTAACTTTATGAAAGAGCCTGAACACGTTAAGATTGCTGCTAAAGAATTGACAACGGAATTGATTGATCAGTACTATATCCGTGTTAAGGAAAATGAAAAGTTTGATACCATGACTCGCTTGATGGATGTGGATCAGCCCGAACTGTCAATTGTATTTGGACGGACCAAACGCCGTGTTGACGAAATCACACGCGGTCTGAAGCTTCGTGGTTACAGAGCAGAAGGGATTCATGGTGATTTGGATCAAGGAAAACGTCTTCGGGTTCTCCGCGACTTCAAAAATGACAATCTCGATATTCTAGTGGCCACGGATGTTGCTGCCCGCGGTCTTGATATTTCGGGTGTGACCCATGTTTATAACTACGACATTCCTCAAGACCCAGAGAGCTATGTTCACCGGATTGGTCGAACAGGACGTGCTGGCAAGAGCGGTCAGTCGATTACCTTCGTCTCTCCAAACGAAATGGGTTATCTGGCAATTATCGAAAAGCTAACTAAAAAACGCATGACAGGAATGAAGCCTGCAACTGCTCAAGAGGCTTTCAATGCGGCGAAAAAGGTAGCTCTTCAAAAAATTGAAAGAGACTTTGCAGATGAAAAAATTCGTGCCAATTTTGAAAAATTCAAAGGCGATGCGCTGAAACTGGCAGCAGCCTTTTCTCCGGAAGAATTAGCGCAGTATATTTTGACGCTGACTGTCCAAGACCCTGAGATGATGCCAGCCGTTGAGATTGCCCGTGAAAAACCATTGCCGTTCAAACCATCCGGCGGCGGTTTCAAAGCCAAAGGCGGCAACAAACGCGGCCGTAATGATCGTCGTGGCAGCAGAGACCGTGATCGCAGAGAAGGTGGCTTTAAGCGGACATCAAATAAAAACCGCAGAGATTTTGAAAATAAATCTAATAAGCGCCCGCATCGGACATCAAGTGAAAAGAAAAATGGCTTTGTCATTCGGAATAAGGGTGACAAATAAAAGAAAACTCCTTAGACTCTGAACTGCACCCCAAAAGTTAGATAGAAAAAATCTAACTTTTGGGGTGTTATTTTTATGAAATTATATGCATTCTGGAGACTAACCAACAACAATAATAATAATTCCTTTAAGAAATAGGAATAATAAAAGTAGTTTTTGCTTTTTCATGTGAAATACCTCACTTTTATTTTTTTCCTATTTTATGCTAAAATGTTACAAAACAAAAAATATTCCCATATATGCGTAATGGAGGAAGTGAGATGAAAAATTTTGGAGAAATTTTTAAAACCTTTCGAGAATCAAGGGGATTACGATTAAAAGATGTCGCAAAAGCTGGTATATCAACGTCTCAGCTTTCACGTTTCGAAAAAGGAGAGACGGATTTAACCATTTCAAAATTTATGGCTATTTTAGATGAGATTAATATGCCTATTGATGAATTTATGTATACGGTTCATGATTTTCATCGTGATGAATTAAATGAACTCTTATCAAAGGTTCGCCATTTTGTATCTAATCATGATATTGAGGGATTGAAAAGATTACTCTATTCCCAAATGGAGTCAGATCCTAAGCAGGAGAAATTTCATAAACTTAATATCGTTTTATTAAAAATTCGTTTACAAGATTTATCAGGAGAATCTTATTATTCTAGTGATGATTTATCTTATCTAACCGATTATCTTTTTAGTGTTGAATATTGGGGATACTATGAATTATTGATTTATTCAAATACTTTAGATGTCCTAAAACATGATGTTTTCATGGTTTTGGCTAGAGAGATGTCTAGACGTTCTGATTTCTACAGAGAAATTCCAAATAATAGACGATTGATTTCATCAATGTTATTAAACGGATATATTACATGTGTTGAAAGAGGAAAATTTATTGATGCTTTGTATTTTAAAAAGCAATTAAACCAATGTTTTTTCACTGAAACTGAAATTTATGAGCGGTTGGTGTTTCAGTATGCACAACATCTATATCGATACAAAAAAGAGTCGGATTGTAAAGCAATTATTGAAATGAGAAAATGTATTGCAGCTATGAAATTAGTAGGAAGTAATCACTTAGCACAGACTTATGAAAGACATTTAGAAAAAGTTTTAGGAGAGAATAGCTAGTCAGCAGATATGGGAAAACTTTCGATACTTATTTCAAAAAGATATAATTGAGTTATCAAATTAAGGAGGAAAGACCTATGTCACCTAAAAAAGAGTTTAATGCTCCTAAGACAACTAAAGTTAATAGTTGGGGTAAGCATTAAGAAAGTACCTATAGGTCAACATTTGTTGACCTATAGGTTTTTAGGAGGAAAAATAAATGAGAGATTATTCGCCATATCCATTATTAGTAGATGTTTGTGTAACCAATCGCTGTAACTTAAATTGTTCCTATTGTTCTGCAGAAGCTGGTCCTTTTGCAAGTAAAAAAGGAGAAATGAGTGTAGAAAAGTTAGATTCTGTTTTTAGAGAGCTTGATTTGATGGGAGTTCCTAGAGTAGGTGTGACTGGTGGAGAACCATTTATGCGTGAGGACATTCTTGACATCTTGAAAGCTTTTGATCAATATAGGTTTGCTAAGGTTTTGAATACGAATGGAAACTTAATCACAGACTCTATTGCTAGAGAATTATCAAAACTGAATTTAGACAGAATTTGTGTAACGATAGATGGTAGTAAATCTAGTGTACACGATAGTCAACGAGGAAAAGGAAGTTTTAAGAAAGCTATTGAAGGAATAAAAAATTTACAGCGATATAACTTACCTGTTTCAACACTATTTACTCTAGGAAAACATAATGTTGATGATTTAATAAATACTATAAGATTGAATGATATGCTTGGTATAGAGTATATGTCAGTAATGGTCATTTGTCCGACCGGTAGGGCTAATGATGGTAGTATTTTGGCGGATAAAAAACACTGGTATCCAGTTTTTCTTTCTCTAACTGAGCAGCTTTCTAGAGGTGAGTTTAAGGTTAAGTTTAAAATTGTTCCACCAAATGAAAGTGATGTTTTTTGGACGCATTATTTTCCGCTTGCATTTTATAATAGATTGGATTTACTAGAAAGTGTTTGGCATCAAAAAGTAGATGTAAATTTTGATAAGCCAAGGGAGATATCATGTCAAGCCGGTGTCAGAGCATGTTCAATCAATCATAAGGGGGATGTATATGGGTGTGATTTGATGAACGGGATAGATGAGTTAGTCGCTGGAAATGTTAAAGAACAAAAGTTTAGTGAAATTTGGCACAATTCGGTTATATTTAATAAACTAAGATCAATTACATTTGATGATATTTCTGGCAAATGTGCGGAATGTCCCTTACCATGGTGCGGTGGTGGATGCCGATGCAGTGCTCTGGAATTGGATGGAACATTATTGGGGTCTGATTTAGCTTGCTTTTATGAACAACAAAGGGATATGGAAGTCGTATGAAAGAACATTTCGTGATAAAAGGTAAGAGAGATTTCATTGTAAATAAAGTAGCAGATGAGTATATCGGATACGATAGGCTTGATTTAGAGTACTATTCGTTTGATGAAATAGGAGCAGAAATACTTTATTGCATTTCCAAAAATTTTTCTTTGGATAAGATTGTAGAACTGTTAAAGCAAGACTACGAAGTATCTGAGGATGAGTGTAAGCAGGCAATCATATCTTTCTTAGAAGAAACACCAATTTTACATATTATTTATGCAAATTTAGTTAAGTCTGATATATACTTACAGTTAAAACCTTTTAGGGAGAAATAATGATAGATTCAAAAGAAATGAATAGATTTGCAGTGCCGCTAGTTTTGACTAACATTGGTCAAATTATTATTGGACAGCTGGCTTTACATTTTGCTGTGAATAACTCATCAATAGTTTTATCGGGAATCTCTATTATTCAGAATATGCTATTTGCTTTTGGTGGCCTTTTAGGAGCCTTTAGCCTATCTTTTAATATTAAAAGTTCTAAGGCTTATTCTAATCGACAGTACAGTAAATTTAACGATTTGTTGAAATCAAATTTAATCATAAATTTGATTATTGGAACAGCATTTGCTTTTTTTGTAATTTTTTACGGAGAAACAATGCTGAGTAGACTTTATGGATTTAGAGGTAGTTTATTAGCATTAGCAACAAATTATTTAGTTATTATGTCCCCCTATATAATTTTGACACTATTAAACTTTTCCCTTACTAATCTATTGAGAGTTCAAAAGGAAACAAGGCCAATTATGTGGATTGGATTGGCAAGCTCACTATTAGATGTATTATTGAATTATATATTGGTACCACTATTCGGAATTAGAGGAGCAGCTATATCAACGATTGTATCTTTGTGTTTTGTTACTTGTAGCTATTTATTCATGGTTTATCCAATGATTTGGAAGTCTATATTTGTGAAATCTACAACGAAATTAGAGTTAGTAAAATCTGGTATTCCATTAGCTGGTCAAGAGGTTCTAGAAAGTGTGCTATTTATTATAGTGTTTGATGCATTTATGGCAAGACTAGGTTTGGAGATACTTGCGATTTATGCTGTTATTAGTCAGCTACTTTCAATCATTCGTGTCCCTTCTTTTGTATATTCGACAACAGTTTCCGTTTATTTGCCTGAAGCAGAGAAAATGGGACATGTCAAAGAATTTTTGAAAACTATATTTAAAAATTCATATGCTGCTAGTATGTTACTTGCTTGTCCTGTTGTTTTATTATCAAATATTCTATCTCACTTTCTTTCTGATGAAATAACAACAAATGTTGTACCTATTGCTTTGTATACATTTTTGGCTATGGGGATATCTCCTATTTACGAAAGTTCTAAAATGTTACTACAAAGCTTTGGAAATGAAAAATTTGTTTTGCATGTATCTATTTTAATAAATCTTGCTAGTGTTATGATTCTAACCATATTACAATTATTAAAAGTTCAAACCTATTTATCGTTATACTTTATATATGGGTTGAATCTATTTGTTTTGTCTTTGATATTTTTACGACATGCTTCTTCAGAAAAATTTATATAAAAAAGATTTAGTCTTAAATTACGGCTAAATCTTTTTTGTGATAACTTTTCCAGGTCAATCTTGTTATGATGGTGCTATCTTACGAAAAAAAGGAGATAGCATTATCTATGTTAAATAAAATGAAAGCGAGGCTTTTGATTGGTTTAGGAGGTCTAGTGGTGTCTAGTTTCATTGTAATGATGGGCTATACCATTGGTTCTCAGTCTGTGACTAATCACACGCATAAACAAATCCAGTCTGAAGCTCATAACCTATTGACCAAAGAGAAAGAAAAGGAAAAGGCAAGTGTTCTCTCTGATGAACTGGTCAAGGAATTTCTAACGCAATATTACACCAAGGAAAAGCTGGCGGCGGAATTCTCACCAGAAGAGTTAGCGCAATATATTTTGGCCTTGACCGTTCAAGATCCTGATATGATGCCAGCTGTTGAGATTGCCCGTGAAAAACCTTTGCCGTTCAAGCCATCAGGAGGCGGCTTCAAAGGCAAGAGCGGCAACAAACGCGGCCGTAATGATCGTCGTGGCGGCAGAGACCGTGATCGCAGAGAAGGCGGCTTTAAGCGGACCTCTAATAAAAACCGCAGAGATTTTGAAAATAAATCCAATAAACGCCCGCATCGTACCTCAAGCGAGAAGAAAAACGGCTTCGTTATTCGCAATAAAGGTGATAAATAAAAGAAAACTCACTTAGGTTATTTCCTAAGTGAGTTTTGTGATAATGCTATCATCCTAATAGGGTCACGACAATCGGAACGACAATGATAAAGAGGATAGTACTCAAAGTGACGACGTTTGTGGAAAATTCGACATCTCCATCTCCTTGATCGGCTAGAATTGGTAAGACGGCTAAGGCTGGGGCTGCCGATTGTACTACAAAGGTCTTAAATTCTGTAGTCTCCATGCCAGCGGCAGCAAATTTTAACAGAAGATACATGGTGGCAGGTGCCACAATGAAACGTCCCACCAGTGTGACAATAGTATCAATATCAAAGCGAATGGTATTCAAGCCAGCTTTTGCTAAGACAATTCCGATATAGAGAAGTGACAAAGGCGTCACCAGATTTCCAATGTAAGTTAGCGTGTTTGTCGCAAAATCAGGCACGGGAAGGCGCAGGACTAGAAAGACCAAAGCAACGAGAAAACCAACAAGGGGAGCAGGGAAGAGTTTCTTCCAGCTAAACTTAGCAGCTTCCTTACTTTGCCCTGATTTGCTGTCCGTCGTCATCAAGTAAACACCCAAAGTCCATGTTGAGACCGTATTGGTGATGTAATAGATGAGGAAATAAGGCAGCGCCTTATCACCGAAAAGAGCAATATTTAGAGGCAGGCCAATGAAAATGGTATTGGCATTGACAAAGGTATTAATCATTGTCCCACGACGCCCTGGGCGAACCTTGAAGATTTTGACAGCCGCAAAGGCTAAGACATAGCCTAGAATAAAAGCACCGAAGGTATAAATCAGACCACCAGACAGGCTAATCAATTTGTCTAAAGTCAGGTATTTCATGACAGATACAAAGATGGAAACAGGCATTGCGACATTCATGATTAGCTTAGATAAATTGCCGCCAAAACTATCGTCAAACCAACCACGCACCTGTAAGAAATAGCCCAAAATGATAATGACAATGATGGGAAGAATGCTCTCAATTGACGTTAAAAATATCATAATCTCTCCTACTTCCTAGTATTTTGGAGACCACTTGAGTTCACGAACGGCTTTAACCATATCAGTTTCTTGACTTTGTGCTAAGCCCTGCTCCTGGGCTTTTTGAGCAACTGCTTCTGCTACTTTAGTTGAAACTTCTGCCACATAAGCAAATGGCGGCAAGACTGGTGCACCTGGTTGACCAGCATCCACAATACCACTTAATGAATGCGCAGCGGCACCAATCATTTCATCTGTCAATAGCTTTGCCTCTGAAGCCAGCATTCCCAACCCCAGACCTGGGTAGATGAGAGCATTATTGGCTTGACCGATAACGTAGTCCACACCTTTATAGGATACGGTGTCAGCTGGGATACCGGTTGCCACAAAGGCCTTGCCATCAGACCAAGTAATTAAGTCTTCAGCGCTTGCCTCGGCTAATTTTGTCGGATTTGACAAGGGGAAAATACATGGACGTTCCGTGTTTTGACACATCGCTTCGACCACCTCTTTGGTAAAGGTGTTAGGTTGGGTAGAAGTGCCGACCAAGATAGTTGGTTTCACGGTTTTTATCACTTCCAAGAGGTCTGTCAGTTGATCGGCATTGGCAAAATCTGAGCGTCTCTTGGCAAATGGACGTTGTTCTGGTGTTAAATCATCCATGTCATCAAAGAGCAGACCTTGTTTATCTACCATGAAGAAACGTTTGTAAGCTTCTTCTTCGGAGAGTCCTTCTGTAACCATTTCACTAAGAACACGCGATGCAATTCCTGCACCAGCCGTCCCTCCGCCGTAGCAGAGATAGACTTGATCGGTCAGTTTTTCACCAGTGATGGCTAGTGAGCCATAAATACCTCCTAAGGTAACAATCCCTGTTCCTTGAATATCATCGTTAAAGGTTGGAATTTTTTTGCGGTATTTTTCCAAGATATTGGCCGCATTGAGACGACCGAAGTCTTCCCAATGCAGATACAGTTTAGGAAACAGACGTTCGGCTGTTTGTACAAATTGATCAATGAAATCGTAATAGCGGTCGCCACGGACACGTTCATGACGGTTTCCCAGATAGTTAGGATTGTCCAGTAGTTCCTTACGATTAGTTCCAGCATCAATGACCAAAGGTAAAACCGTCGCAGGGTCAATTCCAGCCGCGCCTGTATAGACCATTAGTTTACCGACGGAGATATCCACGCCATTGGTTCCCCAATCACCGATACCTAAAATCCCTTCGGCATCTGTCACGACGATAAGTCGAATGTCGCGGTCGCGGGCTGCATTTTTAAGAGTCATTTCGATATTTTCAGGGTGGTTAATATCCAGATAGCCTGCATATTGTGGATCAACGAAGAGGTCACTATAGCCTTCAATGGTTTCAGCAATGGTTGGGTCATAAACGATTGGGTTAAACTCTTCTAAATGTTGTGAGAAGAGATAGTAGAAAAGTGTCCGATTGGTGTTGAAAATCTCCATCAAGAACAGACGTTTTTCCAAGTTATTAGCTTTCGTTTGCATTTGCGCATAAGTCTGCGCTGCCTGCTCTTCAATGGTTTGAATGTAAGGCGGCAAGAGACCAATCAGGCCTAGTTCCTGACGTTCTTCCATTGTAAAAGCAGTTCCCTTATTTAAAAAAGGATTATTTAAAATAGCATGTGCACGCATAAAACGAACCTCCTGTGGTAAACTATATTTATAGGAGTATTTTATAGAATATATCATATTATAGTCAAATAGCTTAGAGCTTATAAATAATATTTATAAGACTATTTGTTTATCTCAGAATGAGCAAAGGAGGGGAAGATGAATCTTAGAGATTTGGAGTATTTTTACCAATTATCTCAGTTGCAGTCATTTACGGCTGTTGCCAAATGTTTTAATGTAAGCCAGCCAACCATTTCCTACGCTGTTAAGCGTTTGGAGGCGCTGTTTCATTGTGAGTTGGTATTTAAGGATCCTGCAAAGCGTGTCGTATCATTGACACCTCAGGGCAACATCTTAGCCAATCATAGCAAGGAAATATTGGAGGAAATAGGGCGACTTAATAAAGCGTTAAAGCAATCTTGGGTGACAAAAGCGCAGATTGGTTTTCCGCCTATTATTGCAAGTTATGTTCTATCGCAGATGCTAGTCAAGCAAATGTCTGTTTCTTTTTTATCGGAATTACAGACGATTCATGGCGGATCTAACGAATTACTTAGTAAATTGCTTGATGGGGATATGGAGTTGAGTTTATTGGGAAGCTTGAAGCCCCTTTCTCACCCTAAACTAGAGACCGTTACACTCTGGCAGAAAGATTTTTTCTTGGTACTATCAGAACATCACCCTCTGGCTGGATCTAAAACGTTGTCATTTGCTGATGTGTTGTCAGAAAAATTTATTTTGCTTGATGAACGTCATATTCACTTGAATGCTTTTAATTTTTTAAACAGCCAACATCATCAGTTGGCACAAATTTTAGTACAATTAGATGATGTTTATATGGTAGGGCAAATGATTAAGGAAAATCTTGGGATTGGTCTTTTGACTGAGATTAGCTTCCCGCAGAAACTAGAGGGAGTGGTGAAAATCCCTCTTCAGGAAAGGGATATACAGTTCTATATTTCCTATGCTTATCTAAAAACAAGACATTTATCAACATCATCAAAAAAGTTGCTTACGATTTTAGAGGAGATTGAAGAAACTACAAAACGCGCTTAGAAAAATATCTAAGCGCGTTTGGCTTATTCCTTTGAAGATTGCTTTTGGTGACTTTTGATATAATCTAGCTTTTGCTGCCGTGTCTTTCGTTTGAACTTGGCTTCAGCACTCATGGCTGCATTTTTATGATTGAAGGTCTCAAAATAGATCAATTCAACTGGAAGTCTGGTTTTGGTGTATTTGGCGCCTTTACCAGCATTGTGGGTTGCCAGCCTTTTTTCTAAATGGGTTGTATAGCCGGTATAAAGGCTGTCATCAGCACACCTGAGAACATACATATAGGCGTGGTGCTCTTTGCCAAAATAAATATCATGAATCTCATCTGTGTAATCGCCATTGTCTTTGTGGACAATCAGAGGCGGCAGGAAAGTCAGTCCATCGGGAGACCCGTCCTTAATAGCTTCAATCAGGAGCATATTGGCCTCTTTATCAGCCTTGGGATAAACAAACTGGATGCGTTTGGGCACTAATTTATAGCGTTTCATCGTTTCCATGATTTCTAAAAAGCGGTCTGGCCGATGAACCAAAGCTAGACGGCCTTTCGTTTTTAGAGCCTGCTGGCTGACTTGACAAATTTCTTCTAGGTTTGTTGTGATTTCGTGACGGGCGAGCAGATAGTGGGGGCTGAGATTTTTCTTGGATGTTTCTGTCGCTTTAAAATAAGGCGGATTGCAGAGAATAAGATCAACCTTGGAGCGCGGGACATGCGCCATTAGGTGTTTTAAATCATCATTAATCATAGTGACCTGCTGGGTCAGATGATTGAGTTCAATGGAGCGCTGTCCCATATCAGCCAGCCGTTTTTGCAACTCAACAGCGACAATGTCAGCCTTGGTTTGCGTAGAGGCAAATAGTCCGACAGCCCCGTTGCCGCTGCAAAGATCAACAATCAATCCTCGGCTGGGAAACTTTGGAAACCGTGACAGCAGGACGCTGTCGATGGAATAAGAAAAAACATCCCTGTTTTGGATAATCTTGACATCTGTTGAAAAGAGCTGGTCAATCCGCTCTTTGTCTTTTAAAATAGCCTTAGTCATGCTCTTATTATAGCAAAAAAAGACGAGATTTTCCGAACCAAATCTATCAGAGCTGGTTTTCCTCCGGCAATTTAAACTATAAAAATCTGCTTTTTTTTAGTATAATGGTAGAGATTAAGACAAAAGGAGATTATGACGTGTTTTATGCATACCTAAGAGGATTAGTTGTCTTTTTACTATGGATTATCAATGGCAATGTTCATTATCATCATCGTGAGCGTATCATTGATAAGGATGATAATTATATTTTAGTGGCTCCGCATAGGACCTGGTGGGATCCTGTTTACATGGCTTTTGCGGCTCGTCCCAAGCAGTTTATCTTTATGGCGAAAAAAGAGCTCTTTAATAATCGCATCTTTGGCTGGTGGATCAAGATGTGTGGAGCTTTTCCAATTGACCGGGATAATCCTGGTCAAGAAGCCATCAAATACCCTGTTAACATGCTGAAAAAAAGCCAGCGTTCTTTGATTATGTTTCCAAGTGGCAGTCGTCATTCAACGGACGTCAAGGGTGGCGTTGCTATTATTGCTAAAATGGCAAAGGTGAAGATTATGCCCTCTGTGTATGTTGGCCCGCGTTCTTTCAAGGGGCTGATCAGCCGTGAGCGGATAGACATGAACTTCGGAAATCCTATTGATGTTTCTGACATTAAGCGCATGAATGACCAAGGTATCGAAGAGGTTTCAAGCCGTATCCAAAAGGAATTTCAACGTTTGGATGAGGAAGTAGCTCCGTTTCATACAGATCAAAAACCAAGTGTTCTCTGGTTCTTTATTCGTATTCCCTTAGCCGTGGTGGCTCTCGTGCTTGTTATCCTGACATTGATTTTTTCATACATTGCGAGTTTTGTTTGGGATCCGGACAAACACCGTAAGTAGACTTTATCTCCCATGACTGGGAGATTTTTTATGTTTCCGAGCGACTTTCTTTTGCTTGTCTTTGCGAATAAGGAAGTAAGGAGGATCAGATGTTAGAAGATTTCATTGAAAAAGTTAAGGAAAATAAGGTGACAGCACTTTTATCGCTCATTATAGCAGGTCTTTTGGTGAGCTTTCATCTCCTTTCTCAAACGCCCCAGCCAAATAAAAATCAGCTGCCAGCAATTGTTAGTTCTGGGAAGAAACATTCGGTTTCGTCTGTCTCGCAGAAAGAGACAGACAAGAGTCCCTCTTCATCCGGCAAGATTACAGTGGACATTAAGGGAGCTGTGAAAAAGGAAGGGGTCTATACCCTGTCGTCGCAAAGTCGTCTTAACGATGCGGTCGAAGTAGCGGGCGGTTTTACAGCTGAAGCTGATCGTAAGTCTGTAAATCTAGCTCAAAAATTATCAGATGAGGCCGTTATCTATGTGGCTTTCAAAGGTGAAGACATCAGTGTTGTCGGAAAGCCTGATAACAGTCAGAACGCAAACAACAGCATAGATACGGAGCAGTCAGACAAAATCAACCTAAATACCGCCACCTTAGCCGATTTGCAGACCATTTCCGGTATCGGCGAGAAAAGGGCCCAAGATATTATTGACTATCGGGACAGCAATGGTGGTTTCTCATCTTTAGAGGATTTAAAAAATATTTCAGGTATTGGGGATAAAACCTTTGAAAAATTAAAGGACATGGTGACGATTGAGTAAGTTTTTTCCTATCCAACCGATTTATTTAGCACTCTTAGTCGTTGAACTTTATTTCTTAGTCGTTGACTTTTCAGTAGTAACCTTAGTCGCAACCCTTATTTCTTGCGTGTTACTGCTACGGCAGTATTCTAAACCTTGTCTGCTTAAGACTATTCTGATTTTGTGTTTATTTGCGTCTTACTTTTTGTTTGTGAATTGGAAAAGTGGTAGAGATTATCAGGCGGCGCCAGAGCATCTTCCAGCTATCCATGTCATTCCAGATAGTATTTCCGTCAATGGTGATCGCTTAAGCTTTCGTGGTCGATATGCGCAGCAATCTTATCAGGCTTTCTATCGTTTGAAGTCAGAGACGGAGAAGCGCTATTTTCAAAATCTCTGGCAAAATACTGTGATAAGGGGAAAAATCAAGCTGACAGAGGCTGAGGAGCAGCGCAATTTCAAGGGCTTTGACTACCGGGCTTATCTTAAAACACAGAAGATTTACCGCTTGGCCCAAATCGAGTCTATTGATGCTGTAGAAGAAGCAAAAGCATTAAGCCTCTTTGATCACCTGCGCAGTCTAAGGCGGCGGGCGATTGTGCATATACAAAGTAAGTTTCCTGCTCCAATGGCACACTACATGACCGGGCTCTTATTCGGTTACTTGGATAGCAGTTTTGATGAGATGGGAGAGCTTTATTCCAGTTTAGGGATTATTCATCTTTTTGCCCTGTCTGGGATGCAGGTGGGCTTTTTCTTGGGAAAGTTCCGTTACCTGCTCCTAAGATTAGGAATCAAACAGGAGACTGTTAATGGGCTGCAAATCCCGTTCTCAGTCCTCTATGCTGTTTTAACAGGTGGTTCTGTCTCTGTTATACGGAGTCTTTTACAGAGTTATCTGGCTCTTTTTAATATTAGAAAACTGGATAATTTAGCCCTTTCTTTAATGGTCATGTTTTTCCTTGTCCCCCATTTTCTGGCAACGGCGGGCGGTGTTCTTAGTTTTGCTTATGCCTTTATTTTAGGCTTAATTGACTTTGAAGACCTGAGTGGCAAGAGACAGCTGTTGGCTCAGACATTGGCTGTCTATATTGGAATCCTTCCTTTTTTGATGTGGTATTTTAGCTCTTTTCAGCCGGTTTCCATTCTGCTGACAGCTTGTTTATCCTTTCTGTTTGATGTGATTCTTTTGCCGCTGCTGAGCTTTCTTTTTCTCCTCTCTCCCTTGATTGGTCTCAGTCTATTGAATCCTTTTTTCCAGCTTTTAGAAGATTTTATTAGTTTTTTGGGGCATTTTTTTAGCCGCTCATTGATTTTGGGCAGCCCTTCAGTAGGTCTTTTGCTGATGCTCGTCATTGGCTTAGGCTTGCTTTATGATTTTTATAAATTAAAAAAAGCGAGGATAATCCTTTCCATTGCCCTGTGTCTTCTCTTTTTTCTCGTTAAAAATCCCGCTTATAATGAAGTAACTATGGTCGATGTAGGCCAGGGGGACAGTATTTTCCTGAGGGACATGAAAGGAAAAACGCTTTTGATTGATGTTGGCGGAAAGCCTGGGTTTGCCAGTTCACAAACTTGGCAGAGGGCAGCAGAGACACCCAATGCTGAAAGAACGCTGCTTCCTTACTTAAAAAGTCAGGGAATTGGTAAGATTGATCAGTTGGTGCTCACCCACACCGATACGGATCATATAGGAGATTTGGAGGCTGTCGCTAAAGAGCTGGATATTGGTGAAATTTTGGTTAGTCAAGGGAGTCTGACGGTACCAGAGTTTAGAAAACGTTTAAAGAAGCTGGCCGCACCTGTTAGGGTGCTTCAGGCAGGGGATAAATTGCCTATAATGGGGAGCCAGCTGCAGGTTCTTTATCCCAGTCAAGTAGGAGATGGCGGTAATAATGACTCCCTCGTCTTATATGGCTCCTTGCTAGGCCTTCGTTTTTTATTTACAGGAGATTTGGAGAAGGAAGGGGAGGAGACCCTGATGGCAGCTTATCCGAAACTTCCGGTTGATGTTTTAAAAGCAGGCCATCACGGCAGCAAGGGCTCCTCAAGTCCAGCTTTTCTGGATTTTATCTCACCCAAGCTAGCCTTAATATCAGCAGGCAAGAATAATCGCTACCGGCATCCTCATCAGGAAACTCTGCAGCGTTTTGAAAGGATGCAGACCCTGATTTATAGGACAGATCAAATGGGAGCTGTTCGCTTCAAGGGAATCAAGCAATGGCAGATAGAGGTTGTCAAGTAGCTCTTTTATGAGATAGCAGGCTTATCTCTCAGTCAAAAATTCCAGATCCTCTCCTTCTTAACATCGGGAATCATCTTGATTTATGGCCTTAATCGTGGTATCCTAAGTATATTAAAATTTAATTTAGGAGACTTTCTATCTATGATTGATGCTTATAAGAAATATTGGAAACAATATGCCGATTTTTCCGGTCGTTCGACACGCTCTGATTACTGGTGGGTTGTGCTGTGTAATTTCCTCATCACATTGCCAATTGGTTTCTTGCTGGGAATTTCATTAATCTCAGGACTTATTCGTTTGGGTCTAAAGACTGAAGAATATGGTTACGCTTATACACCAACGCCAGATGATATTTTTGCTATCTTCTCACCTTTTACCATCCTTCTATTATTATTGCTCTTTATCTTTTATTTGGCTGTTTTGGTACCAAATTTAGCTATCTCTGTCCGCCGTCTGCGTGATGGTGGTTTCCACTGGGCCTTTATTTTCCTTTTGGCACCAAGTATTCTTACTTTTGTCCCACTGATGTGGATTTTTGTGTTCCCATGCCAAATTGCTTTCCTTGTGTTGATGTGTATGCCAACCAAGGTTCAAAACCCTGCTTTTAATGGACAAGGGCCAGTTAATGGTTATTACCAACAGCCCCAAGCTCCTCAGCCAGGTCAGTTTAATCAACAGGCGCCGGTTCAGCCACAGGCACCCCAAACGGGTCAATTTAACAATCAAGCGCCGGTTCAGCCACAGGCTCCTGTACAAGAACAGCCAAATCAATTCCAGCAAACTCCGCAGGCACCCGTTCAGGAGCAGCCAGCTACGGAGTCAGCCGTTACATTTGAAGATATTGACCATTCTCAAGAAACTGCCACAGATAACTCTGCTGCAGACCAATAAAAAAAGTCGTGAAAGCGACTTTTTCTGCTTAATTGATAGCGACTTAAAAGGAGATTTACCATGATTGATGCTTATAAAAAGTACTGGAAACAATATTCCGATTTTTCTGGCCGCTCGACACGGTCTGACTTTTGGTGGGCCTTTTTATGCAATGCTCTAATCAGCTTGCCTTTTGTTTTGATTTTCTATGTTACCTTTATCCTGACTCTATTTCGGATTTTTGGGGAGATGGCTTATTATGGGAATGATTACGAACCGACGGCTGACCATATTGTCTCTCTCTTTGCCCCTGGGCTTACGGTGATGGGCTTTGTCTATCTTTTCTTAATTATCTTTTCCTTGGCGACTTTGGTGCCTAATTTGGCGATTGCAATCCGTCGCTTACGCGATGCCGGCTTTCATTGGGGATTTATTTTCCTAAATTTGGTCCCCTTCGGAGCTATAGCTCTTCTTGTGATGTATTGCTTACCCACAAAGCTTCCAGACTATTATTATCAGCCCAATGCCTCATTTACGAATCAGAATCCATATAACCAAGATCAACCTGCCGGAACAGGATTCAACCAGTCTAATCCTTATCAGAACCCTAATCAAACTAATCCTCAATCAACTGGTTTTGCTGAGGGACAGGATCAGACCAATCAACCACCACAAAATTAGTTTAATCACATCAGAAGAAAAAACGAAGCCCTTAGGCTTCGTTTTTGTATGAGGGAAATGCGGTATCGCTTAACATCCCTAGGAAAATTGTGATAAAATAAAACTATGATTGCAATTGATGAAGCAAAGAAGCTTACTCCTAAAAATTTAGCTCCTGTCAGTCTTGTAACGGGTGATGATTTGGGTCAGTACAGTCTGCTTAAAGAAGCGATTCTCCAAAGTCTGCATTTTGATCCGAGTGATTTGGCCTATTCCTATTTTGACCTGTCTGAACATTCCTTTCAGGAGGCCGAAAGGGATCTGGAGAGTCTACCTTTTTTTGCTGAAGAAAAAATCGTTATCTTTGATCAGTTTTTAGACATTACCAGTGATAAGAAACACTTTTTAGAGGATAAGGAACTCAGACGTTTGGAAGCTTATCTTGAGAATCCTGTTGAGAGCACCAAGCTTATTCTTTTTGCTCCGGGGAAATTAGATGGCAAACGGCGTCTGGTTAAACTGCTCAGGCGTGACGCTCATATTTTTGAAGCTGCTGCTTTGAAAGAAAGGGATCTGCGCACCCATTTTCAAAAGTATGCCCATGACTTGGGCCTGAGTTTTGAGAAAGGTGTTTTTGACAATCTTCTGATTAAGTCTAATTTAGATTTTGCCAGTATGCAAAAAAACTTGTCCTTCCTCTCTGCCTATAAAAAAAATGGTCTGGTCAGTCAGAAGGATTTGGAAGAAGCTGTTCCCAAGACCTTGCAAGATAACGTCTTTGACCTAACGCAACTTGTGCTGACAGGTCAAATGCTCCAAGCTCAAGATTTAATAAAGGATTTGCGTTTACAGGGAGAAGATGAGGTCAAACTGCTCGCTATCATGATTGGACAGTTTCGCACCTTCCTGCAGGTTCAGATCTTGTCCAGCCAGCATAAGTCAGAGCAGGAGATTATCGGTAGTCTATCTGACTATCTTGGACGAAAAGTCAACCCTTATCAAATCAAATTTGCCATTCGAGATTCTCGAACCCTGTCAATAGCTTTCTTGAAATTTTGCCTGATACAGTTGATTGACACCGATTATCAGATAAAAACCGGGCGCTATGAGAAAGACTACCTTTTTGATCTGGCTATCTTGAAAATAGCCACTTATAAAAAATAAACGGATTACTTGTCAGCCATCTTATTTTGCGTTATGATGAAGGTAATCAAAAATGAAATGAGGATTTGACGATGGCAATTATTTTACCAGATCTACCATATGCATACGATGCTCTAGAGCCTCAAATTGATGCGGAGACAATGACTCTCCACCATGATAAACACCATGCAACTTATGTGGCTAACGCAAATGCAGCCCTTGAAAAACACCCAGAAATCGGTGACGATTTAGAAAAATTGTTGGCCGATGTTGAGTCTATTCCAGAAGATATCCGCCAGGCTTTGATTAATAATGGCGGAGGCCATCTGAATCATGCGCTTTTCTGGGAGTTGCTGTCACCAGAAAAAACAACCATTTCAGCTGAACTGAAGGCTGATATTGAAGCTAGTTTTGGTTCTTTTGACCAGTTTAAAGAGGCCTTTACAACGGCTGCTACAACACGCTTTGGTTCAGGCTGGGCTTGGCTCGTTGTCAATCAAGAAGGACAGTTAGAGGTGGTTTCAACAGCTAATCAAGACACACCAATTTCACAAGGTTTGAAACCCATCTTGGCTCTAGATGTTTGGGAACACGCTTACTACCTTAACTACCGTAACGTGCGTCCCAACTATATTAAGGCTTTCTTTGAGATTATTAATTGGGACAAAGTTAACGAACTTTATCAAGCCGCTAAATAAGCCTATTCCGCCCTCTGTTAAGAGGGCTTTTTTGCTGCTGATCTCAGCTATTGAAATCTTTTTGTAAAAAATGTTATTTTATTGACATAATACCTTGTTATTATAGACCTACTCCTTTATAATAAGAAGTAGGAGAAAAAAGTGAAGAAGAATCAAATTATTATTTTTTTAGTGAGTTTATTAGCTCTCTGTTTATTAACCTTGGGGTATCTGTGGCAGTCTGGCCAGATAAGTTTGGGGCAGTCTGTCTCGCAGTCAAAGACGAGTCAGCATCTGTCCAGTAAGGCTAGTCAGCCCGCAACAAGTCAGACCAGTCAAGTTTCTGTGACGAAGTCGGCAGAGGCCAAGCAAGCTGTCATGGTCTCTGATGCGCAGACCATGGATGCTATTGGGCTGCATTATGATTATGCCAACCTATCTCTTCCTCAAGTGGTGCAGGCTTATCTTGATGAAGCCGGGATTCCTCATGAAAATGTCGCCTTTTCTTATAAGAATACGGCTAGTGGTGAGGTGATTTCGATGAATGAAACGCAGCCCATGACGGCTGGCTCCACCTATAAACTCCCCTTGAATATGCTGGCTGTTGACGCTGTGGAAAAGGGACAGTTATCTATGGATCAGGCTTATGATATTACGCAGATTGATTATGAGTATATTGGTGAATACCAAGCTTACCGTAATCAGTTTGGTAATGACATGACGATTTCCGAGATGCAGGAGTATTCTTTGGTCTATTCTGAAAATACACCGGCCTATGCCATGGCCAATGCTTTGGGCGGTTTTGACAAGGTTTATACCCTGTTTAAACGCTACGGACAGTCCAAGGGAGAGATTAAAACCATTGACCAAAACGGCAATAAAACAACAACAGACTACTATATTCAGGTTTTAGATCATTTATGGAAAAATCAGGAAAAATATGCGGATATCCTGGATTTCTTAGGAGTGTCTTTTCCAGGTCTCTACTATGAAACTTATTTGCCAGATCTCGATATTCGCCAAAAGCCGGGCTATGTTCGAGAGGCGCTCAATGTGGATGCGATTGTTTATGAACAGACCCCTTACCTCATCGCTCTTTATACAGCGGGATTGGGTGGTAAAACACCTGAAAACGATGAGATTAATGGTCTTGGCTATACAGAACTGACTCAGATTGCCTATGTCATCAACGAATGGCACCGCGTCAATCAAAATCCATAAGCTAAGAAGAAGTCCAACTCAAACAAGGAGTGGGCTTTTTTCTTAACCTTTATTGCATCGCTCATCTGTGAGAACTTTCAATAGCCCTCTAGTTGTTTTTCCTGAAATATGATACACTAGACAGGCAAAGCAATTTGCACAGAGTAGATGATTTGCGTTAAGTGTGTGTGGATGGGATGTTGCCACACAACGAAGCTCAAAGCGCGGTAAATCATTGCATCCGCTGTCGAAAATTCTTTTTGGCAGCTCCGATTTTATCTAAAGGAGCCCTTATGAAAAACAAAACACCCCAATTAACCCTACGCTTGATGACAGCTATTGCCGTTCTTTTGGCAATTAACTTTATCTTAGGTAAGTTCAGCTTTGGTACCAAGCTGCTTCAAGTGAGCCCCACCTTCATTGCCAATACGGTGATTGGAAGCATTGCAGGACCAATTCTATCCTTTATTGTTTTTGGTTTCTGGGATCTTATTTCTTTCTTCTTATCTGGGAAAGGTGACTTTATTATTTGGTTTACCTTGATTGAGGCCCTTCAAGGTTTTATCTACGGCTATTTTTTCTACCGCAAGGAGATTCACTGGCAAAATAAGAAGGATTGGGCCTATGTGACTTTAGCCACAGGTGTGAATATGGCATTGTCTACTTTTTTCTTAGTACCGCTGGCCCTTCATTGGTACTATGGTATTCCCTTAGCTGTTCTTTACGGGACTCGGGCCATTAAACTATTAGAAATTCCCATTCACATTCTGATGACCATGCTGATTTTACCGCAGCTTCAAAAAATACCGGAGCTGCGTAAAATGATGGGCATCAAATGAAAGTTTTGATGAAAGTCAAAACTTTTTCTTTTAAATAAATCAAAAAAATGTTAAGATACTTAACAAAAGGAGTTGTTATGAACCGAGAAACTTTAAATCAATTCAACAAAAGATTCCAAGGCTTTGTTGAACAGTATGATAGTTTATCTAAAAGGCAGCATATCAGTAATACCACAAGTATCAGTGTAACTGAAATTCATACTCTAGTAACAATAGCAAAGATGCAACCAATCAACTTAATTAGGCTTGCTGAAAAACGTTCCGTTTCTAGAAGCGCTATTACGCAAGTCGTTAAAAACTTAGAGCGTAAAGATTTACTCATAAAGGAAAAGGTACCGGAGAATTCCAAATCTATTTATTTAAAATTAACCGCTTCAGGTCTAGAGGTTGTCCGTGAACATCAAAAACAAGATGATTATTTAAATAAAGAAGTGTTAGCCATATTAACACGGTATTCCCCAAGTTTATTGGAAGATATGATAGGATTGATGGATGATATTGAAAAAGTATGGAAAAATTTACCTTGGTTAAGAAGGTGACATTATTTTTTGTTAAGTAATTTAAATAAAAGGAGGATTATGGATAACCAAATTAGTATTCTTGTAAATAGTGATAGTGATAGTGCAGATATGCCTTTTTATATAAAACTTACTAAGCTCCCGAAAACTTGTGAAATTCTTGTTCGGATGACGCTTCATTATTACTACTGCATAAATGCACCTATGACACTATCATTAAAATCTCCTTGGGTATGCGAAGCTATGTATGTTTCGGATTCTAACGGAAATATTAACTTAGAAACGTCAATAGGTTTATCAAAATATGGTGAAATTAAATCAAGTATGGACTTATATTTTAATTGTCATCCAGAAAAATTGATAAAGTCACAACTGTCTAACGATTTTTCTGAAATACCTTTATCTAAAGATGTTTTAGTCAAAATAGAAGTTTTTCAGAACAAAGAATTGATTGGAAATAGGTTATTTAAACGATACTATCAACTTCCGAATGTCATCTCTAAAGAAATTCGTTTAGAACACGCTTTTGCTAGACTATTTTACATATCGAGTAACAGGAAACTACCTGCAATTATTGTTCTGAGTGGAAGTGAAGGGAGAATAGAAAAAGCACAAAATATTGCTCAAGTCCTTGCCAATCATGGTTTTGCAACAATAGCGGTTGCTTATTTTGCTTTAGAGGGGCTCCCCCAATACTTACAAAAGATTCCTTTGGAGGTTGTAAAAGAGACTATTGATGCTTTAAAGAAGAATCCCCATATTGATTCTGATAGAATTGGAATCTATGGCCGTTCGAAAGGAGCAGAAATGGCACTATTAGCAGGAACTTACTTTAAAGAAATAAAATGCTTAGTATTGAATTCCCCCTCATCACAAGTTTTGGAAGGATTGAATCGATGGCGTAATTCTAAAACCTCAACATGGACCTTACAGACTAAGGAAATTCCTTATAGACCATTCAAGTTTAGAGATTTAATCTTTCAGAAAATAGGATGGAGGAGGGAACGGCAAGCTTATTTAGAGTATGATATAGCGGCAGAATATTTAAGTGGGCCAATTTTACAAATTGCTTCAAAAAGAGATGAGGTCTGGGATGCTGAATTATCATCTCAAAATATTGAAAAGCGATTGAAGAAATACCGTTTTCCTTTTTACCATGAAAAGTTAATTTATAATAGTTGTGGCCATATGATGACAATTGCTTATCAACCGAATCATCGTTACTCTAAAAGATCATGGAAAGAGATCATGAATGAGAGTAATGATTCATGGAAGAGGACGGTCGGTTTTTATAAGGAAAGATTATAATAAAAAACCTTTGTACTATCCCCAAAAAAGTTAGACACAAAATCTAACGAATGGGTTTGATTTATCAAGAAAAGTATTTGACAAGGCGTTCAAACATCTGCTGTAAAACTCGTTCTTGAGGAAGAGCAGCCTGTAAAAAATGGTTAGATCAAATTCAGGAATTCATTCCAGTAGTTTGATCGCTAGGTTCAAGAATACAAAAAATATGGGGGAAGTAGGCTTCTAGGACATGGGAGTGTATTTAGTTATGCCCAATTTGAGATGAAAAAATTCGAAAAAAGAGAACAAACATTACAAGGAGAGTTAGCTCTTCTAAAAAGTTCCGGATTTTCTTGAAGCTAAACCAGCAATAAAATTTCAGTTTGCTAACCGCAGGCATTCTGCGCTAATACGACCAAATTTAATGAATCAATATTTTCAAAGAAATGCTAAAGATGCCTTCAAATAAGCTTACCACAGAGAAAGACCCGAAGAAGGACTAATCGTCTACCGATTAGAGGTTTTAATATGTTGGAGTACGATTTCAAGAACTACCAGGCAGAAAAATGTCAGTCTAGTACGATCAGAAAAGGTAATCCATACGATAATACGCTCATGGATTCTTTTTACAAAACATTAAAAAGGGAGCTTGTCAATGATGCTAATTTTGCAACCATTGGGCAAGCTCAACTTGAAATCTTTAAATATCTTGAAGCCTATTACAATCCTAAATATCTCCATTCTGCTTTAGGCTATCAATCACTAGTAGAGTTTGAAAAATAATCACTAATATCTTATTTTTGTGCCCACTTTATTAATACCAAGTCCAATCCTTACCATAATTGTTTCTCCAATTTTGGGATCATCAGTACATTGTCAGGTTTTTTATTTGATAAACATGGCATCGCCAAAGCTGAAAAAGCGGTACTTTTCTTGGACGGCATGTTTATAGGCTTCCAAGACAAATTCTCGACCTGCAAAGGCAGCCACCAGCATGACAAGTGTCGATTTTGGTAAATGGAAGTTCGTCGAAAAGGCATCTACAATTTTAAACTGGTAGCCCGGCTTGATAAAAATATTAGTCCAGCCTGAATCGGCTTCTAGTTTGCCGTTGAATTTATGACCAATGGTTTCAAGTGTTCGGATAGAAGTGGTTCCAACTGCAACAATTCGTCCTCCGGACCGCTTGACGGCATTTAAGGTTTGTGCCGCTTCCTCTGAGAGGCTATAAAATTCAGAGTGCATCTCATGCTCGTCAACATTGTCAACAGAAACCGGTCGGAAGGTTCCTAAACCGACATGAAGGGTCAGGTAAACCAGTTTAACGCCTTTAGCCTGTATTCTGTCAAGCAAATCTGTCGTGAAATGAAGGCCGGCAGTCGGAGCAGCGGCAGAGCCGTTTTCTTTAGCATAAACGGTTTGGTAACGTTCCTTATCTTCTAGTTTTTCATGAATATAAGGCGGTAACGGCATCTCGCCCAGGCTTTCTAAAACCTCTAGGAAAATACCGTCATAGGAAAAGTCTACAATTCGTCCACCATGGTCCAATTCTTCAAGGACGGTTGCCTTTAGACGGCCGTCACCGAAAAGAATCTGACTGCCGACTTTTAGCCGTTTAGCTGGCTTAGCCAGAACCTCCCATTGATCGGCCTGAGTATTTTTTAGAAGGAGAAGTTCTACATGGCCCAGAGTTTCAGCTTTCTGTCCGTAGAGGCGGGCAGGAAGGACACGGGTATTATTCATGACCAGCGCATCTCCAGCTTCTAGCTCATCGATAATATGATCAAAGTGGCTGTCGCTCATGGTTTGCTTCGCGCGATCGATAATCAGGAGCTTAGAAGCATCACGCTGTTCAAGGGGCGTTTGCGCAATCAGCTCTTCCGGTAAGGCAAAATCAAAATCGTTTGTATTCATAAATCCTCTTTTCTAGCCTAACTATTATACCATTTTTTAGATTTTTTTCTTGACAAAAATTGGTATAGACCATATAATAAAAGTAAATCAGGTATAGACCAATAAAAGGAGATATAAGGATGAAAATGATCACTGTCACATCAAAAGAAGAAGCAGGAAAAATAGCCTTAGAACTTTTGGAAGAAAAGCTGGCTTCTGGCGCTAAAACACTAGGTCTGGCAACAGGCAGCACGCCTCTGCCTTTTTATCAGGCCATCAAAGATTCTTCTATGGATTTTTCTCAAATAACCTCCATCAACCTAGATGAGTATGTGGGATTATCAGCTGACGATCCGCAGTCTTATGCTTATTTTATGCAGAAAGAATTGTTTGCCGCTAAGCCTTTTAAAGCGAGTTTTTTACCCAATGGCTTGGCTGCCGATTTGACGGCAGAGTGTCATCGCTACAATGATTTGCTTCAAAGGTATCCGATTGATTTTCAAATTCTGGGTATTGGCCGTAATGGTCACATCGGCTTTAATGAGCCAGGAACATCTTTTGATAGCCAGACGCATCTTGTTGACCTAGCTCCTTCAACCATTGAAGCCAATAGCCGTTTCTTCGAGGAAGTTTCTCAAGTTCCGAAACAGGCGCTTTCAATGGGCATTGCCTCTATTATGGCTGCAAAACGAATCGTGCTGATGGCTTTTGGTCAGGATAAAGCAGATGCTCTTGCTGCAATGGTCAAAGGACCAATAACGGAAGATTTGCCAGCCAGTATTTTACAGAAGCACGAGGACCTTATTATTATTGCCGATCAGGCAGCTGCAAGTAAACTTTGAGAATATCGGTCAGGATTTATCATTTTCTAAGTCAATCCTCTATTTTTTAGAAAGACTTTAGGCTATAATAATAACAGACTAACAGTAAGAGACAGAGGAATGATGACTCAAATAATTGCCCACCGAGGAAGTAAAAGCAATCGGCCTGAAAATACTCTGGCTTCCTTTGCGGAAGCCATTCGTGTCGGTACTGACGGTATCGAATTAGACGTTCATCGAACGAGAGACGGACACCTAGTCGTCATTCACGACGAAAGTGTGGACCGTACGACTAACGGGAGCGGACTGGTCCGCAAGTTGACCTTGGAACAAATCAGGTCTTTGGATGCTGGTTCTTGGTTTCATCCCCAGTACTTTCGTGAACGTGTGTCAACTTTGGGGGAAGTGATTGATTTTTTGGAAGAAAAAGGCTTCCAAGGCCTGCTCAATATTGAAATCAAAACGGATAAGTATCCCTACCCTAAGATTGAGAAACAGATTGCCAGACTAATGCATCGCAAAAAGGTCTCTTTTAGCTATATGTACTCCAGTTTTAATCTTTTTAGCCTTTATCTTATGCGAAAGCATGACCCAGGAATTGAATTAGCCTATTTGATGAAGGATCAGTCTTTTCATCTCTGGTTGGCAGGAAAGAGTCCTTTTATCGGGGCTGTTCATCCGCATCGTTCCCTTTTCTTGGGCAAGAAAAGAGACCTTTCTCTCTTGAAACCCCTTCGTTTGTGGACTGTCAATAAGACATCAGACATGAAAAAGGCGATTAAAGGCGGTGTTCAGGCCATTATTACCGATAAACCGGAGGAAGCTCTTCTGGTGAAAAGAGAAGTAGAAGAAAACCACTGATGAAGAGAAAGGCATCAGTGGTTTTTATGATTATGTGACTTTTAGTCCTTCTCGCATCCTTTGGTACGAGACAAATAAACCACCCGTTTGACGGGTGGTTATAATTGGCCTAAAGGCCGTAAAGATAGTCATCATCTGTCATGGCTTCAACGGTTCCGAGCAGGTAGCCGTTTCCAACCTGACTGAAGAAATCATGGTTGCTGGTTCCAGTTGAAATACCATTCATCACGATTGGGTTGACATCGTTGGCAGTATCAGGGAAAAGGGGGTCTTGTCCCAGGTTCATCAGAGCCTTGTTGGCATTGTAGCGGAGGAAGGTCATGACCTCATCGGTCCAGCCAACAGAATCATAGAGTGTTTGGGTGTATAATTCTTCGTTTTCATAGAGTTGATAAAGAAGATCATACATCCAGTCACGGAACTGGTCTTGTTCTTTTTCAGAAAGTTCGTTAAAGCCAAGTTGGAATTTATAGCCAATATAGGTTCCGTGAACAGACTCATCGCGGATAATCAGCTTGATAATTTCGGCAACATTGGCCAACTTATTGTTACCAAGATAGTAAAGAGGGGTAAAGAAACCGGAATAAAACAGGAAGGTTTCAAGGAAAGTAGAGGCCACTTTCTTTTGAAGAGCATCTCCATTTTCATAAATATCATTGATAATCTGAGCCTTCTTTTGAAGGTATTCGTTATTGTTTGTCCACTCAAAAATCTCTTCAATCTCAGATTTAGTGTTGAGGGTTGAAAAGATGGAGGAGTAGGACTTGGCGTGAACGGATTCCATGAATTGAATGTTGTTTAACACAGCTTCTTCATGGGGAGTCCGCACATCGCCGCGGATCGCCTCAATACCTGATTCGGACTGCATGGTATCAAGCAGTGTCAGACCGCCAAAGACTTTTCCGACGAGATCTTTTTCTTGATCGGATAGCTTACGCCAGTCGTCCAAGTCATTTGATAGAGGGATACGGGTATCCAGCCAGAATTGTTCGGTCAGCTTTTCCCAAGTTGACTTGTCAATGACATCTTCAATGGCATTCCAGTTTATCGCTTCGTAGTAGGTTGTCATTCGATATCTCCTAAATAGAGTTGTCTGAGAGGATAAAGTTAGCTTTTCCTCGTTAAATGACGCAGGATTCACATTGGTTAGCACCAACTTCGTCGCCGTCATCAGTAAAGGTGCGGATATAGTAGATTGATTTAATTCCCTTATTAAAGGCATAATTACGGAGAATAGAGAGATCACGTGTGGTTTGTTTGTTTTCTGTCTTCCATTCGTAGATACCTTGCGGAATCTCGCTGCGCATAAAGAGTGTTAATGAGAGGCCTTGGTCAACATGTTCAGTTGCCGCGGCATAGACATCAATGACCTTGCGCATATCCATATCATAGGCCGATTTGTAATAGGGGATGGTATCAGTGGAGAGGGCATGAGCAGGGTAGTAAATCTTACCGATTTTTTTCTCTTGGCGTTCTTCAATACGTTGTGTAATAGGGTGAATGCTAGCAGAAACATCATTGATATATGAGATAGAGCCGTTCGGAGCGACTGCCAGACGGTTTTGGTGATAGAGACCGTCTTTCATGACCGCCTGACGGAGGGCTTCCCAATCTTCTGCCTGCGGGATAAAGTGATCCGCAAAGAGTTCTTTAACACGCTCTGACTTTGGCACAAACTGGCCGGTAACATATTTATCAAAGTATGTGCCGTCTGCATATTTTGATTGCCCAAAATCAGCAAAGGTTTCTTGACGTTCACGGGCAATATGGTTTGACTCAACCAGCGTCCAATAATTGAGCAACATGAAATAGATATCTGTAAATTCGATTGACTCCGGACTGCCGTACTCGATATGATTTTTAGCCAGATAAGAATGCAGTCCCATGGCACCAAGTCCAAAAGTATGTGCTTGGGCGTTGCCGTGTTTAATGGTTGGAACCGCTTCAATATTTGAAGAATCGGTTACAAAGGTCAGGGCACGTGTCATGGCAGCAATGGATTTTCCAAAATCAGGAGATGTCATCATATTAACCACGTTGGTTGACCCTAGGTTACATGAAATGTCCATTCCCATTGTCACAAATTCCTGAGCATCATTGATTTCACTCGGTTTTTGAATCTGCAGAATCTCAGAGCAGAGGTTGCTCATGACGATACGGCCATCAACAGGGTTGGCTCGGTTGGCGGTATCAATATTGATGACATAAGGATAGCCTGATTCCTGCTGTAATTTAGAGATTTCCGTTTCTAAATCACGCGCTCGGATTTTGGTTTTTGTAATGTTCGGATTAGCCACCAATTCATCATACTTGTCACTGATATTGATGTAGTTGTAAGGCACCCCGTATTCTTTTTCAATAGTGTAAGGACTGAAAAGGTACATATCCTCATTATTACGTGCCAATTCGTAAAACTTATCAGGAATGGTTACCCCTAGAGAAAGCGTCTTAACCCGTACCTTCTCATCCGCATTTTCTTTCTTAGTGGATAAGAAAGAAAGAATATCGGGATGGAAGACATCCAAGTAAACCACTCCAGCGCCCTGCCGTTGACCGAGCTGGTTAGAGTAAGAGAAGCTGTCTTCAAAGAGTTTCATGACAGGAACAACGCCAGAAGCAGCGCCGGCGAAGCCTTTAATAGGGGCTCCAGCTTCACGGAGATTGCTGAGAGAAATGCCGACACCGCCGCCGATACGAGACAGCTGCAGAGCGGAATTGATAGAACGGCCGATTGCATTCATATCATCTGTTACCTGAATCAGGAAGCAGGAAACGAGTTCACCGCGGCGGCTGCGCCCTGCGTTTAGGAAACTTGGGGTTGCAGGCTGATAGCGCTGGCTAATCATTTCTTGAGCAAGATCACGGGCCAAGTCCTCATTGCCGTCAGCAAAATAAAGGGCATTGAAAAGGACACGCTCTTCGATACCTTCTAGGTAAGCCTCGCCATCATTTGTTTTCAAGGCATATTGCTGGTAGAATTTATAGGCTGCCATGAACGATTGAAAATGAAAATCAGCGGCCTTGAGCTCAGCCATGAGTTCTTCAATAAATTCAGGTCTGTATTTTCCAATAAAGGCCGCTTCAATATAGTCGTGATCAATCAGGAATTGAATTTTATCAGTAATGCTATCGAAAGGTTTTGTATTTGGCAGAACATTTTCCTCGAAGAAGGCTTTGAGTGCCTCCTTGTCTTTATGGAGCGGGATTTGCCCATCAACAGGGCGGTTGATTTCGTTATTGAGGCGAAAATATGAAATATCGCCGAGATTTTTAAGACTCATATAATCAATCCTTTGTCATTTTCTAGTGATTAGCATAGAAGAAACTCTTTCTAATTAAAGAAGGAGTTTTTAGTTTGCTTATATTTAGATGATTGCTTTTAACTTATTTGGCTGGAAGCCTGAAAAAACAGTTTCACCTGCTTCAATGACAGGAGCAGCGGTGAATCCCAACCCTTTCACATAGTCAATTTTATCAGGTTGCTCATCAATGTTAATTTCTTCAAAATCAGCACCGTTTTGCTCCAAGAATTTTTTAGTCATCTTACACTGCATGCAATTATTTTTTGAAAAAACAGTAATCTTAGCCATTTTAATCTCCTCAGTTGATTTTCGTTTTAGTCACCATAATAGGATAGCCGAAAAAAAGGAAAAAAGCAAGTGAATTGAACTTAAAAAACACAAAATATTGTGTTTCATCATTTTTACAACCACAAGATATTGTGAAAATAAGTTTTCACATCTCACTTACATCAAAATGTAAGGTTTTCTGACATGGATTTGCGGTCTATGCTTGATAGAAGATTCAGAAAATTATATAATTAAAAGACTATAAGAAAAGGAGCTTCCTATGACCAACTACACATCTTCTTTTTTATTGGATCGGCAAGAATACACTTATTTTGATCTTGAAAAAGCTGCTCAGCTTCATCATGTCGATATTGACAAACTTCCTTATACCATTCGGATTTTGATTGAAAGTTTATTGCGAAAATCGGATGGTATTGACATTAATGAACAGCACATAGCGGCCTTGCTGGCCTATGCAGCACATAACCCTCAAGGAGAGGTTCCTTTCAAACCCAGCCGTGTTATTTTACAGGATTTCACCGGAGTTCCCGTAGTTGTAGATTTGGCTTCTATGCGTGATGCGATTGTGGCACAGGGTGGCAATCCTGACTTAATCAATCCAGAAATCCCTGTTGACCTTGTTATTGATCATAGTGTACAAGTTGACTTTTTTGGGACTAGCGAGGCTTTGGAGCAGAATATTGAGCTTGAATTTAAGCGAAATAATGAACGCTATGAGTTTTTGAAATGGGCAGAATCTTCCTTTGAAAATTACCGAGCCGTTCCGCCGGCGACTGGAATCATCCATCAAGTGAACATTGAATTTCTGTCGGATGTCATTATTGAAAAAGATGGCCTGCTATATCCAGATTCTATGTTTGGAACAGACAGCCATACAACTATGATTAATGGTATCGGGGTTTTAGGCTGGGGTGTCGGCGGTATTGAAGCAGAAGCTGCCATGCTGGGGGAAGCCTCTTACTTTCCTGTTCCGGAAGTAATCGGGGTTCGCCTGATCGGTCAGCTTCCTAAAGTTGCAACTGCTACTGATCTAGCCCTTAAAGTCACTCAAGTCCTCCGACAAGAAAATGTTGTCGGTAAGTTTGTAGAGTATTTTGGTCCCGGACTGGGAACCTTATCTCTGGCGGATCGAGCAACTGTTGCGAACATGGCACCAGAATATGGAGCCACTTGTGGTTATTTCCCTATTGATGCTGAGACGCTGAAGTATATGGAGCTGACTAATCGTTCCCGCCAGCACATTGCATTGACGGAAGCCTATGCTAAGCAGAATCATCTGTTTTACAACCCCGATAAAGAAGCTACTTATACAAAGGTGGTGGATATAGATTTATCTACAATCAAACCCTCCATTTCTGGACCGAAACGACCTCAGGATTTGATTGAACTGGAAAATGCTAAGAAAGAATTTCAGGATAGTTTAGTCAGAGAGGCGGGTGTCCGCGGTTTTGGTCTTGATCCAAGTGAATATGAAAAAGAGGCAACCGTCAGCTATGGCGATGAGGAGGTGACGATTAAAACAGGGCATGTGGCCATCGCAGCAATCACTTCCTGTACCAATACGTCCAATCCCTACGTCCTGATAGCAGCCGGACTTTTAGCCAAGAATGCCGTTGAACGGGGTCTGCGTGTCGCTAAGACCGTTAAAACTTCTTTAGCACCGGGTTCTAAAGTTGTTACGGCTTATTTGCAAAATAGTGGCCTGCAGACCTATCTGGATCAGCTCGGCTTTAATCTGGTGGGTTATGGCTGTACGACCTGTATTGGTAATTCCGGAGATCTGCCAGCAGAAGTGGCTCAAGCGATTCAGGAGGAGGATCTGCTGGTTAGTGCCGTCCTTTCAGGGAATCGTAATTTTGAAGGCCGTGTTAATCCTTTGGTCAAGGCTAATTTTCTGGCAAGCCCGCCACTGGTAGTAGCCTACGCTTTGGCTGGCAATATGTCTATTGATTTGCTGACAGAGCCGCTTGGTTTTGATGATAAAGGTGAAGCTGTCTATTTGGATGATCTTATGCCGACCAGCGATCAGGTTCAGGCTTATATTGATCGCTATGTGACCAGTGATCTTTTCAAAGACGAGTATGCCCATGTCTTTTCAGAGAGTGCGAAATGGAATCAGATTCCAACGGAGAAATCACAGAATTATCACTGGAATCCTTCGTCGACCTATATTCAAAATCCCCCTTATTTTGATACTTTGTCAAATGAAGATCAACCCAGTGCTTTATTAGATCTGGCGGTTTTAGCTAAATTTGGTGATTCTGTGACAACAGATCACATCTCACCAGCAGGTAATATTGCCAAGAACGGTCCGGCAGCCAAATACTTGGAAGACAATGGAGTGGATTACCAAGAGTTCAATTCTTATGGCAGCCGACGAGGCAATCATCAAGTCATGATGCGGGGCACTTTTGCTAATATTCGGATTAAAAATGATCTAGCCGATGGTAAAATTGGCGGATATACCAAATACAAGGACCAACTCCTGCCAATCTATGAAGCTGCCATGCGTTATAAAGAGGCTAATCAAGGAACCCTTGTTTTAGCTGGAAAAGACTATGGCATGGGGTCCAGCCGCGATTGGGCAGCTAAAGGGGCTAGTTTGCTGGGCGTTAAGGCCGTTCTGGCAGAAAGTTTTGAGAGAATTCATCGATCAAACCTTGTGATGATGGGTGTGCTTCCATTACAGTATTTAGAAGGCGAGAATGCAGAGACTTTGGGCTTGACGGGGTATGAGACCTATTCGATTGATCTGCCGGAAGAGCCAAAAGTGGGAGCTCTTGTTCGCATAATGGCTAAGTCTGACAAAGGGCAGAAAGTGTTTAAGGCACTCTTGAGGTTTGACGCAGACGCAGACATTCGTTATTACCAGAACGGCGGCATCTTGCCAATGGTCGTCAGAAAGAAATTAAAGGGAGGCGGAGTATGACAGATACGAAGGGTTTAAAAGACACCATTGCTTGTGAGACAAGAATCAGTGCTATTGAAGATGATAGATTATCCTATGCAGGCTATGACATTTCAGAATTGATGGATAATAGGGCTCGCTTTGAAGAAGTTATCTATCTCTTGTGGAACCTCCATCTTCCAACTGAAATTGAATTAAACTATTTTGAAAAGGAATTGCGAAAAAATTATGCGATTAGTGATGCTGTAGAGCAATGTATCTTGATTCAGTCGCGAAAGCACCTGCACCCCATGAGTGTGCTGCGCTCAACTGTCAGCCTATTGGGGGTTTACAATGTCAACGCGGAAGAGAGCTCGGTGGAAGCTACCTACGAACAGAGTATTCAGCTGATGGCTAAAATACCCACCATTATCGCCACCTTTATGCGTCTAAGACAAGGACTCAGTCCAGTTGAACCGCGAGAGGATTTAGGCTTTGCAGCTAACTTTTTATATATGCTCAATGGCAAGGAGCCGACAGAATTGGAAGTCTTAGCCATGAACAGGGCCTTGGTTTTACATGCAGATCATGAGCTTAACGCTTCCACATTTGCAGCCAGAGTTTGCGCTTCCACTTTGTCAGATATATACTCTTGCGTTACGGCAGCTATCGGCACCCTAAAGGGCCCTCTTCACGGAGGGGCCAATGAGCGTGTGTTTGATATGCTTCAGGATATTCGAGACCATGGTGATACAGTCACTTATCTTCAGGAAAAACTGGCATCCAATGAAAAAATCATGGGCTTTGGCCACCGTGTTTATCAGACTCAGGATCCGAGAGAGAAGTATTTGCGTGAGATGGCTAGAGAGTTGACCCGAGGGACAGAGGACAACCTTTGGTATGAGCTGTCCAAAGAGGTGGAAACTTATATGAAAGAGACTAAGGGGCTTATTCCTAATGTTGATTTTTATTCCGCGACGGTTTACCACGTTTTGGGAATAGACTCATCTATTTTCACCCTTATCTTTGCCATGAGTCGAGTCTCTGGATGGATTGCTCATGTGCAGGAGCAGCGTAAAAATAATAAATTGATTCGTCCTCGCTCAATGTATATAGGACTGAGAGACTTAACCTATATTCCGATTGAAAGGAGATAAGATGGCTGAGCAAATTCGATTTAAATCAGGGACATTAAAGGTATCCGATAATCCCATTATTCCCTTCATAGAAGGTGACGGTGTGGGTCAGGATATCTGGAAGAGTGCCAGAATGATTTTTGACAAGGCGGTTGAGGTCGCTTATCAGGGGAAACGGCAAATCACCTGGCAAGAAGTTCTTGCAGGTAAGAAAGCCTTTGACGAGACGGGTGATTGGCTGCCGTCTGAGACAGTAAAGACGATTAAAGAAGCCTTGGTTGCCATTAAGGGGCCGTTGGAAACCCCTGTCGGAGATGGCATTAGATCCTTAAATGTGGCTCTTCGTCAAGACCTTGATCTTTTTGCGTGTGTTCGCCCCGTCCGCTATTTTCAAGGGGTTCCAAGTCCGTTGAAAAATCCTGAACGAACGGATATTACCATCTTTCGGGAAAATACTGAGGATATCTATGCGGGTATTGAATGGGAGAGCCAGACAGAAGCTGTTCATAAGGTGATTGCCTTTTTAGAAGAGGAGATGAAGGTAAGTAAGATCCGTTTCCCTGAAACATCTGCAATTGGCATTAAACCCATTTCCAAAGAAGGTTCAGAACGTCTGATCCGCTCCGCTATTGATTATGCTCTTAAAAATAAACGCAGCAGGGTCAGTCTGGTTCATAAAGGGAATATTCAAAAATTTACAGAAGGCGGTTTTCGTAAATGGGGTTACGAACTCGTGCAAAGAGAATATGCGCAGGAGTTGGCGGATGGCCGGCTTGTTGTGGATGACATTATCGCAGATAATTTTCTACAGCAGATTCTTCTCAACCCGGAGCGATTTGAAGTGGTTGCTTTAACCAATCTAAATGGAGATTACGCTAGCGATGCTTTGGCTGCGCAGGTCGGAGGGATTGGCATCTCTCCAGGAGCCAATATCAATTACCAGACGGGACATGCCATTTTTGAAGCCACCCACGGAACGGCACCGGACATTGCCGGACAAGATTTGGCAAATCCATGTTCTCTATTGCTGTCAGGTTGTATGCTGCTGAATTATTTGGGCTGGACAGAGGCTGCTGATTTAATTGAAGGGGCTATTGAAAAAGCGTTTGAAAATCAGAAAGTTACCGGAGATTTCGCCAAGCTAATGCCAGGAGTTGAGGGATTGAAAACCAGTCAGTTTTCACGAGCATTACTGGCTTATATAGAAGCGTAAAAATAAGATTGAAGCCAGAAACGATCGTGTATGAAAAAGATTTTGCAAGGTTTGAAAATTTCCATAAAATGACTTTTGTCCTTGAAAACCAAATAGCAATATGCTATAATCTAAAATTGTAAGGGTTATCATAGATGACCTAAAAAAACACAACTATAAAGGAGAACCATACTATGGCTTCAAAAGATTTTCACATTGTTGCAGAAACAGGAATTCACGCACGCCCAGCTACTTTACTTGTTCAAACAGCTAGTAAATTTGCTTCAGACATCACTTTAGACTACAAGGGTAAAGCAGTAAATCTTAAATCGATCATGGGTGTTATGAGCCTAGGTGTTGGTCAAGGTGCAGATGTTACCATTTCAGCAGAAGGTGCAGATGCTGATGATGCGCTTGCAGCTATCGAAGAAACAATGACAAAAGAAGGATTGGCTTAAATATGACAGAAATGCTTAAAGGAATTGCGGCATCTGATGGTGTTGCTGTTGCAAAAGCATATCTACTAGTCCAACCGGATTTGTCATTTGAAACTGTTTCAGTTACAGATACAAATGCAGAAGAAGCTCGTTTGGATGCAGCTCTAGAAGCTTCACAAAACGAGCTTTCTCTTATCCGTGAAAAGGCAGTAGGTACGTTAGGAGAGGAAGCAGCAGCCGTATTTGATGCTCACTTAATGGTTCTCGCTGACCCGGAAATGATTGGTCAGATTAAAGAAACGATTCGTGCCAAACAAGTAAATGCCGAATCTGGTCTCAAAGAAGTCACAGATATGTTTGTGACCCTCTTTGAAAATATGGAAGATAACCCATATATGCAAGAGCGGGCAGCAGATATCCGCGATGTGGCTAAACGTGTTTTGGCTAACCTGCTTGGTGTTAAATTACCAAACCCAGCTGCCATTGATGAAGAGTCTATTGTAGTGGCTCATGATTTGACCCCTTCTGATACAGCTCAGTTGGACAAGAACTTTGTCAAAGCTTTTGTAACCAATATCGGAGGGCGTACCAGCCACTCTGCTATCATGGCTCGTACACTTGAAATTGCAGCCGTTTTGGGAACTAATAATATTACCGAATTAGTTAAAGACGGAGACATTTTAGCGGTCAATGGTATCACAGGAGATGTTATCATTAACCCGTCAGAGCAAGAAATTGCAGACTTTAAGGCTGCCGGTCAGGCTTATGCAAAGCAAAAAGCGGAATGGGCTCTCTTGAAAGACGCTAAAACCGTTACAGCAGATGGAAAACATTTTGAATTGGCGGCTAATATCGGAACACCCAAAGATGTTGAAGGTGTTAACGATAATGGTGCCGAAGCGGTTGGCCTTTATCGGACAGAATTCCTCTATATGGATTCTCAAGATTTCCCAACAGAAGATGAGCAGTATGAAGCTTACAAAGCTGTTCTTGAAGGGATGAACGGCAAACCAGTTGTGGTTCGGACAATGGATATCGGCGGTGATAAGGAACTTCCTTACTTCGACCTTCCAAAAGAAATGAATCCTTTCCTTGGTTTCCGTGCCCTGCGTATCTCCATTTCAGAGACAGGAGATGCTATGTTCCGCACTCAGATTCGTGCGCTTCTCCGTGCGTCTGTTCATGGTCAGTTACGCATCATGTTCCCTATGGTTGCGCTTGTGCATGAATTCCGTAAGGCTAAGGCTGTCTTTGATGAAGAAAAAGCTAAGCTTAAGGCAGAAGGAATTGCCGTGGCTGACGATATTCAGGTTGGGATTATGATTGAGATCCCAGCGGCTGCCATGTTAGCAGATCAGTTTGCTAAGGAAGTTGATTTCTTCTCTATCGGAACCAACGACCTCATTCAGTACACAATGGCCGCAGACCGCATGAACGAACAAGTCTCTTATTTGTATCAACCATACAATCCATCTATCCTACGCTTGATTAATAACGTTATCAAGGCAGCGCATGCTGAAGGTAAATGGGCAGGTATGTGTGGTGAAATGGCAGGTGATCAGCAGGCCGTTCCTCTTCTTGTTGGTCTTGGCTTGGATGAGTTCTCAATGTCAGCAACATCTGTTCTTCGAACACGCAGTCTGATGAAAACACTTGATACGGCTAAGATGCAAGAGTACGCTAATCGTGCGATTACGGAGTGTGCAACGGCTGAAGAAGTTCTTGAATTGCAAAAAGAATATCTTGACTAATCAGATTTAATAGAATAAAAAGCAGGGCAGGAGCTCTGCTTTTCTAATAACTGCTGAAACTCATAATAGTTTTAATTTTCAAATAATTCAAAAAGATTTCGTGTCAAAGTCTTGAAAAAATAACACAAAATGTTAGAATGGTACTAGTATATTAAAAAGGAGAACTAGTTTGGCAAAACAATATAAAAACTATGTCAATGGTGAGTGGAAGAGCTCGCAAACTGAAATCAAGATCTATACTCCGGCTACAGGTGACTTGCTAGGTTCCGTTCCTGCAATGACTCAGGCCGAGGTTGATCAGGTCTACGCAGCAGCAAAAGAAGCTCAGCCAGCTTGGCGTGCTCTGTCTTATTTGGAACGTGCTGCTATTTTGCACCTTGTTGCAGACATCTTAGAACGTGATGCTGAGAAGATTGGGACCGTTCTGTCCAAGGAAGTGGCCAAAGGGCACAAAGCTGCTGTTAGTGAAGTGGTACGTACAGCTGAGATTATTAATTACGCAGCAGAAGAAGGGCTTCGTCTAGAGGGTGAAGTGTTGGAAGGAGGCTCTTTTGAGGCTGCCAGCAAGAAGAAAATTGCAGTCGTTCGCCGTGAGCCAGTTGGCTTGGTGCTAGCTATTTCACCATTTAACTACCCTGTAAACTTGGCCGCTTCTAAGATTGCACCTGCTTTAATCGCTGGGAATGTTGTTGCTTTCAAACCACCGACACAAGGTTCCATCTCAGGTATTCTCTTGGCGCAAGCTTTCGCAGAAGCTCTGGAAGAAGCTGGTGCTCCAAACGGCGTGTTTAACACCATCACTGGTCGTGGATCTGTCATTGGTGACTATATCGTTGAGCACCCAGCCGTTAACTTTATCAACTTTACAGGGTCAACACCAATTGGTGAGGGCATTGGTAAATTGGCAGGTATGCGTCCAATCATGCTTGAATTAGGTGGTAAGGATTCGGCTATCGTCCTTGAAGATGCGGATCTTAAAAAGGCTGCCAAGGATATCGTTGGCGGAGCTCTCAGCTATTCAGGTCAGCGTTGTACCGCTGTTAAGCGTGTTTTGGTGCTAGATTCCGTTGCAGATGAGCTAACTGCGCTTATTCAAGCCGAAGTTGCAGGATTGTCTGTTGGGATGCCTGAAGACGACGCTTTCATTACTCCAGTTATTGACACAGCTTCTGCTGACTTTATCGAAGGTCTTGTGAAAGATGCGGTCGATAAGGGAGCTAAGGAAGTGAATGCCTATAAGCGTGAAAACAATTTAATCTGGCCGACTGTTCTGGCAGATGTCACAACGGATATGCGCGTGGCTTGGGAAGAACCATTTGGCCCTGTTCTGCCAATCATCCGAGTTGCTTCTGTTGAAGAAGCCATTAAGATTTCCAATGAATCGGAATATGGTTTGCAGGCAGCTGTCTTTACCAATGATTTCCCGCTTGCCTTCAATATTGCTGAGCAGCTTGAGGTCGGTACTGTCCATATCAATAATAAGACACAGCGTGGAACAGATAACTTCCCATTCTTGGGAGCTAAAAAATCTGGTGCCGGTGTCCAAGGGGTTAAATACTCTATCGAAGCGATGACAACCGTTAAATCAGTTGTGTTTGATATTAAATAAAAAGCTTAGGAGATTATCTCCCAAAGCCAATAAGCGTAAAGGAAATTTGAAAGAGTGGACTTTACGCTTTTAACATAGTCTCTTGCACTAATAGAAGGAAATAAAGGGGAAAGGCATGACATCTATTCAGAGGTTTCAAAAAACAGCCATTAAGAAAGATAATTCAGAATTTTCAAGATTGAAGGTTACCCTTGAGACGGCATTTTATGGCAACAATGTCCACGAGGTGGCTTCTTTGAAAGAAGCTTATGCTTTAGCTAAGGAAGCACCCAATACTATTATTCTGGCTCAAGAGGTCGCTCATGCTGAGGCGTTGGGGCTTGAAAGTTCATCTAAGGTCTTACTTGAAAATAGCGGCGCTATTGTGGGCCGAACCGCTAAAGCCAGACGTCTGTTTGGAGAAGATGCTGCAGAGGACACAGTCCTTATTCCCCTTGTTCGCGAAGCCGTTTATCAGGCTGGGTTTTCCCCTTTTCTAAGTGCCAAAGCAGTGGTAGGCCTGGACGAAGAGTTCATGATTGAAGCGCATATCATGATGCCAAAAGAAGAGAGCAATAACCTATATTCCTGGCTTCTTAATTTTCAAATGTTAAATCAAGATTATAAAGAAAGGTTTAAACATTCTAAGAGTTATCAGGAAAATGACATTTATATTTTCTTTGATCCTCGCTGGTCTCATCCCGATTATCCTGATGGCTTAGCCTATTTTGATGCAGCACATAATGTGGCTGCCATTTTGGGAATGAGGTATTTCGGTGAAATCAAGAAAGGAACCTTGACGCTCGCCTGGGCAGCTGCGGCTAGGAGTGGCTATGCCGCGTGTCACGGCGGACTGAAGTCCTTTAAAAAAGAAAATCCTTTTGTTGCCTCCTTTTTTGGTTTATCAGGTTCTGGGAAGTCAACTTTGACGCATGCTAAGCATGATGGTAAGTATGATATTAAGGTCTTGCATGATGATGCTTTTATTATCTCCATGTCAACAGGCTCATCTATCGCTCTGGAACCAGCCTATTTTGATAAAACGAGCGACTATCCAGCTGGTCATCCAGAGCAGGATTATTTTGTCACAGTTCAAAATTGTGGAGTGACACTGGATGAAGAAGGTCGACGTGTCCTTGTCACAGAAGATATTCGTAACGGTAATGGACGAACCATCAAATCACGCTATGCAACACCTAATCGGGTCGATAAGATTGATGAACCCATTACTGCTATTTTTTGGATTATGAAAGACGACTCTCTCCCTCCAATAATGAAAATCAATCATCCTCTTTTAGCAACGATTTTTGGTTGTACTCTAATGACAAAACGCTCCAATGCAGAAAATGTTAAAGGAAATATGGGTGAGCTGGTTATTGAACCTTATGCTAATCCGTTCAGAGTTTATCCGTTGATTGAAGATTTTCATAAATTTTTTAAATTATTTGATACCGGTGTTGATTGCTACATTATCAATACAGGTAAATATATTGCTAAAGATATCAGTAAAGAGGTCACTCTAGCCTGTATTGAAAAAATTGTTGATAACGAGGCTCGATTCGAGGAATTTCCCTTGCTTGAATCTTGCCAGTATCTCCCTTTTAAAGGCTTTCGTGTTCCTGAGGATGATCCAGATTACCGTATTTTGTTTAAGGAGCGTTTAGACTTTCGTCTGAGTTATCTTCTTGATTTCAACAACAGAAGTACGCAGGAAGAAGCTATTCCAAAAACGGTCATTAGCTATTTGAAATCTCTAGTTTCTTCTATCTGAATTGAACAGCAAAAAGACAGGCCTTGGCCTGTCTTTAATGTGATAAGAGACGCAGTTCTTGATTTTTCAGGACAGCTTCCTGAACGGGAACCAGTTTTTTGAGTTTTTTAAGTTCCTCCTTATGGGTGACCAAGGTCAAGACCTGACCGCTTTTGCCCATTCTTCCGGTCCGCCCTGCGCGGTGAATGTAGGTATCTTTATCTCTGGGAACATCAAAGTTAATGACAAGGTCTAAGTTTTCGATGTCAATACCTCTGCCGACCAAGTCAGTCGCCAGCAAAAGAGAAATCTCATGCTTTTTAAATTTCTCAAGAATCGCTTTACGAAATTTGCTGTTCACATCACTTGCTAGTGAAACAGCAGAGGTGCCATGAAATTGGAGCCGTTCCTCAGCCGCTCCCAAATCAGACAAGCTGTTAAAGAAAACCAAGGCTCTGACATCAGGGATATTGGACAGCTTCCTTAGTATGTCTAGGCGGTCGCGCTTATCCAAAGCAAGATAGTAATGCTGAACAGTCTCCTTAGCTTGCTGTGATAGATCTAGAGTAATGGTATCTGGCGCCAGTGTTTCAGGGGCAACGGTTTTGGTTGCGCTCATATAAATCATCTGGTGGTCTTTTGGAACACGATTAATAATATGGGTAACAAACTGATATTGAGAGTCACTGAGCAGGTCGTCGAATTCGTCCAAAATAATGGTGTTGACAGCCATCATCTTGATCTTTTTGAGCTTAATCAACTCAAAAACCCGTCCCGGTGTTCCAATGAGGATTTCAGGTCCTTTTTTGAGCCGCTCAATTTGGCGTTTCTGGCTGGAGCCAGATAAGAAGAGCTGGGCTGTTAAGCCTAAGGGCTCAGCCCAAGTTTTGGTCACTTCAAAGATTTGACCGGCCAGTTCGGTATTCGGGGCTAGAATGAGAAGCTGCTGAGCTTTTTTAGGGCTTAGGTTTAAAAGGCTGGGCCAGAGATAGGCCAAGGTTTTACCGCTACCCGTAGGACTGATTCCTAGGAGATTGCTTTTGCTTTGAATTAGTTCAAAGGCCTGCTCCTGGATAGGAGTCAGCTCTTCAAACTGGTATTGCTTCAGCATGTCCTGCCAAACTTGTGGGAGTTTTGTTTTCATTTTTGGTCCGCCTCGAAAATAATACCTGCGCTCTGACGCATTTGATAGAGAACCTGATTGACAGCAAGTGCAGCGTTCAAATAGGTATGGTAAGCTGTTAAGTCCTTGTTCTCTATGGCAGAAGCAAAGGCAAGGACTTCATCCAGCATGAGATGCTGAGGAGCATTGATGGTTAGTTTTTCTTTGCTGCCGTCGTGTTTTTGGAAAACGGCAGAAGAAATGCCTTGGATATGATTAAGATGCAGTGTTCCTTGACTGGTATAGATTTCAGCATGGTCTAAGACATCATAATTTTTTCCAGTTCGGATAGACACATGGAAGTCAGGGTAAATGAGGTTACCATTACCGTTTAAATCAACTGTATTTTTCAGCTGGGTAGCGGTATAATTGGCGTCCTTGGGCTGACCGAAAAGACGGATAGCTGCGTAAACAGGATAGATTCCCAAGTCAGACAGGGATCCGCCGGAGAATTTTGCTGAGAAAACGTTAGGATTTTTGCCCCCCAGCAAATCTTTCATCTTGGAGGAATATTTGGCATAGGAGAAGTCAGCCCCTAAAATGGTCTGGTCAGCTAAAAAGGCTTCAATAGTCTTAAAGGCTTTTTCATGGTAGTTGCGAGCTGCCTCAAAGAAGAACACATGGTTCTCAACAGCTAAATCAATGATGGTTCTGAGCTCTCTAGGATTGGAAAAAGCGGGTTTTTCAACAATAACATGTTTTTGGGCTGTAATCGCTTGTTTGGCCTGTTCAAAATGAATGGCATTTGGGCTGGCAATGTAGACGACATCGAAATCTGCCTTCCAAAACTGTTCAAGATTATCAAACACCTCAAGTGGTTCATAGGTCTTGGCAAACGCACGGGCGGTCTCTAATTTACGGGAATAAACGGCAGTTAACTGGTAAGCCTTTGACAGCTGACAGGCTTCAATGAATTGGTGCGAAATATTTCCAGTTCCGATAATTGCGAGTTTTAGCATAAAAGCACCCCATTTCTCCTTTATTTATATTTCATTATAACATGATTTAGTGTAAAATAGATAAGGATATAATGACGCTGTGGAGGATAGAATGCGCAATAAACCAATTATTATCGGTGTGACAGGTGGATCAGGCGGTGGAAAAACGAGTGTGTCCAGAGCTATTTTGGCTCACTTTCCTGATGCTAAGATTGCCATGATTGAGCATGATTCCTATTATAAGGATCAAAGTCACCTAACCTTTGAAGAACGGGTCACTACTAATTACGACCATCCGCTGGCCTTTGATACAGATCTTATGATTGATCATTTGAAAGAACTGATAGCCGGCCGGCCGGTAGATATTCCTATTTATGACTATACGCAACATACCCGTAGCGACAAATCTTATCGGCAGGAGCCTCAAGAGGTTTTTATTGTTGAAGGTATTTTAGTTCTGGAAGATAAGCGTCTTCGTGAGCTGATGGACATCAAGCTCTTCGTTGATACGGACGATGATATTCGTATTATTCGGAGGATCAAGCGTGATATGGAAGAGCGGGGTCGCAGCCTAGACAGTATTATTGAACAGTATACGACTGTGGTAAAACCCATGTATCATCAATTTATTGAACCCAGCAAGCGTTATGCTGATATCGTAATTCCCGAAGGGGTTTCCAATCTAGTTGCCATTGATCTCATCAATACCAAGATTGCCAGTATTATTGAAAGCAAATAGATATAGTGATTATTGTTGAGGTGATTTGCCCCAAGTTATTTTGATTGTTTGATTTTTCAGAAAATTTTCGTTATTAGAGTTGACAAGTTTTCTAAAAAAGGGTATTATTGTAACAACATACATCTTAGAAGGAAAAAGTCAAATGATTATCAAAATGACATCAGTTTTGTTGTTGAGGTACGAGGGCTAGTGCAGAAGCATTAGTCCTGTTTGGCTTACCAAGCGGGAAGATAAGACATCTCGCTTGGATTCCTGAGTGAGATGTTTTTTTAATTTTAGAAGGTGGTAATCTTATGCGTAAAGTTGAATTTCTTGACACGACGCTTCGTGACGGTGAGCAAACACCGGGTGTTAATTTTTCCATTAAAGAAAAATTGGCGATTGCGAAGCAATTAGAAAAGTGGGGGATTTCCTCTATTGAAGCAGGCTTTCCGGCAGCCAGTCCAGATTCTTTTGAAGCAGTTAAACAAATTGCTGCAGCCATGACTAAGACGGCTGTTTCTGGTTTGGCTAGATCGGTTAAGTCGGATATTGATGCCTGCTATGAGGCGCTGAAGGATGCCAAGTTTCCTCAATGCCATGTCTTTATTGCGACAAGTCCGATTCACCGTGAATTTAAACTCAAGAAATCCAAAGAAGAGATTCTGGCGGCGATTGCAGAGCATGTGGCTTATGCGCGTTCTAAATTTGATGTCGTTGAGTTTTCCCCTGAGGATGCGACACGGACAGAACTGGATTTTCTCTTAGAAGTGGTTCAGACGGCTGTCAATGCAGGGGCAACTTACATTAATATTCCTGATACTGTCGGCTTTACAACGCCGGAGGAATTTGGTTATATTTTCAAATACCTGATTGAAAATGTTGTTTCCGACCATGAGATTATCTTCAGTCCACATTGCCATGATGATTTGGGAATGGCAACTGCCAACACCTTAGCAGCTGTTAAAAATGGCGCTGGTCGTGTCGAAGGAACCTTGAATGGTATCGGTGAGCGTGCCGGTAATGTTGCCCTTGAAGAAGTGGCAGTGGCCCTTAATATTCGTGAAGACTACTATCAGGCAACAAGCGACATTGTTCTTAATGAGACTGTTAATACCTCTGAACTGATTTCGCGCTACTCAGGTATTCCGATTCCTAAGAACAAGGCCGTGGTTGGCGGCAATGCCTTTTCACATGAGTCAGGCATTCATCAGGACGGTGTCCTCAAAAATCCACTGACTTATGAAATCATTACGCCGGAGCTGGTTGGTGTGAAGAAAAATTCTCTGCCACTTGGCAAACTTTCTGGCCGCCATGCCTTTGTTGAAAAACTAAAAGAACTAGCACTTGATTTTGAAGACTCTGAAGTCGCCACCCTATTTGCCAAATTCAAATCATTGGCTGATAAAAAACATGATATTACAGATGCAGATATTGTCGCTCTGATTGCGGGAACAGATATTGAAAACCCTGAAGGGTTCCACTTTGGCGATTTGAAATTGACGTCTAATCCGGATGATACGGTGACAGCCCAAGTCACCATGTCCAATACTGAGGATGAAACCGTTGATGTGATTGCCAATGGTAAGGGATCTGTTGAAGCGATTTACAATGCGATTGACAAATTCTTTAACCAGACGGTCAAATTAGAGAGTTATACCATGGATGCCGTAACGGATGGCATCGATGCCCAGGCTCGGGTAACGGTTTCGATAGAAAATGTTGATACCGGTACGATCTTTAATGCTTCGGGGATTGATTTTGATGTTTTGAAGGCGGGGGCTATTGCTTATGTTAATGCCAATGTCTTTGTTCAGAAAGAAAACGCTGGTGAAATTGGGAAGCCCCTGTCTTTCCGTGATTTACCCAATACTTAAGAATGAGGAATACAATGACAAAAACAATTGTGACTTTGGCCGGTGATGGGATAGGACCGGAAATTATGACTGCCGGTCTGGACGTTTTACAGGCTGTTGCGGCAAAAATAGGATTTGATTATCAAATTGATGCCAAGCCTTTTGGAGGAGCGGGTATTGATGAAAAGGGCCATCCGCTGCCAGAAGAGACTTTAAGCGCTGCAAAAGAAGCAGATGCCATCTTGCTGGCTGCTATTGGAGGTCCTAAATACGATACGGCGCCAGTTCGGCCGGAACAGGGGCTCCTTGCTATTCGTAAGGCACTCAATCTTTTTGCCAATATCCGTCCGGTTAAGATTTTTGAAGCACTGAAACATTTATCGCCCCTAAAAGCAGAGAAAATTGCCGGTGTTGATTTTGTTGTCGTGCGTGAATTGACAGGAGGGATCTACTTTGGAGAACATACTCTGAACAGAGATTCCGCCCGTGATGTCAATGATTATACAGCTGATGAAATTCGCCGTATCATGAGAAGAGCTTTTCAGACGGCACAGAACCGCCGCAAGCTAGTCACTAGTATTGATAAGCAAAATGTACTGGCAACTTCAAAACTTTGGCGAAAAGTAGCAGATGAGGTAGCAGAAGAATTTCCAGATGTGACCTTGGAGCACCAGCTGGTTGATTCGGCTGCTATGATTATGATTACCAATCCAGCTCGTTTTGATGTTTTGGTCACCGAAAACCTTTTCGGAGATATTTTGTCCGATGAGGCCAGTGTCCTTCCGGGGACGCTTGGCGTGATGCCTTCTGCCAGTCATTCTGAAGATGGCCCCAGCCTTTATGAGCCTATCCATGGCTCGGCTCCTGATATTGCAGGGCAGGGTATTGCCAATCCGGTGAGTATGATTCTTTCGGTCGCGATGATGCTGCGGGAAAGTTTTGACGAAACAGCTGGTGCTGATATGATTGAAACAGCTGTTGATAAGACCTTTGAACAGGGAATTTTTACGCGTGATTTAGGCGGCTCAGCTACGACAAGAGAAATGACAGAGGCTATTATTGCGAATTTATAATATCAGCTATATCTTATTAGGCTTTTTGCTTTTGTGGAATTTATTGGTCTACTTAATCTATTATTTAGACAAGCAGAAGGCACAAAAAGGTCTTTGGCGGGTTTCTGAACAAACCTTGCTGCTGATGAGTTTATGCGGTGGCGGTTTAGGTGCTTTGATATCGGCACAGCAATTTCGTCATAAGACTAGAAAATGGTATTTTAAACTGGTATGGCTAGTCGGCATTCTTGTTGACGGAGCCATTCTTTACATGATTTGGAGGCTTAGATGAGCGGTAAATCTATTTTTGACAAACTTTGGGATCGCCATGTCATAACTGGCAAAGAAGGTGAGCCCCAGCTACTTTATATTGATCAGCATTACATTCATGAGGTAACCAGTCCTCAGGCATTCCAAGGACTGCGTGATGCTGGCAGGAAGGTCAGACGGCCGGATTTGACTTTTGGAACAACGGATCACAATGTACCCACAGTTGATATTTTTAATATCCGAGATTTGATTTCTAAAAATCAGATCGATACCTTGGCTCGTAATGTTGAGGAATTTGGAATTGATGCGGCAACGCATGGAACAGAGCGTCAGGGGATTGTTCACATGGTCGGACCTGAAACAGGTCGCAGTCAGCCAGGTAAAACGGTGGTTTGCGGTGACAGCCATACGGCAACGCACGGAGCCTTCGGAGCGATTGCTTTTGGAATTGGGACATCTGAGGTGGAGCATGTCTTTGCCACCCAGACGCTCTGGCAGGTTAAGCCTAAGAAGATGAAGGTTGAATTTGTCGGTATCCCGCAAAAAGGGGTTTATTCCAAAGATTTTATTTTGGCTCTGATTTCACGTTACGGTGTTGATGCCGGTGTCGGCTATGCGGTTGAATTTACAGGTGAGGCTATTGATGCCTTGACAATGGATGAGCGGATGACGATCTGCAATATGTCCATTGAATTTGGGGCTAAAATTGGTCTGATGAATCCAGACCAAAAAACCTTTGACTATGTTAAGGGACGTCCAGAAGCGCCTAAAGATTTTGAAGCGGCAGTCGCAGACTGGAAAACATTGGTTTCAGATCCGGATGCCGTCTATGACCGAGTGATTACCATTGATGTGTCTAAACTGGCGCCGATGGTAACCTGGGGAACAAATCCTGAAATGGGGGTTGAGTTTGATCAACCATTCCCAGAAATTAAGGATATGAACGATGATCGTGCCTACAAATATATGGATGTTAAACCAGGTCAGCTGGCTGAAGAGATTGATTTAGGCTATATTTTTATCGGTTCTTGTACCAATGCCCGACTTTCAGATTTGGAATTAGCGGCCAAGTTTGTGAAAGGGAAAAAAATTGCACCCAATTTAACGGCTATCGTTGTTCCTGGCAGCCGTCCTGTTAAGAAGGAAGCTGAACGCATGGGGTTGGATCAAATTTTCCTAGACGCAGGTTTTGAATGGCGTGATCCGGGCTGCTCTATGTGCCTGGGGATGAACCCTGACCATGTTCCAGAAGGGGTACACTGTGCGTCAACGTCTAACCGTAACTTTGAAGGCCGTCAAGGTTATGGAGCCAGAACTCACCTTTGCAGCCCAGCTATGGCAGCAGCCGCTGCAATCGCTGGAAAATTTGTTGATGTTCGTCAGCTTGAAGAAGTTCAAGGATAAGGGAGGATAAGATGGAAAAATTTACCGTTTATACAGGGAAGTCTGTCCCTTTGATGAATGACAATATTGATACCGACCAGCTCATTCCTAAACAATTCCTAAAAGCCATCGATAAGAAGGGTTTTGGGAAGAATTTACTTTTTGAGTGGCGTTACCTCAATGATGATTATGATGAAAATCCAGACTTTATCTTCAATAAACCAGAGTATCGGAATGCAACCATTCTGATTTCGGGGGATAATTTCGGCTCAGGCTCGTCACGTGAGCACGCAGCCTGGGCTCTGGAAGATTATGGCTTCCGCTGTGTGATTGCAGGCTCTTTTTCAGACATTCATTACAACAATGAACTGAAAAATGGCATGCTTCCAATTGTTCAGCCACTTGATGTGCGTGAAAAATTAGCATCCTTGCCAGCCGGTGAAGAAATTACTATTGATTTGCCCAATCAGCTGATTAAGTCGTCTGTGGGGGAATTCCCTTTTGATATTGACCATGAGTGGAAGCGTAAACTGGTCGAAGGGCTTGATGATATTGGCATTACGCTTCAATACGAAGGACTAATTGCGGCCTACGAAAAGCAACGCCCGGCTTACTGGCAGTAACAGTCAAAACCACTTTTTAAGTGGTTTTTTGCTATAAATGAGATAGGGGAAACGTATGACAAAATCGTTATCAGATATGACTTTGGAAGAACTCTGGCACTTGTTTCCAATCTTTCTTGTGCCGCCTAAGGAAGAATGGGAGGAGTGGTATCAAGAAGAAGAGCAGGCTCTCTTGCGGCTGTTTTCCAAGGGGGAAATCAGCAGCATTTCGCATATCGGCAGCACAGCTATTCCCGATATCTGGGCTAAAAATATTGTGGACATCCTCTTGGAAGTTCCCAAAACAGCAGATGTCCAATCTGTCAAAAAGCAGTTGCTAAATGCTGGCTATTTGCTGATGTTTGAAGAGGAAGATCGTATGTCCTTCAATAAAGGTTATACAGAAGCTGGTTTTGCCAAGAAAGTTTTTCATCTTCACTTACGTTATCAGGGTGACCATGATGAACTTTATTTTAGAGATTATTTAAGAGAACATCCGGAAGTTGCCAAAGACTATGAAGGGTTGAAACTTGCCTTATGGAAAGCATACGAGCATAACCGTGATGCTTATACAGATGCTAAGACGGATTTCATTAAGAAATACACGCAACAAGCTAAGAAAGACTATAAGGGGAGGTATTGATGATAAGCGTCCTTGCTGTTTTTTGTCGTTTTAGCAGTATCCTTTTACATCTTGCTCAAGTATCTCGTCAGCCAATCGAAACACCCATCAGGATTCATTGGCAGGAGCATGATGAAAATTTGGAATAAGGCCTACTTACCGATGGCACAGTGGGCTTTGTCTGTGCTTCCTCAAAAATCTTATGGGCATATCTTGGATATTGGGGTCGGCAATGGGGCATCAACAGCCTACCTTCACCGACTTTTTCCCCAGAGTCAGATCAAGGGCATAGACATTTCTGCGGAGGCTATTTCCCAAGCCCAGCAAGGTTATCAGCTAGAAGGAGTGACTTTTGATGTCATGGACGTCAGTCAGCTGTCTTATCCTGATAGCCGTTTTGAGCTTGTCTGCGCCTTTCAGACGCATTTTCATTGGCCGGATTTACAGCAGGCTCTATCTGAAATCAAGCGCGTGCTGGCAGATGATGGGCGGTTCATCATTGCTTGCGAGCAAAGTAAAGTGACTTATTATTTACCCGATTTGAAAGACAATAAAGAGTTTGCTAACTATTTGGATAAAATGGGCTTGCGCTTGCTAGATTGCCAAAAGCAGGCAGCTTGGCTTTGTTATGTGATTGCAAAACAGTAGGTACTAACTTAAACATTTTCTGTTAGAAGATGAAGATCTGTTCTTTGTTTTTAACCTTTTAAATTACTTGTTCATTTTTCGGAAGTCATTCACTTTGGTTTAGGGTATAATAATAAAAATTGATGAATGAGGAGACTGTAATGATAGAAAATGAACAGCTAAAAGAGCGTTATTACCAAGCTTTGCTGGAACGAGATGCGCAGTTTGACGGGATTTTCTTTGCGGCCATTAAGTCGACGGGGATTTTTTGTCACGCGACCTGCCGGGCCAGAAAGCCTAAGTTTGAAAACTGTGATTTTTACGAAAGGGCAGAAGAAGCGCTTCTGGCTGGTTATCGACCATGCAAAATCTGTCAGCCCCTGTCATATCCACATCAACTTCCTGAAGAAGTCAGAATGCTCATAACAACTGTAGAAGCTAATCCTGAGAAGCGGTGGAGGGAAGAAGATTTCAAGAGGTTAGGTCTTCATTCGGCAACTGCTAGGCGACAATTCAAAGAAGTCTACGATATGACCTTTGTTCAGTACGCGCGTGCCCGTCGGATGGGTCTGGCTTTTAAGAATATCAAGGACGGACAGACAGTCATTGATCAGCAGCTGGCTATGGGCTATCAATCGTCTAGCGGTTTCAATGACGCCTTCAGCCGTATTATGGGAAATCCAGTCAAAAAAACGACTATTAAAGTGCTGACGGCTGCTTTTATCGCGACACCAATTGGACGAATGCTGGCTCTGGCGGATGAGGAGTATCTCTATCTTTTGGAATTTGAAAATCGACGAGGACTGGAAAGAGAAATAGAGCGGCTGCGCAGCAGACTGAATGCAAGAATTATCCATGGAACCAATACTCTTTTACAGCAATTGGAGAAAGAGCTAGCTGCCTATTTCTCTGGAACCTTTGCAGGTTTTACCGTTCCTCTGTATTTGAGTGGATCAGCCTTTCAGCAAGCAGTTTGGAAACTGCTTCAGAAAATTCCACTTGGAGAAACGGCTACCTATAAAGATTTGGCTCTAAAGCTAGGTGATAGCAACAAGGTCAGAGCTGTCGGCAATGCTAACGGAGCCAATCAGATTGCTATTTTGATACCTTGCCACCGTGTTATTGCCAGTGACGGCAGTTTGGGCGGTTATGGCGGCGGAAAAGAGCGCAAAAAATATCTGTTGGAGTTAGAGAAAAAAATTAAAAAAACATGACTGGGAGAAAATTCATGAAAACATTATTCTTATGTTCTTATTTTGCAGAAGTGCGGCCTTTATTTGAGAAATTCGCAGAACAATATGAGTTGGAAAAGAAAGTCCTTTTCATTCCCACAGCTGGAGATATCGAAGAGTACAGGGACTATATTGATGAAGGCAGGGCTATTTTTGCAGATTTGCAATTTGATGTTGACTTGGTGGATATAGCAGCAGCGACAGAGACGGTGGTGCGGGAAAAGCTAGCACAAGCGTCTTGTCTCTACATTTCAGGCGGCAATACTTTTTATCTTTTATAGGAATTAAAGCGAAAAAATTTACTGCCTTTGATCCGCGAACGCATCAATCAAGGAATGGTTTATGTCGGTGAATCAGCTGGTGCCATCATTGCTTCCAATGATATTTCTTACAGCCAAATCATGGATGATAAGAGTCTAGCATCAGATCTGACAGATTATGCTGCCTTAGGTCTAGTTGATTTTTCTGTTTTGCCGCATTGGGGTGAGTTTCCTTTTGAAGAAATCACCGAGCAGACAGCAGGAACTTATGGCAAGCAGTTAAATCTCATCAAGCTTGACAACAAACAAGCTGTTCTGACGACTAGGGATAAGTCTATTGTCGTGAGCAGTCCGTAGATTTGGATCGTTTTCGCCACAATGTTTAACCAAAAATAGATAAACTGCCACCTATTCTTTCTTGAAAAGAGGATTTGTTCAGTTATAATGAAGTCAAGAGGAGGTAGGAAAAGTATGATTAGTGAGACGATTAGCTTTTTAAGAAAGAAACACGGTTTGTCTCAAGAAATGTTGGCGGAAAAAATTGGTGTGTCTCGCCAGACGTTGAGTAAGTGGGAAACCGGCGAAAGCAATCCGGATATTATTCACTCAAGTCGTTTAGCAGAGGCTTTTGAAATCACACTTGATGAATTGGTCTACTCTGGACGGGAGGTCCTCCATAGTGCAACTAAGGATGGCAAGTTTATGTTTGGGCCAGTTACTGTCGGGGAAAAGGGTCAGATTGTTATCCCTGTCAAAGCTCGACGTATTTTCCATATCGAAAAGGGAGATGAGTTACTTGTACTAGGCGATATTAATCAGGGGCTTGCCCTTGTTGATGCTAGATTTTTCATGGAGGCGCATAATCATTTAAAAAAAGGGGGAGATTAGCTATGGATGCCATCAGGATAGAGGGATTAACCAAAAAGTACAAAGGTATCGTTGCTGTCGACCATCTTGATTTAAAAATTGAAGAAGGGAAGCTTTTTGCCTTATTAGGAATTAATGGGGCTGGAAAGACGACGCTTATCAAAATGCTAGCTTGTCTGACGCAGCCAAACAGTGGTGATGCTTTTTTACACAACAAGAGTATTATGAGTAATCGGCAAGAAGTGAAAGACCTCATTAGTATTTCCCCACAAGAAACAGCCATTGCTCCCAACTTGAGCGTTAGAGAAAACCTAGATTTGATGTGTGGCATTAATCGTTTTTCCAAACAGAAAACCGGTCAAAAAATAAAAGAGACGGTGAGTCAGTTTGCGCTAGCTCCTGTTCTTGATAAACGAGCAGGTAAACTCTCTGGAGGATGGCGTCGCCGACTCAGTATTGCCATGGCTTTGATTAGTGAACCTAAGATTTTATTTCTGGATGAGCCGACTCTTGGTTTGGATGTTGTGGCACGAAGTGAGTTGTGGGATACGATAAAAAATTTGAAAAATAAGATGACTATTATCTTGACCACGCATTATATGGAGGAAGCAGAAGCTCTGTCAGATCAAGTAGGAATCATGAAAGCGGGTAAACTCCTTGCCCTTGGCAGTGTTCATGATCTGAAAGTTTTGGCAAATACAACTGATTTTGAACAAGCTTTTATCACGATTGTAAAAGGAGGCTGATCATGAGATTATTTGCTTTTTCAAAACGTACGGCCCAAGAAATCTTGCGAGATCCTATCAATTTAGCTTTTGGTGTAGGTTTCCCGGTGGTATTGATTTTTCTCCTCAATGCGATCCAGGCAAACATCCCGGTTTCTTTATTTCAATTAAACAGCTTCATTCCTGGGATTGCCGTGTTTGGATTGACCTTTATGACCGTTTTTTCGGCGACACTTATTGCCAAGGATAGAGAATCATCATTTCTGCAACGCCTTTATACAAGTCCTATGACGGCTATGGACTTTATCTTGGGCTATGCTTTTCCAATTCTGCCTATTGCTTTAACACAGACACTGATTTGTTATCTGGTGGCCATCCCGCTGGGCCTGTCTTTTAACCTTAAAACGGTTTACGCGATTCTTTGTATCCTTCCGATTTCCCTCTTTTTTATCGCTGTGGGTCTTCTTTGCGGAAGTGTTCTTAGTGTCAAACAGGTAGGAGGGATATGTGGTGCTTTGCTGACCAATCTGGCTGGCTGGTTATCAGGGATTTGGTTTGATCTTGATTTGATTGGGGGTCTCTTTAAGAAGGTCGCCTATGCCTTGCCTTTTGTCCACGCGGTCAACTTGGAGAGAATGGCCTTGAATGGCTTTACTAAGGATAGCTTTTCCAGTTTGCTGTGGCTTTTGGGCTATACTCTTTTGACGATGTTTCTGGCGACATATTTCTTTTTGAGGCAAATGAAAAATAATTAATGGTAAATATTGTGTTAAAAGGCTGCTAGATTTAAGTTTTAAAAATTCACCTCTCAGAGGTGAATTTTGTTATAATAGACTCATGACGAATTCAGAAAAAATGTCTCAATACGAACTCTTGTTAGCTCAGTTAGACGCCTTACTGACTGATGAGACCAATCCTGTCGCTAATCTGGCAAATGCCAGTGCTCTTTTGAAGATGGCTCTGCCTCGCTCTGTTTTTGCAGGTTTTTATCTGTTTGATGGTCGTGAATTGATCTTGGGTCCTTTTCAGGGGGCGGTGTCTTGTGTGCATATTGCTCTTGGCAAAGGGGTCTGCGGTGAATCCGCCCAGAAGCGTCAAACGCTGATTGTGGAGGATGTGACCAAGCATGCCAACTACATTTCCTGCGATTCTGCGGCTAAATCAGAAATCGTGGTGCCTATGGTTGTAGACGGCCAGCTAGTGGGAGTTCTGGATTTGGACTCTTCGGAGCTTGCAGATTACGATGCCATTGATCAAACTTATTTGGAACGATTTGTAGCACTTTTGCTTGAAAAAACGGATTGGAATTTTAACATGTTTGGAGTAAAAAACTGATGTATCAAGCCCTTTATCGAAAATACAGAAGCCAGACTTTTGATGAAATGGTTGGGCAAGAAGTTGTTGCGACCACGTTAAAACAGGCCGTTGCCTCAGGAAAAATCAGTCACGCCTACCTATTTTCAGGACCGCGAGGAACAGGGAAAACCAGTGCGGCCAAGATTTTTGCCAAGGCTATGAACTGTCCCAATCAAAAAGATGGAGAACCATGCAATCATTGTGATATTTGTCAGGATATTACCAATGGCAGTCTTGAAGATGTGATTGAAATTGATGCCGCCTCCAACAACGGTGTGGATGAAATCCGCGACATTCGTGATAAATCAACCTATGCTCCCAGTCGAGCGACCCATAAGGTCTACATCATTGACGAAGTGCATATGCTCTCAACAGGTGCTTTTAATGCCCTTTTGAAAACCTTGGAAGAGCCTACTGAGAATGTTGTTTTTGTTTTGGCAACTACAGAACTACATAAGATTCCAGCCACCATTTTATCCCGTGTACAGCGTTTTGAGTTCAAGGCCATTAAGGAAGCTGATATTAACAGACATTTAGCAGCCGTTTTGGAAAAGGAAGGACTCGCTTTTGATACAGATGCCTTGAGACTGATTGCCAGACGGGCAGAAGGCGGCATGCGCGATGCCTTGTCTATTTTGGACCAGGCACTCAGCTTAACCAGTGATGGTCATCTTTCTCTTGCGATTGCCGAAGAAATTACAGGGAGTATCAGTTTAGAGGCTCTTGATGAATATGTTGCTGCCCTCAGAGAGAAGGATGTCAATCAGGCATTGGCTAAGCTGGAACTGATTTTTGAAAATGGTAAAAGCATGAGCCGATTTGCGACGGACTTATTGAATTATCTGAGAGACATTCTCCTTGTTCAGGCAGGCGGTGATAGCGGTCATCAAAGTGATCTCTTCACGGCAAACTTGTCTCTGTCGCAAGGTCATCTTTTTGCTATGATTGATCTTATTACAGACAGTCTGCCAGAAATTAAAACCGGTACTCAGCCTAAGATTTACGCAGAAATGATGACAATCCGGCTGTCACAGTTAGAAGGTCCAAAAGAGCCTGCTCTTCCAGCCAATCTTGAGCAAGACCTCCAGTCTTTGAAAGAGGAAGTTCACCAGCTTAAACAAGCCATCAAGGCACTAAACGAAGGGGAAAAACCAGCAGTTGCCCTTGTTACCAAAACCAAACAGGTTTCCAGTCAGCGTTATCAGGTTGACCGTGACAAAGTGATCACCATTATGCAGGAGACCGTCGTCAATAGCCAGCAGTCGCGAGAATATCTGGATGCTCTCAAAGGTTCTTGGAATGAGATTCTGGAGCGGTTAACACCTCAGGACAGGGCGCTTTTGCTGGGTTCAGAACCTGTTTTGGCCAACAGCGAGAATGCCATTTTAGCCTTTGATGCTGCTTTCAATGCTCAGCAGGCTATGAAGCGTCAGGACCTCAACACCATATTTGGAAATATCATGAGCCAGACCTCAGGATTTTCACCGAATATCATGGCGATTCCCAGAGAAGACTTTAATGCCATCCGCAGTGAATTTGCCAAGTCTTTGAAATCAGAAACGCCAGCAGAAGAAGCACCGGCAGAAGAGCTGATACCGGAGGAATTTGATTTCTTGGCTGAAAAAATTACCATTGAGGAAAATTAAAAAGAAAATTCATCGCAGAATTTTCTTTTTTTGGTACAATAGTTCTATGATAAAACGAGATTTTCTAATCATGGTTTTGATTACCGTGTTTGAAACTATTTTGCTAAATAATGCAATCCTAGACGGTGACTTCTTTCTGGCCGGTTTTTGGGGCTTTCTGCTGCTGAGAAATTTAAGGAAGGTTTATCTCATCAGTAAATTTACCAAAGATGTCCTAGCCTCTACCAAGAAGAAAGACTGATTTCTCCGCTGTTGAGCACTTTTTCTAAGCCGCTGTCAAGCCTAACCACAAGCTGGCCAGTGTCGGTAATGTCAGTCGCCATTCCTTGATAGTGCTTTCCATTTTCGTCAAAGGTCACTTGTCTGTTTAGGACAAGTGATTTTTCTTTGTAGACCTTCACCAAATCTGCAACAGGCGTTCCCAGAAAAATGTTCCAAATCTCAGCAATGAGCTGATTTCGGCTAATGTCTGGCTGGCTTGTGAATAAGCTGATGGCCTTGTCTGCTAAGGCGTCTGGAAAGTCGGTAACATAAAAGTTAAGACCAACACCAATAATGACATCCGTCACCAAACCAGTCTCAATAGATGTCACGGCTTCGGTCAAGATACCAGCTAGTTTTTTTTGATGAAGATAGATGTCATTGACCCACTTAATCTCAGTATTGATAGCCGTTAGGCGGGAAATCGCCTTGACAATACTGGAAGCAGCCATCAGCGTATAGGGAGGAAGTTCTGCGTAAGGTCGGTTTGGCTTCAGGTGGAGAGACATGTAGATACCACCGTTTTCAGGTGTGAAAAAGTCTCTGCTGAAGCGTCCCTTTGCGGTTTCTTGCTTAGGCGCTAAGTATAGGCTCGGCGCAGTATGTCCCTTATCAATCCCCTCTTTGGCATCAAGCTGGGTAGAAATAGACTTGTCATTGTGAAAGACCTCTAAGCCAGTCTCTGCCTTAATATTGTCAGGGATGAGGAGGTCACCTTCAAGAAGACGATAGCCTCTGTTTTTGACAGAGTTAATCCTCAAACCTTTAGCTTCTAATGTCTGAATAGCTTTCCAAACAGAAGTCCGTGAGAGACCTAACTTCTGTGCTAATTCTTCGCCGTTTAAAAAGTCCTTGCTTTGAGCAAGCGCCTGGTATATTTTTTCGTAAGTTTTCATCTTGTTTACCTTTACCATTATTGTAACATAAATCCTAAAAAGCTATCTTTATTTGGAGTATCAGTCAGACTGATGACCGGCTATTCTAAATTCTAATAGAAATTTTGGTGATTCTTCCCAATTTATCGTGAAAACATGATATACTAAAACAGTTAATGAGTCCCGAAAAGGTGACTGAAAGAAGGTCTAGACCGATGATTTTAGTCAGTTCTTTGTAACTTTTTAACCTAGAACAGTCAACTGACAGCTGTTTGTCTTTCCAAACGGCTGCTTGTTGGCAAACGATTTTCTTAAAAGGGGGACATTTTTATGTCAGAACGTAAACTTTTCACGTCTGAGTCGGTTTCGGAGGGACATCCGGATAAGATTGCAGACCAGATTTCCGATGCGATTTTGGATGCCATTTTGGCTCAGGATCCAGATGCTCATGTGGCAGCTGAAACGGCTGTTTACACTGGAAGCGTCCATGTTTTTGGGGAAATTTCGACCACGGCTTATGTGGATATTAACCGAATTGTGCGTGATACCATTGCTGAGATTGGCTATACTAAGGGCGAATACGGTTTTGCAGCAGAATCTGTCGGAGTTCATCCGTCACTGGTTGAGCAGTCACCAGATATTGCTCAGGGGGTCAATGAAGCCTTGGAAGTGCGTGAGGATGCCAATCAAGATCCGCTGGATTTGATTGGTGCAGGTGATCAGGGGCTCATGTTTGGTTTTGCGGTAGATGAAACGCCTGAACTCATGCCGCTGCCCATCTCACTTTCTCATAAGCTGGTGAAAAAATTGGCGGATTTGCGCAAATCAGGTGCCATTTCCTACCTGCGTCCAGACGCCAAGTCACAGGTGACCGTCGAGTACGATGAGAATGGAAGACCAGCTCGAGTGGATACGGTTGTCATTTCGACCCAGCATGATCCAGATGTGACCAATGAGCAAATTCATCAAGATGTGATAGAAAAAGTCGTCAAAGCAGTTATTCCTGCGGAATATCTGGACGAAAAAACCAAGTATTTCATCAATCCGACCGGTCGCTTTGTCATCGGTGGCCCGCAGGGAGATTCCGGCTTGACAGGCCGTAAGATTATCGTTGATACCTATGGCGGTTATGCCCGTCATGGTGGCGGTGCCTTCTCTGGTAAGGATGCGACCAAGGTAGACCGCTCCGCCTCCTATGCAGCCCGCTATATCGCTAAAAATATCGTGGCAGCAGGTCTAGCCAGCAAGGCAGAGGTGCAGTTGGCCTACGCCATCGGAGTGGCCCGTCCTGTATCGGTACGGGTGGATACCTTTGGTACCAATACAGTCTCCGAAGGCAAGATTGAAGCAGCTGTCCGTCAGATTTTTGACCTCCGGCCAGCAGGCATTATCCAAATGTTGGACCTCAATCGGCCGATTTACAAACAAACCGCAGCCTATGGCCACATGGGCCGGACCGATATTGATCTGCCTTGGGAAAAATTGGATAAGGTAGAGGATTTAAAAGCTATTGTCAGTAAAAAGTAGGGAAACCTACTTTTTTTCATGAATGGTAGATTGTTTTATAGCCCAGAATATCATAAAATAAGAGTAGCGATAACAATGAGGAGAAAACATGAAAAAGACGCGCATTTTAAAAAGTTTGCTGGTATCAACCGTCATTCTGGGAAGTTTTTGGACAGTAGCAGCCTTAGCCGATGACCTTAATCAGGAGACATCGGTTACAAGAAACCAAAGTGTTACCGTGGAGGAACAACCTTCGTTGACGGTGGTCAGTGAGCAGGCGGCAGAAACTGACAATAATCAGGCAGCCGCTGAAACGGTCCCTGAGACAGACCAGTCCCAGATCAGCAGTCAGCCTTCGGTAGCCGAAGAGGTGCCAAGGATCAATCCAGCTGATGTGTCCGAGGAGGCAAGCCAAACAGAACTGACATCATCAAGTTCTAGTCAGTCCATGGCTGTCTCAAGTCAGAAGCAGAGTCAGCCCGAGACCAGTTCGAGGGTCCAAGTTGAAAGCAGTCCTGAGCCAAGAGCGGCGGTCAATTCAACAGCTATCTCAGGCCAAGTGACGATTCTTAATCAAAGAGATGAACTAGGCCGTTTTGATGTGGTGATTAAAGAAGTCGCTGCTCCGAGCGGTCTAAGCTCAGTCGCTGTTCCCATCTGGTCAGAGACAGGCGGTCAGGACGATATTATCTGGTATACGGCTTCAAAGCAGGCGGATGGGACTTACAGCGTTTCAGTGGCTATCAAGGATCATAAATTCTCAACTGGCCTTTATCAAATTCATCTTTACTACTTGATTAACAATCAATTAAGAGGTGTCACGACAGCCAGCACCACTGTTCATGCCTTACCGCCCACAGGGGAGCTTAATATTCTCAATCAGGACAATAACAAGGGCAGTTTTGAACTGGTTCTCTCCAATGTGACGGATCAAAAGGGTCTTAAAGAGGTTCTTCTCCCCATCTGGTCTGATGTCAACAATCAAGATGATATTAGATGGTATACAGCAAACCAGCAGAATGATGGTACTTATAGGCTCTCAGTCTCTATGGCAGACCACAAGTTTTCAACGGGTCTTTATCATATCCATGTTTATTATAAAGAGATGGATAATCAGTTACGGGGAGTTTTAGGAACAAGTCTCATCATACCAGAACGAAAGCCCTCTGGAAAGGTCGCCATAGTAGAACAAAATACTGAAACAGGTGGTTTTGTGATTAAGGTTTCGGAGGTTGTAGCTCAGGGAGGACTGGATGAGGTTCTGGTTCCGGTCTGGTCAGAAGCCGCTGGTCAAGATGATCTGATCTGGTATTCTGCTAAGCGACAAGATGATAGCAGCTATATGCTATCGGTAGATCCTGCCCGTCATAACTATTCAGGCGGAAATTACAATATTCATGTTTATTACAAGTTAAAGAGCAAAAGCAGTGTTGTCCCAATTGCTGGCACCAGCGTATCAGTCAGTTTTCCTAAACCCTCGGCAACCGTCACCATTGAGAATGTAAGCAAGGAAAATGGCAGCTTTGAGGTCTTGATTTCAGATATAAAGGCACCTATGGGCTTAAAAGAGGTCTTGGTTCCTGTCTGGGGCGAGAAGTCTGGTCAAAATGATATTGTCTGGTATCAGGCGATGCTTCAAACGGACAATCGTTATAAGGTGACGGTAAACTCTGAAAACCATCAGTATGAATCAGGCCTCTATCAAATCCATGTTTATCTAAAACAAAACGATGGCAGTCTGCAAGGACTGGCTAACCGTTCGGTGACCTTAGAAGCGATTCCCAACCAAATAAAAATCACTTATACAGGTACTGGCACTTATCGCTTAAGAGTCGCTAATCCGTCCGGAGAAGGGGATCTCCTTTATGCTGTTTGGTCTGATCAAAATGACCAAGATGACCTTCGCTGGTATCAAGCTTCTGCTGAAGAGTCAGTTATGAGCGGTCATATCAATACGCAGCAGCACTCAGGAACAGGCCTCTATCACCTCCACCTTTATCAGCGTTATCAGGGACAGATGATTCCGCTTAAGGCGGCAACATTCCATGTGACGAAATCATCCTATGCCGCGCCTTACTATTCTCAAAATGATCCTCGCTGGGGAACAACTTATTATGGTCTCTACAATATGGATTCATCAGGCTGTGTGCCGACTTCTATGGCTATGATCATTTCAGCTCTGAAAGGGCAAGAAGTCCTTCCGACTCAGGTGGCTAACTACCTTCACTATAACAGCCTGGACTTTAATCGCCTAGGCGGCGGCACCTCCAGCAACGGCATTCTCCATGCAGCAGCTAATTGGGGCCTGTCGGCGCAGGGCTTATCTTCTAAAGACAGTCTGACACAGGCTTTGAAAAATGGTTACTATGTCGCAGCAGCCGTTGGTGCAAGCCGATTTGTTGTCCCAGGCTGGACTCATGAAATTGTGCTAAAAGACTATCGGGACAATATGACCTATGTTTTAGACCCGGATCATGCCAGCAATAATGGCTGGTATTCGATTGATTACCTTTACAGTATTAAATCAACCGATCCAATGGATAATCTTTCAGGAACGCCCTTCTTTAAAATTAATGATATTTAGTTATTTCCTTGATCGCAGAAGATTGGTCCGGTTTTTCTGACGCTTTTTCTGTTGGGGAATATTGAAAAAATCCCTTTTTTATGGTAGAATTGACAGGCTGAACTTTAGAGAAAGTATTTAAATGAATGAAAAAAATTGTGATTAATGGTGGCCATCCTTTAAAGGGAGAAGTCGCTGTTTCTGGAGCAAAAAATAGTGTTGTGGCCTTAATACCGGCGATTATACTAGCAGAAGATGTTGTTATCTTAGACGGTGTTCCGGCTATCAGTGATGTTGACAGCCTGATTGATATTATGGAATTGATGGGAGCCAAGGTCGAGCGAGAAGGTGAGACTTTGGCCATTGACCCTCGTGGTGTTCAGGATGTTCCCATGCCCTACGGAAAAATTAACAGTCTCAGGGCGTCCTATTATTTTTACGGCAGTTTGTTAGCGCGTTTTGGGCAAGCAGTTGTCGGGCTGCCAGGTGGTTGTGATTTAGGACCTCGTCCAATCGACCTCCATCTCAAAGCTTTTGAAGCGATGGGAGCCAAAGTTTCCTACCAAGGCGAAAGCATGCGTCTGGCGACAGATGGGAATCCCTTGAAAGGGACACATATCTATATGGACACCGTCAGTGTCGGAGCAACCATCAATACCATGATAGCCGCCAGCCGAGCGCAGGGCAGAACAGTCATCGAAAATGCGGCGCGTGAACCCGAAATTATTGATGTGGCTACCCTTTTGAATAATATGGGAGCCCATATTCGCGGTGCTGGTACGGATATCATTACCATTGAAGGTGTTGAAAGGCTTCATGGCACTCGTCATCAAGTCATCCCTGATCGTATCGAAGCAGGAACCTATATCGCTATGGCGGCTGCAATCGGTGAAGGGGTCAAGGTCAGTAATGTTCTTTATGAACATCTGGAAAGTTTTATTTCAAAGCTGGAAGAAATGGGCGTTCGGATGACTGTCGAAGAAGACAGTATCTTTGTTGAAAAACAAGATCAACTCAAATCGGTGTCTATCAAGACTTCCCCTTATCCAGGGTTTGCAACAGACCTGCAGCAGCCTATTACCCCCCTCCTTTTGCGGACACAGGGCAGAGGTAATATCCGTGATACCATCTACGAGAAGCGGGTCAATCATGTTGCTGAATTGGCAAGAATGGGCGCGAAAATCTCTGTGCTGAGTGGCCAGATTGTCTATGAAGCTCCCAATAGCCTGTCAGGGGCACCTGTCAAGGCAACTGATTTACGGGCCGGAGCAGCCCTTGTCATTGCCGGCCTAATGGCTGAAGGACGTACCGAGATTACCAATGTTGAGTTTATCCTGCGAGGCTATTCAAACATTATTGAAAAGCTGACAGAGCTGGGTGCTGATATTCAGCTGATTGAAGATTAAAGACGGGAAAAAGGTCTGGAGTTAACTTGAACCGCACCCCAAAAGTTAGACAGAAAAAATCTAACTTTTGGGGTGTTATTTTTATGAAATTGAGTTATGACGATAAAGTTCGAATTTATGAGCTACGACAAAATGGTGAAACCAGTAAGTCCTTGTCAAAACAGTTTAATATCGTAGAATCCGGCATTAAATATATGATTCGATTGATGGACCGGTATGGAATAGGTATTGTCAAGAAAGGGAAGAACACCTATTATCCTCCAGAACTCAAGCTGGAAATGATTGATAAAGTACTTCTGAAGAAACAGTCAAGTCTATCAGTCTCACTTGAGTACGCTCTACCAAATCAAGGAACTCTTCCAAACTGGATAGCACAATACAAGAAAAAGGGGTATACTATTCTTGAGAAAACAAGAGGGAGGCCACCAAAAATGGGGCGTAAACCAAAGAAAACCTGGGAAGAGATGACGGAGTTGGAGCGACTCCAGGAAGAAAATGAACGGCTTAGAACGGAGAATGCCTATCTAAAAAAGTTGAGGGAATTGCGCCTGAGGGACGAAGCCTTAGCGCGCGAAAGGCAGAAACAGTTAGAGAAATGGTCAATGGAGGATTCCGACTAGACCTTCTTCTTACAACAGCTCAGTTAGCTCGTGCCACCTACTATTACCAGCTCAAACAGCTGGCTAAAGAGGACAAAGACAAAGCACTAAAAGCTGATCTCCAAGCTATCTTTGAGGAACACAAGGGCAATTATGGCTATCGCAGGATTTACCTGGAACTACGCAACCGTGGCTATGTTATCAATCATAAAAAGGTGCAACGCCTGATGCAGGTGCTAGGCTTATCAGCTCGCATCCGTAAGCGGAAGAAATACAAGTCTTATAAGGGGGATGTGGGCAAGAAAGCTCCTAATCTGATTAACAGGGCCTTCGAGGGGGCGAAGCCTTTTGAGAAGTGTTATACCGATGTGACCGAGTTCGCTCTGCCAGATGCCTCTGAGAAACTCTATCTATCGCCTGTTCTGGATGGCTATAACAGCGAAATTATTGATTTTACCTTATCTCGCTCTCCCAACCTCATGCAGGTCAAGTCTATGCTTGAGAAGGTCTTTCCTGAAGCAGCTTACCCAAATACCATCCTCCATAGTGACCAAGGATGGCAATACCAGCATGAAACTTACCATCATTTTCTTGACAGGAAAGGCATCCGTCCGTCCATGTCTCGCAAAGGAACCAGCACGGATAACGGCATGATGGAGTCTTTCTTTGGTATCTTGAAAACAGAGATGTTTTACGGATTTGAGAAGACTTTCAAGTCACTGGAACACTTGGAACAAGCCATCACTGATTATATTTTTTACTACAACAACAAACGTATTAAAGCAAAACTAAAAGGACTTAGTCCTGTCCAGTACAGAACCAAATCCTTTCACTAATATTTTTGTCTAACTTTTTGGGGGCAGTACAACTCCAGACCTTTTTTGAGCTAAAAAGCCACCAGATGTTAATCTGGTGGCTGCCAAGAGAAACATCCTTATTTTATGCGTTTTTCAGTTTCAGGATCAAAGAAATGTCCCTTGGCTATGTTAAAGGTTAGATTAACCTTTTCCCCTGGATTATGGAAGTCTCTGGCATCAACACGGGAAGCAAATTCGGTATTTCCGACTTTGACATAAAGCATGGTTTCGCTGCCCAAGAGCTCTGAAACCAGAACTTCGGCTGTGACATTGGCATTCGGGAAGGTTTGGTGAACGATTTCCTTGCTGGAAACGTCTTCTGGACGAATACCAAAAATAACTTTTTTGCCTAAGAAGCCATTTGACTCAAGGATTTTTTCCTGCCCTTCGGGAAGTGCCAGTTCAAAGCCGTCAGGGCTGATCAGACGATCTTTTTCAACGGTCAGTTCGAAGAAGTTCATCGCTGGGCTTCCGATAAAGCCAGCCACAAATTTGTTGGCAGGTTCATTGTAAAGTTCCTGAGGAGTGCCGATCTGTTCAATACGGCCAATGGTACCTGTTCCCTCAGGATTTTTTGTAGCACTCATGATAACGATGCGGTCTGCCAGTGTCATGGCTTCGGTCTGGTCATGGGTTACATAGATAGTGGTCGCTCCGATGCGCTGATGAATTTTTGCAATTTCTGCCCGCATGGAAACACGGAGCTTAGCATCTAAGTTTGATAAAGGTTCATCCATCAAGAAGACCTTAGCATCACGGACGATGGCACGTCCCATAGCGACCCGCTGCCTTTGTCCTCCGGATAGGTCTGCTGGTTTTCGATCCAAAAATTCTGTCAAACCGAGGATTTCAGCCGCTTCTCGAACCCGTTTGTCAATGTCATCTTTTTTATATTTACGAAGTTTAAGCCCAAAAGCCATATTTTCGTAAACGCTCATGTGTGGGTAGAGGGCATAGTTCTGGAAAACCATGGCAATGTCACGGTCTTTGGGAGACTCATCATTCATGAGTTTGTCGTCAATATAGAAACTGCCTTCTGTAATATCCTCCAGCCCTGCAATCATACGGAGTGTGGTTGATTTGCCACATCCAGATGGACCAACGAAGACGATAAATTCTTTGTCTTTAATGTCAAGATTAAAGTCTTCAACGGAGTAGTGAGTTGAATTGGGGTATTTTTTGTAAATCTTATCAAGTTTTAAAGTTGTCATAATCTATTTCCTTACTTTTTATTTCACGGATCCGCCTGTAATGCCCTCAACATAATATTTCTGCATAAAGATGAAGAGCAAGGTAATCGGGATTGCAATTAGGACAGAACCAGCAGCAAAGGCCATAAACCAGTCATTGATAGTATCCACTTGAAGCATGGAGAAGAGACCGATGGCAACCGTGTATTTGCTGGTAGCATCTCCCAAAATAACTTGGGCGAAGATAAAGTCAATCCATGGTCCAATAAAGGCCAGAAGTGCTGTGTAGACAATGATTGGTTTTGACAGAGGAAGGGTAATCTTAAAGAAGATATCCATTCGGGTTGCTCCATCAATCATCGCCGACTCGTCAAGAGAGTAAGGAATGGTATCAAAGAAACCTTTGGCGATATAGAAAGTTAAGGCAGCTCCGGCGGAGTAAACCAAGACCAGTGATGTCAGAGTTTGCGTCAGTCCAAGCGCTTTTAAAATATAGTAAACAGCAATCATGCTCATAAAGCCTGGGAACATGTTGAGAACCAGTGCAATTTTTAAAAAGCGGTTCCTAAATTTGAACTTGATTCGGCTGAGAGAGTAGGCCATTGATACCGTGATAAAGGTTGATAAAACACAGGTCGCAGTCGATACAATCAGTGTATTTAAGAACCAGCGGGCAAATGGGAAGGAAGAATTGGTGAAGAGTTTGATGTAGTTGTCCAAGGTCCAGGTTTTCGGGATGAAGTAAGGGACATAAGCACTTCCTTCTCCACGGAAACTGGTCAGGACCACCCAAATGATTGGGAAAAGCCAGATGAGTGAAAGAACAACGAGAAGAAGGTAGGTCAGTGCAAATCGCAATTGTTTTTTTCGTTTCATTATTTCACAGCTCCTTCCTTATATGATGATGTTCTGGTGTATGCTAGCAGACTAAAGATAGCAGAGATGGCAAAGATAAAGATACCGATAACAGAAGCTAGGTTGTAGTCTGCGGCTGTTACGGTCAATTTATACAGCCAAGTCACCAGCAAATCAGTTGTCCCTGCTTGGTAATACTCAGAATTTGTTGGACCGCCGCCAGTCAGGAGATAGATAACGTTAAAGTTATTGATATTTCCGATAAATTGCTGAATCAGAGATGGGGTCATAATCAGGAGAATCTGAGGGAAGGTGATGGACTTGAACACTTGGAACTTGCTGGCACCATCAATTTCCGCGGCCTCAATTTGCTCACTTGGCAGGTTCATGATAATTCCTGTGGCAACTAGCATGGTAAAAGGAATACCAACCCACATATTGACAAAGATGATAGAGAATTTAGCCCATATCGGATCGGATAGGAATGGAAGCGGATCAGAAATCAAGCCGATTTTTTCCAGTAAGGCATTGAGCGGTCCTTGGTCGTTTAAGAAATTTCTCATCAAAAGGAGGGAAATAAACTGTGGCACCGCAATGGTGATAACGAAAATGGTCCGCCATAATTTTTTCAGTTTTAATCCTTTGGTGTTAATGATGAGAGCCAAGATAACGCCGAAAATAAAGTTGGTTACGGTAGCAAAGACAGCCCAGATCAAGGTCCAAGACAGAACAGGGAAGAAGGTCCCCGCCATCCGGCCTGTCAAAATATTGCCAAAATTGGTTAAACCGACCCAGTCAAAGAGTGATTTTGGCGGCAGATGATTGTGGTCGTAGTTGGTAAAAGCCAAACAAATCATATAGATTAGCGGCAGTACGGTAAAGAGAAGCACTCCGATGAGCGGAATAGCCATCAAAGTCATATGGAAGCGACCGTTAGTCAGAGTTAGAAAATCTTCTTTGAAACTTGGGATTTTTTGGCCCTCTTTTTTAAGGACGTAGATATTACGGACACTTTTTAAGTTGCACCAGTAAATATAGGCAAAGACCAAGCAAAAAATCAAGGAAGCCAGACCAAAAATGAGAAGGAGCATGGAGTTGTCACCTTCAACAGCCACCTGAAATTTCACGCCGTCAATGACCTTTTCCTGCATTCCTTGCGTGTTGGTACCCAGTGTTATCAAACCCTTTATGGCAGGGATGATTTGAGTCACAAAAGCCATTAAGAAAGCCAGCTCACTAATCAGGAATAAAAAGCCCTTGATGAATTGTTTGTTTACTAGGTTGGCAAAACCCATAATAAGAAATGATAGCTTAATATCAATCCCACCTTCTTTGAAGGCCTGCGGAACCGATACTTGATCATATAGCACTGATTTAGCCATATACAATCTCCTTTATATAAAAAGAAGCGAGGAGATTTTCTCCCCTCACTCATAAATCTTGATATTATTTAGCAGCTGCTAAATCTTTATCAAATTGTTGTAATTTAGCAAGGTAGTCGCTTTCTTTAATTTTACCGTTATAGGTATCGCTAAGGATAGCAGCACTTTCAGTCCAGAATGTTGCCATTTGGCTCAGTTTTGGCATAACAGTTGTGTAGTCAGAAGAAGACCCCATTGTGATAACAGCTTTTGCTAAATCGTTTGATTGAACAGCTTCAGAAGCTTGTACTTCCTTGTTAGAAGGGATAATGTTACGGCCTTCGTATTTGAATTGGTTTTCTTGGCTTTCTTTGTTAGTGAGGTATGATGCCAACTTGTAGCTTGCTGCGATACGTTTTGTGTCTCCTTTAGCAGGGGCTTGGTTAACCGCATAAAGTTTAACACCGAGGAAGGCTTTTTGCTGAACATCGTTTCCGCCGATATTGATTTTAGGGTAGACAGCAACACCAAGGTTGTCTTTACCAACTGCTTTTTGGGCAGCTGAGAAGTCCCATGGTCCGGATTCAAATGATGCAACAGAACCATCTCCAAATTTAGACATAACGTTGTTGTCGTCTAGGTTAACAAAACCTTTGTTATTTTTTTGATCGGCAATCCATTTAAGGACAGAAACACCAGCTTCATTTCCCCAGTTTGTGCCCTTGGCATCTTCACCGTTTTCACCAAAGAGAGTGTCCCCAACTGAGAGGAAGAGCGGAGCGGTTGCATAGGCGTTCATTTGTTTAAATTTCGCACCAAATGTGGCCTTGCTGGTAATTGTTTCGTATGATTTAACATCTTCAGCTGATAATTTTGACTTGTTATAGTAAAGAACTTGTGACTCAATTCCAAATGGGAAGGCATAAGTTTTACCCTTGTATTGAGCACCGGCAAGAGCTTGCTCAGTAACTGTGTCTGTGATTTCTTTAGTGTACTGTTCAGGAATTTCTTGGATAGTTCCTGATTCAACTAATTGACCGAGCTGGTCGTGTGGAAGAGAGAAAACATCAGCAGCAGTGCTAGGATCTTTTTTGATCTTTTCTTGTGCTTTTGGATCTTCTGATTCGATGACTTTAACATCGTAGTCTGAATCCGCTTCAAATTTTTTCACGATAGCGGCATAAGATTCTTTGGCACCGGTTGGAACCCAAAGTTTAATGGTCTTAGAAGACGATGTTGAAGAGCTTGAGTCTTTAGAGCTGCAAGCGACCAATAAGCTGCTTGCGAGAACAAGACTCGCACTACCAATTGCTAATTTTTGCCATGTTTTCATAGCTGTTTCCTCCTGAAACTTTTAAAAATTTTTCTTACAAGAATATTATGCAACCGTTTGCAAAAAAAGTCAAGTCTTTTTTGAAAAAATTTAAAAAATTTTTAAAAAAGAGTTCTAACAAGGATAAGTAACCGACAAAATAACGAACGATACATGCAATCGCTTGCTGAAATTCTTGCCTTTTTATCAAAAATCAGTAAAATAATAGAGAGAATTGAGGTGATTTAGATGAATAGTGCAGCTTGTTACCATCGTCCTGAGTCTGAAATGGCCTATTTATACGATGACGGGCATCTCCATATTCGTTTCCAGTCAGCTAAAGACGACTTGCAGAAGGTCGAAGTAATTTGGGGAGATCCTTACCGTCTTTTATCAGAAAGGTGGTATTTAAACGCTCAACCGATGGCACAGACAGCCAGTAGTCTGGACAAAGATTTTTATCAGATAGCCATCCAGCCTCCTTTAAAAAGGCTGGCTTATCTCTTTAAACTGACGGATACCCAAGGACAGGTCGCCTATTATACGGAACATGGCATTTTTGCTGAAGGAGACCTATCCTTACAGATTGAAAATCTTTACTTTCGCCTTCCTTTTCTTCATGACAGGGATGCTTTCAAGGCGCCTCAATGGGTTAAGGAAACGGTATGGTACCAGATTTTCCCAGAGCGTTTTGCCAATGGCAATCCAGCGAATGACCCAGAGGGGACCCTCACTTGGGACAGTCAGAGAAAACCGGGTTACAAGGATTTTTTTGGTGGTGACCTACAAGGAATTATGGATAAACTGGATTATCTGTCTGATTTGGGCGTTAACGGTCTTTATCTCTGTCCGATATTTAAAGCTTCCAGCAATCATAAATATGATACCATTGATTATTTTGATATTGATCCAGCCTTTGGAGACAAGAAGCTGCTGAAGCAACTCATAACCGCCTGCCATCAGAGAGGAATCAAGGTCATGCTGGATGCTGTTTTTAACCATATCGGTGAAGAGTCACCTCAGTGGCAGGATGTTCTTGAAAAGGGAGAAGAGTCACGTTATAAAGACTGGTTCCATATTGAGCAATTTCCTCCGCAGGTGACACGCTCCAAAAGGGGACACGTCAGAGCCACTTACCACATGTTTGCCCAATCAGGCAATCTGCCTAAATTAAATACGGCCAATCCAGAGGTTAAGGCTTATCTGTTAGAGGTTGCCAAGTATTGGATTGAGGTGTTTGACATTGATGCCTGGCGCTTGGATGTTGCCAATGAAATTGACCATGCGTTTTGGAAAGATTTTCGCAAGGTCTGTGATGCAGCTAAGAAGGATTTCTACATTGTCGGTGAAATTTGGCATTCGGCCCAAAAGTGGTTAGAAGGAGATGAATGTCATGCAGTCATGAATTATGCCTACACGGACAGCATTTTAAGCCATTACCTCTATCATCAAATCGGTCTTAATCGGATGCTGTCGCAGTTGGCGGAACATCAGCAGCTGTACCGAGAACAAGCCAACCAAGTTATGTTCAATTTACCTGCTTCTCACGATACACCGAGACTCCTACACCTATGTGGTAATAACAAGGAGCTGCTGAAGTTTGTTTTGACCTTCATCTTTTTGCAGCAAGGGAGTCCTGCTGTTTATTACGGAGATGAAGTCGGTCTGACAGGAGGAGCAGACCCTGATTGCCGTCGCTGTATGGCCTGGCTTCCGGAAAATCAGGATTTGGAGCTTTTGGCTTTTTACAAAGCACTAATTGCCTTTCGAAAATCTTATGCAGATGTGATTAGCTTTGGGAAAAGGTCTTTTGAGCTTGTTGATGAGGAGAAGGGACTTTTATCCTTCGTCATTCAGCATGGAGATGAGCGCCTATCTTGCATTTTTAATGAAGGAAAGACTCATGACATTGCAGCGGAGCATGCAATCATGAGGCAAAATTATATCAATGGAAAGCTGGAAAAGCACGGTTTTCTCATTTATCAAAACTAAGCAAGCGTTTGCCCTTGTCAAGACCTGACATCTGTTGTAAAATAGACCTAATTAAACAACGGAAGGGAATTCTTATGGTTACCATTAAAGATGTGGCAGAAAAAGCAGGCGTCAATCCATCAACGGTCAGTCGAGCTCTGAAGGACAGTTCATCCATCTCGCAAAAAACGAAAGAAAAAGTCAAAAAAGCCATGTCCGATTTGGGCTATGTTCCCAATTTAGCGGCGCAAATGTTGGCCAGCGGCCTGACTTATAGTGTCGGTGTGGTCTTGCCCCCTTTAATCACTCCTGACCGAGCCAGTGACCCCTTTTTCATGGAGATTTTAACAGCTATCAATGACGAAGCTCGGAAAAATGACTTTACGGTTTCCATCGCTACCAGTGATACCATTACCGAATTAAAGGAGCAGGTGCAGCTGATGCACCGTCAAAAAAGAGTGGATGGGTTCATAGTGCTGTACTCAGAGGAGGATGATCCTGTCCGTAATTTTCTCATGAAAAATAAAATTCCTTTTGTCATTGTAGGAGCGCCGGTAGCTTATAGCAACGAAACAACCTATATTGACAATGATAACCAGCTGATGGCTAAAACAGCTGTTGACTACCTCTATCAAATGGGGCATGAGCGGATTTTATTTGTTACCAATGACCAAGAAAGTGAAATCTTTTTGGAAAGGTACATTGGTTACCAGAAAGGAATTGTGAAGCTAAAACTGCCGTCCTTCGACAGCCTTCTCTTTGACCATCGCGATCCAGAAGTTCTGGAACAGTTTATCACTGAAATAAAAAATAATAGAATCACCGGTCTAGTGGTGATTGGTGACGTCTTGTCGGTTAAGATTATTCAACTTCTGTCTTATCATGGCATTAAGGTGCCAGATGATGTTTCTATTGTATCTTTTAACAATTCAACCTATGCTAAAATATTCCATCCTTACCTGACCACTTTTGATATCAATGTCAATAGTCTGGGAAGGACGAGCCTGCGACAGCTGTTGGCCATTATTAAGCATCAGGAGCAAAATGAAAAAGTCATTGTTCCATTCACCCTTAAAAAACGGGAAAGTGTTCGGAATATTAAAGGAACTGAGAAAAGCTAATTTCTCGGTTTTTTTTGATTAAAATTTTCAGAAGCTCTTGACTTACGCAAGCGCTTGCGTTATAATTTCATTATCGAAACGCCAAAGGGAGAAAAAACTATGGAAAAACGTGCAAGCGGTGTACTGATGCACATCAGTTCCCTGCCTGGAAAATTTGGCATCGGAACGTTTGGAAAGGAAGCCTATGATTTTGTAGACTTTCTTAAAGAAACAGAACAGAGTTGCTGGCAAATTCTGCCTTTAACATCAACCAGTTACGGTGATTCCCCTTATCAATCTTTTTCAGCCATAGCAGGGAATGTTAATTTTATTGATTTTGACTTTTTGTCACGCGATGGCTTATTGGTAGAGGCTGACTATGCTGATATTGATTTTGGTCAAGACCCAGAAACAGTTGACTATGCTTTGCTCTTTAAAGTTCGTCGCCCCATTTTAGAAAAAGCTGTCCGTCATTTTTTGGGACGGCCGGCTAACTTAAAGAAACTGAGAGACTTTGAGAAAAAGAATCAGTCTTGGCTGCCTGATTTCACTGAATTCATGGCCATCAAGGAACACTTTGATTACAAGGCTCTCCAAGAGTGGGAGGACAAAGAAGCCATTCAGCGGGTTCCTGAGCGACTGGCTTATTATCGTGACAAGCTCAACGATTTAATTGATTACTATAAAGTCACACAGTACTTTTTCTTTGAGCAATGGCATGATTTGAAAACCTATGCCAATCAGCACGGCGTTGATATTATTGGTGATATGCCAATCTATGTTTCAACGGACAGTGTGGAAGTCTGGACCATGCCAGAACTTTTCAAGCTGGATAAAAACCGAAAACCCCTTTATGTCGCCGGTGTTCCTGCTGATGGCTTTTCAAAAGACGGTCAGCTTTGGGGCAATCCAATTTACGATTGGCCTAAACATTTGGAGACGGGCTTCACCTGGTGGATCTACCGTATCAAGGAGAGTTTTAAGCTCTACGATATGCTTCGGATCGACCACTTTAAAGGTTTTTCAGATTATTGGGAAATTCCAGGTGATGCCAAAGTTGCTAAAAATGGTAAATGGAAACCTGGTCCCGGTATAGCGCTCTTTGATGCTGTCCAAGCCAGTCTTGGAGACTTGCCGATTATTGCTGAGGACTTAGGAAATATAGACGATAAGGCAAGAAAGCTCCTCAGCAATACAGGTTATCCAGGCATGAAGGTCTTGGAGTTTGGCTTTTATGATGTGACAGGTCAGAGTATTGATATTGCTCATCGCTGCGTTCCCAATAGTGTTGCCTACATAGGGACGCATGATAACGAGGTGGTCAATGGCTGGTATGACAATTTAACGGTTGAACAGCAAGAGTTTGTTGATGACTATACCCATCGCAAGCCTATCGAAAAAGTCAGCCGGGCCATGCTGCGTCTCCTTTTTTCGACAGTCAGCGATTTGGCTATTGCCAGTATGCAGGATATCCTTGATCAGCCCGCTGAGAGTCGCATGAATTACCCATCGACGGTAGGAGGGAACTGGCAGTGGCGTATGAAAGCAGAAGATTTGACAGAAGAACGAAAAGCGTATTTACTTAAGATTACAAAACTTTATCAGAGAGGGAAACTTGACAATGACAACAACTAATTTTACCAACTACATCGAGGCTAAAACGGGACAAACATTAGCTGCACTTGATAATAAGACCATTTACGTAGGTCTTCTGGATTTTGTGAAAGAAGCAGCCAAAGATAAACCTAAGAATGACTCAAAACGCAAGGTTTACTATATCTCGGCTGAGTTCCTGATTGGGAAACTTTTATCGAATAACCTGATCAACCTTGGCATCTATAAAGATATCAAAGAAGAATTAGCACGGGCTGGCAAATCAATTAGCCAAATTGAAGATATTGAGCCGGAACCATCGTTAGGAAATGGCGGTCTGGGCCGTCTGGCATCATGTTTTATTGACTCCATGTCAACACTTGGTATTAATGGCGAAGGGGTAGGACTTAACTACCATTGCGGCCTCTTTAAACAGGTCTTCCGAGACAACCAGCAAGAAGCAGAGCCTAATTTCTGGATTGAAGATGATTCTTGGTTGGTACCGACAGATATCAGTTATGATGTGCCTTTCCGTGATTTTACACTTAAGTCACGATTAGATCGCATTGACATTTTAGGTTACAAAAAAGAGACTAAGAATTATCTGAATCTTTTTGATATCAATGGTCTTGACTATGGTTTAATTAAAGACGGCATTACCTTTGACAAGGAAGAAATTCAAAAGAATTTGACCCTTTTCCTTTATCCTGACGATTCTGATAAACAAGGGGAATTGCTGCGTATCTATCAGCAGTACTTCATGGTCTCAAATGCAGCCCAGCTCCTTATTGATGAAGCACTCCAGCGTGGCTCTAACCTTCATGATTTAGCTGATTACGCTTATGTTCAGATCAATGATACGCACCCATCCTTGGTTATTCCGGAACTCATTCGTCTGTTGACGGAAAAACATGGTTTCGATTTTGCAGAAGCGGTTGCTGTTGTTCAGAAGATGGTGGGCTACACCAACCATACTATTTTGGCCGAAGCACTTGAAAAATGGCCTCTGGACTTCTTGGAGGAAGTCGTGCCAAACCTTGTTGCCATCATCAAACGTTTGGATGCTCTGGTACGTGATCAGTATGAGGATGCCCGTGTTCAGATTATTGATGAATCTGGTCGTGTTCATATGGCACATATGGATATTCATTTCTCCACAAGTGTTAATGGGGTTGCAGCTCTGCACACAGATATTTTGAAAAATTCAGAGCTCAAACCTTTCTATGATCTTTACCCAGACCGCTTTAATAATAAAACGAACGGAATCACTTTCCGTCGCTGGCTGGAATTTGCAGACCAAGATTTGGCCGACTATATCAAGGAACTGATTGGTGATGACTACCTTGAGGATGCGACCAAACTTGAAAAATTACTGGCCTTTGCAGATGATAAAACGGTTCATGAAAAACTGGCAGAAATCAAATTTAAAAATAAATTAGCTCTGAAACGCTACCTCAAAGCGAATAAGAATATTGATCTGGATGAGCATTCAATCATTGATACGCAAATCAAACGTTTCCACGAGTACAAACGTCAGCAGATGAATGCCCTTTATGTCATCCACAAGTATTTGGCGATCAAAAATGGTCAGCTGCCGCAGCGTAAGGTAACCGTCATTTTTGGTGGTAAAGCAGCTCCAGCCTATACGATTGCCCAAGACATTATCCACTTGATTCTGTGTCTGTCTGAATTGATCAATAATGATCCAGAAGTCAGTCCATATCTCAATGTTCATTTGGTTGAAAACTATAATGTTACGGTTGCAGAAAAGCTGATTCCTGCGACAGATATTTCCGAACAAATTTCCCTAGCTTCTAAAGAGGCGTCAGGAACAGGTAACATGAAGTTTATGCTTAATGGAGCCCTGACTCTGGGAACAATGGACGGTGCCAATGTTGAAATTGCAGAGCTAGTTGGACCAGAAAACATTTATATCTTTGGTAAAGATTCTGACACTATTATTGATCTCTATGACAAAGAAGCGTATGTTTCTAAAGACTACTATGAAAACGACGCAGCCATCAAAGAAGCTGTTGACTTTATTGTCAGCGATCAGTTAACCGCGTTAGGAAATAAAGAGCGTTTGGAACGCCTTTATCAGGAGTTGATTAACAAGGACTGGTTCATGACCTTGATTGATTTCACTGACTATGTGGCTAAGAAAGAAGAGATGCTGGCTGACTATGAAGATCAAGATCTTTGGAACAGAAAAGTCATTCAAAATATTGCCAAAGCAGGCTTCTTCTCCTCAGACAGAACCATCGAACAATATGATGCTGATATCTGGCATTCATTAGACCAATAAGCTAAATCAGCTGCCTATGGCAGCTGATTTTTTAAGTGTATCAAAGAAAGTCTCTAGTGAGAATTGTCTTTCATATTGACGATTGAGGAAAAAAACTGTATTATAACAATATGGATAGATGGGTACAGTTTGCCCGGTTTGCAGAATTTGAAACGGAACATTTACGAATGCGCCCCTTTCATTTTTCAGATGGGCAGGATTTTTTTGAAATAGCGAGCAATCCTCAAAACCTGGTTTTTTTGTTTTCAGCCTGTAGCAGCAGAGCTGAGAGTGATTATTTGATGGTGCACTCTTTTATGAAGAATCCCTTGGGAGCATGGGCCTTGGAAGACAAGGACAGTCATAAGATGATCGGTGTGATTCGGTTTGAAAATTTAAAGGAGAAGGCATCTGAGGTCGAAATTGGCTACTTTATCAATCAGAACTTTTGGGGCAGGGGACTGGCTACAGAAGCGCTTCAAAATCTGGTATTTCTGTCCTTTCAGGAATTTGCTTTTGAACGATTAAGCCTTATCGTTCATCAAGAAAATCACGCTTCCGGCAGAGTGGCGGAAAAAGCAGGTTTTCGTTTGTCAAAACGTTTCAAGGGGAGTGACCGTTACAGTCACAAAATTCGAGACTATCTTGCTTATGACTACCAAATAGGAGATTGGAACAATGAGTAAACATCAGGATATTTTACACTATCTGGAAAAGCTGACTGTTGGACAGCGGGTCAGTGTGCGCAGTATATCCAACCACCTGCAGGTCAGCGACGGGACAGCTTATCGTGCCATTAAGGAGGCTGAAAACCGAGGTATTGTAGAGACCCGCCCTCGCAGCGGCACGGTTCGGGTTGAAAAGAAGGTTCGTGTTCGTCTGGATAAGCTAACCTATGAGGAAATTTCTAATATCAGCGAGTCAGAAGTTGTCTCCGGTTCAGATGGCTTACAACATGAGTTCAGCAAATTTTCAATCGGAGCCATGACCATTGATAATATTCACCGTTATTTGACCAATGGCGGCCTGCTGATTGTCGGTGATCGTGAAGATATCCAGTTACTAGCCTTGGAAAATCATAATGCGATTTTGATAACGGGAGGATTTGACGTTTCGGAAAAAGTGCGTCAGGTGTCCGACCAATTGGGCATTCCTGTCATGGTGACCAATTACGATACCTTTACCGTCGCAACTTTAATCAATCAGGCCTTATCAAATGTGCGGATTAAGACAGATATCAAAACTGTTGAAGAAGTCTATAAAATGAAGAGTGAACATGGCTTTCTTCATGATACAGATACCGTCAGAGATTACAATAATCTGATCAAGAAAAACAAGGATGTCCGCTACCCGATTATCAATGATCATGACATGGTGGTAGGTGTCATCAGTATGAGAGATGTCGCTGGCAAAGACCCGAATGTGTCGCTGAATCAGCTGATGACCAAAAATCCTGTGGTTGCTAAGCCGACTATAAGTTTGGCCAATATCAGCCAAAAAATGATTTTTGAGGATTTTGATATGCTTCCAGTTGTCCGTGAGGATTATCGCTTGCTGGGGGTTATTACGCGCCGGCAGGTCATGGAGAGTCTGCAAGACACGCAACATATCAATTTGCATACTTACAGCGAACAAATTGTTTCCAGACTGCAGGAGGAGCGAGACGGTTTTCATTTTGTGGTAGAGCCTGCTATGATTGATCAGACAGGAAATTTGGCGCATGGTGTTCTAACAGAGTTTCTGAAAGATATCGCTATACGTGTTTTGACTGAAAAAATGAAAAAGAATATCATTATTGAACAAATGATGTTATACTTTTTACAGGCTGTTCAGATTGATGACAAGTTAAGAATTGTACCCAAGATTATTACTAAAAACAGACGTGGTGCGACACTTGATTTTGAAATTTACCACGGCAGTCAGGCTGTGACAAAAGCCGTTGTGACGACTAAGTTGAATTAAAGGGAGAAAAGAATAAATGATCACATTGAAATCCGCACGTGAAATCGAAGCCATGGATCAGGCGGGTGATTTTATAGCAAGTGTTCATATTGGCTTACGCGATTTGATTAAGCCAGGAGTGGACATGTGGGAAGTTGAAGAGTATGTTCGCAAGCGTTGTAAAGAGGATAATTTCTTGCCACTTCAGATTGGAGTAGATGGGCATCTGATGGACTACCCCTACGCCACCTGCTGCGGGTTGAATGATGAAGTGGCACATGCTTTTCCGCGCCATTATACTTTAAAAGAAGGAGATCTCCTAAAGGTTGATATGGTTCTAGGCGGACCAATTGCCAAGTCGGACTTGGATGTGTCCAAATTGGATTTTAACAATGTGGCGCAAATGAAGACCTATACAGAGTCTTTCCGAGGCGGTATCGCAGATTCCTGCTGGGCCTACGCTGTTGGCAATGTTTCACCGGAAGTTGCAGACCTTATGGCTGTTACCAAGGAGTGTCTCTACCGCGGTATTGAGCAAGCGGTTGTAGGCAACCGTCTGGGTGATATCGGGGCAGCAATTCAGGATTATGCGGAATCCAAAGGGTACGGTGTTGTTCGTGATTTAGTGGGTCACGGTGTTGGACCGACAATGCACGAGGAGCCTAATGTTCCGCATTATGGCACTGCTGGCAGAGGTTTGCGTCTTAAAGAAGGTATGGTTTTAACCATTGAACCTATGATCAATACTGGAACCTGGGAGATTGATACCGATACGAAAACAGGATGGGCTCATAAAACGCTCGATGGCGGACTTTCTTGCCAATATGAGCATCAATTTGTCATTACCAAAGATGGTCCTCGTATTCTGACGAGTCAGGGTGAAGAGGGCAGTTATTAAGGGGAATTGTGAAAAGGTTACTTGAAAGGCTGAAAAATAGCCGTTTTGTCAACTATTTTATTGAATACTATAAGGTTTCAGAGATGGATTTATCAAGTATCGCTGTTGCATATTACTTGATTCTGACCATCTTTCCTTTTTTGGTGCTTTTGGCCAATCTCTTTCCTTATCTTAATATTGATACGGCAGAAATTCTAAATTTCATGAGAGACAATCTGCCCAAAGAATTGTACAATAGTACGGCCACCATTGTTATCAATGCGTTCAATAACCCTTCAACCAGTCTCTTGTGGCTGTCTATTTTGACAGGTTTCTGGACCATGTCCCGCAGTATGATTTTCTTGCAGAAGTCGATTAACAAAGCTTACGGAGTGCAGGATCACCGAGACATCATTTTAGGTCACGTGGTCGGTCTCTTCTCCAGTCTGCTGATTCTGATATTCTTGACGGTTGCTATTTTACTGTCCACTTTCGGAAAGACCATTTTGCGGCTCATCTATGAGAATTATCATATCAACGACAAGCTGTACAGTGCCCTCATGTATTTGACCCAGCCTGTTACAGCACTGATCTTTTTTGTGGCCTTGGCGATTCTTTATTATATCTTGCCCAATGTGAAGATTCGTAAGATTCGCTACATTCTGCCAGGCAGTATTTTTACGACAACTGTCTTTGTGACCTTGACCAGTTTATTTGGTTCCTATGTCAATTATGCCATGGATCGGATGGACAATTTGAGGATTTTTGGGTCCGTAGCTGTATTTGTACTGATGTTGTGGTTTATCTTCTTTGCCAAAATATTGATTATGGGGTCCATTTTCAATGCCAGCTATCAAAAACGCTTTGTCAAAGAATTTGAAACTCGCCGCGGAACGGTAATTGAAATAATCCAGTCCAGACGGGAAGACAAGAAAGAAGATACGCCGGAATAAAACGTAAGAGACTTAGAAGAACTAAGTCTTTTTTTGTTTTAAAACATGACAAAAGTCATGTCAAAAGATGACATTTTGGGCTGACGCACTTGTCGGCCGTTTTTTATAATAAAGATGAAAAGTTAACAAGCGGTGTCGCCAAAGAGGAGCCTCTAGGATATAAGTTGTGGGCACAAAGGAGGAGCTTATGATTACAGTTGAGCATTTGGGAAAACAAATTAAGGGAAAGACCATTCTGTCAGATATATCCTTCACTATTGAAAAAGGGGACTGTCTGGCTATGATTGGTCCAAATGGTGCAGGGAAAACCACCCTCATGTCTTGTCTTTTAGGAGATAAGGTGGTTAGTCAGGGCAAGGTTTTAGTGAATGGCAAATCGCCAAGAAGCAAGGAGCTGCGGAGTCAGCTGGCGGTCTTAGCTCAGGAAAATGAGATTCCTTCTAATCTTAAGGTTTTTGAGCTGCTGAATTTTTTCAAAGAGATTGCCCGCCATCCTCTGTCTGATGAGGCCATTGATGCTTATCTGCAATTTACCGATGAACAGAAAAAACAGCTGGCCGGCAAGCTTTCTGGTGGTCAGAAGCGTTTGTTGTCTTTCGTTCTATGCCTGATTGGTCAGCCTCAGATGTTGTTTTTGGATGAGCCGACAGCGGGAATGGATACCTCAACCCGTCAGCGTTTTTGGCAGATTGTTCAGTCTTTAAAAGCTAAGGGCATTACCATTATTTATTCCAGTCATTATATCGAGGAGGTGGAACATACAGCCGAACGGATCTTAGTGCTGCATCAAGGCAAACTCCTCCGAGATACAACCCCTTTTGCGATGCGAACCAGCGAGCAGGAAAAACAGGTGACTCTGTCCAAGGACTTTTTAGAGGCGGTGGAAGGACTGGACGGTATTTACGATTTGGAAGTCAAAAATGATACGGTCAGCTTTATGACCAAGTCGATTGATACCATTTGGCAGGAGTTGCAAGAGCAGGGCTGCCGTATTTCAGATATTGAGGTTCAGAATAAAACCTTATTGAATACGCTGTTTGACAATACGAGGGAGGAAGACAAATGAAAGCACTTATCAAAGTGGAATGGATCCAAATTTGGCGTCAGTGGAGCGTCTTTGTTTTAGCAATTGGGATGCCTGTTGGTTTTTTCCTGCTTTATTCGGGTATGCAGATGGCTCCCACGCCAGAAGAACAAAAGTTGTTTGTTCGGAACTATATGCTGACCATGACAGCTTTTTCCATGTCAAGTTTTGGTTTCTTCTCTTTTCCTTTTATGTTAGTCGAAGATCGGACCAGTCATTGGTTTTCTTATATCGAACATTCTTCAGTACCGGTTTATTACTACTATCTTTCTAAAATTTTCCGAGTGTTTATTTATTTTCTGTGTTCCATCACTGTGACCTTCTTAGTTGGGAAATTCTACCGTCAGGTTTCTATGCCTGTGGAAAAATGGTTAGTCTCCATTCTCTTGCTTTTAATTGCCAGTGTCGTTTTTTTGGCCTTTGGTCTTTTAATTGCTCAGATAAAATCCCAGCAGCTGATGTCGATTGTCGGGAATCTTGCTTTTCTTGGTTTAGCTGTTTTGGGCGGCTCTTGGATGCCAATCAGTCTTTTTCCGGACTGGATGCAGTCTATTTCAAAAGTTACCCCAACCTATCATGTCAACCAGCTGGTTGAGATTTATGCTCAAAAGAGTCAGATCAACTGGACATCTTTGCTAATTGTTCTGGGATATGCGATAATAATAGCGGGTCTCGCACTCTTTATCAAAAACAAAACAGAGGTTAAATAAGTTGAAAAAGCTCCAATGGGCGCATCCGATGTATTATATTAGTCTTGTCTATTTGGTCTTTCCATTCGGAGGCATTATCCTTTGGGGATACCCTGAGTGGACTTTTTGGCTGACCTTAGCCTTTGTCTGCGCTTATCTCTATATCATTCATTTTGATGATAAGGTCCTGCAGACAGTTGCTTGGTATTATCTGTTAGCCTATATTATTTACATGACTCTGCAAATCAGTGTGAATATGATTTGGTTCGCTTTTTATCCTGTCCATTTATTGATTTATCGCTTTGAAGCAAGACTCAAATCGTGGCCTTTTATAACCTATCTAGGTGTTTTAGCTTTTTTGGTTGTTGAACAGCTGCTTTTTAGTTCAGATATCAGTGTCAAAGTCTTTGTTCTGGTCGTTTCTGCCTTTATCCTTGCCTGGCTCTATTTCCTTTACCAAGAGAGAGAAAAAGACAAATATCGGCAAGAGAGTGAGCAAAAAAACGCCTATATCAATCTGCTGATGGCTGAAAATGAACGAAATCGCATTGGGCGTGATCTGCATGATACCTTGGGGCATGTTTTTGCTATGATGACTTTAAAGACAGAGCTGGCCCTCAAGCAGCTAGAAAAAGGACAGTATGATTTTGTTCAAAGAGAGCTCAAGGAGCTTCACCAGACCAGCCGATCGTCCATGCAGGATGTCCGTCAGATTGTCAACAACTTAAAATTTAGGACAGCAAGTGAAGAGCTTGCTCATCTCCAAGAAATGTTTGCCATGACGAGCATTGATTTTCAGCTTCATCATGACTTGGACTTAGACAGCCTGTCTCCGGTTATGCAATCAACAATGACCATGATTTTAAGGGAACTAACCAATAATGTTGTTAAACACAGCCAGGCGAAGTCCTGTCAGATTGACCTGTATGAAAAGAATGGCTTGGTTATTAAGGTTAAAGATGATGGCTGCGGTTTTGGGGATGTTACAGGAAAAGAGCTGACTTCCATTCGCGAACGTCTGCTTTTGGTTAAGGGCAGGGTTGATATCGTATCGAGCCAAAATCCCACGATAGTCCAAGTCTGGCTAGAAGAAACGAAGGAGAAGTAGGATGAAATTACTGGTGGCAGAAGACCAATCAATGTTAAGAGATGCCCTGTGTCAGCTGCTTCTTATGGAAGATGATGTTGAAGCTGTTTTTCAAGCGGCAGATGGCGAAGAGGCTGTTCAACTATTAGCAGAACAGCCAGTTGATGTGGCAATCTTGGATATTGAAATGCCTAGAAAAACAGGTTTAGAAGTCCTTGAATGGATCCGAGCTCATCAAGAGCTTAAGGTCATCATCGTGACAACCTTTAAACGTCCTGGGTATTTTAAGCGGGCCTTAGCCAGTCATGTAGACGCCTACGTTTTGAAAGACCGATCTGCTAATGAATTGATGGCAACTATTCACAATGTCTTGTCGGGTCAGAAAGAATATTCTCCAGAATTGGTTGAAGAAGTGGCCTTTGCAGTCAATCCCTTGAGTGCTAGAGAACGGGAGATTCTTGTTTTGGTTTCTCAGGGCTCATCCAATCAAGAGATTGCCAACCAACTCTTCTTATCCAATGGGACTGTCCGAAATTACATGACCAGTATCTTTACCAAACTGAATGCCAGCAATCGAACAGATGCGGTCAGATTGGCGCGTGAACAGGGGTTCATCTAAAACAAAAAGTGAGCGTTGATGAAGCGCTCACTTTTTGTTTTTAAAGATAAGAAATTTGCTGATAAAGTAGTTGGTTACCATTATCAGAACTTGCCCGATTAAGGTCGCAATGGCATTGACCATAGCCATATTCTGGTTAACAAACTGACCGATAATGCCCGGGAATTGATCTACCAGAAGAAATGCCAAGCCGGTATCTAATATCAAGGTGGACAGACGGGCGATAAAAAATTTGATAAAGCGCTCCTGCCAGCCTTGTCTGGCTTGATTAAAGACATAGGTATCATTGATAAAGAAGGCAAAGACAATGGCTAGGACATTTGAGACGGTGGCTGCTATAGTGGCGTTGTTTAGGATAGGGTAGATGCTGATGCGCAAAATGGCATAAAAGATGGTGGTCAGGACACCTGCCAGAAGGTATTTGAACACCTCATTTTGAATGATTTTTTGAATAAAGCGGGCAATAGGTTGTTTTTTCATAAGAATACTATATCAAATTCTGACAGAATATGCTATACTGGGGAAGTTGTTTTAGCAACCCTTGACACTTCCTACCTTTAGTCAAGCATATTATAAGCGGTTTAGCCGCCAAAGGAGAATCAAATGAAATCATTAACCGCCCGCGATCTGACCCAGATTGCTCTTGTCGCAGCTCTCTATGTAGCTCTGACGGTCACCCCTCCCTTGAATGCCATTTCTTATGGGGCTTATCAGTTTAGAGTTTCTGAAATGCTGAATTTTATGGCCTTTTACAATCGCAAATACATTATAGCAGTCACCCTAGGCTGCATGATTTCCAATGCCCTGAATTATGGCATGATTGACGTCCTTGTTGGCGGTGGGTCAACTCTTGTGTTTGTCACCTTAGGGGTTATCCTCTTTGACAGCTATAAGCAAGACTATCTTTTGGGGGGATTGTTTAATAAGGCTTTCCTTTATTTCAGCCTCTTCTTCTCAGTAACCATGTTTACGGTCGCAGCAGAATTAACCATTATCGCTAAACTCCCTTTCTTTTTAACGTGGTTTACAACAGCTATGGGGGAATTAGCTTCTCTTTTAGTCGGAGCCGTTATAATGGATAAACTCGCTAAACGGATAGACCTCACTCAGTAAAGATCATAAAGCGTTCAGGATTTATCTCTGAACGCTTTTATTTTATAGTGAGAAATACTAGAAAAGCCTTTGAAAAATATGCTAAAATAAGGGTGGTATGAAAGAACGAATGAACGAATTAGTCACCTTGCTCAATCAATATGCAAAAGAATACTATACTCAGGATAGTCCTTCTGTATCAGACGCCGAGTATGATCGGCTTTACCGTGAGCTAGTTGAACTTGAAAAAGCACACCCAGAAGCCATTCTTGCTGACAGCCCAACGCATCGTGTTGGTGGACAGGTTTTAGAAGGTTTTGACAAATACAGACATGAGTATCCGCTTTTCTCCCTGCAGGATGCCTTTTCGCGTGCTGAACTGGATGCCTTTGACAAAAGAGTGAAGCGTGAATTTCCCAGCGCCCAATACCTAGCTGAGCTAAAAATTGACGGTCTCTCCATTTCTTTGACCTATGTGAATGGCCTTCTGGCGGTAGGTGCCACACGGGGGGACGGGACTGTCGGGGAAAATATTACCGAAAATCTCAAACGCATCAAGGACATTCCTTTGACCCTGCCTCATCAAGAGACGCTGACGGTCAGAGGTGAAGCCTACTTGCCAAAAGCTTCTTTTGAGCAGATAAATAAGGAGCGTCAGGAAAGCGGTCTGCCTGAGTTTGCCAACCCGCGCAATGCAGCTGCCGGTACCTTGCGGCAGCTGGATACGGCGGTTGTTGCCAAGCGCAATCTGGCAACCTTCATCTATCAAGAAGCAGGTGAAACAAGCATTGCGACTCAGGAAGCCGTTCTTGCTTCTTTTGCGAACTTGGGATTTTCGGTTAATCCCAAGCACCTTGTGTCAGCTTCGATGGACGATATTTGGCAATTTATTGAAGCGGTCGGGGCGGAGCGTTCTAGCCTGCCTTATGAGATTGACGGTGTTGTGATTAAGGTTAACAGTCTGGCAATGCAGGAAGAATTGGGCTTTACGGTTAAGGCTCCTCGCTGGGCGATTGCTTACAAGTTTCCCGCCGAGGAAAAAGAAGCTCAGATTTTATCAGTTGATTGGACGGTTGGACGGACAGGAGTCGTCACGCCAACAGCCAATCTGACCCCTGTCCAGTTGGCGGGAACAACCGTCAGCCGAGCCACGCTTCATAATGTTGATTATATCCGTGAAAAGGATATCCGTCTTCAGGATACAGTTGTGGTGTATAAGGCAGGGGATATTATCCCAGCTGTTTTGCAGGTAGTCAGGGACAAGCGTCAGCAGGAAACGCCCCTGCCAATTCCTAGCCAGTGTCCATCCTGTCAGAGTGATTTAATCCATTTTGAAGATGAGGTGGCACTCCGCTGTCTTAACCCACTTTGTCCGGCCCAGCTGCGTGAAAAGTTAATTCATTTCGCCAGCCGAAATGCGATGAATATTGCAGGTTTTGGTCCAGCTATTGCTGATAAGCTCTTTGAGGCCAATCTCATCCATGATGTAGCAGATATTTATGGTTTGACGGTGGAAGACCTGCTGACACTCGAAGGTATTAAGGAAAAATCAGCTCAGAAACTCTATGATGCTATTCAGCTTTCTAAAGAGAATTCGGGCGAAAAGCTGCTCTTCGGACTGGGGATTCGCCATGTTGGCAGTAAGGCCAGCAGACTCCTTTTAGAGACGTTTGACAGCCTTCCTAAGCTTTTTGAAGCAGACTATGATGCTATCGCTGCTATTGAAGGCTTAGGTTCAGTCGTTGCTAATTCGCTTAAGACCTATTTTGCAAGAGAGGGTGCTCAGAAGCTGCTTTCTGAACTCCAATCCTATGGGGTCAATCTGACTTATTTAGGCAAAAAAGCTGCCAGCGACAGTCTCTTGTCAGGACAGACGGTTGTCTTGACCGGCAAGTTAGAACGCTTGACTCGTAACCAAGCCAAAGAAAAACTGCAGCATCTTGGAGCCAATGTCACAGGAAGTGTCTCGAAAAAGACGGACATTGTCGTGGCAGGAAGCGATGCTGGCTCTAAACTTGAAAAAGCTCAGCAGCTTGGCATCACTATCAAGGATGAAGCTTGGTTAGAAAGTTTGTAACAGGTAGAACTATGGTAAAACAAAAACGTGCCCGTTTAATCTATAATCCAACATCTGGGCAGGAAGTCATGAAGCGTAATGTGGCTGATGTTCTTAATCTTTTGGAAGCCTACGGATACGAAGCGAGTGCCTTCCAGACAACGGCTGAACCTAAATCAGCACAGATGGAGGCTGCGCGGGCAGCCAAAGCAGGTTTTGATTTGCTGATTGCCGCAGGCGGAGACGGGACGATCAATGAAGTTGTTAATGGCATTGCTCCTCTGCGCCGTCGTCCTAAAATGGCGATTATTCCGACCGGAACCACCAATGATTTTGCCAGAGCACTGAAAGTGCCGCGCGGCAATCCTATTGAAGCGACCAAGCTGATTGGCAAAGATCAGACCATTCATATGGATATCGGGAGAGCTTACAAAGACAGGTATTTCATCAATATCGCTGCCGCGGGCAGCCTGACAGAATTAACCTATAGTGTTCCCAGTCAGTTAAAAACCATGTTTGGCTACTTGGCCTATTTGGTGAAGGGGGCAGAGTTGCTGCCGCGTGTGCGAACGATTCCGGTTCAGGTGACACACGATCAAGGTGTGTTTGACGGGGAAGTTTCCATGATTTTCGTTGCCTTGACCAATTCTGTCGGAGGCTTTGAACAGATTGCACCGGACGCCAAATTAGATGACGGCAATTTCACCTTGATTTTGGTGAAGACCGCCAATTTGTTTGAATTATCTCATCTGATTCGCCTTGTTTTAACAGGGGGGCGCCACATCAATCACAGTAAGATTGAGTACATTAAGACCAGCTATATTAAGATTAAGCCAAAGGGCAAAAAAGCCAAGCGCATGATGATCAATCTGGATGGCGAATATGGCGGTGATGCCCCGATTGAGCTGCGTAATTTAAAAAATCACATTGAATTTATTGCGAATACCGACGAGATTTCGGATGATGCCATTACACTGGACTCTGAAGAATTAGTCTTGGAGGCTATTGCACAGAAATTTGCTAGAGAAGTTGAGCATCTAGACGAAACATTGGGAGGAGGAAGTGAGTAATACCCATGAAAAATACTTTAACCGTTCACTATCATAGTCGCTCGGGAAACTATTTTGACTTCAGTATATGGCAATGGTTAGAAGGACAAATTGGGCAAGATGCTTATTTTACAAGATTCGATAGTTTTGGAATCGTTGGAACGATTAACTACGAATCCGACTATTTTCAAGGTCAGGTTTGTCTGATGGTCAAAAACGCCAATTGGTCTGTCAAAACGCCTGATTTTAAGGTCAATCGTCATCCTGGAAAATTCCGTAACGAAGTTTGGATTGTCCAGGGAGATGATATGGTTTATTATTCTAGACAGGCAGCCATTGCCAGTCACCACTATAGTCACCGATCACCCCACGCCTATGATATGGCGCTTAATGCCAAACGTTTTGATAAGGAATGGGGCTTTCAAGGCTGGTTAGGGTTTTCCTATCAACCGGAAGCGACAGCCTTTCGGCTCTGGGCTCCTACGGCAGAACGTGTAGACTTGGTTTTATTTGGCTCTACGGCAGCCAAATCAAGTGTCAAAACGGTTCTGCCTATGAAACGAGGCAATGTCAGAACGCCAGAAAATCACCAAACCAATACGCATGGTCTCTGGACAGTAGAGGTTGAGGGAGATTTGAATTATCAAGCCTACAAGTACCGTATCCATTACCGTAAAAGCAGTTTTAAAGATACCAGAGACCCTTATAGTATAGCTACAACAGCTAACGGCAGACGGTCAGTCGTCGTAGCCCCCGAAGACAGACAACCTGAAGGATTTGAAGTCAAACATGGCAAAGATGCGACATGGCGGCTTGATAATCCCAATAAAGCAGTGATTACAGAGATGCATATTCGAGATTTCTCTGTTTCAGAAACCTCTGGTGTCCGCCAAGAAAATCGCGGGAAATTCCTAGGAGCCTTTGAAGAGGGAACCAAAAATCTTTATGGCGACAAGACGACCTTTGACTACATCAAAGACTTAGGTGTCAATTATGTCCAGCTGCAGCCCATCTTTGATCATCATCAGACCTTTGATGATGAGGGCAACTATCTTTATAACTGGGGCTACGATCCCGAAAACTTTAATGTTCCGGAAGCGAGCTTTAGCAGTAATCCCCATGCACCGACCGCCAGAATTACGGAGTTAAAACAGCTGATTCAGGCTTACCATGATGCTGGCATTGGCGTGATTATGGATGTGGTTTATAACCATACCTATTCCTCTTATAATTCAGCCTTTCAGCTGACGGTGCCGGATTATTATTATCGGATGAACCCAGACGGCTCCTTCCAGAATGGTTCGGGCGTTGGCAATGAAACGGCCAGCGAGAAGGAAATGTTCCGCAAGTATATGATTGATTCTGTCTTATACTGGGTGAATGAATACAATATAGACGGCTTCCGCTTTGATTTAATGGGCTTGCATGATGTCGAGACCATGAATGCTATCCGAAAGGCCTTGGATGACATTGACCCGCGGATTCTCATCTACGGAGAGGGATGGGACATGGGGACAGGTCTTATGCCTGAGGATAAGGCCAAAAAAGCCAATGCTTTCCAGATGCCAGGAATCGGTTTCTTTAACGACGATACCAGAGATGCAATTAAGGGGGCAGAAGTTTACGGGGATTTCAAAAGCGGTCTTGTTTCAGGAGCCCCAACGGAAGAAAAGGTTGCTAAGGGGATGCTTGGCAGTGACGAATTAAACGTTTATCTGGCCCCGAATCAGGTGCTTAACTATGTCGAAGCACACGACAATTATAATCTGAATGATCTGCTGTTGGAACTCAATCCTGAAGATAATCAAGAAACCCATATCAAGCGGGTTGAACTGGCAACCAGTTTGGGCATTTTGATGCAGGGTATGAGTTTTATTGAACTTGGGCAGGAATTCCTGCGGACAAAACTGTTTGCGACAGGAGACGACGGTCTCTTGACCTTTGCTGATAAAGAAAGAGCTATGAACAGCTACAATGCTCCTGATGCGGTTAACCAGGTGAACTGGAACCATGTTACCCTTTATAAGCCGACTATCAACTTTGTCAAAGAATTAATCAGGCTCAAAACCAAAGAAGAAGCCTTCTCTTTTGAATCTTATGAAGACATCCGCAAGAATGTTTATGTCGAATCAGCTGAGTATGGTTCAGGGGTTGTTGTGGTCAACATCAACTCGACACAAAAACGCTATAAACTTATTTTCAATGCGAGTGGAAAAAACTTGAAAATTGACATGACACCCAATCAAAAATATGATATAATACTTTCAAACGTAAAACGCTTTCATAAACTGAGTGATGATTTTGAAAATTTGACGGTGTCGGTCTTTGAATTAAGAAAATAATCCAAGAAATCTTGGGTTATTTTTCTTTTTATTAAATTTTCAAACAATTCTAATTATGGTAGCCTTTGTGTTAAAGTGAGAAGGGGGTGTTTTAATGGACGAAAAAGAAGCGCTTCGAACCTTTGGGACGGGTGAAAATTTTCATGCGCAGCATTACTTTGGTTTCCATAAAACAGAAGAAGATGGCAGAGCCGGCTACGTGTTTAGAGTATGGGCTCCAAATGCTGAGAATGTCCAGCTAATCGGTGATTTTACAGCTTGGTTTGATGCACCGCTGCAGATGACTAAGAATGAAGCAGGGGTATGGGAAGTCTTTACGGATCAGCCCAAGGAAGGTCAGATTTATAAATACTTGGTGACCCGACAGGGAGGCCAAGTAGTGGAAAAAATGGATCCTTTTGCCGTTTATTTGGAAGAAAGACCTGGTACGGGAGCCGTTATTCACCATATTCCGGAGAAGAAATGGAAGGATGGTCTTTGGCTAGGACGCCGTAAACGGTTAGGCTTCTTTGAAAGACCGGTCAATATTTACGAGATCCATGCCTCTTCTTGGAAAACCAATGAAGATGGGTCTCCTTACCGCTTTGATCAACTCAAAGAAGAGCTCATCCCTTACTTGGTGGAGATGAATTACACCCATGTGGAGTTTATGCCACTGATGGCTCACCCCTTAGGAATGAGCTGGGGTTATCAACTGATGGGCTTTTTTGCTTTTGAGCATACCTATGGGACACCCGAACAGTTTCAGGATTTTGTCGAGGCCTGTCACCAAAATAATATTGGTGTTATCGTGGATTGGGTACCTGGTCATTTTACCATCAATGATGACGCGCTTGCTTACTTTGACGGGACACCAACGTTTGAATATCAAGATCATGACCGTGCCCATAATTACCGCTGGGGGGCCCTTAATTTTGATTTAGGCAAAAATCAGGTTCAATCTTTCCTGATCTCCAGCCTTAAATTCTGGATTGAGTTCTACCATATTGATGGGGTTCGGGTTGATGCAGTCAGCAATATGCTTTATTTGGATTATGATGAAGGACCATGGCAGCCCAATAAGGATGGCGGCAACCGTAATTTAGAAGGTTACTATTTCTTGCAGCGTCTTAATACCGTGATTAAACTGGCTCATCCAGATGTTATGATGATTGCCGAAGAATCAACTGCTTCAACTAAGATTACCGGTCGCAGAGAAGAAGGTGGCTTAGGCTTTGATTACAAGTGGAATATGGGGTGGATGAATGATATTCTGAAATTCTATGAAGAAGATCCGGTTTATCGCAAATTTGATTTTAATCTAGTGACCTTTAGTTTTATGTACCTGTTTTCAGAAAACTTTATCTTGCCATTTTCACATGACGAAGTCGTCCATGGGAAGAAGAGTCTGATGCACAAGATGTGGGGAGATCGCTATAACCAATTTGCCGGTCTTAGAAATCTCTATACCTACCAGATTTGCCATCCAGGTAAAAAATTACTCTTTATGGGCAGTGAATTTGGTCAATTCTTAGAATGGAAATACGACCAGCAGCTAGAGTGGGGAAATCTTGAGGACGACCTCAATCAAAAAATGCAAACTTTCACGAGCAAATTAAACCAATTCTATAAGGACCATAAGGTTCTGTGGCAAGTTGACACCAGTTACGACGGCATTGAAATCATCGACGCTGATAATCGTGATGAGAGTGTCCTGTCCTTCATTCGAAAAAACAAGAAAGGAGAAATGTTAATCTGTGTCTTCAATATGGCTCCGGTGGAACGCCAAGGCTTTACCATTGGTGTCCCAATTGCAGGCCTTTATGAAGAAATTTGGAATACTGAGCTAGAAGAACATGGCGGTGTCTGGAAGGAACATAACGAAACCGTTAAGACACAAAAAGGGTTGTGGAAGGATTATGAAAATACCCTCAGCTTCACCCTGCCAGCTCTGGGCGCAAGTATATGGCGGATTAAACGTCGTTATAAGTAATTGTATTTGGGAAGGAAAATGACATGAAGAATGAAATGTTGGCTCTCATCCTCGCAGGGGGACAAGGGACTCGTCTTGGAAAATTAACACAAAGCATCGCTAAACCAGCAGTGCAGTTCGGGGGGCGTTATCGCATTATTGACTTTGCCCTGTCAAACTGTGCCAATTCTGGCATTCACAATGTTGGCGTCATTACCCAGTATCAGCCGCTTGCATTAAACAGCCATATCGGAAATGGCTCTGCTTGGGGTCTTGACGGTATTAATTCCGGTGCGACCATTTTGCAGCCTTATTCAGCGACAGAGGGCAATCGTTGGTTTGAAGGCACCAGCCATGCTATCTATCAAAACATTGACTATATTGACAGCGTTAACCCAGAATATGTCCTTATTCTGTCGGGCGACCATATCTACAAGATGGATTATGATGATATGCTCCAAACGCACAAGGACAATATGGCCAGCCTAACCGTTGCTGTTATTGATGTGCCGCTGAAAGAAGCCAGCCGTTTTGGTATCATGAATACTGATTCGAGCGACCGTATTGTTGAATTTGAGGAAAAACCTGAAAATCCAAAATCAACCAAGGCTTCAATGGGAATTTACATCTTCACTTGGGATCGGCTGCGTTCCATGCTGGTAGATGCTGCTAAGAATAAAGTGGATATGTCAGATTTCGGTAATAATGTTATTCCTGCTTACCTAGAAGCGGGAGACCGTGTTTACACCTACAATTTCAAAGGTTACTGGAAAGATGTGGGAACGATTGAATCCCTTTGGGAAGCAAACATGGAATACATCGCAGAAGAAAACGAACTCAATAGCAGGGATCGTTCTTGGAAAATTTACTCTAAAAACTTAATTGCTCCGCCAAACTTTATTACTGAAAATGCCAGTGTGAAAGATTCCTTGGTTGTGGACGGCTGTTTTGTTGACGGGAAGGTGGACCACTCCATCCTGTCCACCAATGTTCATGTTAAGGAAAATGCTGAAATTAAAGACAGTTTCATCATGAGCGGTGCAACAATCGGCGAAGGTGCAAAAATCACAAGAGCGATTATCGGTGAAGGCGCTGTTATTGGTGACAATGTTGAGATTGATGGCAGCGAAGAAGTTCAGGTGATTGGTTATAATGAGAGAGTGGGGGTTCCAAATGAAGACTGATAAATATTCTGCAATTTTAGGTAATGCCGTAGGCTACCATGATATGGAAGGGCTGACGGATAATCGTCCCTTAGCTAACCTGCCTTTTGACGGCAAATACCGGCTGATTGACTTTCAACTGTCTAATCTGGCTAATGCTGGGATTCGCAGTGTTTACGGAATTTTCCGCGGACAAAATATCCGCTCTGTCTTTGACCATATCAGAAGCGGACGCGAGTGGGGCTTAAATACACTTCTGAGTCATTATTTCCTAGGTTTCTACAATACGGATGTTGAGAGTCAAGTGACTGACAGGGATTACTATGAGCAAATCCTAACATACTTACGCCGTGCGGGTTCAGACCAGACCATTTATATGAGCTGTGATATCCTTTGCAATATTGATTTGCAGCAGGTTATTCACCTCCACAATGCCAATAATCGAGACATTACCGTTGTCTACAAGAAATTGGCCAAAGACCAGCTGTCTCCGGCTAATGATATTTTAGAAATCGATGAGTCCGATACGGTTTCTGGCAAACCAAGTCAGCCGTCAGACTCTGACCTTGAAAAAATGTCAACAGACATTTATGTCATCAACACCCCATTTTTGATTCAAAAAATGGAAGAAGAAGCTGAAAAAGCAGAGCCAAGAAAGCTTCGCTACCTCTTACGCGACTTGATTGTTGAATACAATGCACTGGCCTTTGAGTACACAGGCTATCTAGCTAATATCACCTCTGTCAAATCTTATTACAAGGCCAACATGGATATGCTGGATCCTCAAAAATTCTACTCACTTCTTTATTCAAACCAGAAGGTTTATACCAAGGTAAAAAATGAGGAAGCAACTTATTTTGCAGACTCTTCGGTTGTAAAAAATGCTCAGCTGGCTTCAGGATCTGTTGTCAAAGGGGAAGTTCGGCATTCTATTCTTTCCCGTAACTGCTATGTCGGCAGCAATGTCAAAATTTCGGATTCGATTGTTTTTCCTAAGGCTAAAATTGGCGAAGGAGCAGTGATTGAATATGCGATTATTGACAAGAGCGTCAGCATCGCTCCTGGCGTAACGATTCGGGGAACAGCTGAAAAGCCGTTGGTTATTGGCAAAAACCGTGACATTCTTGAGGATGTGGAACAATGAAAACATTATTTGTAGCAGCAGAAGGGGCACCCTTTGCTAAAACGGGTGGTTTGGGCGATGTCATCGGGGCTCTTCCCAAATCCCTTGTCAAAAATGGCGATGAGGTTGCCGTTATTCTCCCCTATTATGATGTGGTCGACCAAAAATTTGGTGATCAAGCCGAAGATCTCTTCTACTTTTTCACTAATGTTGGCTGGCGCCGTGAATATGTCGGGATGAAACGGATTATCCGAGATGGGGTGTCTTTCTACTTTATTGATAACAAGCACTATTTCTACCGTGGCCGCGTTTATGGGGAATTTGATGATGGCGAGCGTTTTGCTTTCTTCCAGCTGGCTGCCCTAGAGGCTATGGAAAAAATTGATTTTATTCCCGATATTCTTCATGTTCACGACTACCATACGGCTATGATTCCTTATCTTTTGAAGGAAAAATACCACTGGATCAATGCTTATCAGCAGATTAAAACGGTCTTTACGATTCACAATATTGAATTTCAGGGGCAGTTCGATCCAGGGATGCTAGGTCAGCTTTTTGGCGTCGGCGATGAGCGTTACCGTGATGGCACGCTTCGCTGGAATGACTGTCTGAACTGGATGAAAGCCGCTGTTCTTTACGCTGATCGGGTCACAACGGTTTCGCCAAGCTATGCTCAAGAAATCAAGACCCCAGAGTTTGGTAAAGGACTGGATCAAATCATGCGCATGGAATCTGGCAAGTTAAGCGGTATTGTTAATGGTATTGATACGGATACGATTGATCCGGAAACAGACCCTCATTTGGTAGCCCATTTTTCCGTTGATGATCTCAGCGGCAAGGCCAAAAATAAAGCTGCTCTTCAAGAAAGAGTGGGGCTTCCTGTCAGAGCAGATGTTCCTCTGATTGGAATTGTGTCGCGCTTGACAGATCAAAAGGGTTTTAATTTGGTCGTCGAAGAATTAAACAACATTTTGCAACACGATTTGCAAATTGTCTTATTGGGAACCGGTTATGCAGATTTTGAGGGGAGCTTCTCTTGGTTTGCACATGCCTACCCAGAAAAATTATCTGCCAACATTACGTTTGACCTTGAGTTAGCTCAGCAAATCTATGCCGGCAGCGATTTGTTCCTTATGCCGAGTGCTTTTGAGCCTTGCGGTCTGTCGCAGATGATGGCCATGCGCTATGGCAGCCTGCCATTGGTACACGAAGTAGGCGGTCTGAAAGATACCGTTCAGCCCTACAATGAGTTTGAGCACACTGGAACAGGTTTCGGTTTCCAAGACTTTTCAGGCTACTGGCTAAACCGTACACTGGAGTTGGCCTTAGATGTCTACTATAATAGAAAAGAAGATTGGCAAATTCTTCAAAAGACGGCAATGACCAGAGATTTCTCATGGGATACGGCAAGTATTGCCTATCAAAAATTATATCAGGAACTAGTTTAGGCTAGTTCTTTCTTGAAAGGATAAGCATGCAATTAACAAAAGAAAAATTTATTCGCGATTTTAAAGATGCTGTTCACGAAGCACAGCTGATTAAGGTACCTGCGGCGACGCCAACGGAAGCATTTGTTTCCTTGGCCAAGGTGATCAGAAAATATTACACGCCGCTCTGGCTGGAGCGTAATCGCAAGATTTCTGAGGACCAGAAAAAAGTCGCCTATTATTTCTCTATTGAATTTTTACCTGGGCGTATGTTAGAAACCAATCTCCTCAATCTAGGGATTCTTGATACGGTCAAAGAAGGACTGGCTGATTTGGGAATTGATTTTGAAGAGGTCAAAAATGCCGAGCATGATATGGCGCTTGGAAATGGCGGTCTGGGCCGTCTGGCAGCTGCATTCATGGATTCGCTGGCTACAACAGGCTATCCAGGTTTCGGTAATGGTCTCCGTTACAAATACGGACTCTTCAAGCAACGGATTGTCGATGGTTATCAGGTAGAGCTGCCGGATTCTTGGTTTGGGTCAATCGGTAATGTTTGGGAAACCCGTAAGGACCATGATATTGTTGATGTTAAGCTCTTTGGAAATGTCTATCTGCAAGCCAATGAAGAGGGACGTATTATGCCAGTCTATGAAAATGCCCAGATACTTCGGGCGGTTCCTTATGATGTCCCTCAAATTGGTTTTGGCAATGATAATATCAATAATCTTCGTCTTTGGGATGTGGAAATTCCAGAAGAGTATGAATTAAATTACCCAACAGTTGCAGATCGTCGCCGTGTACAGGATATCACAGCTACTCTTTATCCCGATGACAGCAGCTATGAAGGCAAGGAGCTGCGTCTCATTCAGGAATATTTCATGACAAGCGCAGGTTTACAGACGATTATCCAATCTTACCTGAAGCAGAACCGGCCGCTTGAAAATATTCACGAAAAAGTTTCTGTCCATATCAATGATACTCACCCAGCGGTAGCGCCAGCCGAATTGATGCGGCTTTTGGTCGATGACTACGGATTAGAGTGGGATAAGGCTTGGCAAACAACCGTGAAAACCATGTCTTATACCAACCATACCATTTTGTCAGAAGCGCTTGAAAAATGGGATGCTGAACTTTTTAAAAATGTCCTGCCGCGGGTCTATCAAATTATCCTTGAAATCGATAACCGCTACGTCGCTGAATTAGCCCAAAAAGGGGTTAATCCAGAAACCATTGAGAATACACGGATTGTTAAAAATGACCAAATTCACATGGCTAATTTGGCGATTATTGGCGGCCATTCTGTCAATGGGGTGGCGAAACTCCATACAGAACTGCTGAAAGATGACACCTTACACGATTTCTTTGTACTCTTCCCTGAGAAGTTTAATAACAAAACAAACGGTATTGTTCAGCGTCGCTGGACCCAAATTGCGGCTCCGGAATTGTCGGAAGCCATTGATAAAACCATCGGAACGGGCTGGCGAACAGATATTCATGAACTGCGTAAACTCAATGAGTTGGCAGATAATCCAGAAATTCTAGCTGATTTTTATCAGGTGAAACAAGATGCCAAGGCTAAATTAGCTGCCTACATTAAAGAGACCACAGGAATTGACGTCTCTACCGATGCCATCTTTGACGTGCAGGTGAAACGTCTGCACGCTTACAAGCGTCAGCTTCTCAATCTGTTGCATATTATCAAACTATATTGGGACTTAAAAGACAATCCAGATTTGGATATGGTGCCTAGAGTCTTTATCTTTGGTGCCAAGGCTGCTCCGGGTTATCATTTTGCGAAGTCGGTTATCAAACTAATCAATGAAATTGCAAACCTGGTTAATCAGGATGCGTCCCTCCAAGGCAAGCTCAAGGTCGTCTTTCTTGAAAACTACAATGTCAGTCTTGCAGAACTCATTATCCCAGCGGCCAATGTATCGGAACAAATCTCACTTGCTTCCAAGGAAGCTTCCGGAACCTCAAACATGAAATTCATGATGACGGGTGCGGTTACCTTGGCAACACTTGATGGTGCCAATATTGAAATCAAGGATGAAGTGGGAGATGATAATATTGTCATTTTTGGTATGGATAAAGATGAGGTTTACCAGCATTATGCCAACCATGACTATTATTCTCGTGGGGTTTATGAGAGCAATCCGACCATCAAGCGTGTGGTAGACACCTTTGTCAATGGGACCATTCCTAATAGTGCCAGCGAAGGAACGGAGATTTATGAAGCCCTTATCACTCATAATGACGAATACTTCCTTTTGGAGGATTTTGAGGCCTACGTTGCGGCTCAGGCGCAAATCGACGCCCTTTACCGAGATAAGGAAAAATGGTCTCGCATGAGTCTTTTGAACATTGCCAATTCAGATAAATTTACATCTGATGACACTATTACCCAATACGCCCAAGACATTTGGCAGTTGGAAAATTAGTCCTTCCCAATAAAGGATGGCGAAAGCCGTCCTTTTTCACTTTCTGACAGCCTGTGTCAGTTAGAAAAGCATTTTGCTAAGAAGGTTTTCTGTAAAGGTTAAGAAAGGTTTAAGAAATCGCATACAATTGGTAGTTTTCGTTGACAAAGCATAAAAATAGGAATAAACTAAACAGGTAAAAAATTTTAAAGGAGAATTCATCATGAATTTAGCTATTTTAGCACTTGGTATCGCTGTTTTGGGTGTTAGTCTCGGTGAAGGTATTTTGGTTGCCAATATTGCCCAAGCCTCTGCCCGTCAGCCAGAAATGTTTGGGAAATTACGTACTCTTATGATCATGGGGGTGGCCTTTATCGAAGGAACTTTCTTCGTTCTTCTGGCATCAACATTCTTTGTAAACTAAGACATTTCCAGTAAATTCTGGAAAAAGGAGGGATAAGGTTGGAACAAACGGTAAATCCAACAGTTAACTTTTTCGGTATCGAATTTGATTTGACGATACTCTTCATGTCTCTCTTGGTTGTTCTTCTGGCATTTCTCTTTGTCTTCTGGACAAGCCGTCATCTCAAGATGAAGCCAACTGGCAAACAAAATGTGCTGGAATGGGTTTATGATTTTGTCATCGGCATTATTAAGCCTAATTTAGGAGATTATACTGCCAATTACAGCCTGTTTGCCTTTTGCCTCTTTCTCTTCGTTTTGATAGCTAATAATATTGGACTAGTGGCGAAAGTTGAGGTTAAGGGCTATAATATCTGGTCCTCGCCGACGGCCAACTTTGCGGTTGACTTTGGCCTGTCGCTCATGGTGGCGCTTATCTGCCACTTTGAGGGCATCCGTAAAACAGGTCTGAAAAACTACCTGAAGGGTTACTTAGACCCGACACCTGCTATGATGCCTATGAACATCTTAGAAGAGTTGACTAATGTGGTATCACTGGCTCTTCGTCTTTATGGAAATATCTATGCTGGTGAGGTTGTCCTTGCGTTATTAGTACAGTTTGCTAATTTTAGTGTTTTCACAGCACCAATCGCCTTTGTACTTAATATGCTTTGGACAGGTTTTTCAATCTTTATATCCGGTATTCAGGCCTATGTTTTCGTCCTGTTAACAACCACTTATATCGGTAAAAAAGTTAATCCAGAAGAAGAATAAGAAAGGAGAAATGATAAATGTCAACACTTATTAATAGTACAAGTCTAGGTAATTTAATTATTGTGACAGGGTCTTTTGTCCTTTTGTTGGTTCTGATTAAAAAATTTGCCTGGACACAGCTGACAGACGTTTTCAAAGCTAGAGAAGAAAAGATTGCCAATGACCTTGATAAGGCTGAAAGTTCTCGGAAAAATGCTGAGGACTTAGAGAGCAGACGTCAAATTGAATTGAGTCATGCCAAAGGAGAAGCCAATCAGATTATTGAAACGGCTAAGGAAACTGGTAAGACAAATGGCGAAAAATTGGTAGCAGAAGCTAAAGAAGAAGCCGGACGTCTCAAGGAAAAAGCCCAGCAGGATATTGAAATCAGCAAGACAGAAGCCTTCACAGCTGTTAAATCAGATGTTGCTGACCTGTCTTTGCATTTAGCAGAAAAGCTGATTTCTAAAAATCTTGACCAAGAAGCACATAGCCAGCTGATTGATTCTTATTTAGACAAACTAGGAGAAGCGAAATGAATAAGAAAACATTAGCCCTAGTTGATCTCTATGCGAAAAGTCTTGTTGATGTGGCTCTTGAGCATGATGCCGTCAAACCGGTAACGGATGATATTAAGGCGATGCTGGCTGTCTTTGACAGTCAAAAAGACCTGCAGTCACTTTTTGCAACAGACAGCATGGAAGCTTCAGAGAAGGCTAAGATTGTCAGACTCTTTCAGGAACAGGCCTCTCCTTACGTGACTAATTTTCTTGAAGTGCTTTTGCAAAATGAACGTGAGTCACTCCTCTACCCTATTTTGCATTCTGTCTCAGACCAGATGAGTCAGGCAACTCGGAAATTCGACGTTGAGGTCAGAACAGCCGTTCCTTTATCTGATGAACAAAAGAGACGGTTGCAGGAAATCGTTGAAGAAAAATTTGAGCTTCAGCAAGATCGTTTGATTGAAATCGTCGATCAGTCACTTGTTGGCGGTTTTGTCGTTAAAGCGGATAATCGTGTCATTGATACCAGCATTCGCAGACAATTACAAGATTTAAAAATGAATTTGAAATAGAAAGTGGTGTGACTTTTGGCAATTAATGCACAAGAAATTAGCGCTTTAATTAAAAAGCAAATTGAAGACTTCCAGCCAAATTTTGACGTCACAGAGACTGGTATTGTGACCTATATTGGTGACGGTATCGCCCGTGCTCGCGGTCTGGATAATGCCATGAGCGGTGAGTTACTTGAATTTGAAAATGGCAGTTACGGGATGGCTCAAAACCTTGAAGCCAACGACATTGGGATTATCATTCTTGGTGATTTTAATGCGGTCCGGGAAGGTGATGTGGTGAAGCGTACTGGGAAAATTATGGAGGTTCCAGTAGGTGAAGCCCTTATCGGGCGTGTGGTCAATCCGTTGGGACAGCCTGTTGACGGTTTAGGCGACATTGCAACGACAGCGACGCGTCCGGTTGAAACACCTGCTCCTGGCGTGATGCAGCGTAAATCTGTATCAGAGCCTCTGCAGACAGGGATTAAGGCGATTGATGCCCTAGTGCCGATTGGACGCGGTCAACGGGAGCTGATTATTGGTGACCGTCAGACAGGTAAAACATCCGTAGCCATTGATACGATTATTAACCAAAAAGGACAAGACATGATCTGTATCTACGTGGCTATTGGACAAAAAGAGTCCACCGTCCGTACTCAGGTTGAAACCCTGCGTAAATATGGGGCTTTAGACTATACGATTGTGGTCACCGCATCCGCTTCACAGCCGTCTCCTTTGCTGTATATTGCCCCTTATGCAGGTGTTGCAATGGCAGAAGAGTTTATGTACAATGGCAAGCACGCTCTGATTGTTTATGATGATTTATCAAAGCAGGCTGTCGCTTATCGTGAACTGTCTCTCCTACTCCGCCGTCCGCCAGGACGCGAAGCCTATCCTGGGGATGTCTTTTACCTTCACAGCCGCCTTTTGGAACGGTCTGCTAAATTGTCAGATGAATTAGGCGGAGGCTCCATCACAGCTCTTCCTTTCATTGAAACACAAGCCGGTGATATTTCAGCTTATATCGCGACCAATGTTATCTCCATCACTGACGGACAGATTTTCCTTCAGGAAAATCTCTTCAATTCGGGAATTCGTCCCGCCATTGATGCAGGTTCCTCTGTCTCTCGGGTCGGAGGAAGCGCTCAGATTAAGGCTATGAAAAAGGTTGCAGGAACGCTTCGTCTGGACCTGGCTTCCTACCGCGAACTCGAAGCCTTTACGCAATTTGGTTCAGACTTGGATTCTGCAACCCAAGCCAAGCTTAACCGAGGTCGTCGAACAGTAGAGGTTCTCAAGCAAGGTCTGCACAAGCCGTTGGCTGTTGAGAAGCAGGTCTTGATTCTATACGCCTTGACACACGGTTTCCTAGACAGTGTGCCTGTTGATGATATTTTAACCTTTGAAGAAGCGCTCTTTGATTTCTTTGACAGTCATCATGCTGATCTTTTTGAGATTATCCGCACAACAAAGGATCTTCCTGAGGAAGACCAGATGGACAAGGCGATTCAGTCCTTTAAAGATCAGTCGCGCTTTAACTAGTATTGGAGGGATGAATAATGTCAGGCTCTCTTAGTGAAATTAAAACCAAAATCTCGTCAACTCAGAAAACAGGTAAAATCACCAATGCGATGAAGATGGTTTCTTCTGCCAAATTGGTGAAATCAGAGCAGGACTCTAAGCATTTTCAGATTTATGCCTCAAAGATTCGTCAGATTACAACCGATTTATTGAAATGTGACTTGACGACAGGCTCTTCCAATCCCATGTTGATTGCGCGTCCGGTAAAAAAGACCGCTTATATTGTCATTACATCTGACAAGGGTTTGGTTGGTGCTTATAATTCCACCATTTTAAAAGCGGTTTTAGACACCATTCAGGACTACCACCCAGACGGTGATGATTACAGCATTATCGCTATTGGAGGTATGGGAGCAGATTTCTTTAAGGCAAGGAATCTGCCGGTTAGCTTTGAATTACGTGGCTTAGAAGATAATCCAAGTTTTGAGGAAGTGAACCGCATCATTTCCAAATCCGTAGAAATGTACAAAAATGAGCTTTTCGATGAACTGTATGTGTGTTATACCCACCACATCAATAGCCTGACCAGTCAGGTTCGTGTTGAAAAAATGCTCCCGATTTCTGATTTGGATGCAGGTGAGGCCTCTGAGACCGGTGTCAGTGATTTTGTTCTTGAACCAAATCGCGATGCAATCTTGGAGCAGCTCTTGCCTCAATACGCTGAAAGTCTGATCTATGGTGCTATTATTGATGCTAAAACAGCAGAGCATGCTGCCGGTATGACAGCTATGCAGGCGGCAACCGATAATTCTGAGAAGATGATCAAAGAGTTAACCAAACGATACAATCGTGTCCGTCAGGCTGCGATTACACAGGAAATTACAGAGATTGTTGCAGGTGCAAATGCCCTCGACTAATCAAATGAAAAGGAGAGAAGAATGAGCACAGGCAAAATTGCTCAGGTCGTTGGACCGGTTGTAGATGTCGCATTTGCAACGGATGACCAAATACCTGAGATTAATAATGCATTGGTCGTTTATAAAAATGGTGATAAAGCCCAAAGAATCGTTCTTGAAGTTGCCCTTGAGTTAGGTGATGGGGTTGTCAGAACCATTGCGATGGAATCTACAGACGGTTTGACGCGCGGGCTGGAAGTTTTTGACACGGGGCGTGCCATTAGCGTTCCTGTCGGTAAAGAAACCTTGGGACGCGTGTTCAATGTCCTTGGTGATACCATTGATTTGGAGGAACCTTTTTCGGAAGAGGCAGAGCGCCAACCTATCCATAAAAAAGCACCAGCTTTTGATGAACTGTCAACTTCTACGGAGATTCTAGAAACAGGAATCAAGGTTATTGACTTGCTTGCCCCCTACCTTAAAGGTGGTAAGGTTGGTCTTTTTGGTGGTGCCGGGGTAGGGAAAACGGTCCTTATTCAGGAGTTGATCCATAATATTGCTCAGGAACATGGTGGGATTTCTGTCTTTACCGGTGTCGGAGAGCGGACCCGTGAAGGGAATGACCTTTACTGGGAGATGAAAGAGTCCGGTGTTATCGAAAAAACAGCCATGGTATTCGGACAAATGAATGAGCCGCCAGGAGCACGTATGCGGGTGGCGCTTACCGGTTTAACCATTGCTGAGTATTTCCGTGATGTTGAGGGACAGGATGTTTTGCTCTTTATTGACAATATTTTCCGCTTTACCCAGGCAGGTTCGGAAGTATCTGCCCTTCTTGGCCGTATGCCGTCAGCAGTTGGTTACCAGCCGACCCTTGCTACGGAGATGGGACAATTACAGGAGCGAATCACCTCTACCAAAAAAGGCTCGGTTACGTCTATTCAGGCCATCTATGTCCCAGCCGATGACTATACTGACCCAGCACCGGCAACCGCTTTTGCCCACTTAGATTCAACGACAAACCTTGAACGTCGCTTGACACAAATGGGGATTTATCCTGCTGTTGATCCTTTGGCTTCCAGTTCGCGTGCGCTGTCACCGGAAATTGTCGGACAGGAGCATTACGAGGTGGCAACAGAAGTTCAGCATGTTCTTCAACGTTACCGTGAATTGCAGGATATTATCGCTATTTTGGGGATGGATGAATTGTCTGAAGAAGAAAAAACTCTGGTGGCACGTGCTCGCCGTATTCAATTCTTCCTGTCTCAAAACTTTAATGTGGCGGAACAATTCACCGGACAGCCCGGATCTTACGTTCCCGTAGAAGAAACAGTCCGTGGGTTTAAAGAAATTATTGAAGGAAAACACGATGATCTTCCTGAGGATGCTTTCCGTAATGTCGGTGGTATTGAGGACGTCATTGCCAAGGCTAAGCGCATGGGTTACTAGTGAGGTGAGATGATGGCAGATATGATGACTGTTCAAATCGTAACGCCGGATGGTCTGAAATATGACCATCACGCTAATTTTGTCTTAGTGAAGACAACTGATGGAGAACTTGGTATTATGACCAACCATGAAAATATTATTGCTCCCTTGGATGTTCACGAAATGAAAGTCAGACGCATTGACGATGACAGTCATGTGGACTGGATTGCTGTTAATGGCGGTATTATTGAGGTTCAGAACAATCTGATTACTATTGTGGCTGATTCAGCAGAACGTGAACGTGACATTGATGTGTCGCGTGCAGAGCGTGCTAAATTACGTGCAGAACGTGATATTCAAGAAGCAGAAGCGCAGCATCGGATTGATGAGGTACAGCGTGCTAAGATCGCTCTTCAGCGTGCCCTTAACCGTATCAATGTGGGTTCAAAATAAGACAAAAAAACAAGAAGGAACTTCTTGTTTTTTTGGTTCAGCCAGTCTTGTTCCCGCCTTGAGACCGTCAGGCGGTATCTCTGTCAGCTAACATTTAAAGAATATCTTTTGGCGACTTTTCCAAATCATGTTATAATGGGCTTATGGATTATTTAGAGAGTTTGGTGGCTGTCTTTAGTCATCTGACCTGTATCGCTATTTTTTATCACTTGCTGGTCAATCTTTTTGATTGGTCTAAACTGATTAAAGTGACGCCTGAAAATATCAGTCGTTTAAAATTATGCCTGCTCTTTATCAGTATTGCAGTAGGGTATCTAGTGAGCAGTTTTATATTATCTGTTTTAACACTTAGTCAAGAACTTTTCTTTGCATTTAAGTGATGACAGAAAGAGTCTAAGATTACGTATGATAGTTGGAGAAATTTGTGGACAAAATTATTATTGAAGGTGGCAATACAAGACTTCAAGGTGAAGTGACCATTGAAGGGGCTAAGAATGCTGTTTTACCTCTGTTGGCAGCAACAATCTTACCGGTAGAGGGAAAAACGGTTTTAAAGAACGTTCCTATTCTGTCGGATGTTTTTACGATGAATCATGTGGTTAGGGGCTTGAATATTGCTGTCGATTTCGATGAAGCGTTAAATCAAGTTACGGTTGATGCGACTGGAGCTATTTTGGATACGGCGCCTTATGAGTACGTCAGCCAGATGCGCGCTTCTATTGTTGTTCTAGGGCCCATTTTAGCGAGAAATGGTCATGCTAAGGTTTCCATGCCGGGAGGCTGTACGATTGGCAGCCGCCCGATTGACTTGCATTTGAAAGGTCTGGAAGCCATGGGGGCTTCTATCCACCAAGAGGGCGGTGATATTTCTGCTACAGCAGAAAAACTGAAAGGGGCTCATTTTTATATGGACTTTCCTTCGGTCGGCGCCACTCAAAACCTTATGATGGCCGCTACCTTGGCTGAAGGGACGACAGTCCTTGAAAATGCAGCGCGTGAGCCAGAAATTGTTGATTTAGCTAACCTTTTGAATAAAATGGGGGCTCGTGTTTCCGGAGCCGGCACAGAGACGCTGACAATCCGAGGAGTGGCAGAACTTCATGGGGCGGAACATAATGTGGTTCAGGATCGAATTGAAGCCGGAACCTTTATGGTTGCGGCTGCTATGACCAGTGGCAATGTCCTGATTAAAGACGCTGTTTGGGAGCACAATCGTCCCCTTATTTCAAAATTAAGAGAGATGGGGGTTGATGTGCGGGAAGAAGAGGCAGGTATTCGTGTCAAATCAGACGTTTCCAAACTCAAACCTGTTACTGTAAAAACCTTACCGCATCCCGGATTTCCGACCGATATGCAGGCGCAGTTTACCGCTTTAATGGCTGTTGTCAAGGGTGAATCCACTATGATTGAAACCGTCTTTGAAAATCGTTTCCAACATTTGGAAGAGATGCGCCGTATGGGACTGCATTCGGAAATCTTGCGCGATACTGCCATGATTCATGGTGGCCAGAGATTGCAGGGAGCTCAGGTTATGTCTACGGATCTGCGGGCGAGTGCGGCCTTAATCCTCACAGGACTTGTGGCGCAGGGGCAGACAAAAGTTGGTCAGCTGTCCCATTTAGACCGTGGTTATTATCAATTTCATGAGAAACTGGCGCAGCTTGGTGCTGATATCCGACGAGAAAGCGAGGATTAGTTATGAGCAGTGGCTGGAGATATGTCCGCAATCAGATAGCTTTTATCCTTTTCGTCGCCCTTTTATGTCTAGGCTGTCTAGCTTTGGGCTTGATGCTTGGCTATGGTTTCTTTGGTGAAGGGAAGGATGTTGTCTCCATCCTGTCCTTAGACAAGTGGCAGACAATTATTGAAAAATTTACAGGAAAGTAGTAAGTAGGGTAGACCTACTTTTTCTATGGAAAGATAGATTATGGCGAGAAAAAAACTGGGAAAAAAGGATCATCAGTTAGTGTACTCGGTAGTGGTTGCGCTGTTGATTTTAGGATTGGGTTATTTAGCAACCAGCAATCATTTAGAGGACAGTAATCCCTTTAAACAAGCAGCACAATTATTAACGGGTAAGGAAGAAGAGGTTGCGATTGCTTCCAATGGTTCCAGCAGCTACGATGAGACACCAAGTCAGGCACTGGCAGAAAGTGTATTGACTGCAAAGGTCAGACAAAAGCTGGGCAGCCAAATTGAGTGGACAGGGGCAGGTTCTTTTATTATCAATGGCAATAAAACAGCCCTTAACGCAGATGTCTCCAGTCTGCCTTATGCGACGAATCAAACAAAGACAGTCAGAGGAAGACGGATTCCCGTGCTTGCCAATGCGCTTTTGACCAAAGCAACTCGGCAATATCGGAACCGCAACGAAACGGGTCAGGGAAGCAACACTTATCGACCTCCAGGCTGGCACCAGCTGCAGGACTTATCTGGAGTCTACGATCACGCTGTCGATCGGGGTCACCTGCTGGGATATGCCTTGGTAGGAGGACTTAAAGGCTTTGATGCCTCAACCAGTAATCCTGATAACATTGCAACTCAGACGGCTTGGTCCAATCAGGCAGACAGCAGCCAGTCTCGGGGACAAAACTACTATGAAAGCATGGTTCGTAGAGCCTTGGATAAGCATCAAAAAGTTCGCTATCGGGTGAGACTGATTTACGATGGAGATAACCTCTTGGCGAGTGGCAGCCAGATAGAGGCTAAATCGGCTGACGGCAGTTTGGAGTTTAATGTTTTTATTCCTAACGTGCAGAGTGGGCTCACTTTCGATTACAAAACAGGACAGGTCAGAAAAAATTAAAATACGCCTTTCACTAGCGAAAGGCGTATTTTCTTATTCAGCAGCTTGTTCCCACCTTTTGGCAAGGCGCCGAGAGAAGCTGGAAATGATAAAGTTGATGACAAAGTAAGTAGCTGCAACAATACCATAAAGGGCGAAGACCTGATCAGGTTCGAAATATTTCCCCATTAGGATTTGGCTTTTACCAAAGAGTTCTTGGAGAGCGATAACCGAATAGAGGAAAGAGGTGTCTTTGATGACAGTTACAAACTGTGAAATGATGGCCGGAAGCATTTTGCGGATAGCCTGAGGGAAAACAATGTAGATAAAAATCTGAAAATTGGTAAATCCCTGTGATAGACCGGCTTCTGTCTGACCATTGTCAATAGCATTCAGACCACCGCGGATAATTTCGGCGAGGGCGGCTGAGGTAAAGACCGTAAACGAAGTAATTCCTGCGGGTGTTGATTTCATTTGGAAAACCAAAAAGATGATAAATATCCAAAGCAGGTTGGGAACATTACGAACAAACTCAATATAAATACTTGATAGGAGTTTTAAAAACCTGTTTTTCCCATTGCGCATGACAGCCAAAATGGTTCCGATAAGAGTTGATAAAACAATTGATATAAAGGATATGTAGAGTGTTAGCCACAAACCTTGCAATAAGAAGCTGAGGTTTGTTGACGTGAATAATTCTTTCATTTGCAAACCTCCTTCTATAAGCTATAAGCTTTCTTATTTTCTTCTTCTTTACGGCGTGCCCAAGTTGCTAGTGGGAAACACATGATAAAGTAGAGAAGAGCAGCACCGGCAAAGGCAGGTACATAGTTAGTGGTTTCATAAGCCCAAGCCTTGGCTGTAAACATGATATCCGCTCCGGAGATAATCGCAACTGTCGAGGTGTTTTTAATCAGGTTTACGACTTGGTTGGTCATCGGCGGCAGTATAGTCCTAATAGCCTGAGGCAGGATAATCAGACTCATGGTTTGCTTATAGGTGAAGCCTTGTGAAAGAGCAGCTTCTGTCTGTCCTCTGGGAACAGCTTCAATCCCTGAGCGGATAACCTCAGCGATGTAAGCACCATGGTAGACGCCGACACAAAGAACTGCTGTAAAGAAGGTTGAAATCATGATGGCGCCACTTGTCATGATGGCCAATCCATAATAGACAAAGACAAACTGCACCAAGAGAGGTGTGTTTTGAAAGATTTCCACATAAATTCGGGCAATCCCTTTAAGAATCTTATTTTTTGAGGAACTCATGGCTCCGAAGATAATTCCTAAAATAAGAGAAAGGAGCAATGCGGCCGCAGACATACCGAGGGTATAGAGGAAGCCTTTGGCAAAATCACCAAAGTTGGCGAAAAAAGCAGACCAGCGCTCTAGAGCAAAAGGACTGGTAACGGTTGTTAAGATAGTCATAAAATCTCCTTTCTGTACTAGTTGCTCTGACTGGTAGCAGGTTTCAAATCGTATTTATCATAGATTTTCTGCAAGCTGCCGTCCTGAGTCCATTTGCTTAAAAGATCGTTGATATAGGCAGTCAGTTCAGTGTTGGATTTTTTGGTGGCAATGCCGTATTCTTGAGTATTGAAGCCTTCTTTGAGAATCTTCGTCTTTGCACTGCGGTAGCCTGTTAGAATAGATTTATCAACAGAAAAAGCCTGAATACGGTTTGCATAGAGAGAGATTGCTAATTCAGGATATGACCCTAGCTGTGCAAATTTAAACTTAAGGTTATGAGCAGTCCCGTACTCTTCAATAGCTGCCTTGGTGGTTGATCCTTGAGCAACGCCAATTGTTTTTCCATTTAAATCTTTGATTGTGTTGATGCCGCTGGATTTATTAACCAAAAATCCGACTTCATCAGTATAATAGGGATTGGAGAAACTGTAGGATTCTTTACGTTCAGGGGTAATGGTATAGGTTCCGATAACAATATCAACCTGCCCATTATCCATAACCGCTTCACGCGTTTGAGCAGTAACGGGTGTAAATTCTATTTTGACCCCTAAATTTTTAGCAATTTTACGGGCAATGTCAATCTCCATCCCTTCATAGTCACCTGTTTCGGCGCTATAATAACCAAAGTTAGGGACGTCTTGTTTGACGCCGACTTTAATGACACCAGCCTTTTGAATTTTCTTAATTTGAGCAGAAGAGGAAGTTTCTGCTAAGACTTGGGAGAAACTGGAAAAGCAAAGGAAGAAAAGGCAGACTGCTGCTAAGTATTTCAGAAGTTTTTTAAGGGTCATTTAGCTCCCTCCTTTTTCTTGACATCAACACGTTCACTAGAATGATTGATGATTTTGCTTAAGAACTGTTGAGCACGGGGGTCTTGCGGGTTATCGAAGAAACCATTAACATCAGTCGTATCAACGAGAATCTCACCATCTGCCATGAAAATAATCCGGTCAGCTACCTCACGGGCGAAGCCCATCTCATGGGTGACAACGACCATGTTCATCCCTTCGAAGGCCAGATTTTGCATAACCGCTAAAACATCTCCGATGGTTTCGGGGTCAAGAGCAGAGGTTGGCTCGTCAAAGAGGAGCAGTTGAGGGTTCATTGCCAAGCCACGGGCTATGGCGATACGCTGCTTTTGCCCTCCAGACAGCATACCGGGATAAGAGTCTTTACGATCCCACATATTAACATAGGTCAGGTATTTTTCAGCAATGGCTTCTGCTTCTTTAGGATCCATGCCTAAAACCTTGATGGGAGCCATAGTTACGTTTTCCAAAACGGTTTTATGAGGGTAGAGGTTAAAATGCTGAAAAACCATTCCGACTTCTTTACGAAGCTGTACTAAATCCTTGTTGGAAGCACCGGAGACCTTGTGTCCATTGACAATCAATTCCCCTGACTCGATGCCTTCTAACGCATTCATCGTCCGAATGAGGGTTGATTTTCCAGAACCTGAAGGTCCGAGAAGAACAACGACCTGCCCTTTTTCGATTTCAAGATTGATGTTTTTCAGAGCGTGGTAGTCTCCATAGTATTTTTCGACATTTTTATATTCAATTAACGGCATCGCAATCTCCTTATTTAACATAATTTTCTTGTTAGATAAACTAACATAATTACCAATTTTAACATGAAAGATACAAATTGTCAATATTGTCAGAAAATTCAGTAAAACAAAGGCAGCTTAACAATTAGGCCTTAGAGTTTTCATTTAAGAGGGTTTTTGGTATAATCTAGGGAAAAGTGCTTTGCTCTTGAGTTAAAATAAGACTCAGGAGGAATTAAAAAATAACCTATTATTTAAATAGAGAGGTCATTTATAATGAAAAAAATTCTTATTGTTGATGATGAAAAACCCATCTCGGATATTATCAAATTTAATCTAAGTAAGGAAGGCTATGACACCATAACTGCTTTTGATGGTCGTGAAGCTTTGGCCTGCTTTGAGGAAGAAAATCCTGATTTAATCATTCTGGACTTGATGCTACCAGAGCTGGACGGTCTGGAAGTCGCTAAGGAAGTACGCAAAACCAGTCATGTACCGATTATCATGCTTTCTGCCAAGGATAGTGAGTTTGATAAAGTTATTGGCCTTGAGATTGGGGCAGACGATTATGTGACTAAACCTTTTTCGAATCGTGAACTACTAGCGCGTGTCAAGGCTCATCTTCGCCGTACCGAAAATATTGAGACGGCAGTTGCGGAAGAAAATGCCGGCGGTACCTCAGAGCTGGTTATCGGAGAGCTTCAGATTCTGCCGGATGCTTTTATTGCCAAAAAGCGTGGAGAAGAAGTCGAGCTGACCCATCGTGAGTTTGAATTGCTCCATCATTTAGCGACTCATACAGGACAGGTGATGACTCGCGAACACCTGCTTGAAACCGTTTGGGGTTATGACTACTTTGGAGATGTACGGACAGTTGACGTAACCGTACGCCGTTTACGTGAAAAAATTGAGGATACTCCATCTCGTCCAGAATATATTTTGACAAGACGCGGTGTCGGTTATTACATGAAATCCTATGACTAATTTTTTTTCAACAACGCCCTTCCTGCTGAGGCTGGTTTTTGGAGGGCTTTTATTCCTTTTATTTCTCTATTTTATCTTTTTGAATTATCGAGAATATAAGAATAATAAACAAATCAAAGCCATTAATAAAAAAGTCAGATCTCTGATTGCGGGCGATTATTCAGATAAATTAGATATTAAATCAAATCCAGAGTTGACCGATTTGGTGAACAATATCAATGATTTATCAGAAGTTTTTCGTCTGACGCATGAAAATTTGGCTCAAGAGACCAACCGTCTGACCAATGTCTTGACCTACATGACAGATGGGGTTTTGGCGACTGATCGGCAAGGGAAAATTGTCCTGATTAACGACACTGCTCAAAAGCAGCTGAATATCAGCCGAGAAGAGGCCTTGGAGATGTCTATCCTTGATTTTTTGGAAGAGGATAGTTATAGTTTAAATGATTTAATTGCCCAAAAGCCAGAGCTGATCTGGTATCAGCGCGATGAAAATGATGAGTTCATCACCCTTCGGGTAAGGTTTGCTTTAAATCGCCGGGAAAGTGGCTTTATTTCAGGTTTGATTGCTGTTTTGCACGATGTGACAGAGCAGGAGAAGGAAGAAAGAGAGCGGCGCTTGTTTGTATCCAATGTCAGCCATGAGCTGAGAACGCCGCTGACCTCGGTTAAGTCCTACTTGGAAGCCTTAGATGATGGCGCTCTGACAGAGGCCGTTGCTCCGAGTTTTATCAAGGTTTCCTTAGATGAGACCAATCGGATGATGCGGATGATTTCAGATTTGCTGAATCTTTCTCGGATTGATAATGAAAATAGTCCTTTGAATGTCGAATTGATTAACTTTACAGCCTTTATGACCTATATTCTCAATCGCTTCGATCAGATTCAGACGCAGAATTCTTTGGCGGGCAAGGTTTATGAGATTATCCGCGATTATCCTCTTCGACCGGTCTGGGTGGAAATTGATACGGATAAGATGACTCAAGTGGTTGATAATATCATGAATAACGCCATCAAGTATTCGCCAGATGGCGGTAAAATAACGGTTAATATGAACACGACGGATACCCAGTTGATTATTTCCATTTCAGATCAGGGCCTGGGAATTCCTAAAAAAGATTTACCGTTAATTTTTGATCGTTTTTATCGGGTTGATAAAGCCAGAAGCCGGGCACAAGGCGGGACAGGGCTGGGGCTGGCTATTACAAAAGAAATTATTAAACAGCATGGCGGTTTTATTTGGGCTAAGAGTGACTACGGTAAGGGATCGACCTTTACTATTGTCTTGCCTTACGACCGTGACAATATCTTAGATGATGAATGGGAGGAAGAAGAAGCATAGGATGACAGAAGCTGCCTTTAAATATAGTATTCTCGCCTCAGGTTCGTCAGGCAATGCTTTCTATTTAGAAAGCCCTCAAAAGAAACTTCTCATTGATGCGGGGTTATCTGGCAAAAAAATAACGGAATTGATGGCTGAGATTGACCGTCATCCTCAAGATTTAGATGCGATTTTAGTGACCCATGAACATAAGGATCATATCCATGGCGTGGGGGTCTTGGCCAGAAAATATCAATTAGATATCTATGCCAATGAGAAAACCTGGCAGGCTATGGACGGCATGCTAGGTAAGATAGACAGCCATCAGAAGCACCTTTTTGAACTTGGAAAAACCAAGATATTTGGCGATCTTGACATTGAAAGTTTTGGGGTCAGTCATGATGCAGCTGCTCCCCAGTTTTATCGCTTTATGAAAGATGGTAAAAGTTTTGTAATGCTGACAGATACCGGCTATGTGAGTGACAGAATGGCAGGGATTGTAGAGAATGCGGATGCTTACTTAATTGAGTCCAATCATGACATCGAAATTCTACGTTCTGGTGCCTATCCTTGGAGCTTGAAGCAGAGAATCTTATCTGACCAGGGGCATCTGTCTAATGAAGATGGGGCAGAGACCATGATTCGGACGCTTGGTCATAAGACAAAACGCATCTATCTGGGCCATCTGAGTAAAGAAAATAATATCAAAGAGTTGGCACACATGACGATGGAAAATGCTCTCAAACAGGCTGACTTGGCGGTTGATCATGATTTTAAGGTTTACGATACAGCCCCTGATGAGGCGACGCCGTTGACTGATATTTGATGGTTTTCTAGAAGAAAACGTAGAAAAAATACCCGGAAATAGTGGTTCTGGGTATTTTTTGGTATAATAGTAGAAGTGTTTTTTAACAAAGAAAGGATTTTTATGAAGGAACTTAAAGAAAAACTGGCCAGAGAGTTTCAGATTCATTTTTCAGATGAGGAACTCTTGGAAACGGCTTTTACCCATACCTCTTATGCTAACGAACATCGCCTCCTAAACATTTCACATAATGAACGTTTGGAATTTTTAGGAGACGCGGTTCTGCAACTCATTATTTCAGACTATTTATTTAGAAAATACCCGCAAAAACCAGAGGGAGATCTGTCTAAGATGCGTTCCACGATTGTCCGGGAGGAAAGTCTGGCAGGATTCTCCAAAGCGTGTGACTTTGACCGGTATATCAAGCTGGGTAAAGGAGAAGAAAAATCGGGCGGTCGCGAACGGGCCACGATTCTGGGCGACTTGTTTGAGGCCTTTTTGGGTGCCCTTGTTCTTGATTCTGGAGTGGAGGCGGCGCGTGATTTTCTTTATCGCGTGATGATCCCCCAAGTGGAAATTGGTAACTATGAGCGGGTGATGGACTATAAAACCACCTTACAGGAATTGCTGCAGGTTAAGGGAGATATCAAAATCGATTATCGGGTCATCAAGGAAAGCGGTCCTGCCCATGACAAGCATTTTGAGGTTGCTGTCCTTGTAGAAGGCAAGAAAATGAGCCAGGGAGCAGGAAAATCGAAAAAGATGGCAGAACAAAACGCTGCTCAAAATGCCCTTGAGCAGCTAAAACGAGGTTCTTAAGGATGTTTCTAAAAGAAATTGAAATGCAGGGCTTCAAGTCTTTTGCAGACAAAACAAAAGTTGAATTTGATCAAGGGGTAACAGCTGTTGTCGGCCCCAATGGTTCTGGAAAGAGTAATATCACGGAGAGTCTCCGCTGGGCCTTGGGAGAATCAAGTGCCAAAAGCCTACGCGGTGGAAAGATGCCGGATGTTATCTTTGCTGGGACGGAAAATAGAAAACCTTTAAATTTTGCACAGGTGACCGTTGTTCTAGATAATAGGGATGGCTTTATTAAGGATGCTCAAGAAGAGATTCGAGTAGAACGTCATATTTATCGTAATGGAGACAGCGACTACCTTATTGATGGTAAAAAAGTCCGCCTGCGTGACATTCATGATCTTTTTATGGATACAGGTTTGGGACGGGATTCTTTCTCCATTATTTCTCAGGGGCGCGTCGAAGCTATTTTTAATAGTAAACCCGAGGAACGTCGTGCAATTTTTGAAGAAGCTGCAGGTGTTTTAAAATACAAAACGCGTAAAAAAGAAACTCAGACCAAGCTTAATCAGACCCAAGACAATCTTGATCGCCTAGAAGACATCATTTATGAACTGGAAACTCAGATAAAGCCTTTAGAGCGGCAGGCTAAAGTGGCAAAAGAATTTTTGCTTTTGGAAGCAGATCGTAAAAAGGGCCACTTGGACCTTCTTGTTCATCGTATTATTAAGAATAAGGCATTTTTAGAAACGCAGGAAAATCAGCTTGAAGCGGCCAAAGGGGCACTGAAGGGTTATTATAAAGAGCGCGAAAAACTTGAGGAAACCAATCAGACCTTAAAGGCCAAACGTCAAACTTTGACGAAAAAAGTAGAGCAAAAACAGGCACAGTTATTGGACCTAACACGCTTAATCAGTGATTTGGAGCGTCAAATTGACTTAATCAGCCTAGAGAGCAGCCAAAAGGCGGAAAAGAAGGAACTCAGTCAAGCTAATCTCAAGCAACTAGAAGCTCAAAGATCAATTCTGGAGAATGAATTGACAGCCAAAGAGGATGAAATCAATGAACTGCTCCTTGGTATTGACGCTAAAAAGACCCAAATTGCAAAGGTTGAAACAGACTTATCCCGCTTTTCGACCAATCCAGATGCCATTATTGAGGGGCTTCGGGAAGATTTTGTGCGACTGATGCAAAAAGAAGCGGACTTATCCAACCAGGTTACCGCCTTGGACTCGGATTTGGAGAAGCAGAGACAAGCCTCAAATCTAAAGACGGCAGAAATGGAGCAGCTTCAGAAAGATCTCGGACAGACCAAAGAACGCCTTGAACAGGAAAAAGGTAAGCTGGATCAGGTTCAGTCAGATTTGCAGGCTTTGCTGCAATCCCATCAAGACTTGTCTTTGGAAATTCAAGAGCTGGACAGGCATTATCAGAAAGATCAGGCTACCATGTTTCAGCAGCTTGATCAGCTGAAAAATCAAGAAGCTCGGCGCAATAGTCTGGAAAATATCCAAAAAAACCATAGTCATTTCTTTGCGGGTGTCAAGGCTGTTCTGCAAAGAGCCGATCAGCTTGGCGGGATTGTCGGTCCTGTTAGTGAGCACATTAGTTTTGCAGGAGATTACCAAACAGCCATTGAAATTGCCCTAGGAGGCAGCAGTCAGCATATTATTGTAGAAGATGAAGCGGCTGCCAAGCGAGCTATTGACTCCCTGAAGAAAAATCGCCAGGGGAGGGCAACTTTTCTCCCTTTGACTACGATTAAGCCTCGCCATCTGTCAGAACAAAATCAAATCAACTTATCAAAGGCAGCAGGTTTTCTTGGAATGGCCAGTCATCTAGTGACTTTTGAACCTCGATTGGCTGCTATTTTTGAAAACTTGCTGGGAGTGACAGCTATTTTTGATACGGTTGATCATGCCAATCAGGCGGCTCGCAGTCTGAGATATCAGGTACGGATGGTGACTCTTGATGGAACAGAAATCCGTCCGGGCGGTTCATTTTCAGGAGGAGCAAACCGTCATCACAGCACGACCTTTATCAAACCTGAACTAGAGCGTTTGGAAAAAGATATCGCTGCTCTGAAGGCTAAGCAAGTAGAGACGGAACAAAAACTCGCTCGCTCTAAAGAAGAACTGACGGCTAAAACGGCTTCTTTGGCGCGCATCAAAGAAGAAGGGGATAAGACAAGGCTTTTGGAGCAGAAACTAGCCCTGAGCTATGAGCAGATCAGCCAGCGCTATTCTGAAATGCAGGAGCTTTTCCAAGGCTTGGAGGAGATAACCGATTCTCAAAGTCAGCAGGCACTTTTAGATAGAAAAGCTGGGCTTGAGTCTGATTTGGCTGCGATTGCTGAGGATAAGAAAAGTCTCAATCAGCAAATTAAACAGATTAAAGACGATAAAGACAGCATTCAGGCCAAGGTAACCGAGCTTCAGCAGGTTCTGTCAGACTTGCGTCTTGAAGAACGCGATGTGCTCAACACCTATCAGTTCGCCTTAGAAAATAAGAAACGCCAGCAACTTGAGTTGGAGACTCTTCATCAGGATATGGAGCAAATTAGGCACCAGCTGACTGCTCAGACAGAGGATTTGTCAGAAAATCGCCTGCCTGATCTCAAAGAACAGCGCCAGCAAGCTGAGGAAAGTAAGGCGACCATTGAAACCAGCTTGGTGCAATACCGCTTTGAACTGGAAGATTGTCAGGCGCAGCTAGAAGAGCTGGAAGAGAGCCTGCTGACATCAAGTCAAAAGAATGAGGAATTGATTCGCCAACAGGCAAAACTAGAAGCTGATGTGGAGAATGTTTCGGATAAGTTACGCCAATTTGCTGTCAATCTGACAGAGGAGTATCAAATGAGCTTAGAAGAAGCTCAAAAACAGGTTGAAACAATTGACAACGAAGAGGCCGCCAGTCAGGCCCTTCGCCAGCTGGAACGTCAGATTAAGCGCTTAGGTCCGGTCAATATTGATGCGATTGAACAGTACGATGAAGTCAACGAGCGCTGTCAGTTCCTCAATAGCCAAAAGGATGACTTGGTTCATGCTAAGGATCTGTTGCTGTCGACCATTCATGAAATGGACGATGAGGTTAAGGTGCGTTTTAAGACGACATTTGATGCGATTCGGGATAGTTTTAGAACTACCTTTGTCCAAATGTTCGGCGGTGGAAGTGCTGACCTTCTGTTGACAGAAGGTGATCTTTTGACGGCTGGTGTCGAGATTTCAGTTCAGCCGCCAGGTAAGAAAATCCAATCCCTGAACCTCATGTCAGGTGGAGAAAAGGCGCTGTCTGCTTTGGCCCTCTTATTCGCTATTATTCGTGTGAAGACTATTCCTTTCGTCATCCTAGATGAAGTGGAGGCGGCTCTTGATGAGGCCAATGTCAAACGTTTTGGAGACTATCTCAACCGCTTTGATAAGTCTAGTCAGTTTATTGTGGTCACCCACCGTAAGGGAACCATGTCAGCAGCAGACAGTATTTATGGTGTCACTATGCAAGAGTCAGGTGTCTCTAAGATTGTGTCTGTTAAACTAAAGGACGTTGCAGACTTTGACAAGACTAATTAAGCTGTCACAGTTGCCAAATAGGCTAGGACATCTGTCCTAGCCTATTACCATGTCGTCATACTGAGCCTCAGTCATCAATAAGTACCTATTCGTTTTCAGAGGTGGTCGCTTGACTGACGAGTGCTTCTGTTGTTTGTGATAAAGGGTCAGCTTCAGAACCAGCTAGCTGCTCAGTGGTACTTGTTTGGGTGCTGAAATCCTGATTAGAATGAACGCTAGAGTCTGAAACCTTATAGTAGACACTGTCTATAAAATCTTGTGTGGAAGTGGTGTCAAAAATTGCTGTCTGACTCCCAACAAGGCGGTCGCGGCTAATGTCAGAAGGGTCTTCTTTGGTGAAGCGGAAATGGCTGCTGGGAATCTTGGTCCCTGCAGGATAGAAGTAGAGCACAAAACCATAGCCATTTTCTAACTGAACGTTGGCCTGATATTGTCCGGATTCTTTTTGATAGAGGGCAGATAGGTGAAGTCCGTTTGGTGTGACGATACCGCTTGGTGAAAAGCCAAAGAGCCATCCCTTAGCATCAGACCAAGTGCCAGTTATACTTGTAAAGTCCCCGTTTTGCAGGCTGGCAAAGTCAAATTTAGATGTTTGGATTGGCTTGTCCGGCCTTTGCTCCAGAATGGTTTGTCCGGCTTCTTTTCCTGCCGCAGTGACTGGCTGCAATGTAACGGGCTTGCTAAGATTGGGGCGTAGTTTGGCAGTTTTATTTTGCTTTTCACTGATTTTAGAAATCATCAGCTGACTGTTATCTGTCTGCGGTCTTAGCTGTTTGCTCAGCAGCAGACCGCTGGTAGCTAACAAGAGGGTCAGTCCCGACATCAATAGGGTTTTCTTTTTCACAGGCATCTCCTTAGTTTGGTTCTCATTTTACTTATTCGTTAAACGAAAAAAATTTTTGACTTTTTTCCTCAAAATCTGTTAAAATATTAGTAATTGAATACAAGTCGATGAGATTAGTAGCTTTATGGCAGTCTTTTAGGGAATGCGGGCCGTGACTGGAAGCCTGTTAGATGAAAGTTTAGTGAATTCACTCAGTTAGTAGACTTAGAATTAAGGTCTGGCATTTCCAGATAAAAAACGGATGGTACCGCGTGTCAACGCTCCGCTTAGGAGAGTTGGCACGTTTTTATTTTGGAAATGCTCAAGAAAGGATAAGAATGGACTTACAAGCGCAATTAGAGGAATTAAAAACAAAGACTCAAAATCAGCTGAAAGCGATAAAGGCTGACAATGCTAACGAATTGCAGGAACTCCGCGTGAAAGTGCTGGGGAAAAAAGGCTCTCTGACCGAGCTGCTAAAAGGGCTGAAGGATCTCTCTCAGGAACTTCGCCCGCTTGTCGGCAAACAGGTCAATGAGGTTCGTGATGTCCTGACTCAGGCTTTTGAAGAGCAGGCTCAGCTCTTGGAAGCGGCTCAAATTCAGGCTCGGCTCGAATCAGAAACGTTAGACGTGACCCTTCCTGGCCGTCAGATTAAGCTGGGCAATCGCCACATCCTGTCGCAAATCAGTGAGGAAATCGAAGACATTTTCCTCGGGATGGGTTTTCAGATTGTGGATGGTTTTGAAGTTGAGCAGGATTACTACAATTTTGAGCGGATGAATTTGCCTAAGGACCATCCGGCGCGTGATATGCAAGATACCTTCTACATTTCCGAGGATATTCTCCTTAGGACCCATACCAGTCCTGTTCAGGCTAGAACGTTAGATAAGCATGACTTTTCGAAAGGGCCGCTCAAGATGATTTCTCCAGGGCGTGTTTTCCGTCGCGATACAGATGATGCGACCCACTCTCATCAGTTCCATCAAATCGAAGGATTAGTTGTGGGTCAAAACATTTCTATGGGGGACCTCAAGGGCACTCTCGAAATGATCAGTAAGAAGATGTTCGGTGAAGACCGCAGCATTCGCCTGCGTCCATCTTATTTTCCATTTACAGAACCGTCTGTCGAGGTCGATGTTTCCTGCTTCAAATGTGGCGGTAAAGGCTGTAACGTTTGTAAAAAGACGGGCTGGATTGAAATTTTGGGTGCCGGCATGGTTCATCCAAGTGTTCTTGAAATGTCAGGGGTTGATTCTGAGCAATATTCTGGCTTTGCCTTTGGACTTGGTCAAGAAAGGATTGCTATGCTGCGTTACGGCATCAATGATATCCGTGGTTTCTATCTAGGCGACAGTCGCTTTATTGAGCAATTTAAATGATTGAGATTAAACCAATTAAGTTCGAGGAGGCAGAAGTCCTACGAGATATTGCTATAAGAACCTTCGAAGAAACCTTTGGGCATGATAATGAGCCGGATCAGTTGGCTGCATTTTTCGATAAAGACTTGAGTCTTGACATTCTGAAAAAAGAGCTCAAGCATCCGGACAGTCAGCATTATTTTATCAGGGTTGATGGGGAACCGGCAGGCTACCTCAAACTTAATAGAGGTCAGGCGCAAACAGAGCAGGAGTTAGCCAATGCCTTTGAAATTCAAAGACTCTACCTCCTGCGAGCCTATCAGGGTAGGGGACTGGGACAAAAACTTCTTGAGTTTGCACTGGAAAGAGCTTGCGAATCAGGCTGTGACTGGGCTTGGCTGGGAGTTTGGGAGCATAATATCAAGGCGCAGTCTCTTTATCAAAAATACGGATTTGAAAAGTTCAGTGAGCATCTCTTTGCTGTCGGGGATAAGATGGATAGGGACTGGCTGCTGAGAAAACCTTTAACGAGGAAAGGAAAAGAATGTTAGTAAGTTATAAATGGTTAAAACAATTAGTGACTATTGATGTGCCGAGTCAGGAACTGGCAGAAAAGATGTCAACCACGGGGATTGAGGTGGAAGGCGTTGAAGTTCCGGGAGAGGGACTGTCCAAGCTAGTTGTAGGAGAAGTTGTTTCCTGTGAAGATGTACCAGAGACACACTTGCATCTCTGTATGGTGGATACAGGTGAGGAAGAGCTTCGTCAGATTGTCTGCGGAGCACCAAATATCAAAGCGGGTCTTAAGGTGATTGTGGCCCTTCCAGGTGCTCGAATTGCCGACAACTATAAAATCAAAAAAGGCAAAATCCGAGGCATGGAATCCCTTGGTATGATCTGCTCCTTGCAGGAATTGGGACTGTCTGATTCTATCATTCCTAAAGAATTTGCGGATGGCATCCAAATTCTGCCGGCCGATGCGGTTCCTGGGGATGATGCCTTAACATACTTGGATTTAGATGATGAGATTATCGAATTGTCAATCACGCCTAACCGTGCCGATGCGCTGTCTATGCGCGGTGTTGCTCATGAGGTGGCTGCTATTTATGGAAAATCGGTTCATTTTGACGAAAAATCTCTGACTGAAAATGATCGGAAAGCAGCTGATCTTCTCAAGGTGGCTATCGCTTCTGACAAGGTGCTGACCTATAAGGCGCGTGTGGTTGAAAATGTGACCATTAAACCAAGCCCTCAATGGCTTCAGAACATCCTGATGAATGCCGGCATTCGTCCCATCAATAATGTTGTCGATGTGACCAATTACGTCCTGCTTTACTTTGGTCAGCCGATGCATGCCTTTGATTTGGACAAGTTTGAGGGCAAGGACATTCTGGCCCGTCAGGCTAAATCTGGTGAGAAACTCGTGACCCTTGACGGAGAAGAGCGTGACCTAGCGGAAGAGGACATAGTCATCACCGTTGACGATAAACCCGTAGCCTTGGGAGGTGTTATGGGCGGTGCCGCAACTGAGATTGATTTTTCTTCTCGCAATGTTGTTCTGGAAGCCGCTGCCTTTGATGGCAAAACCATTCGCAGAACAAGCAGTCGCCTGAATCTGCGTTCAGAAAGTTCCTCTCGCTTTGAAAAAGGAATTAACTATGCTACTGTCGGACAGGCACTTGATTATGCAGCAGCCATGCTGACAGAATTGGCAGGAGGACATGTCCTTGCTGGTCAGGTTGAGGCAGGTACATTGCCAACAGATGATGTTCAAGTGTCTACTAGCCTTGACTATGTTAATGTTCGCTTGGGAACAGACTTAACTTTCTCGGATATTGAAAATGTCTTTGCCCGACTTGGTTTTGGTCTGTCAGGAGATGAGGAGATGTTCACGGTTTCTGTTCCTAGACGCCGTTGGGACATTGCCATCCAAGCTGATTTGGTTGAGGAAATTGCTCGAATTTACGGCTATGACAAGCTGCCGACGACTCTGCCTGAGGCAGCAGGAACAGTCGGCGAATTAACGATAGCTCAAAAATTACGCCGTAAGGTGCGCACGCTGGCTGAGGGAGCAGGTCTGTCTGAGATCATCTCTTATGCCTTGACGACTCCTGAAAAAGCAGTCGCTTTCACGCCAAATCCAAGCCATCTGACAGAACTGATGTGGCCTATGTCTGTCGATCGTTCAGCCCTTCGTCAGAATATTGTATCTGGTATGCTGGACACCATTGCCTATAATGTCGCTCGGAAGAACAAGAGCCTGGCCCTTTATGAAATCGGTAAGGTCTTTGAACAGTCTGGTAACCCTAAAGAGGAGCTGCCAAAGGAAATTGATACCTTTGCCCTTGCGCTGACAGGTTTAGTGGCAGAAAAAGATTTCCAGACACCTGCTCAGCCGGTTGATTTCTTCTATGCAAAAGGGATTCTGGAAGCCATTCTGGCCAAACTTGAGGTCTCTGTTCAATTTGTTGCAACAAAGGCTATGGCCAGCATGCACCCCGGACGTACAGCACTCATTGAACATGATGGGCAAGTTATCGGTTATTTAGGTCAAGTTCACCCCCAGACGGCAAAGGATTTTGACATTCCTGAAACTTACGTGGCTGAGCTCAATCTTAATGCGCTTGAAGCAGCTCTGAAGCCGGATTTAGTTTTTGAGGATATCACTAAATTCCCTGCGGTGTCACGTGACATTGCTCTGCTTCTTTCAGAAGAAGTAAGCCACCAAGATGTTTTAGACGCCATTGCGGCTAGCGGTGTGAAACGCCTGACCAAGGTAAAACTTTTTGATGTTTATGCTGGTGAAAAACTGGGACACGGCAAGAAATCAATGGCTTACAGCTTAACCTTCCAAAATCCTAAGGATAATTTGACGGATGAAGAAGTGGCCAAGTATATGGACAAAATCACTAAATCTCTGACTGAAAAAGTCGGTGCAGAGGTGAGATAGAAAAATCTAGCCTTTAGGCTAGATTTTTCTGCACTTTGGATAGGAGGACAAGATGTATCAAACAGAGATTAAGGGGGATAGGCTTTACCATGCGCAGTCATCGGGCTATGGTCAGCCTGTGGAAACGTTTGGACAGACGCAAGACGGTGAGACACCGATGAGCTTAGTCAATATTGCGCTGGCTTCTTGCGTCACCATGTGCATTCAGGGTTATTTTGCGAAGCATCATCAGCTGACGGAGCTGCCCATTACCGTTGAATCCCACTACGAGAATAAGAAATTCACCTTGCTGTTGAGGATGGACGATGCGTTAACAGAAGAAATGAAGTCGGCTCTCCTAACTTACATTGACGACAATTGCCGCGTCAAGCAGCTTTTACGGCAAGACCTAGATTATCAGATAAGTTTTGCAGAGAAAAAGGAGCCCTAGGGCTCCTTTTATAAGTCATTGGTTTTGAAGGTGTCACCATGTGTGAAATCACCGTACTGGTAGCCCCTGTCAAACCAGCGCTTTCGCTGTTCAGAGGTTCCGTGGGTAAAGCTGTCTGGTACCGTCTTGCCGTAGGCTTCCTGTTGCAGGGTATCATCACCAACAGCATGGGCGGCGTTTAGCGCTTCCTGAATATCTCCTGTGTCCAGCAATCCCTGATCATCAACGTATTTAGCCCAGGCACCGGCGTAGTAGTCTGCCTGAAGTTCCAAGCGCACATTGAGGGCATTACTGGCTTTTTCAGACAGTCCCTGACGAGCCTTGTTGTAGCTGCTCATCGTGCCGATTTCATTTTGAACATGGTGTCCGACCTCGTGAGCGATAACATAGGCCATGGCAAAATCACCGGCGGCCTTGTACTTAGTAGTCAACTCCTGATAGAAGGTCAGGTCGATGTAGATTTTTTTGTCAGCCGGACAGTAGAAAGGACCTGCCTGAGCCTGACCAAGACCGCAGCCTGTAGTGGTTCGGTTGGTGTAAAAAACTAGGGTCGGTGCATTGTAGGTCATTCCCTCTGCTCGGAATTTCTGACTCCAAAATTCTTCTGTGGAGGCCAGCACCTTACTGACAAATTGGGCATCTTGGTCACTGGCGGTCGTATTGTTGGTGCTGACTTGGCTGGTACGGTCATAGTTGGCGGTATTGTCTCCAGTCAGAATACCGCTGAGACTGCTGAAACCGCCAAAGAGTAAGAGAACCAGCAGAATGACTAGTTTTGTTTTCCAGCTGCCACTGGAAAAAAGCAGCTGAAGCAGTAGCTGGCTGCCATTACCTGAGGAGCTGCCTCCAAAACTGCCGGACCCCTGTCCTCTGCGATCCTCGATATTGTCGCTTTCGCGCATCTTATCAGACTTCATAAGAACTCCTAATCTTTTCTTTTCTACTCTATTATAATGTATTCTGGCTGGAAGCGCATTAATTTTTGTCTTGATTTTAATATTTTTAATCTAGGGGTTGAAAAAGGGCTTAAAGACGGCTTTTTTGTTATAATAAGACTAAGACTTTTAGAACGGGAACAGGCTATGAAACTACTTTATACAGGCATTAGCAATGATTTAACAGCTATTTTATCCGAGGAGGCCAGACAGTTTGCGGCAGCAGGGAAACGGGTTTTTTACATTGCTCCCAATTCGCTGTCTTTTGAAAAGGAGCAGAAGGTTTTGAGTCTGATTCCTGAAAGGGCCTCGTTTGCGATAACGATTACACGTTTTGCTCAGCTGGCAAGGTATTTTTCGTTTAGACAGGCTATTTCTAAAGAAAACATTGACGATACTGGCTTGACGATGTTACTCTATCGTCTCTTATCCCAATTTTCAGAGAGGGACTTGAAAGCTTTTGGCAGGCTGAAGCAAGACCCTAATTTTGTTAAGCAGCTGCTGGATCTGTATAAAGAGCTAAAGACAGCTAATATGACCGCAGCCGATTTAAAGGATTTAGAGTCTCCAGAAAAAGCCGAAGACCTGCAGAAGATTTTTGCTAGTTTGGAAGACAATTTGCAGGCAGGTAATTATGACAACCAAAGCAAGCTGTCTTTTTTGGCGGATAAGTTGCAATCTGGTCAGCTGGATCAGGCATTACAAGATACCGTCTTCATCATTGATGGCTTCACCCGATTTTCAGCAGAAGAAGAACATTTAGTCACGCTTTTGAATAACCGCTGTGCCGATCTTGTCATTGGTACCTATGTCAGTCAAAAGGCTTACCAGTCCAATTTTTCAGCCGGTAATGTCTATCAGGCGGGGCTGGATTTTATACGGCATCTGGCGGCTAAGTTTCACGTTAAGCCGGAATTGAGAGAATCTGTTCAGAAAAGTCTGCCTGCTTTTGATAAGTTATCAAGGATATTTGAAGGCAATCATGATTTTAGACCTTCTGATCTGGTTCTGACAGAGGCTGATAAGCAGTACCTGACTATATGGGAGGTCATCAACCAAAAAGAAGAGGTCGAACAGGTTGCCAAAGCGATCCGTCAAAAGCTTTATGAGGGCCACCGTTATAAGGACATTTTGGTCTTGTTGGGGGATGTCGAAAGTTACAGGCTGCAGATTGGCAAGATTTTTGATAAATATGAGATTCCCTATGACGTTGCCAGAGCTGAATCCATGAGTGCGCACCCTCTTGTTCATTTTATGGAGAGTCTTCGACGGATTAAGCGTTATAATTTCCGTCCGGATGATGTGATGAATCTCTTTAAGTCAGGTCTTTATGGACAGATCAGCCAGGACCAGTTGGACAAGTTTGAACAATATGTCATCTATGCGGATATTAAGGGGCAGGCAAAATTTGCTCGAAACTTTACTCTGACAAAACAGGGGAAATTTGATCTTGCTGCACTCAATCAGTGGCGGGAGGCTCTGGTGACTCCGCTTCAAGAATTGACGGCGGTACGCAAGCAGCTAGGGAAAAATTTGCTGCAGAAATTGCTGCAGTTTTTTGAGAAGGTTTCTTTAACGGAGAATTTTACCGTTTTGGCCAAGAGTGGCAGTGAGAATCAGCTTGAGCGACATGAGGAGGTCTGGAAAACTTTCAGTCATATTCTGGAGCAGTTCCATCAGATTTTCGGTGACCATAAAATGACTTTGGATGAGCTCTTGTCACTTCTTGGCAGCGGGATGATGGCTGCCCAATACCGGACGGTGCCTGCTGCGGTTGATGTGGTGGCAGTCAAATCTTATGATCTGGTTGAACCTCACAGCAAGCCTTTTGTTTTTGCTTTGGGTATGACCCAGTCTCATTTTCCAAAGATTGCTCAGAATAAGACCCTGATCTCTGACCAAGAACGCCTTAAAATCAATGAAGCAAAGGAAAAGACTGAAACGCATCGGCGTTTTGATGTCATCAGCAAAGAAAATCTTAAAAAGAACCATTTTGCTGCTCTTTCCCTTTTTAATGCAGCCAGTCAGGAACTGGTTTTGAGCCTGCCGCAGATTCTAAACGAGTCTGAGGACAGCATGTCTTCTTATCTGAAAGAACTTGTTCAAATGGGGGTTCCTCTTGTGGAAAAAGGCCGTCACCAAGAAGCCGCTGCCCCCGAAGATATCGGCAACTATAAGGCGCTGTTATCACGCTTGGTGACCCTTAACCGTTCTGACATCACTCAAGAACTGTCCGAAAAGGAAGAAACGTTTTGGACAGCAGCGGTACGCTATCTGAGGCGAAAACTAGATAAAGAAGGCATCACGATTCCAACTATCAATGCTGGTTTGGTCAGCAAAAAGGTGAGCCAAGAGGTAATGGACAGCCGTTTTCCATCAACTGAACCACTGAGATTGTCAGCTTCGGCGCTAGAGACGTTCTATAACAATCAGTACCTGTATTTTTTACGTTATGTTTTAGGTCTTCAGGAAGTGGAGACCGTTCGGCCAGATGCCAGAAATTACGGGACCTACCTGCACCGGGTCTTTGAGCTTTATGTTGGTGATAAGAGTCCGGACAGTTTTGATCAAAAGTTGGACAGGGCCATTGCAAAAACCAAGAGTGAAGAAGCCTTTCGTCTGCTTTATGCGGACAACCAGGACAGTCGCTACGCTTTAGAGGTTTTAGATGATATTGCGCGTAGCACAGGAAGTTTATTGGCAGAGCTTAAGCAGGATCAGGTTAAGAGCCAGGAGGCACCCTTTGACTTTCTGCTTGATCAGGGCGTGAAGGTGACAGGCTTTATTGATCGAATCGATTATCTGCCAGAAGCAGGTTTTGGTGTGGTAGACTATAAATCGGGCAAGCATACCTTTGATATCCGAAAATTTTATAATGGTCTAAATTCTCAGCTGCCAACTTATCTGGAGGCTCTTCATCATCTAAAGGACATGTCTGCAGCCCCGTTTTTTGGAGCCATGTATCTCCACATGCAGGAGCCTAAGCTGAAACTGTCTGAGGTTAATGATCTGGCCCAATTGGTTGAAAAAGCGCATAAAGAGCTGAGCTATAAAGGACTTTTCAGACAGGACAGTAAGGCAGTGCTGACAGGCGGCAACTATCAGCTAACGAATTCACTCTATTCGGAGGATGAGCTGGCAGTTTTACTGGCTCATAATAAGGGCTTGTACAGGCAAGCCGCGCAGCAGATTCGCCAAGGGACGTTCCTCATCAATCCTTACAGTCAGGATGGCAGATCTGTCCAAGGGGAGCAGCTCAAGGCGATTACCGGTTTTGAAGCCGACCGGCACATGGCTTATGCCCGTCAGCTGATAGATACTCCCACCAAGAAGAAACGAGAAGCTTTCTTAGAATTAATGCAGGGAAAGGAGACGGACAATGCTTAAGAAAGAGTTTTTAACAGCTGACCAGATCTCAGCCTTGCAGGAAAAAGAACTTGCTTCGGATAAAAAACAAAAGCGGACAGCTGAGCAGATTGAAGCTATTTATGCTAACGGAACCAATATTTTGGTTTCTGCTTCTGCCGGTTCGGGCAAGACTTTTGTTATGGTGGAGCGGATTATTGACCAGATTCTAAGAGGTGTTAGTGTGAACCAGCTCTTTATTTCGACCTTTACGGTAAAGGCGGCTGGAGAGCTCAAAGAGCGTCTGGAAAAGAAAATCAGACAGGCTCAGGACAATACAGCTGATCCAGAAGTCAAACAGTTTTTGACGCAGCAGTTGGTCGATCTCCAAACTGCTGATATAGGAACCATGGATGCTTTCACCCAGAAGTTGGTTAACCAGTATGGCTATACGCTTGGGATTTCTCCAAACTTTCGAATTTTGCAGGATGAGAGCGAGCAAATGCTTATCAAGAATGAGGTGTTTGCGGATTTGTTTGCCGACTATATGAAGCGTCCGCAGACGGATATGTTTAAGCAGCTAGTAAAGAATTTTGCTGGCAGCCGTAAGGACAATATTCCCTTTAAGCAGATTGTTTATAGCATTTATAACTTTAGTCAGGCTACCGACAGCCCTGAAAGGTGGTTGCGGGAAAACTTTCTTAAAGGCGCAAAAACGTTTACAGACTTTTCGGCCCTTCCAGAACAGGAAATCAAAGATTTGTTGACCAGTATGGAGCAGACGGCAGAAAGCTTGAGAGACCTGACGGAGCTGGAAGACTATAAGCAAGTCACAAAGAAGGGAGAAAAAACAGCAACCTATAAGAAGCATCTCGTTTTAATCGAGAAACTTGATGAATGGTCTTCAAACTTTTCTAGCCTTTATGGCCGCCAAGGCGTGGGGCGGCTGGCTCAAGACTTGGTAGGTTTATTGCCATCGGGTTCTGATGTTACCGTGGCTGGGGTGAAATACCCTGTCTTTAAGGGGTTACATGGACGGCTTGCTGGATTCAAGCATTTGGAAACCATCTTGAAATACCAAGCACAAAGCCTTCCGCTTTTAGAAATCTTGCAGGAATTCGTCCTTGATTTTTCAGAACAATACCTGCAAGCCAAAAAAGAAGAAAATTCTTTTGAGTTTTCGGATATTGCACATTTTGCCATTGACATCCTGGAAAAAAATGACACTATTCGGCAGCTCTACCAGCTCAAATATCATGAAATTATGGTCGATGAATATCAGGACAACAGTCACACGCAGGAGAAGATGCTGGAACTTTTGTCGAATGGGCACAATCGCTTCATGGTGGGAGATATCAAGCAGTCTATCTATCGTTTTCGACAAGCAGATCCTGAAATCTTCAACCAGAAGTTCAAGACCTATCAAGCACATCCAGAAGAAGGAAAACTGATTCTGCTCAAAGAAAATTTCCGCAGCCAGTCGGAAGTTTTAGACACGACGAATTGTATTTTCAGCCACCTGATGGATGAAAATGTCGGGGAGATCCGCTACGATGATACGCATCAGCTGGTTGCTGGAAGTGCTGGTCAAAAGGAGGGGCATCCAGAAAATGAGACCGAGCTTCTTCTCTATGATATGGATAGTGCTCAGGACGATCTTGCAGGCGAGGAAGCAGATACCATCAGTCCTGGAGAAGTTAAGCTGGTTGCCAAAGAGATTATCCGCCTCCACAATGACGAGAAGGTCAAGTTTGAGGAGATGACCCTGTTGGTCTCTTCAAGAACACGAAATGACAATATCCTAAAGACTTTTGAGAACTACGGGATTCCACTGGTGGCAGATGACGGCGAGCAAAATTACCTTAAATCTCTGGAAGTGATGGTTATGCTGGACACTTTGAGAGCACTTGACAATCCTCTCAATGACTATGCCTTGGTTGCTCTTCTGCGTTCGCCGATGTTCTCCTTTGATGAGGATGATCTGGCTAGACTTTCCCTGCAGGAATCAGAAGAAAGTTCCAAGCAGAATCTCTATGAAAAAATGCAGAACGTCAGCAATCACCAAGGTCGCCACGGAGAATTGGTCACAGAAGCTCTAAGGGTCAAGCTAGACAGTTTCTTTGAGACCTTTTTGGCTTGGCGGGCTTTTGCCAAGTTACATTCTCTGCATGACTTGATTTGGAAAATTTACAATGACCGGTTCTACTATGACTATGTCGGCAGCCTGCCAAAGGCGGCGCAAAGACAGGCCAACCTCTATGCCCTTGCCCTACGTGCCAATCAATTTGAGCAGACAGGCTTTAAAGGCCTTGCCCGTTTTATTGGGATGATTGACAAGGTCTTGGAAAATGAGAAGGATCTGGCAGCCGTTGAAGTTGCCCTTCCTAAAAATGCGGTCAGCTTGATGACCATTCACAAAAGCAAGGGTCTTGAGTTCAAGTACGTCTTTGTCCTCAATCTGGATAAGAGATTTAGCGCTGTTGACATCAATTCATCGGTCATCCTATCCCGTCAGAACGGGATAGGTATCAAGTATCTGGCGGATATGAAAGAGGAATTGGGTGAACAGAAACTGCCGAGCCTTAAGGTCAGCATGGACACACTCCCTTACCAAATCAATAAGCGAGAACTGAGACTGGCGACGCTGTCAGAACAGATGCGCCTGCTCTATGTGGCTATGACAAGAGCAGAAACAAAATTGTATCTGGTGGGTAAAGGCAGTCAGGAAAAATTGACCGATAAGTATGATGGCAAGTCTGAAAATCACCGTTTGCCAGTTGCTAGCCGAGAAAGCTTTATGACCTTCCAAGACTGGTTTCTGGCTATACAAGAGGCTTACAAGACGGAAAATCTTCATTTTAAAAGCCGTTATGTGACGGATCAGGACCTGACCGAAGAAAAGATAGGGACTATTGAAACCCAGAGCAGGTTTGCGCCCGATAATCTCAAAGATAACCGTCAGTCTGAGGATATTGCACAAGCTCTAGATATGCTGGAGGCGGTCGAAAAGATCAATCAGAAATACCAAGCAGCGATTGAACTGCCAACCCTGAGAACGCCAAGCCAGCTAAAACGGCCCAAAGTTTCTGAGGGTGAGGGCGAACAGCTTGCCTTAATCGGCAGTCAAGAAAAGAAAGCGACTGCTGACACCATCTCCTTTGCCCTGCCTGATTTTGGTAAGACAACCAGCATTAGCCCAACTGATTTGGGTTCAGCCCTGCATGAATTGATGCAGAAGATTGACCTAAGTCGGCCGATCAGTCGCAGCCATTTGGCAGAAACACTGACGTCTTTGCCACAGGAGGCGGCGGTTAAAAAGCAGATTGATTTGCATAAGGTTCAGCAGTTCTTTCAGACACCGCTCGGTCAGGAAATATTGGCTCATAAGGACAGAGTCCATCGTGAAGCCCCTTTTGCCATGCTTAAGAAAGATGAAGCCAGCGGTGAAGATTTTGTGATTAGAGGGATTATTGACGGCTATATTCTGTACGAGGATCGGATTGTCCTTTTTGACTACAAAACAGATCGATACCAAAATCACACCCAGCTCAGAGAGCGTTATCAGGAGCAGATGGCTCTTTATCAGGAAGCTCTGAGTCAGGCTTATGGGATCCGTCAGGTGGATTGTTATTTGATTCTTTTTGGAGGTCAGGACTTGGAGGTGATTCGCTTATGACCCTTAAAGCTATTTTAGAAGATATGCAAGCCAATCAAAGTCCCAGTGTTTTGAAACGCTATAAAAAGGCAGGGGAAAATCAGCCCTATATTGGTTTGATGATGGGCACAATCAATAAACTGGCAAAAAAGTATGCTCAGTCACCGGATTTGGCTCTGCCGCTTTGGCAGACAGGGATTCTAGATGCCCAGTTACTAGCGATTCAGCTCTTCAAACCCCAAGAATTGACAAAAGAAGAAGCGATCCAGCTTTTGGATGACCGTCTATCCTTGCAGGTCTTGGATAAGCTGGCGGATCGCGTGTTGGCGAAAACAGTTTATGCCAATCAGCTAAAAGAGGACTTGTTTAAAACTGATTCTTTAGTCTTGCAGCGCTTGGGCTGGCGTCTTCAGACAGCGGCAGTCGCTCAAAAAAATCTAACGTCATCTGAGATTGAGGAACTGATTGCTCAGATAGAAAGGGAACTCAAGGCCAGTCCCGAGATCCTTAAATGGGTCATGAATCAATGCTTAGTAGAAGTGGCTGTTCGCTATGATGATTATCGTCAGGCCATCATCGGCATGACTGAAGAACTGGCTGTTTATAAGGACATGAAGGTGGCCAAAGGCTGTACTTCCGCATATGCCCCTGACTGGATAGCTGCTCGCGTAAAAAAGTAGCCGTTGCCGCAACGGTTTGGAAGAAAATGAGCCTCTGTCCAGACTAAGGAGACAAGGGAATTAACAAAGAAGAGATTGGGACAAATTGGTCAACTGTCATAAAATGTGATTTCGATGTTGCTGTCCCATCTCCCCACAGTAGATTAGGATGGTCGCTATCACTTGCGTAGCAAGGGACAAAGGCTTCCAATAAACCACAGCATCAGCCATTGATGTCGCATACATTAAAAGAGTTTGGGATAAAAGTCCCAAACTCTTTTTGCGGTATTGAGAAGTATTTCATTGCGCCCCTTTAGCTGTCGGCTTTGATGGTCTGGTAGACCAGTTGAGCGATAGCTTTATTGCCATGCTTATTAGGATGAACACCGTCAGCAAACCAGTCAGGGTGATTTTGGGTTAAGGCATAGAGGTCAATGACCTGACAGCCCATTTTTTTGGCTAGCTGAGGAATGATGTGCCGAATTTCTTCTTTAATCACACGATTATTGGGGCGCGTGACAGTTGCTTGGCTGATAAAGCACCTTGGCGGAATCATAAGGATGATTTTGGGATGACTGGACATTTGCTGATAGCGACGAATAGCTTTTTGATAATCAGTTTGATATTGGTCGGCATTCCAGTTCACCTTTTTTGAGTCGTTGGTGCCAAGCATAATCAGGACGATGTTGGCCTGGCTCTTAAGTGAATTTGCCGCAGCTTTTTCCTTGAAATAGGGGAAATTGGCTGTGGACAGCATGGTTCGGCCACTCAGGCCATAGTTAATGACGTCATAACGACTGCCCAGCTTTTTGGCTAAAAGGGCGGGATAAGATAGGGTTTTGCGGTTTCTGCCAACGCCCAAACCGTAGGTGATACTGTCCCCGACGGCAGCAATGGTTATTTTTTCACTGCTGTTTACCCTTGTTTTGGGCAGGATAAAAAGGAAAGCTCCTAAACACAGGATTAACAGAAAGAGGAAGCCGAGTTTTTTAGTCATTGTCGCGTTATCAGGTACTTTCTTTAGTTTCTTTCCCCATTATAAAGGATTTCTCGGAAAAAAGAAAACGTCTCCCAGAAATTTCCGGAAAGACGTTTGACTGATTAACTGGGTTTAAGCCCAAAACTTTTCAGCGATATCTTGGCCTTGTTTGATTTTAGCCCATTGTTGCGGAATAGCCAACTCATTTCCTGAGTCACAAGAAGCAAAGCCACACTGGTGAGAAAGCAAGAGACGGTCTTTTGGAATGATTTTGCTGGCTTCTTCCAGAAGCGTGTAAATCCGCTCTTCATCATCCAAGTCAGTTGTTTTACTTGAAAGAAGTCCCAGAACAACTTCAGCATCTTTATCTTTCAACGTTTCCAAGGCTTTCAAATCACCGGCGCGCTCATCATCCCATTCAAGGAAGAAGCGATCATAATGCTGATCACCAAGGAATTTCTTAGCGATAGCTTCATAGGTACCACCAGAAGCATGGCGACTTTCGTAATTGCCGCGGCAGTTGTGAGTCCAAACCTTGAGACCCAATTCATGACCGTAGTCTACCACTTCATTATTGATTTTGACAAATTCGTCAGCCAAATCAGCCAGTCCTGCATTCCCCTCAGCGAAGAAACTGTTTGGATTGCTTTCGTCAAAGAGCTCCCAAAGGCAGTCATCAAACTGGATAATCTCACCGCCGGCTTCCTTGTACTCGTCCAAGAATTCCTTGTAAGCCTTGATAAGACCAGCTTTCAATTCCTCATTAGTTTTATAAACTTGATTTTCGCCAGCCAATCCGTCAAAAATAGCCAGCTCGGTATAAGCATGCGCAGGTCCCCAGACAGTCAGTTTGGTATCAGTACCTTTGGCTTCTTCTTTCAAGAACTTATAAATGTCTAAGAAATGATGGTTTTTGCCGGAAAGTGGCTCGGTAATACGGATGCCGATGTCTTTGCGGGTTTCGTAAGTACCGCCGTCGTGGTCTTTAAAGGTATAACCATGGTCAGCAATATAGCGCTCAATTCCTTTAAGTCCCCAGACAAAGTCCAAATGCCACATGGATTTGGAGTATTCACCGTCGGTTAAAATATCAATCCCGTTTGCTTTTTGATCGGCAATGACTTGCTTGATATCGGCAGTTTCAGTCTCTTTATAGCCTGGGAAGTCCTTGTAGAAAGGGTAGGTAATGTCGTCACGATGTTCGATTTGCGTCTTATAGTCGCGCAGGTCAGCTGGACGCAAGAGTGATCCAACCAGTTGGAACTTAGATTTAGTCATTAGTGATATCCTCATTTCATTTAATGCTCCTATTGTATCCCAGTCTGGCCTGTTTGAAAAATAGTTATTTTCTTAAAAGACATATAGTTTAAAACTATAGCCATACCCCAATCATATTTTTGATAAAATAGAAAGCAAAGGAGGTATTCTGATGCGCGACAACCACTTACACACCCACCATTCCTACGATTCCGATGCTGATTTCAAGGATTATTTGGAAAACTACGAGGGAGAATTGGTGACCACCGAGCACTATGACCTGTCCAATCCATATAGCAAGCAGGACGATGTGCCTGATTATGAGGCATATTCGGAAGAAATCGCTGCGCTCAATGCCCAGTATGGCAACCGCATCAAGCGGGGGATTGAAATTGGCTATTTCCAGCCGCGAGAAGCGGATATCCTCAGCTTTTTGGCTGACAAAGACTATGATTTGAAGCTACTGTCCGTCCATCACAATGGGGTCAATGATTATCTGGATGAAGAAGTGGCGGATATGGACAAGGATGCCATCATGCAGGAGTACCTGGATAAATTGGAATACGCCATCGGGCGCGTGGAAGCCGATGTCCTGGCCCATTTTGACTATGGTTTCAGACTTTTCGATGTCACTGTGGAAGAATTAAAGGCATACGAAGCCCAGCTCCGCCGCATTTTCCAAAAGATGATTGATCATGACCTGGCCTTTGAGCTCAACAGCAAGTCCATGTACCTCTATGACCACGAGCACCTCTACCTCTATGCCCTTGGCTTGGTCAAGGAACTCGGCTGCCACAAGTATTCCATCGGCTCCGACGGCCACAAACTCGAACACTTCCGCCTCCAATTCGACCGCATCCAGCAAATTCTGGATGAGTTTGGGATTGGAGAAAGGGAGATAATTTAGGAGGGAACAATGACCATCGAACAACTGACAAAACTTGACAAACCTCAGGTAATTGAGGAAATATTGGCAGAGAGTTTGGTATTGGGATTCCAAATCACATCTGAACACTCAACCCCCTAAACGAAAGCGAGCGAACTTAATGGTTGAAAACTTAATCTTAGTCCGCCCCAGTCTTGACTGGGAAGAGGAATTATTAGCTTACAAGGATGCTTTTAAAGATGAGCACATGCACGGCGGGGCTGGTCTTTATCAATTTGATAAGGTGTCTGATTGGCTAGCCTACTTAGAAAAACTGGAAATGGATAAACCAGCAGAAGAAGGCTGGACGGCAACAGCTTTTCTCTGTATCCGTCAGTCTGATAAGCGGATGGTTGGTATTTGCAATGTCAGACATCATCTCAATAGTCTAGAGTTGTTTAATGTTTCAGGTCACATTGGCTACTCCATTCGTCCTGATGAGCGGCAGAAAGGCTATGCCAAAGTGCAGCTGCATTTAGCTCTGAGTGAAGCCCCAAAATTAGGAATCGACAAGGTTCTGGTGACCTGCGCAGACTGGAATATTGGTTCTGAACGCACCATTCTAGCAAACGGAGGTGTTTACGAAGACAGCCGCCTGGACGAATCGACAGGGGATCTGATGAAACGATACTGGATAGATGTGGCCGAAGGAGTATGAGATATGAGATTAATTTTTTTGCACGGCTTGGGACAGGACAAGACGGCTTGGGATGATGTGATAGTAGCCCTGCCCCATCAGGATTGCTTGACTTTAGATTTATTTGTAGACGGGAAAATGCCTGAAAATTTTGAGACTTTGACAGAGCAGGTTGCTGGCAGTCTCCAAGAGATAGAAGAAGATTTTATTTTAATCGGTCTGTCCTTGGGCGGTGTGCTGGCTCTGGCACTGAGTCAGTACCACTTTGTGCATCTCAAAGGTCTGATCATCTCTGGTGCGCAATACCGTTTGAAAGGAAATTTTCTCTACAAACTGCAGCTATTTGTCTTTCAGCTTTTGCCTCAGTCGGTTTTTAAAAAGCGGGGAGTCGCTAAGAGACCTCTTCTTGCCTGTTTAAAGTCCATGTCCAATCTTGATTTAAGCGAAAGGCTTAAATGTATTCAGCTACCAACCTTGATTCTCTGCGGACAAAAGGATAAGCCTAATCTTTTGCCTGCCAAAGAAATAGCAGAGCTGATTCCCAATGCCAAACTTGCTGTCATAAAAAAAGGCGGCCATCTCTTAAACACTGAAATGCCCACGGTTTTTGCCACAGAAATCACTGATTTTTTAAAGACACTAACAGAAAGGGAGGTCAAGTATGCTGATTCGTCAAATAAAGGAGGAAGAGTATCCTCTCCTGCAAGACTTTCTCTATCAAGCCATATTTGTACCAGAAGGGACTGAAATGCCAGACAAAAGTATTCTCCAGTTACCTGAATTGCGGCATTATACGGAGCAGTTTGGTCAAAAAGCTGGTGATTTAGCTTTTGTAGCAGAAGATGAGGGTCAAGTTGTCGGGGCTGCCTGGGTTCGGCATATCCATGATTATGGCTATGTGGAGGATGAAATGCCCTCGCTGACCATCTCCCTTTTGGATGCCTACCGTGGTCAAGGGATTGGCAGTCAGCTTTTGGAGGCCCTCCTTGCCGCTTTGAAAAAAAGAAACGTAAAGGGGGTCTCCCTGTCGGTCTCAAAAACCAATCCCGCTTATTTTCTCTACCAAAAATTCGGTTTTCACACCCTTCGTGAAAATCAAGAGGATTTTGTCATGGTTTTGATTTTATAATTTATCCTAGACGTTTTGTCAGGGACAGACCAGTTTCTTGGTGTCTGCTTTGACATCAAGGCGTCTCGGTCATCAAAGCAAATTAACCAAACAAAAATCCTCCGAGAATCCCTCGGAGGATTTTCTTAAGCCTTGTAGGCTTGGTAAGGAAGGTTTAGCGATTCAGCGACGGCTTGGTTGGTCAGCTGGCCTTGATACACATTGAGCCCTGTTAAGAGTCCGTGGTTATCTTGAAGGGCTTTCTCAACGCCCTTGTTGGCCAATTCAATCGCATAAGGAAGGGTGACATTGGTCAGGGCAATGGTGGATGTTCTAGGAACAGCACCGGGCATATTGGCAACAGCATAGTGGATAACACCGTCAACCGTATAGATGGGGTCTTCGTGTGTCGTGACCCGATCAGCAGTTTCGATAATACCGCCCTGATCAACAGCAACGTCAATAATCACAGCGCCCTTGCGCATTTTTGAAACCATTTCTTTTGTTACCAGTTTGGGTGCGCGTGCGCCTGGAATGAGAACAGCTCCAATCAGCAGGTCAGAATCACTAACGGCCTCCTCAATATTTAGGGGATTGGACATGAGTGTCTGTACTCTGCCGCCAAACTGGGCATCTAATTCAGCGAGGCGTTTGGCACTGAGATCAATAATGGTCACGTCTGCTCCCAAACCAACGGCCATCTGAGCAGCATTAGTTCCAACATTGCCGCCCCCGATAATCGTCACTTTGCCTTTTTTAACACCGGGAACACCGCCTAAGAGGATACCTTCACCCCCGTCAAGATTCGTCAGGAAATGAGCTCCCAACTGAACCGCCATACGGCCGGCAACCTCACTCATGGGATTTAGCAGGGGCAGACTGCCGTCTTTTTCAACCGTTTCATAACCAATGCCAATCACACCACCCTCTAGGAGGGCTTTGGTCAGCTCTTCTGCAGGTGCCAGATGCAGGTAAGTGAAGAGAATCAACCCCTTACGGAAATAAGGGTATTCACTGGCAAGAGGTTCTTTAACCTTGATTACCATATCGGCCTGCCAAACCTCTTCAGCGCTTGACTTGATCAGAGCTCCTTGAGCCGCGTATTCGCTATCCGTAAAGCCGGACCCCAGTCCAGCTTCGCTTTCAATCCAAACGTCATGTCCATGCTGTCTTAGTGACAGAACACCGGCAGGTGTCAGACCGACACGGTTTTCTCGTGTTTTAATTTCTTTAGGTACACCAATAATCATTGTGAGTCCTCCTTCTAGATTTCATTTTGTCATAATCTCAGCTCTAAGTCAACAAAAAATGGGAGCGTTTTCATAAAATGCGGTTCAAATCTTTGAATTTCAGGACACCAAATGACATAATAGAAAGGTCTGATGACAGACATTCAATCTATTGCAAAGATTAGAAGGAGACAAGTATGTCAAACGATATCAGAGTATTACTCTATTATAAATATGTTCCCATTGAAAATGCCGAAAGTTATGCTAAAGAGCATTTGGCCTTCTGTAAATCCATCGGGCTTAAAGGGCGTATCTTGATTGCTGATGAGGGCATCAACGGTACTGTTTCTGGGGATTACGAAACAACGCAGAAGTATATGGATTATGTTCATGCCAATCCGCTTTTCAGTGACCTTTGGTTTAAAATTGATGAGGAAAGTCAGCAGGCTTTCAAAAAGATGTTTGTCCGTTATAAAAAAGAAATTGTTCATCTGGGCTTGGAAGACAATGACTTTGACAGTGACATCAATCCTTTGGAAACAACAGGTGCTTACCTGTCGCCGAAAGAATTCAAAGAAGCCTTGCTTGATGACGATACAGTGGTTCTAGATACCCGTAACGATTATGAATATGATCTGGGACATTTCCGAGGCGCTATCCGTCCAGATATCCGTAATTTCCGTGAATTGCCGCAATGGGTTCGTGACAACAAGGAAAAGTTCATGGACAAACGCGTAGTGGTCTACTGTACCGGCGGTGTCCGCTGCGAAAAATTCTCAGGCTGGATGGTTCGCGAAGGTTACAAGGATGTCGGTCAGCTTCACGGGGGTATTGCTACTTATGGTAAGGATCCAGAGGTCCAAGGAGAACTTTGGGATGGCAAGATGTACGTCTTTGATGAGCGGATTGCGGTTGACATCAACCATGTGGATCCAGTTGTGATTGGGAAAGACTGGTTTGACGGAACACCGTGTGAACGCTATGTCAACTGTGCCAATCCTTTCTGTAATCGTCAGATTTTAGCGTCTGAGGCCAATGAAGCCAAGTACCTCCGTGGCTGCTCTAGCCAATGCCGGGCTCACGAGCGTAACCGTTATGTGGAAGAAGAAGGCCTGACCCGTCAGGAATGGGCAGACCGCTTAGCAGCAATCGGTGAAACTTTGCCGGTTATGGTTTAAGGGGCAATAAGGAGTAAGAGGAAAGTCTTGCTCCCTTATTAAGATAAGGAAATCAAATCATGAAATCATTTTGGATGAACTTAGGTGTCGCAGACTTAGAAAAGTCAGCACAATTTTATGAAAAACTGGGCTTTGCTGTAGCTAGTTTTGGAGATGTTAGGTCCGTCACCCTTCCGGAAGGTGGCAACCTTATCTTGATGCAGACAGACACCTTTGCCCAACGGGTTCCCTTCCAACTGGCAGAAAAGGGCAATGAAGTCCTCATCTCCCTCAACGTTGGCAGCAGAGAAGAGGTGGACCGGCTCATCGAGCGAGTGGAAGCAAATGGCGGCCGCATTACAGGCCGACCGACAGATGCCTACGGCTTTTATGGGGCCAGCTTCACCGATTTGGATGGCCACCATTTTAATGTGATTGTGATGTAAGAGTGGGACAGAAATCGGTCGTTTCGGAGAAATTCGATTTCGTCAACAAGTCTTTATTTCCAGTTGTTGAGCTAAAACGGTCTATCCCCAGACCTTGAATGATGTGAGCTGACTACCGTCAGCCTATATCTCCCACTTCAAAAGGTCTCCCAGACCTTTTGAACTCCCACCTCCGCATAGCTCAAACTGTCTGGGAGACAGTTTGAGGTTGGAGATAAGGCGAACTCGGTTCGCATCAAAACTGTCTGGGAAACAGTTTGAGGTTGGAGATAAGGCGAACTCGGTTCGCATCAACCGTATAGGGCTGTAAAAGCTGATTCATCAGCGCATTAGAGCCCACTCAACCACTGCGTCATAAGTACCTAAAACAAGTATAAAAGAGTTTGGAACTAATTTTGTCCCAAACTTATTTTTTTAAAATTTGCATACATATAGAATGTATGCAAAAATAAAGAAAAACACATACAGGATGTATGTATTGAGGAGGAAGAAGATGTTAAAAAGTCTATACCCTGTTATCATGACTCAGAATGTGGCTGGTTTACAGGCCTTTTTCGTAGATTATTTTGGTTTTGAAGAGACCTTTGTATCGGATTGGTATGTCAGCCTGCGCTTGAAAGAACATGAAATCGCCTTTCTGGCTTCAGACCATGAAACCATCCCGCAGGGGTTTAGGCAGGTTGCCCAAGGCATTTTGGTCAATGTTGAAGTAGAGGATATCACTGACATACATGAGAGAATCCAGCAGGACAGACCGGATTCCATTGTGTTGAGTTTGCGGGATGAGGAGTTCGGCCAGCGTCATTTTATTGTGGCTATTGATGGTCTGCTGGTTGACGTGATTCAAGAAATTGAGCCATCTGACAGTTTCAAGGAGCATTTTCAGGAGGCTTTTTACCATGAATAAAAAAATGGAAGCCAGTCAAGCGACCATTGGTCAGCTGATAGCAGTGTCCAGAACCTTGTTTGCCCAAAAAGGCTACAATCAGACGTCTCTGGAAGAAATTGTGGACCAAATTGGCATGACCAGAGGTGCCCTCTACCATCACTATAAAAACAAAAAAGATTTGTTCAGGGCTGTTCTCCTGCAGATTCAGGAAGAAATCGGCCAAAAGGTAGCAGAGGAAGCAGACAAAACAGACGACTTGTGGGAACAGTTGCTTATCGGCTCTGTGACCTTTGTTAAAGAGGCCTGCAAGCCTGATATCAAGCAGATTCTGCTGCTTGATGGCCCTAGTGTCATCGGTTGGCAGGATTGGCGTGAAATGGATGAAGCCAATTCCCAGTACCATTTGCAGCAGCAGATTGAGCTTTTACAAGAAAAGAAAATCTTGCGAAGCTATGACTGCCGGGCCATGACGGCACTTATTTCTGGCGGGCTAAATGAACTAGCCCTTTATTTGGCGGAGCAGGAAGCTGTCGGTTTAGATTTGGACGACTTAATCAGAAGGCAATTAGAAGGGTTCAAAAAGCATGGCTAAAAAATTAAAAGATTATTATGATGAGGCTTTTTTGGATGACTTGACGGGGAAAATTGCCTCAGCCTATCCAGAGTTTGAAAAGGTAGTCTTTAAAAAGACAGTCATGGATCAGCTGGAAAGTCTGGACTTCAGTCCTAGGCAGGTCTTGATTGCGGAGGCACTTAAAGCTCATATTCCTCTGACCTATCGGGAAAGTTTGGGCATTTTTGAACAGATTTTAGGTCCAGAGTTGGAGACCAGTGTCGGCATGTTTACGGAAGGCTACTGGCTCTGGCCTATTGGTAAGTATGTGGAACTTTACGGGCTGGATGATTTTGAAGCCAGCACGGCCTTTCTTAAGGAACTGACCAAGCGGCATACAGGTGAATTTGGAATGAGGCAGCTCCTGCTGCGCTATCCTGAAAAAACGGTGGCCCTAGCCAAGATTTGGTGTCAGGATGAGGACAATAAGGTGAGGCGCTTGGCCTGCGAGTGTCTGAGAATTGCCCTGCCTTGGGCTAAAAAGACGACCATTGCACTGGACTATTTTGAAGATTATGTCTGGATTCTGACTAGCCTCAAGGATGACGAGGACAAATCTATCCAAAAAAGTGTCGCCAACAATCTCAATGATCTGTCAAAAGCAGACATGGACAAATTCAAGGATATTATTGATTCCTGGACAAAAAACAAGGCCGTCAGTCCAGCCTGCCAGTGGATTATCAGGCATGGGTCCAGGAGCATTCGAAAAAAGCAGAGCCAGTCGTAATATGTTAAAATGAGAAAAAGGAGCATCCCATGTCTATTGAAATTCGCAAGGAAAGGCCAGCTGAATACCATGCTGTTGAAAATCTGGTGCGGGAGGCTTTTTGGAATGTTTATCGGCCAGGGTGTTCAGAACACCTGATTCTGCACCAGTTGCGCCAGCACCCCAATTATCTGGAAGACCTGTCCAGGATTCTCTTGGTGGACGGTCAAATTGTGGGGCACATCCTCTTTAGCAAGGCCCAGCTTCGCCATGAAAAAACGGGAGAAGTCAAAGAAATTGCCATTTTTGGCCCCTTTGCCATTCGCCCAGATTTTCAAAAACAGGGTCTGGGAGAAGTTTTGGCAAAAACAGCCATTGACCAAGCCAGAGAAGCGGGGATTTCCCATTTGGTCATCTTTGGCAATCCTGCCTACTATCCAAAATATGGTTTTGTCACAGCCAGTCAACTGGGCATTTATCTAGAAAATCAGGATAAGGAAGAGGTTCTGGACTTTGTCCTGGCCTTAGACCTGCAGGGAGATGGCTCTATCTCACTGGAAAATGGCCCTTGGCTTTATACGGATCCCGATGGCTACCAAGTGGATGAAGCGGTCCTCGAAGCATTTGACAAAAACTTTCCGCCCAAGCAAAAAGAAAAGCGGCCAGGGCAGTTAGAAGATTAAACTTTAATAGGGTGAGGTCGCTAATCATTGATATGACAGAATTGCTAGGTATGCAGCCAGTCGATCTTGCTGTAAAGAGATTCCGAAGATGCTTTAATTCCCTTTGCCCTTGCTTTGTCTTATTGGTCATATTATAATAGATGAGAAATCAATGAGTTGGAGTATGAGATACAAATGATGAAAATGATAAAAGCTTTTCCTCTTATTCTGGTGGCTGTAGCAGTGGTTTACTTTTCCATTTATATTTGTATTGATAATGGGGCTTGGGCCTATATTGCGGCACGCTTTTTCGGTTTTGAGGAGAAATACGCCAGTAATGTCGAGTGGATTGCCATTGCGATACAGTCGCTCTTTTTTACCTCGGATTGGTTCTATGCTCGTATCAGGGCTTTTCTCAATCGCCGTCTGCAAAAATCAAAAGGGCTGAACCATCAAATTTATCTAGGCTATAAAGCAGGGATTGAATGTCTGATGGCTCTGCCCAAACGGACGATTTTATTTGGGTTTTATCTAGTGCTAATTGTGGGGGAAAGTCTAGGTTTAGTAGAAAACGCTAAAGATTACACGGCGGTTATTGTTTTTATCATCGCTATTGATCGGGTGACAAAAATATGGCCAGAAGAAAAGGAGCGCCTCAAAGCATTTAGTCACAAGGTCGCTAAACGTATTAAAAGTGGGAGTGCTAAGCCTTAAGAAGGTCTACTGGCCGTACTTGTGCTGAGAGGTATCAGCTAGACTTTATTTGTCAGGTTCTACGATGAGATACCATTTCATAGTGACATCATAAGGTTTTTAAGGACAGTCTTTAATGATTGAGCAATCCTTGGACGTGTGGGCGAGGCACCGCTGATGAGAGAGGGAATTGGAGATTGACAAGGAGTCGTAAGCATCATAGAAACAGGAGAAGCCATAAGCTTCTCTTTTTTTGAGCAGGCAGCTTGACATTATAGACCACTCGGTCTATAATTGTAAAAAAGCTTAGGAGAAGTAGGATGAAAAAAGAGTTAAAGACCAAGTTAACTCAGGAACGGATCATTGATGCGGCCTTAATTGAATTTTCCCAAAAAGGCTACAAGGCCTTTGGGATCAATGAGCTCTGTAAAAATCACAAGATTTCAAAAGGGGTTCTCTATCACAATTTTGCTGGGAAGACAGAACTCTATCTGGCCTGCGTTAGAGAGAGTTTCCACAAGGCTGTGTCTATGATTCGCGGAGAGTCGGGGGAAGTGCCTAGTCTGGCAGACTATGTGGAGCGGCGTCATCGCTTTTCCAAGGATTTTCCTCACCATAGCCATATTTTTTTTGAAGCTTGGTTGATGACTCCAGCAGAAATTGCCGAGGAAGTGGCAAAGGAAAAGGCTGTTTTTGAGGACTTGAATCGCCAGGTTTCAGAAAAATTATTGGCGGAGTCCACTCTTAAAGATCATATCAGTCAAGAACAGGCCCTGGACTATTTGAGCTTTATCCAGCAGCTTTTTCGGAGTTATTACTTGGCAGTCAACGGGTCTCAAGGAACTGGCAGTTTGGCCAGCCAATATGAAAATGACCTCCAAAAGGTCCTCCATCTCATGATCTATGGCATCTTTAAAGATGGCGACTAATGAAAGGAATGATTCATGATTAGAAGTCCAGTTTGAGGCCTGACCTCGAAACCAACACAAATATAAATAAATAATAAATATTAGGAGAGTTATTATGTCTAAAAAATTATCATGGTTGTCTATCTTAGCAGGTGTTCTGTCCATTCTTGCAGGTTTTTATCTGATGGCCAATCCAGCCCTCAGCCTTCTGTCCTTTGCCTTCTTGTTTGCCCTTATCTTCTTGGTGAACGGGATTTCTGAAATTATTAAATACTTCTCAGCAGACGAGAAAAGAGGCTGGGATCTTTTCAACGGTGTTATGACTGTATTGCTGTCTTTCTGGCTCTTTTCAGGAAGTTTCCTTGAAAAAGTCACTTTCATCCCATTCATCTTTGCTTTCTGGGCTCTCTTTACAGGTATTTCAAAAACCATTATGAGTTTTCAAGTGAAAAAAGTGGATAAGAAGTTGGGGAATACTCTTCTTTGGACAGGTATTCTGGGTATTATCGCAGGGATCATCATGATGGGCCACCCACTCATGACAGGTATCTTTGTGACCTATACCATAGCCTTTGTCTTTATCTATCAAGGTATTGTGAGTATCATTCTCTATTTCAAATCTAAAAAAGCATAAGTTAGAAAGGGTTTCAATATGGAGAAGCTGAAAAATATCCTCTTTAACAAGGTGACCATCGGGGCCATTTTACTCTTGGTGCAACTGGCCTGGCTCCTGCTCTTTTTCTACCAATTAAGCAGCTATTCCACGGTGATTACAGCTATTTTTGGGCTTGTCAGTGTCCTGATGATGTTGGTTATTGTCAGCTCCAAGGATAATCCGGTCTACAAGATTGGCTGGCTCATCCTGATTGGCCTTATGCCCATGTTTGGAACCTTTCTTTACTTAATCTCTGCCAACAAGCAACCAGCTAAGAAGCTGAGAAAGGCCATTCAAGCGTCGGAAGCCCACATTGAGCAGCAGCTAGAGCAAACTAACTATTCTTCCCAAGATGTCCCAATTGCAGACGAGGTCAAAGGGATTTCGGACTACATTGCCAGTCAGGGAACCTATGCCCGCCATGGCAATACGGATGTGACCTATTTTAAACTGGGTGAGGACATGTATGCTTCCATGCTCAAGGATATGGAGCAGGCCCAGTCCTTTATCTTCTTTGAATACTTCATTGTCGGCCAAGGGCAGATGTGGGATGGGATGAAGGAAATTCTGATCCGCAAGGCTCAGGAAGGTCTGGATGTCCGTGTCATGTATGATGATTTGGGTTCTCTGATGGTCTTGCCAAAGGGCTTCAAGTCCGAGCTGGAAAGTCAGGGCGTCAAGGTGGTAACCTTTAATCCGATGGTCCCTTATCTAGCCTTGGGGATGAACAATCGCGACCATCGCAAGATCTTAGTCATTGATGGCGATGTGGCCTACAACGGTGGCATCAATATCGCGGATGAATACATCAATGTGGACAGCAAATTGGGCCACTGGAAGGATACCGGTCTGCGCTTGGAAGGGGATGGGGTTGCCAATCTGACCCTCATCTTCCTCTCGGTTTGGGATGCCTGCCGCAAGGAGCAGACCCATGTTGCGGCCTATCTGCCTAAGAAGTCCGTAAGGGCCAAGGGTTATGTCCAGCCATTCTCCGATTCGCCTCTGGATGAGGAGCTGATTTCTGAGAACCTCTATATGGATATCCTCTGGAATGCCAAGGACTATGTTTACATCTTTACCCCTTATCTGATTATCGACCATGAAATGACACTGGCTTTGACCATGGCGGCCAAAAGAGGGGTAGATGTCCGCATCGTAGTACCGAAGATTCCAGATAAGAAGGCTGTCTATACCCTGACCGAATCCTATTTCCGTCCGCTTCTGGAAGCAGGCGTTCGCTTGTATCGCTATACGCCAGGCTTTATCCATGCCAAGAGCTATCTGGCAGATGATAAGGTTGGTGTGGTTGGGACTATCAACATGGACTACCGCAGTCTCTACCTGCACTTTGAATGCGGCACCTTCCTCTATGAAGTGGATGCGCTCAAGGACTTGAAACAGGACTATCTCGAAACCTTTGCGGTCAGTGAAGAAGTGCAGTTGAAGGATCTGGGAGAAGGACTGCTGAAACGGACAGGTCAGGCTGTTCTAAGAGTCTTGAGTCCGCTCTTTTAGGAGGAAATACCATGAAAGCGAACCTTAGAAAAAAGAAACCCCTGCAGGTCTTGTGGCACATTGTCAAGGTAACCCATTTTTCCAAGTTTATCCTGTCCTTTGTCTGTTATCTCTTTCCGGCAGCCCTGATCTTGTTGTTTACTGAGCCTGCCATCAAGACCTTCGGAGATAGTATTTGGTATTCTTTTGTAACCTCGACCACTACGGGCTATGGGGATATTGTGGTGACAACAGCCATCGGCAGGATTGTCAGTGTTACCCTGTCTCTCTATGGCCTCCTCTTTTTCGGCTGTCTGTCAGGGATTGTGGTGACCTACTATATGGAAATGAACAAGCTCTTACCTCAGGAGGAGGACCAAAAGTAATGAAGAAACAAAATCTTAGGATCCTGCTTTCGGGCTTCTGCTTGAGCAGTCTGATTGCCCTAGTTGCCTTTTTCTTTCTGATGGCTGAAAAATTTGGCAGCCATCTGTTATGGGAAAGCTGGGGGCATTCGGTGCCCTTTCCCAACCTTTATAAAGGTCTCTTGCTCTTAATTGGCGGCCTCTTTGTCTTTGCACTTAAGAAAAAGTGGGGGAGTCTGCCTAGAACCAGCCATGAGCTGATGGAGGAGCTGAAAGAGCAGCAGACGGTCAACTACCGCCATACTTGGCGCAGCCTAGTCTTGGCCCTGCTTATCCTTGTTTTGGGAGCAGGAGTTGGGCCAGAGGCTCCCTTGCTGGGTGCAGTCATTGCCTACTCCATCTGGCAGGCGGACAAACTCCGTTATCTGGAAGCTAATAGAGAGCAGCTGAAGCAACTGTCCCTCAAAGATAGGTTAGTCAGGTTTTTCCATCCCAGTCAATACCTGCTGACCTATACAGCCAGTCAGAAGGGAACGGATAAGAAGCGCTTGTTCTTCATTGTCAACGGGTTGATTATTTTTGTCCTGCTGATGCGAATGACAGAGCAACCTTCTTTTATCACCAAACTAGGTGATAGCCAGTGGCAGATGGCGGAATTGGTTCTGATTTTGCCCCTCATGCTCTATGGCTTCCTCTTTGGTAGAGTCTATCATTGGCTGATGAAAAAAATTAAAGGAAGCTTGAAGCAATTGCCCTTGCCTCTGATTGGGAAAATCATGATAGGGGCAGTTGCAATCTTTGGAGTAGCTGTTTTTGCTCCCTCCTTGCTCTTTTCAGGACAGCATGCCATGCACTCAGTTGTGGAGATGGGTCTGGAGCTGCCGGTCTTGGCTTTACTTGGACTGTCCCTCCTCAAACTGATTTTCTTAGAAATCTGTCTGGAAACAGGTTGGACTGGTGGGGATATTTTTCCTATCACCTTTGCCAGTATCCTGCAGGGCTTTGCCTTTGCCCAGTTCCTGCCGGGCTATGATCCCCTCTTTGTCGTTCTGGTTGTCAGTCTTTCCTTGGCGGTCACCTTGCTGCAGAAGGAGTGGTTGGCAGGTATCTTTATCTCCCTCTTTTTTCCAATCAAACTCTGGCCTATTGCTCTCCTCCTCATCTTCATTTTACGGTGGATAGGTACAAAAGTGAAAGTAGGAGAAGCCCATGCAGAAAATTAATCAATGGCGACTATTCAATGGTCTCTGGGGTCTGATCGTCGTCTTGTTGCTCTTGCTCCAGCCGGCCATCTATCGGGGAATCATCAAAGCCAGCCTAACTCCCTCCATGGCCTATGTGGATGCCCTATTGGCAGGGGAAATAGGCTCCTTTATCAGCCAAAAACTGATTTGGATGGGGATATTCCTGATTCTTGCCTTTCTGGGCCAGCTCTTCCTGTATTTTTGGGGGAATAAGCAGTTGCTAGGCTTTTTAAAGAGGGAAAGTCAATCTATTGGCTATAATCAGTCCTTGAAGCGCCTGACCTGGGCCTATTACGGGTTGATCTGGTTGATGGCTGGGGCTCTATTGGCTGTCATTCTTGTCCTTATCATCCAGGGATGGCAGATTTACCAGCTATCTGGTGATCTTGGACATTATGATGTTCAAGCAACTGCTGAACAGGTGTTAGATAAGCTGCGGGGTTTTGGTTTACAAAGCCTTGGGAACATGGAAGCGACCCTGAAAGACTCTTGGACCATTTTGAAGGAAAATGCGCCCCTCTATAAAATGCTAAGAGAGATAGCAACGACTCTGACACAGATCGAACAGATTATCAGAATATCTTATATGCTTCTGTGCAGTTTAGGAGCTTACCTAGTGTTTGAATCCGGTTATGCTTATTGGCTGGAACGAAGAAAGGGTAAGAAGACAAAAGTCTTGTTATTAGAAATACGCGTCATAGATAAGAGTGATGAGTCTTCACGTCTCTAGAGACTTGGTAGGATAGGCCCTCTGCTTTGTCACTTTTAGTAAAAAATCTGTAAGGCAGCAGTTAAGAGAAAATAATTCCATTCTTACTTTAATAAATAAAAAAACAGCCTCAGGCTGTTTTTTTTATCTAGCGACGCGTCTACGAGCTGCTTTTTTCCGATTTTCTTCAATGAAAGCCGCTTTTTTTTCTTCTGGTTCAATGATGGTTTTCTTTACGGCAAAGACAGCTCCGGCAACGGTTGCTGCAGTTCCCAAGACACCTGTCGCCACACCTTTAGCAAATGAATGTTTTTTAGCCATAGTATTCTCCTTTAGATAAATCATATTTGACATCTTCTTGTCGTTTTATCTTATGTTATAATATATGGTAACGAAAAAACGGTTAAATTTCAAGTGAAACTATCACTTGCAGGAAAAAATCAGCCTTTAGGCTGAATAAACCAGACGAAAGTTAGGAAAATGGCAGAAAAGATAAAAATTGTGGTGGTGCTTGGGCCGACGGCGGTTGGCAAAACAGCCTTAGGGATTGTACTGGCCCAGGCCTTTGGGGGTGAAATTATCAGCGGTGACAGCCAGCAGGTTTATCGCGGACTTGACATTGGCACCGCTAAAGCCAGTAAGGAGGAGCAGGCACTGGCTCCTCACCACTTGATTGATGTGAGAGATGTTGATGAGACTTATTCAGCCTTTGATTTTGTCAGAGAGGCCAGTCAGGCGATTGAAAGAATTGCTGACCGAGGGAAAATCCCTATTATTGTTGGCGGTACAGGCCTGTATCTACAGAGCCTTTTAGAAGGCTATCATCTGGGAGGAGAGGTCGATCAAGAAGAGGTTCTAGCCTACCGCCAAGAGTTAGAACAACTATCAGACCAAACGCTTGTCGATTTGGTCAAAAGAGAGCGTCTGGAAATTCCAGAAATCAATCGCCGACGTGCCATTCGTGCTTTAGAATTGAAGCGTTTCAGTTCAGATGCTCAGAATCAGGAACCTCCTTATGATTTCCTGCTGATTGGTCTGAATGATGACCGCGACAGCTTATACCATCGGATTAATCATCGTGTAGACGTAATGATGGAAGAAGGGCTTTTAGATGAAGCTAAAAATCTTTTTGACCATCATTTTGAGAGTCAGGCTAGCAGGGGGATTGGTTACAAGGAGTTTTTCCCCTATTTTGCTGGTCAGGAAGACTTAGACACGGCTATTGCCAAGGTCAAGCAAAATTCTCGCCGATTTGCCAAGCGCCAGCTCACTTGGTTTAAAAACCGCATGCAGGTCGATTTTTACATGGTGGGAGAAGCAGGATGTGAAGACAGCATCAAAGAGGCTGTCCGTGACTTTATCCGTTGACAGCGCCATTTCTGGCGTTTTTTGTATTTATCCTATTTGTTGCCACAGGTATTGAGGAGCGGACTGTTTGAAAAAGCTTTTCCTCGGTTATGTAACGTAATGATGACAAAATGACAAACAGGTATCAAAAAATATGTCTTTTCCATTCCTTTTGTCTGATTTTTACCTGTCTCTGTGCTATAATGAAGAGGTAGTTTTCAAGAAGGATAAGGGAAGGAGGTCAGGCATGTTTGGGACAGAAAAAGCGCAAGAACGCGTGATATTAGTTGGCGTTGAACTGCCAGATAGTGAACATTTTGAACTGTCAATGACAGAACTGGCCAATCTCGCTAAAACGGCCGGTGCCCAAGTGGTGACTTCCTATACTCAAAAAAAAGACAAGTACGACAGCAAGTTTCTAGTGGGTTCAGGTAAATTAACTGAATTGCAGGCAGCAGTAGATGCGCAAGAGGTTGATACCGTTATTGTTAATAACCGTCTGACCCCTCGCCAGAATACTAATTTAGAAAATCAGCTTGGCGTCAAGGTGATTGACCGCATGCAGCTTATTTTAGATATCTTTGCTTTGCGGGCTAGGAGCCACGAAGGCAAGCTCCAGGTGCATCTGGCCCAGCTGAAATACATGCTGCCTAGACTGATTGGGCAAGGGATTATGCTTAGCCGGCAGGCAGGAGGTATCGGCAGCCGAGGGCCTGGGGAAAGCCAGTTAGAATTGAATCGCCGCAGTATCCGGAAGCAGATTTCGGATATTGAACGTCAGCTCAAAATGGTCGGTCAAAACCGAGAACGAATTCGGGAAAAGCGCCTGCATTCAGAGACGTTTAAGATTGGCCTGATAGGCTATACTAATGCCGGTAAGTCCACCCTGATGAATATCCTGACGCGTAAGGAACAGTACGAAGCTGACGAACTGTTCGCGACATTAGATGCAACCACCAAACAGATTCATTTGACCGAAGGGTTTCAGGCGACTTTGACCGATACCGTTGGCTTTATCCAAGACCTTCCAACGGAACTGGTGGCAGCCTTTCAATCAACCTTGGAGGAGAGCCGTTACGTTGACTTGCTGATTCATGTTATTGATGCCAGTGACCCCAATCACGAAACACATGAAAAAGTGGTTATGGAGCTTCTGCAAAAGTTAGATATGGCAGAGATTCCTCGCTTGACAGTCTATAATAAGGCTGATGTGGCCCATGACTTTATCCCCAGTCTTTTCCCTCACACCTTAATCTCAGCCAAAAGTAAAGAGGCGCCAGAGCAGCTGCGTCAGCTGATTTTAGCTAAGATTAAGGCTATCTTCGTTCCTTTTAGCCTTACGGCAGAAGCGAGTCAATTTTACAAAAGTTATGATTTGAGTAAATTTGCCTTACTGGATTCTTACGATATGGCAGAAAGTGACGGAAAACTGTCCGGCTATATTGCAGAGGAAAATCAATGGCGATTGGAGGCTTTCTATGACTGATTACCTTGATTTGGCGCTCACCTATGGAGGTTTTACCAGTCTTGATAAGGTTTATCTGAAACATCAGCTGGAAGGTCTGAATCATGACCAGAAGCTGGCCTTTATCACCCCTCCGCCGAGTGTCATCAATGCTTATTTCGCAGAGCTTTACCAAAAACAATCGCCTCAAGCAGCGACAGATTATTATTTTGACTTAAGCAAATCTTTGAATTTATTAACCTCCACACCCTCTTTTGCGGAGATTAAGCCATTTGTTCGGCTTAATCTGTCCGGCAAGTCTTATGGTTTTGCTTATGTCAATGACCAGGAAGAAGCGCTTGTTTTCAGTGAAAAGGAAGAGGCGCCAGATGAAGGGCTCTTTTTTGAATTGGCCCAGATCTTCCCTCAGTATAAGATTTTTGCCGCAGATCAAACCATTAGGATGCAGCCTTTGCCCATCAGCGAAACAGTCCTTGAACAAATCGACCGAGAAGAGGCCCTCCTGTCCAATGTTCAGCTTTTAGAGGGAGGCTGGCTGAAAATTTCAGGCTTTAACCAAGAAGAAGTCTGTCAGCTGGCTCAGGCTTATCAGGGACAAATCTATTATGCGTTTGAACAAAGACAGGCCGTTATTTATATCAAAAACGTTTAACCAGTATAGAAAGAAAGTATCGTTTGTATGGAAATTCAATTTTTAGGAACTGGTGCCGGACAGCCGTCTAAGGCTCGGAATGTCTCCAGTTTAGTTTTAAAACTTTTAGATGAAATCAATCAGATTTGGATGTTTGACTGCGGCGAAGGCACTCAGCGCCAAATTTTAGAGACGACTATTAAACCGCGCAAAATTCGCAATATCTTTATTACCCATTTGCATGGTGATCATGTCTTTGGTCTTCCAGGATTTTTATCCAGCCGTGCTTTTCAGGCTAGCGAAGAACAGACTGATTTAGACATTTACGGTCCAGTTGGGATTAAAACGCTTGTGCTGTCAAGTTTGCGCGCCTCAGGCGCTCGCCTGCCCTATCAGATTACATTTCATGAATTTACAGAGAAAAATTTAGGTAAAATCTTAGAAACGGATCATTTTATGGTTTATGCTGAGAAGTTAGACCATAGTATCTTTTGTGTTGGCTACCGTGTTATTCAAAAAGATTTGGAAGGAAGTTTGGATGCAGAGGCGCTTAAAGCGGCCGGTCTGCCGTTTGGTCCTCTCTTTGGCAAGGTAAAAAACGGTCAGGATGTTGTCCTTGAGGATGGTACCAAGATTATTGCCAAAGATTATATTTCTGAACCCAAAAAAGGCAAGGTTATCACGATCTTGGGTGATACCAGATTATGCGATGCCAGTATTCGTCTGGGGCTGGGAGCGGATGTTTTGGTACATGAAGCAACCTATGGCAAGGGTGACGAAAAACTGGCCCGCAACCATGGGCATTCTACCAATATGCAGGCTGCACAAGTCGCTAAACAGGCGTCTGCCAAGAGACTGTTGCTTAATCATGTCAGTGCCCGCTTTTTAGCCAAAGACATTTCCAAGATGCGCCGAGATGCCCAAGATATTTTTGAAAATACTCATGTTGTGAGAGATTTGGAAGAAATTAAACTATGAACACTCAAGAAAAGTCTGCTCCCGTTATTCTGATAACAGGAGCTTCGGGTGGTCTGGCACAGGAAATCATCCGCCAGCTGCCAAGAGAAAGTCAACTGATTTTACAGGGACGGAGCCGGCAAAAGCTGGAGGAACTTTACTCTGATTTGCCTCAAGTGGCCTTTTTTCAGTTGGATATTAGGGATGCCCAAGCGATTGAAACTTTTGTTGCGGACATTTACCAAACCTACGGCCGGATTGACTATCTGATTAACAATGCTGGTTTCGGTGAGTTCAAAGACTTTGATCGCTTCTCGAATGACACCATTCAGGAGATGTTTGACGTCAATACATTGGCCACCCTCCATTTTTCCAGACTTGTTGGTCAGAAAATGGCAGAGGCGGGACGAGGCCATATGATAATGATTGCCAGTATGGCCGGTCTCATCGCTTCCAGCAAATCCAGTATCTATTCGGCGACAAAGTTTGCAGTCATTGGTTTTTCAAATGCTCTGCGCTTGGAGCTAGCCGATAAAAATGTTTTTGTGACAACTGTTAATCCTGGGCCAATTCGGACGCATTTCTTTGATCAGGCAGACCCAAGCGGTGATTACCTCAAGAGTGTTGCCCGATTCACTTTGGAACCAGAAGACGTTGCCCGACGGATCGTCAAGATTATGGGGACCAATAAGCGAGAGCTTAACATGCCCTTTATGCTGAAACTTGCTGCCAAATGTTACACCCTCTTTCCCAGGATTTCAGATTTTCTTGCCAGAAAGGTCTTTAGCTATAAATGATTTCTTCAAAATACAACTGGAAAATAAATGAACAAGAGCCAGATGCTGGCTTTTTTGAGGTGGCTAAAAAAGCAAAGCTTAGCCAGACAGCTGCTCAGATTTTATACCATCGGGGGATTGACAGCCAAGCAAAGCTAGAGGCATTTTTAAATCCGAGCTTGGAACAGCTGCATGATCCTTATCTCCTGCATGATATGGAAAGGGCTGTCACCCGCATCCGGTCAGCGATTGAGGAAGGGGAGCAGATTCTTGTCTATGGTGATTATGACGCAGATGGGATGACGTCTAGCTCGATTGTCAAAGAAGCTCTGGAAATGCTAGGGGCAGAAGTCCGCGTTTATCTGCCTAACCGCTTTACAGATGGATACGGCCCTAATGAGAGTATTTATCGTTACTTTATTGAGCAGGAAGGCATTTCATTGATTGTGACGGTGGATAACGGCGTTGCTGGGCATGAAGCAATTGCCTATGCTCAAGGGCAAGGGGTGGACGTCATTGTGACGGATCATCACAGTATGCCTGAGCAATTACCCGAAGCCTACGCCATCATTCACCCCGAACACCCAGATGCTGCTTATCCGTTTAAATATTTAGCTGGCTGCGGTGTGGCCTTTAAACTGGCCTGTGCCCTACTAGAAACGATTCCGACGGAATTACTGGATTTAGTGGCTATTGGAACCATTGCCGATATGGTTTCTCTGACAGATGAGAACCGTGTCATGGTCAAGTACGGCTTGGAAATCCTCAAGCAGACAGAAAGAATTGGCCTGCAGGAGCTGTTGGCTGTGTCAGAAGTTGATTTTACCGACATTGATGAGGAAACGATTGGCTTTAAGTTGGCTCCGCAGCTTAATGCCCTGGGCCGCCTAGACGATCCCAATCCAGCTGTTGAGCTTTTGACAGGCTTTGATGATGACGAAGCCAAGAACATCGCGCAAATGATTAATGCTAAAAATGAAGAGCGAAAGGAGCTGGTTCAGTCCGTCTATCTTCAGGCAATGGCCATGGTTGATGCAAGCAAACCCGTTCAGGTTTTGGCCAAGGAAGGATGGAATCCCGGAATTCTGGGGATTGTAGCAGGTCGGATTTTGGAAGAAATTGGTCTGCCCGTCATCGTCTTAAGCATTGATGAAGAGAGAAGGGCAAAGGGCAGTGCCCGCAGTATTGAGGCGGTCAACATTTTTGATGTCTTAAATGCTCACCGAGACTTGTTTATTGCTTTTGGAGGCCATAGCGGAGCTGCTGGGATGACCTTGGATGCCTCAAAATTGCCAGATTTGGAACAGATTCTGTCAGATTATATTGCTGCTAACCAGATTGACTTGTCCAGCAAAAACACTTTGAACCTAGATGACGAGATTCACTTTGACAGTCTCAGTTTGGAGACGCTGGAAGATCTCGCTAAACTGTCACCTTTTGGAATGGACCATAAGAAGCCGATTTTTTATTTAAGAGATTTTTCGGTCAAACAGGCCAGAACTATGGGGCAGGACGGCTCACACCTGAAACTGAGACTGTCTCAGGCAGGGAAAGATTATGATTTGGTGGCTTTTCATAAAGGCGGTCAATTGCTTGATTTTCAGCAGGCTCAGCATTTGGAGCTGGCAGTTACTTTGTCCGTTAACAAATGGAATGGCAACACCAGTCTTCAGCTGATGTTGGTTGATGCCCGTGTTCAGGGACTTCAGCTGATCGATATCCGTGCCAAGAATGCTCCGCTTCCTCAAGGGGTTGCTGATATCCGAGACCAAAATCAAGAAAGAATTGTTATCCTCTCAGAAGTACCAGATGAAGCAGCGGAGCTGAAAGAAGTCTTTGCCGGACGTGAGTTTCAGGCGATCTACTTTAAAAATACCATTAAGCATCAGTACTATTTGACTGGTTTTGGAACCAGAGAGCAGTATGCCAAGCTTTATAAGACTCTTTATCAGTTTCCCGAATTTGACCTGCGCCATAAGCTGAGAGACCTCAGCGATTATTTGAAAATTCCTCAAATTCTGCTGGTTAAGATGATTCAGATTTTTGAAGAATTAGACTTTGTGTCGATTGATGATGGGCTGATGACGGTTAATAAGGGAGCTCCAAAGCGCGAGATATCTGAAAGTCAGATTTATCAAGAATTAAAAAATTTAGTCAAATTCCAGGAGTTGATGGCTCTGGGAACACCGCAGGAGATTTATGATTTCTTGTCTGACTAAGGTTAAAAACTGGTGTGGAGGCCAGTTTTTTTGCTTTTTGAGGCCAGTTTTTCTCCTTTTAAAAACTAAGGATTTTTAAAAAATGAATTTCATGCTATAATAAAGGGTAAATGATTTTTTGGCAATGCCCTAGAAAGAAAACAAATGGATTTAAAGAAATACATTGCATCAATTGAAAACTACCCCCAAGAAGGAGTGACCTTCCGTGATATCAGTCCCTTGATGGCTAATGGCAATGCTTACAGTTATGCTATCCGTGAAATTGTCCAGTATGCAACTGATAAAAAGATTGATATGATTGTCGGACCAGAGGCACGCGGTTTCATCGTCGGCTGTCCAGTTGCTTATGAGTTGGGGATTGGTTTTGCACCGGTCCGCAAGCCAGGAAAGCTTCCTCGTGAGGTCATCTCGGCTGACTATGAAAAAGAATACGGTGTTGACACACTAACCATGCATGCTGACGCCATTAAACCAGGTCAGCGGGTGCTTATCGTTGATGATTTGTTGGCTACTGGCGGAACGGTTAAGGCAACGATTGAGATGATTGAGCGGCTTGGCGGTGTTGTGGCTGGCTGTGCCTTTTTGATTGAATTGGATGAGCTGGAAGGCCGTAAGGCAATCGGAGACTACGATTATAAGGTTCTGATGCACTATTAGGCGTTATAGTTATTTTCTATAACTAACTAGAAAAAATATATATTTGATAACTATATCTCCATGTTTTATAATGTTTAAACAGATATTGTAGAAATGGGGATATTTTCATGCCAATTACTCTTGATAAAAAATTACCTGCTGTTGATCTTTTAAAATCTGAAAATATCTTTGTTATGGACAGCGGACGTGCTCAAAACCAGGATATCCGTCCCATGAGCATTTTGATCCTTAATCTGATGCCCACAAAAGAAGCAACGGAAACCCAGCTTTTGCGTCTTCTAGCCAATACGCCCTTGCAGATGAACCTCGATTTACTCTATATGGCCAGTCATGATTCTAAAAATACAAAGGCGACTCACCTAGAGACCTTTTATAAGACCTTTACCGAAATCAAGGACAAGTATTATGATGGTCTGATTATCACGGGTGCTCCCGTAGAGACCCTGCCCTTTGAAGAAGTTGATTATTGGCAGGAGTTGAAAGAGGTTTTTGATTGGTCGAAGACCCATGTTTATTCCACCCTGCACCTGTGCTGGGGAGCCCAAGCGGGTCTTTACTACCGTTATGGGGTGGATAAGGTCCTGATGGACCAAAAATTGTCGGGCATCTTTTCTCAAAAGGTGGCAAAAACGGAGAGTCCCTTGATGCGCGGTTTTGACGATCAGTTTGTATCACCGCATTCCCGCCATACGGAAGTGCGTTTAGAAGATATTGAAGCCTTGACCAATTTAGAAATACTTGCGCAGGGTGACGAGGTCGGTTTATCGATTTTAGCCAGCCCAGATATGCGGGAGGTTTACAGCTTTGGTCATTTGGAGTATGATAGAGATACCTTAGGAAAAGAATATCAGCGTGATCTTCAGGCCGGTAAAAATCCGAAAATTCCGGAAAATTACTATGACCATGATGATGTCACCAGCCAGCCCTCCATGCGTTGGAATCTGGCTGCAGCTACTTTTTTTAGTAATTGGATTAACTATGCGGTTTATCAAGAAACCCCATACCGCTTAGAAGAGCTAGAGAATGATTTTTCATTTTACGGCTACTTATAAGGAGTTCCATGAGTTTTTTAGATGAGTTTCAATCAGGTAATTTGGTATTACCAGCAGCGTTACTATTTCATTATAAGGATATCTTTGCGAGTGCGGATGATTTTTTGGTTTGGCAGTTTTACTATCTTCAGATGACAACCAACCGCGAAGAGATAGCTACCAGCCAGATAGCGGCAGCGATTGACAAAACCGTTCCAGAAGTGAATCGGATAGTGGCAGATTTAATCAGGCAAGAGCTGCTCAGTATGAAGACCATCGAGTTAGGTGGAGAGAGTGAGGAGTTTTTTGATGCCTCACCGGCTTTGTCAAAGCTAGATCGTTTGCTGACAAGTAGCAGCCCGCAGCTGACCTCCCCTGCTAAAGAAAATGCTTTGCAAGATTTAGTAGCTGATTTTGAACGTGAGTTGGGACGTTTGCTTAGCCCGTTTGAGCTGGAAGATTTGCAGAAAACGCTGGCTGATGATAAGACCGATCCGGAACTGGTTCGGGCAGCGTTGAGAGAGGCTGTTTTTAATGGTAAGACTAATTGGAATTACATTCAGGCCATCTTGAGGAACTGGCGTCGAGAAGGCATCACGACGCTTCGTCAGGTAGAAGAACGGCGTCAGGAACGTGAACAGGCTAATCCCAATAATATCATGGTGTCTGATGATTTCAAGCAAATGATGAATGCTGCAGCTGACTTATGGGGAGATTAGGATGTTAGGAAGAGAACGTGTTAAAAAGGTGATGGCCTTAATTGGACAGCTCTTTCCCGATGCCCATGGCGAGTTGACCTATCAAACACCTTTTCAGCTGCTCATAGCTGTTATTTTATCGGCTCAAGCCACCGATAAATCGGTTAATAAATTAACACCTGTTTTATTTGCCAAATACCCAGAAATCAGCGATTTGGCCTCTGCTAGCCAGGCAGATGTCGAAAATACTATCAGACATATCGGGCTTTATAAGAATAAGGCCAAAAATATTATTGCCACCGCACAGCAAATCCTGACCCGTTTTGATGGCCAAGTGCCTAAGACACACGAGGAGTTAGAAAGCCTGCCAGGAGTGGGGCGTAAAACTGCCAATGTAGTTTTGGCAGAAATTTATCAGATTCCTGCCATTGCCGTTGACACTCACGTCTCACGTGTGGCGAAACGGCTCAACATCTCTAAACCGGATGCCAGTGTGGAAGAGATTGAGCAGGATTTGATGAGGAAAATCCCTAAAAAAGACTGGATTGTGACGCATCATCGCCTTATCTTTTTCGGCCGTTATCATTGTCTGGCCAAGAATCCCAAGTGTGAGAGCTGCCCTATCCAAAGTTACTGTAAATATTATAAGGATACGCATGCAAGAACTTAATTTATCTCGGAGACTGCAAACGGTGGCTGGCTTTGTACCAAAAGGTACAAGGCTTCTTGATGTTGGCAGTGATCATGCTTATCTGCCGATTGCATTGGTGAGCCAAGCCTTAATTGACTTTGCGATTGCTGGAGAGGTGGTTAGTGGACCTTATCAGTCTGCCCGCAGTAATGTCAAAGAGTCGGGACTATCCGACCAGATTGATGTCCGTCTGGCAGATGGTTTGGAGGCTTTTGAGCTTTCCGATGGGATTGATACGGTATCAATCTGCGGGATGGGAGGACTCCTGATCACCGAAATCTTAGGAAGAGGCCAAGAAAAACTAGCTGGACTGTCACGCCTTATCTTGCAGCCCAATAATCGTGAGGATGATTTGCGGCGGTGGCTTCAGGAAAATCAGTTTAAAATTGTCGCAGAAGCAACGGTTCAGGAAAACCAAAAGTTTTATGAAATCATGGTGGCCGAACCCGGTCAGATGCAACTGACAGAAAAAGAGCTGCGCTTCGGCCCTCATTTACTGAAGACCAAGTCATCTGTTTTTAAGGAAAAATGGCTTAGAGAGAAAGCAAAGTTAGAAAAGGCTCTCGCTAATATTCCAGAGCAGCATTCAGACAGCCGATCATCTGTTTTACAAAAAATAAGAGATATTAAGGAGGTTCTTCATGAAAGTGAGTCAGGTCATTGAGAGATATGAATTGTTTTGTCCGCAAGACTTATCGTTAGAAGGGGATATTTCGGGTCTTCAAATCGGGAGCTTAGATCAGGAGGTCAGGCGAGTGATGGTCGCTCTTGATGTCCGTGAAACGACTGTCATGGAAGCTATAGCGGCAAAGGTTGATTTACTGATTGTTAAGCATGCCCCGATTTTTCGGCCACTTAAGAACCTTGTTGCCAGTCCGCAGAATCAGATTTATATTGATTTAATCAAGCACGACATTGCCGTCTACGTTTCTCACACCAACATTGATGTTGTTCCTGGAGGACTTAACGATTGGTTTTGTGACTTGTTAGGGATTCAATACCGTTCTAATCTATCAGAGACCAAGGAGGGGTATGGCATTGGCCGTATTGGTGATGTTTTGCCGACCTCTTTTGAAGATTTTGCGCGCAAGGTTAAAGAGGTCTTTGATTTGGATAGCATCCGTCTCGTCTCTTATGGCAAGGAAAACCCTCTTATCAGACGTGTTGCCATTTGCGGCGGCAGCGGTCAGAGTTTTTATCCGGAAGCCTTGGCCAAAGGTGCCCAGCTTTACATTACTGGTGATATTTATTATCATACGGCCCAGGAGATGATTACCAACGGGCTTTTAGCGATAGATCCGGGTCATCACATCGAAGTTCTCTTTGTTGACAGATTGGTTGACCTCTTTAATATGTGGAAACGAGAAAACGACTGGGATGTCATGTTTTTAGCCTCAAAGGCCAATACGAATCCTTTTTACCATTTATAAGATGAAAAAAATAGCAATTATTGGTGCAGGTGTTGTGGGAGCAACAGCTGCCTATTATTTATCCAAAGAAGAAGGCATTGAACTAACGGTTTTTGATGAGGGATTGGGGCAGGCAACAAAAGCTGCAGCGGGTATTATCTGTCCCTGGTTCTCCAAACGTCGCCATAAGGCTTGGTATCGCCTGGCTAGAATGGGAGCTGATTTTTATACCCGTTTGCTTGCAGATTTGGAAGCCGATGGCATGGAGACTGCATTTTATCAGCAGTCCGGCCTGATTTTGTTGAAAAAAGACGAGGCCAAATTGCAGGAACTTCTGGCAATTGGTCAGCAGCGCAGACAGGAATCTCCTCTGATAGGAGAATTGGGCATTCGAAAACGGTCTGATGATGTTGCGAATCTGTCTGGATTTGATTACTATCTCTGGGCCTCAGGTGCAGCCAGAGTAGACGGCGCCTTACTGGTTGACTGTTTGCTGAGGTCGGCTTCTGTGTCGGTCGTCAAAAAGAAAGTGCGCCTTGGTCTTCTTGATCAAGGCCGTTACCAAATAGACCATCAGGTGTTTGATGGTCTCATTTTAGCAAGCGGTGCCTGGTTGGGGGAGCTGCTAGAGCCTCTTGGTTACCAAGTCGATGTCAGTCCCCAAAAAGGACAGTTGCGTGATTATTATTTCGCGGAGCCTCATCTGACAGATTTTCCTCTTGTCATGCCTGAAGGAGAGCTGGATATTATTCCCTTTGCCAATGGTAAACTGAGTATTGGAGCCAGTCATGAAAATCATCAGGGATTTGATTTGGCGGTAGATGAGGCGCTTTTACAGGCCTTTGAAGATGAGGCTTTGCTTTATTTTCCTAAGCTGATAGATGCCGCATCTAAGACAGCTAGAGTTGGGATTCGGGCCTATACCAGCGACTTCGCCCCTTTTTTCGGAGAAGTGCCAGGACTGCCCCAAGTTTACGCAGCAAGTGGCTTAGGTTCATCTGGTTTGACAACGGGACCTCTCTTGGGCAAGGCATTGTCTCAGCTTGTTTCGGGACACCCTTCCTTGGTTGATCCGGCTGATTATCCGATTAAAAACTATATCTCACAAGAATGACAGGTGACACCTTGGCTAAAAAATGTTAGAATAAAGGGTGATTAAACACTAGAGGAGACCTGCGATGAAAGGTATTATTCTTGCTGGTGGCTCTGGAACACGATTGTATCCACTGACACGGGCAGCATCAAAACAACTTATGCCGATTTATGATAAACCCATGGTTTATTACCCCTTATCAACCTTGATGCTGGCAGGCATCAAAGACATTTTGATTATTTCAACACCGACGGACCTCCCGCGTTTTGAAGAACTTTTAGGAGACGGTTCAGAGTTCGGAATCTCCCTTTCTTATGCAGAACAACCAAGTCCAGATGGCTTGGCTCAGGCTTTCATTATCGGGGAGAAATTCATCGGAGATGATAGTGTGGCCCTTATCCTAGGTGACAATATTTACCATGGTGCCGGTCTGACCAAGATGCTCCAAAATGCAGCCAACAAAAGCAAAGGAGCGACGGTCTTTGGTTATCAAGTTAAAGATCCAGAACGTTTTGGTGTTGTGGAATTTGACGAGAAGATGAATGCCATTTCCATCGAAGAAAAACCAGAGCAACCAAAATCAGATTATGCCGTGACAGGTCTCTATTTCTATGATAATGATGTCGTGGAAATTGCCAAAAACATCAAGCCTTCCCCTCGTGGTGAACTGGAAATTACCGATGTCAACAAGGCTTATCTTGATAGGGGGGACTTGTCTGTTGAACTCATGGGACGTGGCTTTGCCTGGTTGGATACAGGAACACACGAAAGCCTCTTGGAAGCGGCTCAGTACATTGAGACTGTTCAACGCTTGCAGAATGTTCAAGTGGCTAACTTGGAAGAAATTGCCTACCGCATGGGCTATATTACCAAAGAACAGGTGCATGAATTGGCGCAGCCGCTTAAGAAAAATGAATACGGACAATACTTGCTCCGTTTGATTGGAGAAGCCTAATGACAGAAAACTTTTTCGGTAAAACACTGGCTGCTCGTCCTATCGAAGCCATTCCAGGAATGCTAGAATTTGACATTCCAGTTCATGGCGATAACCGCGGTTGGTTTAAGGAAAATTTCCAAAAGGAAAAAATGCTTCCGCTGGGTTTCCCAGAAAGCTTCTTTGCAGAAGGAAAATTGCAGAACAACGTTTCCTTCTCCCGTAAAAATGTCCTTCGTGGTCTTCATGCAGAGCCTTGGGATAAGTACATCTCTGTCGCAGATGGTGGCAAGGTCTTGGGAACCTGGGTAGATCTTCGTGAGGGCGAAAGCTTTGGCAATACCTACCAAACGGTTATTGACGCGTCAAAAGGTATCTTTGTACCACGCGGTGTAGCCAATGGTTTCCAAGTCTTGTCAGATTTTGTGGCTTACAGCTACTTGGTCAATGACTACTGGGCTTTGGAGCTCAAGCCTAAGTATGCCTTTGTCAACTACGCTGACCCTAGCCTGGACATCCAGTGGGAGAACCTAGACGAAGCAGAAGTCTCAGAAGCGGATAAAAACCACCCGCTCCTCAAGGATGTTAAGCCTTTGAGGAAGGAAGACCTCTAATGTTTCAAGTTTTTTTGGAAATCGCAGAGCAGTTAAACAAGCTAGAAATCACTCCCTTGTTAATGGGCTCTGTCGGTCTGGAAAGGCGAACAGGAAGAGATTGGCAGGCAAGGGACCTTGATATTCATGTGCCCAGTGATCCCAGAGGATGGGAAGCACCTGATGAAGAGCGGATTTACCGTGCGGATGAGTTGATTGCTATGATGAATCAACTGGGTTATGTCCTGGTCGACCGTCATGAGCATGAATTTCAAAAGGATGGCCTGTCTGTTGAATTTGGCGGCCTTCATTCACTCCCTGACTTTGCGGGTGTGGAGCTAGAGGATTTGGAAGAATTGGAGACTCAGCGTGTTCGCTATTATTTGCCGACACTTGAGCAGTACTTGAAAATCTATCTGGCCTCTTCCAAAGATTCTTACCGAGCAGACAAAAATAACCAAAAAGATTTTGCCAAGATTGCTTACTTGAAAGAGATTTTGAAGTAATCTGGTAATAGAAGAAGGCGAGCCTAGCGAGCCTCTTCTGTGTGTCATCGCCGTAGTGAGAAGCTCCTTGGCTTTGCTAAGGAGCGGGGGAAACCATGAGACCTTAGGCTCATGGTTTAGTAATGAAACACCTTGGTGGTTGCTTACGACCCCACTACCTAAGATGACACACAAAAAAAGAAAGAAATTTTCGGAGAAAAAAATGTCAGAATTTAAAAATATTATCGTAACTGGTGGCGCTGGTTTCATCGGTTCAAACTTCGTCCACTATGTGTATAACAACCATCCAGATGTTCATGTAACAGTCTTGGACAAATTGACTTATGCAGGTAATAAGGCCAACTTGGAAGCCATTCTTGGTGACCGTGTTGAGCTGGTTGTAGGAGATATTGCAGATGCTGAATTGGTGGACCAATTGGCTGCCAAGGCAGATGCCATCGTTCACTACGCGGCAGAAAGCCACAACGACAACTCCCTCAACGATCCAAGCCCCTTCATCCATACCAACTTTATTGGTACTTACACATTGCTGGAAGCGGCTCGTAAATACGACATCCGTTTCCACCATGTATCGACTGATGAAGTTTACGGTGACCTTCCTTTGCGTGAAGATTTGCCAGGTCATGGTGAAGGTCCGGGTGAGAAATTCACTGCGGAAACCAACTACAACCCGTCATCACCTTACTCATCCACCAAGGCTGCATCAGACTTGATTGTTAAGGCCTGGGTTCGTTCCTTTGGTGTTAAAGCAACCATTTCCAACTGTTCAAACAACTACGGTCCTTATCAGCACATTGAGAAGTTCATTCCCCGCCAAATCACCAATATCCTATCAGGTATCAAGCCAAAACTCTACGGAGAAGGCAAGAACGTCCGTGACTGGATCCATACCAATGACCACTCAACTGGTGTTTGGGCAATCCTGACCAAAGGCCGTATGGGTGAAACCTATCTGATCGGTGCTGATGGCGAGAAGAACAACAAGGAAGTGCTTGAGCTTATTCTTGAAAAAATGGGTCAGCCCAAAGATGCCTATGACCATGTGACAGACCGTGCCGGTCACGATCTCCGCTACGCTATCGATTCAACCAAACTCCGTGAAGAGTTGGGTTGGAAACCAGAGTTCACCAACTTTGATGAAGGACTTGAGAATACCATTAATTGGTATACCGAAAACCAAGACTGGTGGAAAGCTGAAAAAGAAGCCGTTGAAGCTAATTATGCCAAGACACAAGAAGTGATTAAATAAAAATAAGGTTAGGAACCATCTGTTCCTAACCTTATTATATTGTTGATACGCTTATTTGCCGAAAAGTCCTTTGACTTTGTCGACAACATCGTCAACGACTTTATTATTCTCAACAAGTGCTTTAGCCTTGTCGGCATAGTCGCCCAAATCTGCCTTGTGATCTTCAATAAATTGCTGTGCTTTGGACAAATCACCTTTTGACACCAACTCTTTAACCTGTTCGAAGAGATCATTTTTTGCCATAATCTGTCTCCTTTCTATCGTTTTCTTTTATTAAATCATAAATGATTTGAATAGGCAAACTTTTTTACCGAGAAAAGGACGGTTTAGAAGAAGTCTTTGGCTTATTTTTTGATATAATAAGGAAAACAAGGAGAAGAGGTCTAGAATGACTAAATTAGCGACGATTTGTTATATTGACAATGGAGAAGCGTTGCTGCTGATGCATCGTAATAAAAAAGAAAATGACGTCCACCAAGGCAAGTGGATAAGTGTTGGTGGAAAGCTAGAGGCAGGTGAGACACCTGAGGAATGTGCCCGCAGGGAAATTTTGGAAGAAACCCACTTACAGGTTAAAGAAATGGCTTTCAAGGGGTTGATCACGTTTCCGGAGTTTACTCCTGGGCATGACTGGTATACCTATGTTTTCAAGGTAACGGCTTTTGAAGGGGATTTAATCTCTGATGCGGACAGCCGTGAAGGAACCTTAGAATGGGTGCCTTATGAGCAAGTGCTGGCCAAGCCTACCTGGGCTGGGGATTATGATATTTTCAAGTGGATTCTAGAAGATGTCCCTTTTTTCTCAGCTAAATTTACCTATAATGACAAACAAGAATTGGTTGATAAAGAAGTTATTTTTTATGACAAGTAATTGATGGACAGATGATAAGGAGCAAATATGGACGATAAGGATAAAAAATTTAACCTCACATGGTTTTTCAAATGGTTTTTAAATAATCAGGCGGTGACGGTGCTGCTGGTCAGTCTGCTTGTTTTTTTGAATATTTTGGTTTTTACTAAGATAAGCCCGCTTTTGGCACCGGTCTGGTCTTTTTTGGCCGCTATTATGCTTCCTTTAGTGATTTCTGCTCTGCTTTACTATCTCTTAAAGCCGATTGTTGCTCTAATTGAAAAAACAGGTCTTAGTCGTACTTGGTCTATAGCGGTGGTTTTTATCAGTTTATTGGGTTTGATTATTTGGGGATCGGCAGTCTTTTTCCCGATGCTGACTCAGCAGCTAACTGATTTTATCAGCCAGTTGCCTTCCTATGTCAAGTCCGTCAACACACAACTTAAAAAATTGGTGGAGGATGGCCGCTTTGTCGCCTTTAAGCCGCAAATTGAAGAGATGCTGACTAATTTCAGTCAGAAAGCCCTTGTCTATGCTGAAAGTTTTTCAAAAAATGCTGTGGATGTTGCCGGTAACTTTGCCTCAGCTATTGCGCGTGTGACGGTGGCTATTATGATTTCGCCCTTTATTCTCTTTTATTTCTTAAGAGACAGCGACAACTTAAAGGGCAGTCTGGTTCGTTTTCTGCCAACAAAGCTGCGTCAGCCCACTGCCCGTGTTCTTGGCGATATCAATAAACAGCTCTCTGGCTATGTCCAAGGACAGGTGACTGTAGCTATTATTGTCGGCATTATGTTTTCCATCATGTTTTCCATTATTGGTTTACGGTTTGCGGTGACTTTTGGTATTATTGCCGGTATTCTCAATATGGTCCCTTATCTTGGCAGTTTTTTAGCCATGGTTCCTGTTTTTATCCTAGCCTTAGTTGAGGGGCCGCTTATGGTTATCAAGGTGGCTGTTGTCTTTGCCATCGAACAGACCATTGAGGGACGTTTTGTGACGCCTTTAATTATTGGCAGTAAGCTTAATATTCATCCCATTACCATTTTGTTCATTTTGCTGACGGCAGGCTCTATGTTTGGCGTCTGGGGCGTTTTTTTAGGAATTCCTGTTTACGCTTCCATCAAGGTGGTTGCTATCGAAATATTTGAATGGTATAAGTCTGTCAGCGGGCTTTATGAAGAAGAGTTAGGAGAAGGGGTGGAAGATGCAGAATCAGAATAGCGACCAAATGATAGCGTCTCTGGCTGAGCAGAATCTAGAAAAGGCCAATAAGTATTTTCAGAGGGCCCTGAAGGAGGATGATTCAGAAAGTCTCCTCGCCCTTGGGGAATATTTGGAACGCATTGGTTTTTACCCTCAGGCGAAAGCCATCTTTTTGCAAATACGTCCAAGCTTTCCAGAGGTGAACATCAACCTCGCTCAAATTGCCAGTGAGGACGGCGATATGGATGAGGCGTTTAATTATCTCAATGAAATTGCTGCTGACAGCCAGTATTACTTAGAAGCCTTGGTGACTATGGCCGATCTCTACGATGCTGAAGGTCTGACCGATGTGGCCTATGAGAAATTGTTGCAAGCGCGTCAATTAAGCGAGGATCCCCTGCTTATTTTCGGGTTGGCAGAGTTGGCCCTCTCCTTAGAGAACTATCAGACTGCTATCGAGCATTACGCTCAGCTGGATAATCGGGAAATTTTAGAAAATACCGGGATTTCAACTTATGAGCGAATTGGCAGAGCTTATGCTGCTCTGGGCAAGTTTGAAGCAGCCATTGAATTTTTAGAGAAGGCGCTTGAGATTGAATTTGACGATCAAATTGTCTTTGAGCTGGCCTGCCTCTTATACGATCAGGGAAATGCTCAGAAAGCTAATATCTATTTCAAGCAGCTGGATGCGCTGAATCCTGATTTTGAAGGCTATGAGCTGCCCTATGCCTTATCGCTGCATGAGGAACATCAAACAGCGGAAGCTTTGAGGTTACTGCAGCAATCCCTTTCTAAGAATGAATTTGACAGCCGAGTCTTGATATTAGCCTCCCAGTATGCCTATGAAGAGCATGACAAGAAAGCTGCCGAAAACTATCTTTTGAAAGCCTTGGAAGTTGCCGAAGAAGAGGAGGAAGTTCTCCTGCCGCTCAGCAATCTTTATCTAGAGGCGGAACGTTTTGAAGATGTGATTGCTTTAGATAGTGGTGCCGTTGATAATCTTCTGACGAAGTGGAACCTAGCTCGTGCTTATCGGGAGTTAGAAGATGATGAGAAGGCACTTGTGTATTATCAGGAGCTGGCTAAGGAGTTGACAGATAACCCCGAATTTTTGGAAGACTATATCTATTACTTAAGGGAACTCGGTCAACAGGCACAAACGGCAGATTTAATTGAGACTTATTTGCATTTGGTGCCAGATGATCATCAGATGATCGACTTGAAAAATGACATCAAACAGTGAAAAACCAAATTGTTTTCACTGTTTTTGCTTTATTTTCAGAAAATGAAGGAATTCACAAATAAAAATTCACAAAGTAATTCAAAAACTGTGCTATAATTGACTTGAAACTTGTGAAAGAAGGAAGAGATATGACTGATAAGGAAACAAACTATGGGGCTGATTTGATTGTTGACAGCCTGATTAACCATCATGTTGATTATATTTTCGGAATTCCTGGTGCTAAAATTGACCGTGTTTTTGATACGCTGGAAGATAAGGGACCAGAGCTGATTGTGGCACGTCACGAACAAAATGCAACCTTTATGGCACAGGGTATTGGCCGTCTGACCGGACAGCCCGGCGTTGTATTGGCAACCTCAGGCCCAGGAATTTCCAATCTGGCGACAGGCTTAGTAACAGCTACGGCCGAAGGAGATCCAGTCTTGGCTATCGGCGGTCAGGTTAAGCGTGGTGATCTTCTCAAACGGGCTCATCAGTCTATGGATAATGTGGCGATGCTGAAGCCGATTACCAAATATGCGGCAGAAGTACATGACCCTGATACCTTGTCTGAGAATATTGCCAATGCTTATAGGATTGCCAAATCAGGAAAACCCGGGGCTAGTTTTCTGTCTATTCCTCAAGATGTCACTGACAGTCCTGTCAAGGTTAAGGCTATCAAACCCTTGACAGATCCTAAGCTGGGGTCGGCGTCGGTTTCAGACATCAATTATTTGGCGCAGGCGATTAAAAATGCCGTTCTCCCCGTTCTACTGTTAGGAAATGGTGCTTCTGATGAAAAAGTCACGGCCTCTATCCGCCGTCTGCTTGGTTCCGTCAAACTGCCAGTTGTCGAAACCTTTCAAGGGGCGGGAATCGTGTCTAGAGAGCTAGAAGAAGACACTTTTTTTGGTCGGGTAGGTCTTTTCCGCAATCAGCCGGGAGACATGCTTTTGAAGCGGTCAGACTTGGTTATTGCTGTTGGCTATGACCCTATCGAATACGAAGCCCGTAACTGGAATGCGGAAGTCTCTGCGCGTGTGATTGTCATCGATGTGGAGCCTGCAGAGATTAGCCATTATTTCCAACCGGAACGAGAATTGATTGGCGATATTGCAGATACCCTTGATCTGCTTCTTCCCGCTGTCAATGGCTATCTTCTTCCAGAGGGCTCAAAAGAGTATTTGGTCGGTTTGCGGCAGAATACCTCTGAGGATCTTAAATTTGACCGTCAGGCAGCAGCAGGTAAGCTTCATCCCCTTGATTTGATTGAGGTTTTACAAGAACAGACTAAGGATGATATGACCGTTACAGTTGATGTCGGCAGTCATTACATCTGGATGGCACGTTATTTCAAGAGTTACGAAGCCCGTCATCTGCTCTTCTCAAATGGTATGCAGACCTTGGGAGTGGCTCTGCCATGGGCTATATCGGCCAGTCTCCTGCGTCCTAATACCAAGGTTATCTCAATATCAGGGGATGGCGGCTTCCTCTTTTCAGCACAAGAGTTAGAAACGGCTGTTCGCTTAAACTTGCCGATTGTTCACTTGATTTGGAATGATGGCAGGTATAATATGGTGGAATTTCAAGAGGAGATGAAGTACGGCCGCTCATCTGGGGTTGATTTTGGTCCAGTAGATTTCGTTCAATATGCAGCAAGTTTTGGTGCAAAAGGTTACCGTGTTGACAGCAAGGAGAGCTTTGCGGAAATATTGGCAAAAGCCCTCGATGAGGCTCAGCAAGGACCTGTTTTAATTGACATTCCGGTGGATTATCAAGATAATATCAAATTGGGCGAAACCATTTTGCCGGATGAATTTTACTAAGGGTTGATGAGGGAGAAAGATGACAGAAGCAATCAAATTATTTCAATATAACACACTGGGAGCGCTGATGGCAGGTCTTTACGGGGGCAGTTTAACCATTGGTGAGCTTCTAGAGCATGGTGATCTAGGAATCGGTACCTTAGATTCGATTGATGGTGAACTGATTGTTCTTGATGGCAAGGCTTATCAGGCAAAAGGAACCGATGGTCAACTTCAGGTGATTGAAGTGACTCCAGATGTTAAGGTGCCTTATGCAGCCGTGGTTCCCCATCAGGCAGAAGTGATTTTCCGCCAACGCTTTGAGATGACGGATAAGGAACTGGAAAAGAGGATTGAGTCTTACTATGATGGCGAGAACCTTTTTAGATCCATTAAAATTTATGGTGCGTTTAAACGAATGCATGTTCGCATGATTCCAAAGTCTGCTTCGGACAAAAAGTTTGCAGAAGTGGCTACCAAACAACCTGAATTTACAGCAGAAAATGTGAAGGGAACAATTGTCGGTTTTTGGACCCCAGAAATGTTTCACGGCGTGAGTGTTGCAGGTTACCACCTTCATTTTTTATCAGATGATCATTCTTTTGGTGGCCATGTGATGGATTTCGTGATTGAAAATGGTGTGGTTGAAGTGGGAGCCGTGGATCAGCTGGATCAACGTTTCCCTGTTCAGGATCGCAAATATCTCTTTGCTAAATTTAATATGGATGAGCTTAAGGAAGATATCGATAAGGCGGAGTGAGATGGAAATGTTCATCAGAGATCTTCAACCCAGTCAACTCTACCTTTCTGGAAAGAAAATAGTTGCATGTAGGAAATGGATTCAGCACATTGGTGTGGAAGATAAATTCTCTCCCCTACCTATCGAGCAAATTGCCATCGGATTTTTTTGACTAATGGACACACAAGAGCCTATCTGGCTTATCAGGCTGGCTGGGAACGGATGAACAGGGAGGCACTATCGCATGAAAAATAAACTCTTTCAGCTGGAGCAGACTTTTATGAACCAAAGCAGTCAGTCAAATCAAGACTGGCTAAACAGGACAATTCACGATGACTTTACTGAGATAGGTAAATCCGGTAGAATTTACAGTAAACAGGAGGTAATTTCTGCGTTGACTGCCCAAAAGAGCGGGAAAATCACGGAAATAATAGGATTTGACTGTCATCAGATTGACCAGCAGACCTGGTTGGTGCATTACCAGACAAGGCACAACGGTCTTCTGATCTATCGGACTTCTATTTGGCTGGAAAAGGAAGCCAGGCCTCAAATTTATCACCATCAGGCGACACCACTTTCAGCCAGTATCTTTTCACCAAATTCATGCCAAAGAAGTCAGAGAAGATATTGATAAGGCAGAGTGAGATGGAAATAGTAATCAGAGATCTTCAACCCAGTCAATTCTACCTTTCTGAAAAGAAAATAGCTGCATGTAGGGAATGGATGCAGAACATTGGTGTGAAAGATAAGTTTTCTCCCTTGCCTATCAAGCAAATTGGCCATCGAATCTTTTTGACTGATGGACACACAAGGGCCTTTTTGGCATATCAGGCTGGCTGGGAAAGGGTACCAGTTATCTGGGATGAAGATGAATTGGACTGGGAGGCCTACCTTATCTGTGTCCAAACAGCAGAGGCGAAAGGTATTCATTCCGTAGCCGACCTAGCTACTAGGATTCTCCCAGAAGAAGAATATCAAGAAAAATGGCTGAATTGGTGTCAAGAAATCTTTAATGCCAACCAACCTCATCAAAAAAATCCATGAATTAGAGTTTCATGGATTTTATTTTTTCTTCCGTCGGGGTGACGCGCAGGGTCTTTTGCCCCATATCTGCTTCGGACAAAAAGTTTGCAGAAGTGGCTACCAAACAACCTGAATTTACAGCAGAAAATGTGAAGGGAACAATTGTCGGTTTTTGGACCCCAGAAATGTTTCACGGCGTGAGTGTTGCAGGTTATCACCTTCATTTTTTATCAAAGGAAGATATCGAAAAATCAGAATAAATAAAATCCCTCGGCTGTTAAGCCTGAGGGATTGATTTTTGATTATTTTCGAAATTTTAGCTGACTGTAAATACCAAAACCGACAATCCAAATACTAGAACCGATAGCGCCAAGGACCGTTGATTCCTGTAAGAATAAGGAAATAAAGACAAAAATCATAAAAGCGATGGTGATGGGATTGAGCCACTTATAATGAGGCATGAGATAGCCATCCGCCATAAAATCTTCTGACAGGCGGTATTTTTGATGGGCAATCATGGTCAGTATATAAATAGCAATGTAGACACCAGAAGACGAGGCTGTAATCAAGGCAAAAGCGTCAGATATTCCGGGAATGACGGTGATAAAAGCCGAAAACATAATCACAGCTACGGAGAAAAGAATAGCTCGGCTGGGAACACCGGCGCGTGACAGGCGATTGACCTTCATTTTTTCAAAAAGTTGATTAGGGTTTTCATTAGCAATCTGGTAGAAGTGACGGCCTGTTGAATACAAGGTGGAGTTTAAAGCCGAGGCAGCAGAGGTCAGTACCACAAAGTTAATCAAAGCTGCCGCCCATTTGATGCCGACTAATTTGAAAACCATAACGAAAGGGGATTCATTGACAGGCAATTCTCGCCAAGGAAAGATAGCCATAATCGAAAGCAGGGCTCCGACATAGAAAATGATAATACGAATAGGGATTTCCTTAATAGCCTTTGGCAGAACTTGCCGCGGATTCTGTGTTTCTGAGGTTGTAATGCCGACAAACTCAATCATTTGATAAGCAAAGAAGACCATTTGAAAGGCCATGAGGAATTTCATCCAGCCATGTGGTAAAAATTCAAAGTTGTGGTAAATATTACGAAGGCTGACTGGTCCCTGGCTGGTTTCAAAGTTTGTCAGAATCATAAAAATACCTGTTGCAATCAAGGCAAGGATAGCAACAATCTTAATCATGGCAAACCAAAATTCCGTCTCTCCAAAAACACGGACGGCAATCAAGTTTACCAGACTTAGGAGAAGAAGAAACACAATCTGAATCATCCATGACGGCCAAGTAGGAAACCAGTACTGAACATAGGTTGCAACGGCGGTAATTTCAGCCATTCCCATAAAAATGAGAGAAATCCAGTAAGACCAGCCTGCAAAATAGCCCCAGCCCTTACCGACATACTTTGTAATAAAGTTAATAAAGGTATGCTGGTCAGGATCGTAATAGAGCATCTCCCCGATGGCCCTCATCATAAAATACATGAAGAGTCCAGTTGTTAGATAGACCAAAATAATAGAGGGTCCTGTCAGATTGATAGAACGCCCCGCTCCTAAAAACAAGCCCGTTCCAATGGTTCCTGCGATGGCAATTAGCTGTACATGGCGGTTCTGAAGCCCGCGTACCATGCCGTTTTTGAGCTCCTTTGTTTCTTCCTTGTGATTTTCTTGAGACATAATAGAACCTTTCCTTGTAAATATCCATCATTATAGCCCATTTTAAAGAAAAGCACAAACGGCCTCCCAATATCAGAAAGAAGCTGGTCTTAGACCAGCTTCTTGGATAGCTCCATAGCTTTTATTTTCTTTTCGTTGGGAGTTACTCTCAGTGTTTTTTGCCCCGTATAGGTGACAAAGCCTGGTTTTGCTCCTGTGGGTTTATGAAGCTTCTTGGCTTCAATCATATCAACTTGAACCAAATTAGACAAACGCGCCTTTGAGAAATAGGCTGCCAGTTCGGCAGCATCGGTTTTGACTTCGTCTGTGGGGTTAAGATTGTCCTTGATAATGACATGGCTGCCTGGAATATCTTTGGCATGAAACCAGAGCTCACCTTTTTTAGCCATTTTAAAAGTCAGCTCATCATTTTGCAGATTATTTTTACCGACTAGGATGACGGTTTTACCGTCAGAGGCCAGAAATGGTTGCGGTTTTTGGCGTTGCTGCCGTTTTTGTCGGCCTTTCTTCTTTAGAAAACCCGTTTCCATTAGTTCTTCACGGATATCCTCAATCTCAGTTAGACTGGCCTGACTGAGGGCCTGCTCAACGCTTTCTAAGTAGAGAATGGTTGAACGTGTTTCCTCCAAAAGCCCCGTTAAGTGCTTAACAGCCTCTTTTAATTTCTGGTATTTTTTGAAATAGCGCTGAGCATTCTGGTTAGGTGTCAGAGCTCTGTCGAGCGGGATAGTGATTTTTTCACCGGTATAATAATTGTCCAGTTCCACCTGATCTTGATTATTGGGAACTTGGCTGAGGTAGGTCGTCAAAAGTTCCCCTTTTTGTCGAAAACCCTCAGCATGATCAGTGTCAGCTAATTCTTGTTGCTGTTTGAGAAGTTTTTTCTTATTTTTGCTGAGTTCATTTTGGATGCGGTGAATCAGATCACTAGCCTGTTGGCTGATACGGTCACGTTCAGCCTTATCCTGATAGAAGACATCCAGTAGGGCTGATAGGCTATCAAAACTTTCTTGGCTGTCCGTAAAATGGACGGCTGAAAAAGAAGTTTCTGTTAGGTTAGGTGCCGTTTCTTGCTTGAAGAAGCGGCGGAAGTTCTTTAAGCGGTCCCTGTCTAACGAGAAAGCTAGCTGACTGGCGGTGTCTCTGCCCAGACCTTGAAAAAGCTGCTGGAGGTTTTTAGGAGAGAGATCCTGCGTCTGCAGAATTTCAAAGAGCTTGTCATCTGAGATGGCAAAAGGATTCTGTGTTTGGTTCTTTGGAGGCGCCAGATAGGCAGAGCCAGGTAAGATGGTTCGGTAACTATTTTGAGCAAACCCCACGTGTTTGATTGATTCAATAATCTTACCTTCATTTTGATCAATGAGAATGATATTGCTGTGTTTTCCCATGATTTCCACGATGAGGCTCACCTTTAGCTGATCGCCAATTTCATTTTTATTAGAAACACTGATTTGCAGGATACGATCATTTTCCACCTGCTGGATAGACTCGATGAGTGCCCCCTGCAGATATTTTCGCATAATCATGGTGAAGGTATTGGGGATCTGAGGGTTTTGAAAATCGGTTTTTGTCATCTGAATGCGGCCGAAAACAGGGTGAGCGGATAAGAGTAGTTTAAAGTTCTGCCGATGATTGCGAATCGTTAAAACCAGTTCACGATCAAAAGGCTGATTGACCTTTTGGATCCGACCGTAGAGCAGATATTCTTGTAATTCTTGGGTTAAATGGTGTAAAAAAAAGCCATCGAAGGACATAGCGGTCTCCTTTATATCTCTTAGAAGATTATACCATATCGGTCCCTAAAAATCTTATTGACAAATACCGCGGAACATACTATAATGAATGCAATCAGAAAGAGTAGTAGGAATTTGTTTCCAGAGAGCTTGTGGTCGTTGTGAACAAGTAGCAGTTTTTACGAAATGGGCTGAGGTTATGAGATGGACTTGAAACAATAAGAGTTCGGTAGGCACACCTTACAGTGCAGCTCCTTGTTAGAGGAGGAAGAGATATGGGAAATCCCATAAGTGAGGTGGCACCGCGCTCCATACGCCCTCGCATACAGTTTTTGTATGCGGGGCTTTTGTTTTATACCTGAGAATAAGAAAAAGAAGAGGATATTGCTTATGAAGAACAAACGTTTAATCGCCGTTTTGGCAGCTATTGTTGTCATCATTGCCGGAACCTTGGCCTATCAGTCTGTCAGCCGGGGAAGTAAAAATCAGGGAACCAAGACAGTAAAGGTCGGTGTCCTGCAATATGTGACCCATGAGGCGCTGGATGAAATTTACCGAGGCATCAAGGATGGCCTTAAGAAAGAGGGCTATTCTGGTGATAAGATTAAGATTGAATTTTTAAATGCGGAAGGCGATCAAAGTAAGGTACAGACCATGAGCCAAACTTTGGTCAGCCATAAGAATCAGCTCTTGATCGGTATTGCGACACCTGCTGCTCAAGGTCTGGCCAGTGCTACCAAAGACATTCCTATTGTGATGGGGGCTGTGACGGATCCTGTCGGGGCAAAATTAGTCAAGGATCTTAAGAATCCAGGCGGCAATATTACAGGTGTTTCAGATAAAACCCCTATTGCTGATCAGATTGATCTCATCAAAGAGCTGACACCAGATGTTAAGACAGTTGGTCTGCTTTATTCAAGCAGCGAAGATAATTCCAAATCCCAAGTTGAGGAATTTAAAAAATTGGCTGAGAAAAAAGGCTACAAGGTTGAAACCTATGCTGTTCCTTCAACTAATGAAATTGCCACAACCATGAATGTCCTGTTATCTAAAGTGGACGCTGTCTGGACACCTCTTGACAATACCATTGCCTCAGCTTTTCCAACAGTTGTTGCAGCTGCAAAAGATGCTAACAAACCAATTTACCCGAGTGTTGATACCATGGTTTCTGAAGGAGGTCTCGCCTCTGTGGTGGTGGATCAGTATGACTTAGGGGTTGCTACCGGAAAAATGGCAGCTAAAATCTTAAAAGGCGAAAAAGCGGGAGACATCCCCGTTCAGGTATTTGATGAAGGAACGCCAGTGATCAATAAAACGGTAGCTCAAGAACTCGGAGTGACGATTCCAGCTGATCTTGCTAAAAAGGCTAAGTCGGTCAATTAGTCATCACTCCCAAATAAAAGAATGTAAGGATACAAGATGCTTATTTCAACCATTTCACAAGGCTTTCTGTGGGGAGTCCTTGGTCTGGGAATTTTCATGACCTTTCGAATTTTAAACTTTCCTGATATGACGACAGAAGGGTCTTTCCCGCTAGGAGGAGCTGTTGCGGTCAGCTTGATTACTCAGGGGATCAATCCTGTTTTGGCGACTTTGGTGGCTGTTTTTGCAGGCTGCTTAGCGGGTTTGGCGACGGGACTCCTATATACTAAAGGTAAAATACCAACACTTTTAGCGGGTATTTTAGTCATGACTTCCTGCCACTCCATTATGCTCATGATTATGGGCAGGGCAAATCTGGGATTGCTGGATGCTGATAAAATACAAGACCTCCTGCCCTTTTCTGGGGATGTAGACTTATTGGTTCTGGGTATTTTAGTTATTGCCATTGTGATAGGTGGTCTCATTTATTTTCTGAATACCTTATTAGGTCAGGCCTATATCGCCACAGGAGATAATCCTGATATGGCTAAAAGTTTTGGCATCAACACGGATAAGATGGAGGTCATGGGGTTGGTGCTCTCCAACGGCATTATTGCCTTATCTGGGGCTTTAATCAGTCAGCAAGATGGCTATGCGGATGTCTCAAAGGGGATCGGTGTCATTGTCATTGGTCTGGCAAGTATTATCATTGGTGAGGTCCTTTTTTCGACTGGCCTGACTCTCCTAGAGCGCTTAATCGCTATTGTCATTGGGTCAATCCTCTACCAATTCTTGATTCTGGCTGTTATTTCTCTTGGTTTCCAGACCAATTATCTCAAACTCTTTAGTGCGGTTGTATTGGCAATCTGCCTCATGGTACCAGAGTTTAAAAAACGTTTCTTCAAGGGGGTGACCTTGTCACGATGAAAACAATTATTGAACTTAAGGATGCCAGTGTGGCGGTCAATAATGGGCTTGACACGGAGAAACTGATTCTTGATCAAGTCAATTTAACCATTTACGAACATGATTTTTTAACCATTTTAGGCGGCAATGGTGCGGGGAAATCAACTCTTTTCAATGTGATTGCCGGCACTCTGCCCTTAAGCAGCGGCCGTATCTTTATTCTGGGGCAGGATGTCACCAAACTTGGGGCAGAAAAGCGGGCTCATTATTTATCCCGAGTCTTTCAGGATCCAAAGATGGGAACAGCTCCCCGTATGACCGTTGCTGAGAATCTTTTAATCGCCAAATACAGGGGGCAAAAGCGTGGCCTTTCTTCACGCCAGCTGAAGTCCCACGAAGCGGAATTTCAGCGCTTAATTGCCAAAGTCGGCAATGGTTTGGACAAACACTTGCATACCGCTGTCGGCCTCTTATCTGGCGGTCAGAGGCAGGCGCTCAGTCTATTGATGGCTACTCTTAAAAAGCCCGAACTTCTCTTGCTTGATGAACATACGGCGGCCCTTGATCCTAAGACCAGCCTTGCCCTTATGGCACTGACAGATGACTTTGTGACTAAGGACCAGCTGACGGCTCTGATGATTACTCACCGAATGGAAGATGCTTTAAAATATGGTAATCGCCTTTTGGTCATGAAAGATGGCCAAATTATCCAAGATCTAGCCGCTCAGGAAAAGCAACAGATGACTATCTCAGATTATTATCAATTGTTTGAATAAACTTTTAGAATTTTTAAAATATATTGACAAGAAACTTTCTAAAACGTTATAATAAAAGCAATTTATAATTAGGAGAATGAAAATGGAAAAGTTAAAGGATTTTTTAAAACAGCTAAATTTTGCTAATATCAAGGCTTTTGTACTGAAGTACAAGGTGCAGTCAATTATCGGTCTTGCTGTTCTCTTGCTGGCTCTTGCTGGAGGGATGTATGCCTTGTTAAATCGTAAAACGGACCTTGTCAGTCAGGTAAATGTAACTTTTAAGGGTTACAATGGAGCTGGGACCCTCAAATATAACTCAGAAGAAATTGAAAAGTCTGCGCAAAAAGCTGTTTTATTGGATGCTGGTATCTCCAAATCAGATGCTGATAAGATTGTTGCGGACAGCAGTTACGCCTCAGATCTGGCTAGTGCTTCGAGTGAAACGGCAGAGAAATTAGTTCGAGCAGAAAATGCCTTAGACAGTGTGTCCTATGATTTTGATAAGACGGACTCCTTATCAAATGGAGACAAGGTGACATTCACTGTTAAGGTCGCTTCTGACAATTCACCGATTAAGGAAGGGAGTAAGACTTTTACAGTAGAAGGTCTGAAAAAGTCTAAATCAACTACCTTAAAAGCGATTTTAAAAGATAACCCGCTCACTTATAGTGGCTACAATGGCTACGGCAGTGTCTCTGAGAAAGCACTGAAAAAATATGACATTACCAGCTCAGAAAATAATAATCTTAGCAACGGTGACACAGTAACTGTTAAACTAGATACAACTTATGTTGGGAAATTGGAGTCCTCAGGAATCATTGTCAAAAATGCTGAGGCCAGTCAAAAAGTTACAGTTTCAGGTCTTAAAGAACTTTCTGATATCAGCAATATTCCTGATGCTTACAGTAAGTTGGATGATTATGTCAAATCAGAAAATAAGAACACCAGTGATGAGTATAGCACGGAAACTTATACCATTGAAGCACAGGCAGACTATATTGGCTATAGGTCAGCTTCAGAAGCGTTTTACGCAAGTGACGCAAAAGAAGGTCTCAATATTCGCAGGATTTATAAAATCACAAAAACAACTGTCAATTCAGACAAGGCTGTTTTGAATAAGGGAGAGACTAAAACAGAAACGGGTTACTATATCTACGGCTATGACAATCTTGAAATTTATGAGAATAAGCTCATTTTGTCCGACATCAAGTCAAAATCTGACAATAGTTATTCCAAATACGAAGATCTTGACTCTGCTGTTTCAGAGTTGAAATCGTCTGACTTTAGTGAGTATAAAGCCAAATAATGATTAAATCAGTCCTTGAAGAGGGCTGATTTTGCATTTTCTATCACCTAATAACCGTATCCATCTGTCAAAGAAGGTAATTTATGCTATAATAAAGAGGATTGCAGTTTGACTGCAAAAGCAGTAATTCGACTTGCTAATGAAACAGCAAGGACCGTTTGTATGAAATAACTATATTATGAAGGAGTTTACATGACTGATGTAAAAATCATGGCCCTAGGAGGTGTCCGGGAAAACGGAAAAAACCTCTATGTGGCAGAAGTCAATGACTCAATTTTTGTTTTGGATGCCGGCTTAAAGTATCCAGAAGATGAACAGTTGGGCGTTGACCTTATTATTCCAAATCTGGACTATCTAATTGAGAACAAAGACCGTGTGCAGGGGATTTTTCTGACGCACGGCCATGCGGATGCGATAGGCGCCCTGCCTTATCTAGTATCAGAGGTTAAGGTGCCTGTTTTTGGGTCTGAATTGACGATTGAGTTAGCAAAACTCATGGTGAAGAATAATGATGCCTCTAAGAAATTCAAAAATTTCCATGTCGTTGATGCACAGACAGAAATTGAATTTGAAGAGGCAACTGTTTCTTTCTTTAAGACAACGCACTCTATTCCTGAAAGTTTGGGGATTGTGGTGGGAACCAAGGAAGGCAATATCGTTTATACCGGAGACTTTAAATTTGATCAGGCAGCCAGCCGTATGTACCAAACAGACTTGGCTCGAATTGCAGAAATCGGCAGAGAAGGTGTTTTGGCACTTTTATCAGACTCTGCAAATGCCGACAGCAATGTCCAGGTGGCCAGTGAGGCCGAAGTTGGGCTGGAGATGGAGCAGGTGATATCGGATTGGCAGGGCCGAATTATTGTGGCGGCCGTTGCTTCTAACTTGGTACGGATTCAGCAGGTTTTTGATTCTGCTGCTGATAATGGGCGCCGCGTTGTCCTGACCGGTTATGATGTGGAAAATATCGTCCGTACAGCTATCCGTCTTAAGAAATTATCGATTTCGGATGAAAAACTGATTATCAAACCTAAGGATATGCATCGCTTTGAAGACCATGAGCTCATCATTCTTGATGCCGGCCGTATGGGAGAACCAATCAATAGTCTTCGCAAAATGGCTATTGGCCGTCACCGTCATGTTACCATCAAAGAAGGTGACTTGGCTTATATCGTGACCACTCCAACCATTTCGAAAGAAGCCGTGGTTGCCCGAGTTGAAAACCTTATCTACAAGGCCGGTGGGGTGGTTAAATCAATTACCCAAAATATGCGTGTTTCAGGCCATGCCAATGGACGGGATTTGCAGCTGATGATTAATCTGCTGAAACCGAAGTATCTTTTCCCTATCCAGGGCGAGTACCGAGAATTGGCAGCGCACGCTGATTTGGCACTGGAACTGGGAATGTTCCCAGAAAACATTTATATCATGAAGCGGGGAGACATCATGGTTCTCTCAGAAGATGGTTTTCTTCATGAGGGGGCTGTCTCAGCTGGAGATGTCATGATTGACGGGAATGCGATTGGTGATGTTGGAAATATTGTTCTTCGTGATCGAAAGGTTCTCTCAGAAGATGGAATCTTCATCGTTGCCCTTACTGTGAACCGTAAGAAAAAGAAAATTATCTCACGGGCGCGTGTGAATACCAGAGGCTTTGTCTATGTGAAGAAGAGCCGAGATATTTTACGTGAAAGTGCAGATATTGCTAATAATGCGGTTGAATCTTACTTGGGTCAGGACCATTTTGAATGGGGAGAACTAAAGTCTTTAGTTCGTGATGAAGTTGGAAAATACCTCTTTGAACAGACTAAACGGCGCCCGGCTATTTTACCGGTTGTCATGGAAGTGAGATAGGCGATATGAGCTTAAGAAATAGACTGCGCATAGCGCAGTCTATTTTTCCTTAAAATATATGTGGTAGTGACGTTTACAGTTGGGGTTGAAGGGATGGGAGCATCTAGGGCAGACAGATTGGCCTTTATATTCATTGATGGTTAGCTCTGTCTGGCAGGCACCGCAATAAACTACCTTATCCTTCTCCAGATATTCAGGATAGGCTTCAAAAAGATGGTTTTCATGCCGATTATGGCAATGATAACAAGGATAGTATTTTCGGCAGCTAAAGCATTTCAGTGCTATAATATCGGTATCTTTGCTGTAGTCTGTACACCTGGTCATTTGGTCAACGAGGTCACCGTAAATAGTGGGCATCTGGTCTCCTTTTCTTTATGCTAAGTTTATCAAAATCGCTGACAATATGCTATAATAAAAGCCATTAAGGAGGGGGAAATTTATGGCTTTTTTTAACATAGAATATCATTCTGAGGCATTGCAAATGGAGCGCTCTGTCAATGTGATTTATCCAGATGCTTCTGAAATTGCCCCAACAGAAGTAGATGATAAGGATATCCCTGTTTTGTACCTTCTTCATGGGATGGGAGGCAATGAAAATTCTTGGCAGAAGCGGACCAGTATTGAACGTTTGCTGCGCCACACCAACTTGATCGTCATTATGCCATCGACAGACTTAGCCTGGTATACCAACACAGCTTATGGTCTGGATTATTATGATGCTTTGGCCAAGGAGCTGCCGCAAGTGATGCAGCGCTTTTTTCCCAATATGACACGAAAGCGGGAGAAAACCTTTATCGCCGGTCTGTCAATGGGAGGCTATGGGGCCTATAAAATAGCTCTTTCGACCGATCGTTTTTCTTATGCCGCTTCGTTTTCAGGCGCTCTTGGCATCGGTATCGATGGAAAAGACATTGCAGAAGCGACAGGAGGCTCCAAAGCCTATTGGGAAGGTGTTTTTGGAAAACTACAAGGAAAAACTGTGCAGAAACATTTACTGACAACTCTGGCAGAAAAGTCCGATAAAAAAACAAAATTTTATGCTTGGTGCGGTTACGAAGATTTTCTTTATCAGTCTAATGAAGCAGCGATCAAGCAATTGAAAAGCTTGGGACTGGATATTGATTATCGGCAAGATCATGGTAAGCATGAATGGTATTATTGGGAAAAGCAGCTGGATCATTTTTTAGAATGGCTTCCGATTAATTATCAAAAAGAGGAACGCCTGAGTTAAATTTTTCTTTGGTACTATGAGATGTCAGGACGTTACAGTTGCCTAACAAGTGGTGTAAAAGCTTGCTTTTTCCAACTATCCCTGCTATACTGAGGATTCAGTTTTAGGATTTTTTATGATTTCAAGAAATGAGGTTTTCCCCATGAAAAATCTTTTGAAAATGATTTTTTTAGTCCCACGTCTGATCCTGAGATTAGCTTGGAGTATTATTTTTGGTCTGATTAAGACGGCTATCGTTTTGGCTGTTATTATCTTTGCCTTTTTGTATTTTACCAATAATAGCAGCAATCAGTTAACTAATGCGCTTTCTGAGCAAGTTAATAAACTGACTAGCCTTTTTGATGGTAGCAGCCAAAGCCTGGTTGATCAGGTGTCACAGTTATCGACAGATAATTATAGTCATCATGGCAGCAGATGGTCATCCAATAAAGCCAGTGTTTGTATTGATACAGACAATACAACCTTGACTCAAGCCTACCAAACTGCTATTGCAAACTGGAATGCGACTGGTAGCTTTACCTTTACGCTGACACAGGATAAAAGTAAAGCTGATATTATTGCGACAGAGTACTCAGATGCAAATTCTCAGGCGGCAGGACTGGCTGAGACAGAGACAAACGCTCTGACGAATCGGATTAGCTATGTTGATGTCAAATTGAATACCTACTATCTATTAAATAGTCAGTATGGTTATACTATGGATCGAATTGTTCATACAGCAGAGCATGAATTAGGACATGCGATTGGCTTAGATCATGATGACAGTGAAACATCTGTTATGGAGTCAGCAGGTTCTTATCATGGTATTCAAGAAGCAGACATTGTAAAGGTTAAAGAATTGTATAGCAAATAGTTAAAAACCTAGGTTTCTAGGTTTTTCTTGTGTAAATAGTTCTATACTAAAAATATTTTGATAAATTAGTTGATTTTGTTATTAAATCGTGATAATCTTTTTAGGAATGTATTGTTTGATACATAAAGTATTATGATGTTTAAGAGGACTTATGGAAAAAGTAAAAGTGATGTTGGTCTTTGGTACAAGACCGGAAGCTATTAAGATGGCTCCCTTGCTGCTTGCTCTGAAAGCCGATACCAATCGTTTTGAAACCATTACAGTTGTGACAGCCCAGCATCGGCAGATGCTAGACCAAGCCCTATCCACCTTTGGCATTGAACCAGATTATGACTTAGATATTATGAGTAAACAGCAGACCTTATCTGATATTACGAGTAATGTCCTTCATAAATTGGATGAGGTCTTAAAAGAGGTGAAGCCAGATATTATTTTGGTTCATGGAGACACAACTACCACTTTTGCAGCAAGTATTTCTGCTTTTTATAATCAGATTAAGATCGGTCACGTAGAGGCGGGCTTGCGGACTTGGGACAAATATTCGCCTTTTCCTGAGGAAGTTAACCGTCAAGTAACAGATGTTGTTTCAGATCTTTATTTTGCACCGACGGCACAAAGTCGGGATAACCTCTTGAAGGAAAACCACCCTGCTGAACATATTTTTGTGACGGGTAATACCGCCATTGATGCACTATCGCTGACTGTTAAGGAAAATTATCATCATGAAGTTCTAGATAAAGTTAATCCTGATAATAGGCTGGTCTTGGTAACCATGCACAGACGTGAAAATCAAGGTCAGCCAATGCGGGAAGTCTTTCAGACGATTAAAACAGTCCTGCAGGAGTATCAGGATGTTGAAGTGATTTACCCTGTTCACCTAAGTCCTGCAGTTCAGGAAGCTGCTCGAGACATTTTATCTGGGCAAGAACGGGTTCATCTGATTGAGCCGCTTGATGTTGTTGATTTTCATAATTTAGCCGCAAAAAGTTATTTTATTATGTCTGATTCCGGAGGTGTCCAAGAAGAGGCTCCCTCTCTTGGTAAGCCAGTGCTTGTTTTGCGGGATACAACGGAACGGCCAGAAGGTGTGGAAGCTGGTACCCTAAAATTAGTGGGTACTGATAAAGAATCTGTCAAAAAGGCCATGATTGAACTCTTGGAAAATCAACGAGAGTATGATAAGATGGCTAAGGCACAAAATCCTTATGGAGACGGTCAGGCTTCCCAACGAATCATGGATGCTATTGCCCATTATTTTACCTCTAGCGAGAGACCAGAGGACTTTAGAGCAGAGGAGAAATCGTAATGAAACGTTCACTAAGTATTTCGAGCATGTTCGTCATCATGGTTACTGCAGCTTCCTTTGGCTTGTATGTTGCCTATCAGCACGGCTTGACAGTTTTTGCTATTTATGCAGCTCTGACTTTTTTAGTCCTGCTCACACCTATTTTTTTGACAGACCTCTTGGTTACCTGGTCAGAATTATTCATGATAGTCATTGGGACCTTTGTGTTTACTGTAGGTGTTTCCTATATCTCAGTTTTTGAGCGATTAGTTTTGATTTTATCTTTGCCTGTCACATTGGCAGCGGCAAACCAATTTGAAGATTTAATTTGGGAGAGATCACGGGCTATCAGAGACCAGTCTTCGAAAGCAGCAAAATTTTATGAATTTCAGTTATCAAAGGCTAAGAAATATCCTGATATGGGGGTTCAGACCCTGCTTGTCAGCTGGGCTCACGCGGAACAATTTAAGCAGACACAGCCTAAGGAATATTATGCAGCGATTAGGCGTATTAACCGGACGCTGATGCGTGCCAAGGGAGAGGGGAATCATCTCTTCTACCTTCGCAATGGTCTCTTTTTAATTATGAAATCAGATACGAGTGAACATTGGAGAGCGGACTTAGAGACGGTCTTTAGCAGAGAATTGAAGAAGCTGCGCTTTCACCATGAACATTCGCAGCATGAAATTCAGTTCCAGTATGGTTACCAGTTTGTGAATCATGAGAATGATGATCGGTACCCAAGTTACGAAGATATCCTGAAAAGGCTTGAACGCCTTCTCGAGACGGATATCATTGTTGAATATTAGGAGGAAGCAGTTAATGAATTTAACCAACACTTTCTTTCATTTTGGCCTGGTCATAAGTCTTTTCTTTGCAGGCTGTTTTGCTGTTTTGTTTATTAGTTATTTAATCATTTTAGAGCGAGTGAATAAGAATTTTAAGGCGGTAGATGATGATCGGTCAGATTTTAATGATAATTAGTTTGATTTCCATTTGGGCTTCTCTGGCTATTGCATTAGTCGTCTTATTTTCAGCAGTCCATTTTTGGTTCAAACACAGTGATTTTGAAGTAGACACCAGTCCCTTAGACTATTATCCAATGATTACCGTTGTTGTGCCGGCTCATAATGAAGATGTTGTTATTTCTCAAACAGCACAGGCTATTCTCGATTTAAACTACCCTCATGACCGGGTTGAAATTATTCTTTTTGCAGATAACTGCAGTGATAATACCTATCAAGAGATGAAAAAGGTCAAAGCCAGACCGCAGAATGCCGGCCGTGATTTGACCTTAATCGACAGAACCGGTACTGGTGGTAAGGCCGGCGTTCTTAATGATGCGCTGAAAATGGCTAAGGGAGAGTATATCTGTGTTTACGATGCGGATGCCATGCCTGAAAAAAATGCCCTGTATTTTTTGGTTAAAAAGGTTATGGAAAATCCTGAACGCCATGTGGCTTCCTTTGGCCGTAACAAAACAAGAAATGCCAATCAAAACTTTTTAACACGCTGCATCAATCAAGAAATTGTTGTTACTCAGCGGATTCAGCACGTTGGGATGTGGCATCTGGGCAAAATCGGCCGTATCCCAGGGACTAATTTTATCATCAATACAGCGTTTGTTAAAAGTATTGGCGGCTGGCGTAATGGTGCCCTTACAGAGGATACCGATATTTCCTTCAAAATTATGCAAAGCGGTAAGCTGATTGCGCTGGCGCATAATTCCGAAGCTTTTCAGCAGGAGCCAGAGACCCTAAGGTCATACTATCTCCAGCGTAAGAGATGGGCTAAGGGAAATTATGAAGTGGTGATCGCCAACTTTAAACATCTCTTCGGCCGGGGAAACTGGCGGGTGAAATGGGAAGTGTTTTACTATGCCTGTACCTTCTTTTGGTTTAATGCAGCCATTGTCCTTTCGGATATCCTCTTCTTTATTAACGTTGCAGCCTTGATATTCGGTCTCTTTAAACCTGGGGTAACCGTACCTTTTGCCTTTAATGCCGATAACATCTATATGGCCCAGCTCTTGCTCTTTAACTGGCTGTTGATGATCTTGCTTTATCTCTTGCAGATTTCAATTTCCTTGGCAACCCAGCATGGTCAGGCAACAGTTAAGCAGATTTGGATCGCGCTTTTGGCTTACTTTACCTATACGCAGCTCTTTATTATTGTATCCATTTCGTCTGTCTGCTCTGTTATCATGGACAAAATTTTACGCCGGGAAGGCACCAAATGGGTTAAAACGAAACGTTTTGCAGGATAGAGGAGAAGAAGGTGAAAAGAAAAAAATTAAAATATTTTTGGCTGGTTTTGTTCTTAACAACTGTGACGCTGGGTTTTTATTCCATGCGAACAGCCAGCACAGATGAAATGAAGCGAACCATGTACAGTGACTGGTCTGACTACTATGTTATCAGCAAAGGAAAATCTGCCTATGTTAAAACGGGTACTAGTGATCAAGGAGCCTTGGTTTTATCAGAAGGTCAGGGTTATGGGATGTATATTGCTGTGGAGGCCGAGATGCAGGGCTACCATAGCCAAAAAGAATTTACCAAACTGTACAAATACTATCTTGATCACCGTATCAGCGGCACTCAGCTCATGTCTTGGAAACAAATTGTTAAAGCAGATGGGAGCATTGACGTTTTGGCCAATAGTGCGACGGACGGTGACCTTTACATTGCTTATTCCTTGATTAAAGCTGCGGAATTGTGGCCGGCAAAAGCAAAGGCTTATCAAAAGCAAGCCAAGCTCTTGTTGGAAGATATTCTTAAATACAATTACAATTCTCAGACCAATTCTTTAACGGTAGGTAACTGGGCAGCTGTCGGTACAGAATATTACGAATTGGTGAGAACTTCTGATATTCTGCCGGAACAGTTTGATACTTTCTACACTTTTTCAAAAGATGACACTTGGAAAAAGATTAAGTCTTCCATGTTGAATAGCCTTAAAAAGATGAGCGATAAGAACCAGACCGGTTTAATTCCTGATTTTATGTGGGTTCGGGCAAATGGCAAAGTCGAGGCAGCTAAGGCGAACTTGGTAGCAACAGATTATGATGGCGACTATTATTACAATGCCTGCCGTCTGCCTTATAATCTCGCCCGCAGCAAGGATAAAACAGGTCAGAAAGTTTTAAAGAAAATGATGGATTTCTTTATGAAACAGGATACCATCTATGCTGGTTATAAACTTAACGGTCAGAATTTAGAAACCTATCAATCTGCCAGCTTTACAGCCCCAGTCTTTTATGCTGCTAAATCTAACAATAGGTACAATCGTTTAGTCCAGCAGGAAAAAAATACTGTTATCGAGGGCATTCCATCAAATAATTATTATGATGCAGCACTGACCACCATGTCAGTCTTAAGCAAGTAAAAAACAGTCAGGGGTATCCCTGGCTGTTTTTTAGGGGAGAGGTATGAGGCGGGTCACATTCTTCTGGCTTGTCCTGTCAAGTTTTGCTACAATAGGGTTATGATGATTTTACAGGGAAATAAATTAGAAAGAAGCTTTGCGGGTCAGGTTCTTTTTGAGAATATCACGCTGCAAATTGGCGACAAAGACAGGATTGCTTTGGTCGGACGTAATGGGGCCGGAAAATCAACCCTCCTGAAAATTTTGGTCGGAGAAGAGCAGCCCAGCTCTGGAACGATTGACCAAAAACGTGATTTAAATCTTTCTTATTTGGCTCAGGATAGCCGGTTTGCCTCTGAAAAAACGATTTTTGACGAGATGCTTCATGTTTTTGAAGATTTGAGACAGGATGAGCAGCAGCTTCGTCAGATGGAAACGGAAATGGGGCAGCTGTCGGGAGATGCCCTAAACCAGCTGATGACACGCTATGACCAGTTGACAGAGAATTTCCGGCAACGAGGTGGTTTCACTTATGAGAGTGATATTAAGACGATTCTCAATGCCTTTAAGTTTGGTCAGGAGATGTGGCAGATGCCGATTTCAGAGCTTTCAGGTGGGCAAAACACCCGATTAGCCTTAGCCAAGATGTTGTTAGAAAAGCCTGACTTACTTGTCTTGGATGAGCCAACCAATCATTTGGATATTGAAACCATTGCCTGGCTAGAAAATTATTTAGTCCATTATTCGGGAGCCTTGTTGATTGTCAGCCATGATCGGTATTTTTTGGATAAGGTCGCAACTGTGACCATGGACTTACGGCCGCATGGATTAGATGTTTATGCCGGCAACTATTCTTATTTTATTCAGGAAAAAGCGCAAAGACTGGCGACGGAAGAAAAGAATTTTGAAAAACAGCAAAAAGAAATTGCTAAATTAGAAGACTTTGTCCAGAAAAATATCGTGCGTGCCTCAACCACCAAAAGAGCTCAGTCTCGTCGCAAACAGCTGGAGAAAATGGAGCGGCTTGAGAAGCCAGACAGTCATCAACGGTCAGCCTATATCAGTTTTCATGCGGACAGACCATCTGGTAATAAAGTTCTTAGTCTTAAGGATACAATGATTGGTCATGAAGGGGTGCCTTTGTCAGGGCCGATTGACCTTGATGTCAGCAGAATGGATGCAATCGCAGTCGTCGGTCCTAATGGCATTGGAAAATCCACCCTAATCAAGTCCATCATTGGAGAGATTCCTTTTGTGAAAGGATCAGCCATGTACGGTGCAAATGTTGACCAAGGGTATTATGATCAGACGCAGTCTCACCTGACACCACAGAACACGGTTCTGGAAGAAATCTGGTCAGACTTTTCAACTCTTCCAGAAGTAGAGGTGAGAAACCGCTTAGGAGCCTTTCTTTTTTCAGGGGAAGATGTCAAAAAGACGGTCTCTGTCCTATCAGGCGGTGAAAAAGCTCGACTTCTCCTAGCGAAACTCTCCTTGGAAAATAATAACTTCCTGATTCTTGATGAGCCGACCAATCACCTGGATATTGACAGTAAAGAGGTGCTGGAAAATGCCCTGATTGATTTTGATGGGACCCTCCTTTTTGTCAGTCATGACCGCTACTTTATCAACCGTGTTGCTAACAAGGTTTTGGAAATCTCCCAAAGTGGTTCGCAATTGTATTTGGGAGATTACGATTATTATTTGGAGAAAAAAGCCGAGCAGGAACAGAAGCAGATGGCTGCCGATACAGCTTCTGATCGATCAGATAAGACGGCAGCTCAGGATTATCAGGCACAAAAAGCCAGCCAAAAGGAAGTTCGGAGAATAAACCGCCGTCTTGAGGAAATCGAAGTTTCCCTAGAAGCCCTTGATGATCGGGCAGCAGCTTTACATGCTGAAATGTCACAAACCAACGATGCGGCTGCCTTAATGGATTTACAAAAGGAAGTGGACCAAATTGCCGGTCAGCAAGATGATTTATGGCAGGAATGGGAAGATCTGTCTGAGAAACTTGAATCTTGAAGCTTAAACCGCTGAACCTAAACTAAAAGGTTCGGCGGTTTTACTCTTAAACAAATCAATTGCATATAATACTAGTTAGTGATATATTGGTATCAAAAGATGAAGGAGCAATTATGTTGTATCAATCAGATTTTGAATTGGGGCCTCTTGCTTTAAATGTGAACGATTTAGAATTAGAGGTTGATTTTTATCAGCAGGCTTTAGGTCTGCAGCTTCATCAGCGTTCAGCACTGACAGCAGACTTAGGCTTGGCTGATGAGATTCTGATCCATCTCAGGCAGACAGATGATCGGACCTCCCCGTCAGATGCTTATGGCCTCTATCACTTTGCTATTGTTTTACCCAGAAGAGAAGATTTAGGTACGCTTTTCCGTCATTTTTTAAGAGAAAAAATCCCCTTAGTTGGGGCTTCCGATCATGGTTACAGCGAAGCCATTTACCTAGAGGATCCAGAAGGCAATGGCATTGAAATTTATCGCGATCGACCTCAAGAAGACTGGGATATCAGAGCTGATGGCCGTATTGTCGGGATTACCGAAGCTATGGATGCTCAGGCTGTCTATGATGCAGGTCATGAGGTAAAGAGTTATAGAATGCCTAGGGGCAGCAGAATGGGACACATTCACTTATCAGTAGCTTCCAGCCAGAAATCCAGTCACTTTTACCAAGAGGTTCTCGGGCTGGCTGACAAGTTTTCGATTCCTTCGGCTTCATGGCTGGCCTCGGGTCATTATCATCATCATTTGGCCGTCAACGAATGGGGAGGGCAAGATCTTCTTAAACGTACTGAAAAAATGAAAGGCTTAGCCTACTACACACTTGTCTATAAGGATATTTTTGCCTATCAGAAGGCGATTCGAACAGCCCAAAAACTGGGACTTGAAGTGACTTTTCAAACTAATCAGGCGGCTTTTTGGGATTTAGATGGGATTAAAACAAAATTACTCTTGGCGTCATCTGGCTGATAAAAAATCAACTTTCGGAAAGAAAGTTGATTTTTTATTGATCAAACTCAGCCTTGCTTTTAACATCAGTGTATTCTTCGGGAACTTCAAGACTTAGAATCTCTTGATAGCTTGGCAGTTTAAGGTCTGAGCCATATTTTCGTCTGAGAGCAGTTGTCACTAAACGGTAGGCTAAGTTGGCATTGCGAGAGAGAAGGGGGCCGTGAAAATAGGAGCCAAAAATATTTTTATAATGGACACCTTCGGTTCCGTCTTCTTGATTGTTACCGTTGCCGTAAACGACCTTACCCAAAGGTTTTTCGTCGTCTGATAGGAAAGTCCTGCCCTGGTGATTTTCAAAACCATAGTAGGTTTCGTTAAATTCGTCATTGTGAATCTTAATATCACCGATGTAGCGATTTTGGTTTTGATTCAGTGTGTAGTGGCCCATCACGCCAATGCCGTCAATTTTAGTCCCATCTGCCTGAATATAATAGTGACCGAGCAACTGAAAGCCACCACAGATGGCAAGACCCACACCGCCTTTTTCGATGAAATCGGCGATCTGGTCTTTCTTATGGGGCAAATCTTTGGCAACAATGGCTTGCTCATAATCTTGCCCCCCACCAAAAAAAATGAGATCGTATTGGTCGGCGTCAAAATCATCACCCATGGAGACAATATCGAACGTCATCCTAGCACCTAACTTTTCACCGACATACTTCAGCATGAGGACATTGCCATTATCCCCATAGGTATTGAGCAAGTCACCATAGAGATGAGCAGTCCTCAGTTCAAAATCGTAAGAGCGGTTGTCAGGAGACTGTAAAGAGCTATAAACCATTAGATCATCTCCTTTCTAACAGCATGTCTGCTGGCAAGCAGTTCTCGAAATTCCAGCATAGCAGTATAGGTCGCAAGGATATAAGCGTGTTGGCAATCCTGTTGTTCAATCATGGTCAGGATATCTTCCAATTTCTCAGCCTGAGTAATTTTGGTATCGTCGTAACCTGTAACACGAAGACGGCGGGCAATTTCAGAGTGCCGGACACCGCCTGCAAAAATCTCTGGAATGTCCATTTCTAAAATACTCTCAAAATTGGCATCCCAGATCCAGGAAGTATCAATGCCATCAGCATAATTGGCGTTGAGCAGGACAGACAGACTGAAAGGATAGGGCGCTAGTTTAATCATGTCCAGAGCCTGACTGGCACCGACTGGATTTTTAATAAGAACCAGCGTGCAGGATTTGTTGCCAATATGAAAGGTTTCCTGCCGTCCAAAGACAGCTCGGCTTTTATGGAAACCTGCCTTGATTTTTTCGGGAGAGACCTGGAAAAATTCTGCAACCGAAACAGCAGCCAAGGCATTGTAAATATTGTAGAGTCCGCCTACATTGATTTTGTAGGATTGACCATCAATGATAAACTCCGAAGCGGTATTGGTAATCTGACTGAGCTCTGTCAGCGCATAGTCCAGAGGTGGACGCTTAAATCCACAAGATTCACAGATATAGTCGCCCAAGTTGGCATAAGTGTTGTGTTTATACTTAAGAATGTGCTGACATCTAGGACAGAGGATGCCCTCGGTATTATAGTGAGCCTGTCGGGGTTGATGGGTAGCCGTTGCAAAACCATAGTATTTCAGAGGATTGACAACTTCAGTTGAATGAAAGAGTGGACTGTCTCCATTCGCCAGAATGGTTGCCTGAGGTACCTTGGCGGCCCCCTCTAAAATCATCTGGTAGGTCGTATAGATTTCGCCATAGCGATCCATCTGATCGCGGAAGATATTAGTAAAAACAAAGAGGCTTGGCTTGAGGTATTCTGTAATCTTGGGAAGGCTTGCTTCGTCAATCTCCAGAACAGCTATTTTTCGGTCGGTTCTGGTTTTTTTGGCGGTCAAAAAGGTCGAGGTAATCCCAGTAATCATGTTAGCGCCGCTAGGATTAGTGAGCACCTGACCGTAGGCTTCTTTTAGGATACCGACTGTGAGGGCAGTGGTTAGTGTTTTACCGTTAGTTCCCGTCACAACGACGATTTCGTAGTCTTTGGCCAGTGTATTTAAGATATCTTTGTCAAATTTAAGGGCAATTTTTCCTGGCAGGGTTGAGCCGCGTCCTAACTTACTAAGAAAGAAGTGGGCTGTTCTGCCAGCAATAATTCCCAGAGTGCTTTTTATTGTCATATGCTTATTTTATCATAAAAAAAAGCATTGATATACAGAAAAATTGTTTGAAAAGTGATATAATTGAATGTGATTGTTTAATGTATCCATTGTTGATAGAAAAGAGTGAGTATGAGTACCCTATTTCAAGTAAATTCTGATTTTTGGAGTAACTTATTCAGCAGTCCTTGGCAGATTGTCATTCATGTCTTGGATGTTGGTATCGTTGCTTGGTTAATCTATCGTTTTATCAAGGCCTTGGCTGGGACAAAGATTATGTCTTTGGTTCAGGGAGTTGTGCTGTTTGTTTTTCTGAAGTTTGTGGCGGAATTCTTAGGTTTGACTACCATCACCTTTTTGATGAATCAGGTTGTGACCTACGGGATTATCGCTGCTGTGGTGATTTTTGCGCCAGAAATCCGGTCTGGACTTGAGCGTTTTGGACGGACTCCTCAGGCTTTAATTCAGACACGGACGGTGACCAGCGATGATCAGATTGTCCAAGCTTTTGTTGATGCGGTTAAATACATGAGTCCTCGAAAGATAGGGGCGCTGGTGGCTGTTGAAGGTACCCAGACCCTGCGTGAATACATCACCACAGGTATTCCCCTAGATGCGGATATTTCCAGTCAGCTCCTGATTAATATCTTTATCCCCAATACACCGCTTCATGACGGCGCGGTTATCGTTAAGGACAATAAGATTGCAGTTTCTTGTGCCTACCTGCCTTTGTCAGAATCCAGTTCGATTTCAAAAGAGTTTGGTACGCGACACAGGGCTGCCATTGGTTTATCGGAGCAGTCGGATGCTCTCATCTTCGTTGTTTCTGAGGAAACAGGAGCAATATCGGTTGCTCATAAGGGTGATTTTGTTCATGATTTGTCAATTGATGCATTTGAGCGTTTGCTGAAAGAACAACTCATCTCAGAAGGCAGTGAAACCAAGCCATTTTTAAAGACACTTTTTGGAGGAAAAAAGGATGCCTAAAAAATATTCCTCTAACAATATCTTATTGGCACTCGCGTCTATCTTTTTTGCCCTTATCTTGTTCTTGACAGCATATGCTGCTAATTCTAGGTCAGGAGGCTCTACAACGGGATTTGGACAGACTTATAGTCAGACACTGGAAAATGTTCCGATTGACATTAAGTACGACAGCGATAAATATTTCATCAGTGGTTATTCTTATGAAGCAGAAGTCTATCTGACAACAACCAATCGTATCAAGCTGGATTCTGAAATCAATGAAGATACACGGCATTTCAAGGTGGTTGCGGATTTAAGTAACCTATCTGAGGGCAGCCACAAGGCCAAACTCCAGTTGACCAATCTGCCGTCCGAAGTCTCTGGGGAAGTTTCTCCCCAAACCATGTCGGTGACGATAGGTAAAAAGAAGACAAAGACTTTCAAAGTTGAAGGAATTGTCTCACCCGATCAGGTGGCTTCAGGCTACAGTATCAAAGAAATCAAGACAGGTGTTACAGAAGCTGAAGTTACCAGTGATGAAGCAACAATCAATCAGATTGACCACGTGGTCGCTGTTTTACCTGAGGAGCAGACCCTCAGTGCTAATTACAGCAAACCGGTGACCTTGCAGGCGGTATCAGCAGAAGGAAAAATTCTACCTAGCATTATCAGCCCGACCAAGACAAGTCTGTCGGTTAAGATTGCAGAACTGTCCAAAACAGTTCCTGTTGCTGTCGAAATCACTGGTCAGCTCAATAAAAATGTGTCAGCTGTTACTTATGAATTGCAGACAAAAGAAGTCACTATTTACGGTAAGCAGACCGATCTTGATAAAATCAGTAAGGTAACTGCCAAGGTGGATGTTTCTGATGTCAGCAAAGACACAACAAAATCTGTCAGTCTTTCTGCGGACAATGTTAAAGTTGATCCTGAGAAAGTTAATGTAAAGTTAACAGTAAAACAAAAATAAAAATACGGAGGACGATGTCAAAAGACATCTAAGAATTATGGGAAAATATTTTGGTACCGATGGGGTACGTGGGGAAGCAAACGTTGAACTGACACCAGAACTAGCATTTAAACTGGGCCGTTTTGGAGGTTATGTTCTCAGTCAGCATGAAAAAGAGCAGCCTAAAGTTTTTGTGGCGCGTGACACGCGTATCTCTGGGCAAATGCTTGAGAGTGCTCTAATCGCAGGGCTCTTGTCTGTTGGGATTGAGGTCTATAATTTGGGTGTTTTGGCAACACCTGGTGTATCCTATCTGGTTCGTACTGAAAAAGCCAGCGCAGGTGTCATGATTTCGGCCAGTCATAATCCGGCTCTTGATAATGGTATTAAGTTCTTCGGTAGTGACGGTTTCAAGCTGGATGATGACAGAGAACTTGAAATTGAGGCGCTTTTGGATGCGGAAGAAGACAGGCTGCCAAGGCCAAGTGCCTTTGGTTTGGGGACCTTAGTCGACTACCCAGAGGGGCTTCGCAAGTATGAAAAATTCCTTGTTTCAACAGGTCAGGACTTGGAAGGCATGAAGGTGGCTCTTGACGCTGCAAATGGAGCAGCATCATCTTCCGCCCGCCATATTTTCCTTGATTTGAATGCTGAGATTTCTGTGATTGGCGATCAGCCTGACGGTCTCAATATCAATGACGGTCTAGGCTCCACGCATCCAGAACGCCTTCAGGAACTGGTTAAGGAATCTGGTTCAGCCATTGGCCTGGCATTTGATGGAGACAGTGACCGTCTGATTGCTGTTGATGAAAACGGCCATATTGTTGATGGTGACAAGATTATGTTTATTATTGGCAAATACCTGTCTGAGAAAGGTGAATTGGCCAAAAATACAATCGTGACGACTGTTATGTCTAATCTTGGTTTCCACAAGGCGCTTGATCAAGAAGGAATTCAGAAAGAAATTACAGCCGTTGGCGACCGCTATGTCGTCGAAGAAATGCGTAAATCAGGTTACAATCTAGGCGGTGAACAGTCAGGCCATGTGATTATCATGGATTACAATACGACAGGTGATGGCCAGCTGACAGCGATTCAGCTGACTAAAATCATGAAGGAAACAGGAAAACCCCTTTCTGTTTTGGCGGACGAGGTGACCATCTATCCGCAAAAACTGGTTAATATTCGGGTTGAAAATAGCATGAAAGATAAGGCTATGGAGGTTGCTGCCATTGCTGAAATCATCAGCAAGATGGAGGCAGAGATGGCCGGCAATGGGCGTATTCTTGTCCGCCCGAGCGGAACAGAACCTTTGCTTAGAGTTATGGCGGAGGCACCGTCCCATGCAGAAGTTGACTATTATGTTGAGACCATTGCCGATGTGGTACGTGCGGAAATTGGAATGGAATAAAGCATAAGTCGGTGTAAGATTAAAAATGGATTAGGTTTCAACCTAATCCATTTTTAAATATGACGGGCTTCCTGTGCGACTTTTTCCAGCAACTTTTGTCTCTTTTCTGGACTGCTCCCTCTTAGATAAGAAAAGGTACTTACCCGACGGGTCTTGATACCGCACATGCGCAGAATTTGTCTTTTGAGAACTTTTCCATAATCTTGGACAAAAGGGAGAAAGATTCCAGGGGTATTATGGGTTGAAATAATCCAGGCTGTCTTGCCCTTTAAGTGTCCGACCATTCCCATTCCCTTATAGGAATATGCAAAGCCAGTTGCAAAAACACGGTCAATAAAGCCTTTGAGGATGGCTGGCATGCCGCTCCACCATATAGGAAAAATGAAGATGAGATGGTCTGCCCAAGTGATGAGGTCACGATAGGTTTGCGTCTCAGGATCTTTCTCTAAATCACGGCGTCGATGGTCTTCGTCAAAGGAAAGGACAGGATTGAATTTTTCAGCATATAAATCCAGCAAGGTCACCTCATGATTGCGGTCAAGGTTAGCCTGTACTTGTTTCAGGATAGCCCCGTTGAAACTGTTATGGTTGGGGTGGGCATAAATGATAAGAATTTTCATAATTGTCCTCCTTTAATGTAAATGGATAGCATTTGTTCAATCATGTCTTGAAGCATCTGATAACTGAAGTTGTCACCAAGAGGACTCTTCACCAAGATGCTCAAACCTGAAATGAAGCTCCAAAAATGAACCAAAGTCTCGGCTTCGCTGCCAAGTAAATTTTCTTCTTGACGCAGCTTTACCACACACTGTTTAAAGTCATGAAAACCTGACAGCTGGCTTGTGGTAACAATTGTATTTTCTGTCATTTCCATGTAGTTGAAGGGGTACTTGATAAAGAGGGCTTCAAAGACATAAGGGTAGACTTGGGCAAAAGTGACAACGTTTAAGCCCAATTGCAGAAGCTGCTGCCTGGCAGGTGCGTTCAAGTCCAGATTTTGGGTCATTTGACTGCTGCAAAAATCAGATAGGCGGGCTAAGACAGCTTTCAGATACATTTCCTTACTTTCGAAGTGTTTATAAGGGGTTCCGTGCGTCACACCGCAGGCTTTAGCGATGGTTCGGAGTGAAACCTTGTCAATGCCGTGGTTTTTAATTTCCTCCACTCCAGTTTGAATGAGGTCTTCTTTGAGTTTTGCCGTGTGTCGTTTCATCGTATTTTCTTTCTTCATAAGTTGACATTGTCTACTTTTATAAAAAGTTTACACCGTCTACTTATTTTTGTCAAGTTGAAATTTTTGGCTTAAAAAACGTCATTTCTCTGTGAAAAGTGTTAAAATAAAGACATGCAGCAAAAACCAAGTTCAGCCTATGTGCATATACCGTTTTGCACACAGATATGCTATTATTGTGACTTTTCAAAGGTCTTTATTAAAAATCAGCCAGTAGATACGTATTTGGTCAAGCTGATGCAGGAAGTTGATTATTATGAGCTTCCAGCTTTACGGACACTTTATATTGGCGGAGGGACGCCAACAGCCCTGTCGGCTGAACAATTAGATGTTCTTCTGACCAATTTGGAAGCCCGGCTAGATCTGTCGCAGCTTCAAGAATTTACGATTGAGGCCAACCCAGGCGATCTGACAGCAGAAAAAATCGCTGTTCTCAAAAGATCAAAGGTCAACCGTATTTCTCTGGGGGTTCAGACCTTCAATGACCGTCATTTGCGGCAAATTGGCAGAGGTCACAACGAAGCGCAAATTTACGACTCCATCTCAGGTCTTAAAGAGGCAGGCTTTTTCAATATTTCGATTGATTTGATCTATGCCTTGCCGGGACAGACAATGATGGATATTGAAAAAAATGTCGAAAAGGCTTTAGCGCTTGATATTCCTCACCTCAGCTTGTATAGTCTGATTTTGGAAAATCACACCGTTTTCATGAATCGACAAAGACGTGGTCAGCTTCATCTCCCTAATGAAGATACTGAATCAGATATGTTTGCTTATATCCTAAGCGAGCTGAAAAGGCAAGGGTTTGACCATTATGAAATTTCCAATTTTGCCAAGCCGGGATTTGAGAGCCGGCATAATCTGATGTACTGGGATAATGCAGAATATTACGGTATCGGAGCTGGAGCTTCAGGTTATCTAAATGGGATGCGCTATCGCAATCGAGGTCCTATTCAGCATTATTTAAAGGCTGTCAGTGAGCAAGGCCATGCCCGTCTCCATGAAGAATACCTGACCAAGGCTGAGCAGATGGAAGAAGAGATGTTCCTAGGTCTGCGCAAAAAGTCAGGCATTTCGGTGGCGAGATTTGAAGAAAAGTTTCAGCTGTCTTTCAATGATCTTTATGGAGCAATCGTTGATCAATTGATTGCAGAAGGGCTTTTAAAAAACAATAAGCAGCAGATTCAGATGACCCAGAAAGGGCTTTTTTTGGGAGATACTGTTGCTGAGCGGTTTATTCTGGAGTAAGGATATGGGAAAAAAATACAAAACGACTTATCAGATTCCATTTTATGAGAGTGATATCAATCAAAATGTCAAACTGCCTCATATCCTGTCAGTTGCCCTGCAGGTTTCGGGTATGCAGTCTCTGGAACTGGGAATGAGTGATGAGAAAATTTTTAAAGACTATCATCTGGTTTGGGTCATTACAGACTATGAAATTGAGATAGAACGTCTGCCCCGTTATGCTGAGACGGTTACCATTGAGACAGAAGCGCTGTCTTACAATCGTTATTTCTGCTACCGGAGCTTTGCGATTTATAGTCAGGAAGGTCAAAAAATCATGACCATTTTATCAACCTTTGTTTTGTTGGACTATGACAGCAGAAAGGTTCATGAAGTTGTCGAAGCGATTATCCGCCCTTATGCGTCCGAAAAGATTAAGAAAATCAATCGAGGACCCAAGTACCATAAACTGGCTGATCCTCAGGAAACTCTTTACCATGTGCGGTATTTTGACCTTGACTTAAACGGTCATGTGAATAACAGCCGCTACATTGAATGGATGTACGACGTTTTAGAGCTCGATTTCCTGAAAACGCATATCCCACGAAAAATCAGCCTTAAGTACGTTAAAGAAGTCCACCACGGAAAGGATGTTTTGTCGCGTCTTGAGCAGTCTGGACTGACAACCAGGCACGAAATTGTCAGCCAAGGGCAGCTTAATGCGCAGGCAAGCATCGAATGGCGGAGGCTTTAGAAAGAAGGAGCGGAGCAGTCAAACACAACCGTTAGGCCTTCAGACGGTGCTTATTTTGTGATGGAAAAGTTGCTGATCTCGCTAAGCGCGTCAGCTTACGTTTTGTGTCCGAGTAAGTCAGGTCCAAGGCTGGTCATGTTTTAAATTTAGAAAGAACTTATGAAATACAAAGGTTATTTGATTGATTTAGATGGTACGATTTATAAGGGGAAAGAACGTATTCCTGCCGGTGAGGCCTTTATCAGGGAATTGCAGAGAAGAGATATCCCTTATGTTTTAGTGACCAATAATACTACAAGAACGCCCGAGATGGTTCAGACCATGCTATCAGAATCCTTTCATATTGAGACGGGTCTTGAGACAATTTACACAGCTACTTTAGCCACTATTGACTACATGAAGGATATGAATCGTGGCAATACGGCTTACGTCATCGGAGAGACTGGTCTAAAAACAGCAGTAGCTGAGGCAGGATTCCGTGAAGATAAGGAAGCACCAGCCTATGTTGTCGTTGGCTTAGATACGGCTCTGACCTATGAGAAGCTGGCGACGGCGACATTAGCCATTCAAAGAGGGGCTGTTTTTATCGGAACAAATCCAGACCTAAATATTCCGACAGAGCGCGGTCTTATGCCAGGAGCGGGCTCAATTCTGGCCCTGCTTGAAAAGGCCACCCGTGTTCAGCCAGTTATCATCGGAAAGCCGGAGGCTGTTATTATGAATAAAGCCTTGGATAGACTAGGCGTTAGGCGTTCGCAAGCGATTATGGTAGGTGACAATTATCTCACAGACATTACTGCAGGCATTAAAAATGATATTCCGACGCTTTTGGTCACAACAGGTTTTACAAAGGCAGAAGAAGTGGCCAGTCTTCCAATTCAGCCAGATTATGTCCTGACCAGTCTTTCAGAATGGAACTTCGATGAAAACTAGACTTTTAGCCTTTGCCACTATCCTTTGCCTGCTGGCCCTAGCTATTCTGGCAACTATCTATCTGGCCTGGCTTTGCTACCCTTTGGAGATTTCCTGGCAAAAGCTGGATCAGGTCGTTTATATGAAGCCAAATCAGATTATGGTTAATGTTAATATTCTGATGGACTATCTGACCAATCCCTTTTCACGGCAGCTCAATATGCCGGATTTTCCGTCCTCAAAAAGCGGTCTAAAACATTTTGCAGACGTTAAGCACCTTTTTCACCTGGCTCAGCTCTTGTTTATCGTCCTCCTTTATCCCGCCTACCGTTTTATCAAGGAACAGCTTAAAAAAAAGTCGCTTTGGTTTTACCAAAGAGATTTTGTTGTGGCAGCTCTTTTCCCTTTGTTAATCGGGTTCTTGGGGTTCTTTTTTGGGTTTGACCGATTTTTTACCCTTTTTCACCAGTTTCTTTTTCCGGGTGATTCATCCTGGCTCTTTAACCCTTACACCGATTCGGTGATTTATATTTTGCCGGAAACGTTCTTTATGCACTGTTTCCTGCTTTTTTTGGTCCTTTATGAGCTTCTCATGCTGACCATGATTTGGCTAGCCAAATCAACAACTCCAAAAGAAAGATATACGAATGAAACAGTCTAAATACCTTGTTCCTGGCATTGTCATGCTAGGTGTTGTTCTAAGAATTCCCTTTACAGCTCTGACGCCGGTGTTGACCGATATTGCTAAGGGACTCCATGTTTCCGTTGATTCCTTAGGCATGCTGACGACGATTCCTCTGCTCATGTTTGCCCTCCTGTCTAATCTGGCGCCAAAGATTGCGGAGAAGACTGGTGTGGAAAAACTCTTCACCTATGTTCTCTTCCTCATGTTGATAGGCTCAGCGATACGGGTCTTTAATCTCCCCATGCTCTATCTAGGGACGACCTTAATTGGTGTCAGTGTTGCCATGATGAATGTCATGCTGCCCAGCCTTGTGACATTGAATTTCCCACTAAGGGTTGGTTTTTATACCACCATTTATACCACCTCAATGGGATTGGCTTCTGCAATTGTCTTTGCGCTGGCAGTCCCTCTTGTCCGACTGACCTCATGGCAGGTTTTGATCGTGATGCTGACGCTCATCGTTCTTCTGGCCTTGCTGATTTGGCTGCCCAATACAGCCAACAACCATGAGCTGAGAACATCAGAAACAAGTAGGAAGGCTCCGAATCTCTGGAAAAATAAGGCGGCTCTTGTGATGCTGATTTTTGGTGGTATTCAGTCCATGCTTTTCTATACCGAAACGACTTGGCTGCCAACGATGGCACAAAGCGCCGGACTCTCCAAAGAACTTGCCGGCATTCTGGCCTCCTATTTTTCGATCATCAGTATTCCTGTTTCTATGCTGGTACCTGCCTTTGTCGGCCGCTCCAGTGCTCGTCAGCGTAAATGGGTTATGGGAATCTTTTGCGGTATGAGCATTATAGGTTTAGCCATGTTGATTGTCATACAGACAGACAATCTCTTTTATTGGATTTTGGTGAATAGTCTCCTAGGAATATCGGTAGCGGCTCTTTTCCCCTATCTTTTGACCATATTCTCTCTAAAAAGCAGCTCAGGAGCTGTCACTGCGCGCTTGTCAGGGATGGTCCAGGCAGGTGGCTACTTTTTGGCAGCTATCGGCCCTGCCATGTTTGGCTATCTCTTTACCTTGAACCGATCCTGGGATTTAGCCGTTACTATCCTTTTTGCCCTGAGTCTTATCATGACTTGGTGTCTCCTTTATATCGAACGTTTTGAAAAAGTCGAATAAATGTTAAAACAAGCGCCTGAAAGCGCTTGTTTTAATGCTGTGTTCTTGCTTAAAGTGCTCTCCCTTTGTCTTTTCGCCCCCAATAGTTTAAAATAGGGTTACAATGAGTTGAACAGAGGAGAGGGTAAGACCGTATGGAAAAGACATTTTTTATTATCAAACCAGATGGGGTTAGGCGAGGCTTAATTGGTGAGGTTTTGAAACGCATTGAGCGGCGTGGGTTTGCCATTGATAAATTGGAGATGCGCTTGGCGAGTCCGGAGCTGCTTAGGGAACATTATCAAGAATTGGTGAATAAGCCATTCTTTCCGGAGTTGGAATCTTACATGACCAGCGGTCCTCTGTTGATAGGTGTCATGTCTGGCAATCGTGTGGTTTCTTCTTGGCGGACGATGATGGGAGCGACTAATCCAAAAGATGCCCTTCCGGGAACGATTCGCGGTGATTTTGGGCAGGCGCCAGGTGATGATGGCGGGATTTTTAATGTGGTGCACGGTTCGGATTCAAGAGAAGCAGCAAGTCGTGAGATAAGTCTCTGGTTTGGAAAGGATTAACGGTTCTTTGTCAATTGTGGTGGGTTGATGAAAAGCTATGCTCTAGAGAGGACGACCTTCGTCTTCTCTTTTTTGATGCTTAGGCCGAATCTTAGTTTTTTAATGTTCAAATTTCTCAAAGCAAAAGATTTGCTTGATGACTTTAATGAAGTTGTTGCTTGCTTCCAATTTAGCTTCTGAATAGGGAAGCACAAGGGTGTTGGTCAACCTGCCCTTGTCCTTCAAAAAAGCTTCATAATACCTACGGTGGTCTTACCCATTGCAGAAATTATAGAGCCATAAAAACAAAAAACACTTAAACGAAGGTTCAAGTGTTTCTCTGTGTTTGAAATATCAGTTTGGCAGAAAGGGTAGAAGCTTTCTGATCCTATGTAATGACTGTTCCGATAATTTCAATATTGTCATCCTTCTTTAAGATGATATCATCATAATCTGGATTGAGAGAAATTAGTCGAATTTCCTTGTTTTTTCGGTAAAGTTTTTTGACATAGGCTTCATTATTCACAATGACAACGATAATTTGTCCATGATGAATAGTTTTTGTTTTCTTAACAAAAACAAGGTCACCATCATAAAACAGTGGCTCCATACTGTTTCCGTTTACTTTTAGAGCTAAATCATGCTCTGGAACAGGTGATGGGTATTGAATTGTTTCCTGCCTTTCCTGTCCAACCCAGATGCCAGTACCGGCAGAGACTTCTCCATAAAGTACGACATTTTCATAATGACGGCCAATAGCATGATACAAATCTTGAGCATTTCTGACGTGGTCTAAATAGATGATATCTTGGCTAGCCATTTCATCTGCGATGAATTTGTCAACGATTTCTTGATATTGGTAAGCAGCAAATTTCTTTTTAGAACTCTTGGAAGGCTCTGCATTTGCTTTAGTTTGGGCTTGCTGCTCAGCTACCTGATGACGACAATAGTCAAGGAGGCTTTTCTGCCGTTCAGGTTCTAACTGATTAGCCAAAGCGCTAATTTGCTTGAGAATGGCGGAAGTGTTTTCACTGGAAAATCTAGGATCAATGTCTGATTTTTTTAAACCGAAGAAGTCAGCAATTTTCTGAATGTTTCCCGCCTTTGGCAGACTTTTTCCTTTTACATATTCATTAAAACTGCTTGTGGGAATATTAAGGACAGCAGCCACATGAGATTGCTTCATTCCGCTTTCAGATAGAAGTCTTTGTAAATTAATAGAAATCGTTTTCATAGCTTCTAAATCTTGTGGTGTTAATTTTCCACGTCCCATAGGCCACCTCCCTTAAAATAAATAGCTTTATTACATAATATCGCTTTCAACTTCAAATGTAAATAAAAAAAGCAGTTTTCAGAGAAAAACGCTTGACTTCCGTTTTAAAGCGAATTATAATATTCTTATTAAAATAGTTTTTATAAGGGGAAAGTTTTGACTGTAATATAATCTTCACCTCATTAATTTCAAAATCTTAATTGTCAAAGCAGCTGATTGAGTTCCCTTTTGAAAGTCAAGAGTATGATGTGAGTGATACTACTATTTTTAAGTGATGGCCTCAATATAACTTGCATGGGAATTAGTTGATAAGGTGAAAGGGGAAGCAGAAAGTGGAGAAGTTGACATTACGAGCTCTCAGAGTGAACTATAGTTTAAGCCCTAAAGAGGTGGCTGATCACCTAGGAGTCCCTCAACACACTCTGCTAGGCTATGAAGAGGATAGTTCTGATATTCCTGTTCATCTAGCCAATGATTTGGCCGATTATTATGGCATCGAGCTAGATTCTATTTTTTTAGGGAAAACATCCGATTTAAAACAGAAATTCAAAAATGAGTCTGAGAGATAGATCTTATGGATGTTAAGTGTTATATGATTGATAAATAAAAGAGCTTCATTAGAAACTTATAAATTTACTTTATGGCCATATTCCTTAAAAATACAGTCTTTAATGATGTAATTACAGTTGCGTTTCTTTTTGTAATGAATATAATATGAAGGAAGGTTTTTATGAAAACGAAAACTGCTAAGATTACTTTATTTAGCGGATTAGTATTAGCGGCTTTTGGGGCATCAAATGTTTTTGCTGACGAGCCTGCGGCTGCTCCAAGTTCTGATACTGTTGCAGCACCAGTTTCGGATACACAAACGACACCAGCTGCCACAGAAGAAGTGACGTCACCTACTAAGACGGAAGTATCTAGTGATGCTAAGTCTACAACCTATGATGTAACTTCTAAAGAATTGGAAGATGCTAAGGCAACAGCAGCTACAGAAAATCTAACAGTTAAAGAAACTGATGCTGTTAAACAGCCTACAGTAGAAGCAGCAGATGCTGATAATAAAGAACAGGCTCAAAAAATTAATGCAGCAGTAGCTGATTATAAAAAAGCCAAAGAAGAACTCCCTGCAAAGCAAGAACAGTATAAGAAAGAGCTTGAACAATACAATACTGATATTGCAGAATACAAGGCCCAAAAAGCAGCTTATGAACAATACAAGAAAGAGGTTGACAGCGGCACAGCATCTGGCCGTATTGAAAAAGCACAAGGGCTTGTATTTGTAAATGAACCTGAGGCAAAAATCTCTATTGAAGGCGTAGATCAATATTTGACTAAAGAATCTCGTCAGCAGCATTTGACTGATGATATTTTAGAGCAGTACAATACTGACAAGTATACAGATACGGACTTTACTGAAACGAATCCATACGATCCCAAAGAAGATACTTGGTTTAAAATGAACGTTGGTGATAAGATTTCAGTTACTTATGATAATATCCTCAACTCAACTTATGAAGATAAGAAAATTGGTAAGGTTAAAATTGATTATACCTTGAATAGTTCAACCAATGCAGAAGGCTCTGCTCTTGTAGAATTATTCCACGATCCGACTAAGACTATCTTCATTGGGGCACAAACATCTAATGCTGGTAGAAATGACAAGATTAGTGTGACGATGCAAATTGTTTTCTATGATGAAAATGGTAATGCCATTGATTTGAGTGGCAATAAGGCTATCATGAGTCTTTCTTCCTTGAATCACTGGACAAAAGAGTACGGTGATCATGTGGAAAAAGTGAATCTTGGAGATAATGAATTTGTTCAAATTCCAGGTTCATCTGTAAGTTTGCATGGTAACGAGATTTACTCAGCTAAGGATAATCAATATAAAGATAACGGTGCGACCTTTAATGGTGATGGTGACGATGGCTGGGATGCCGTAAATGCTGATGGTATCCCTCGTTCGGCTACTGCTTATTACGGTGCAGGAGCCATGACATACAAGGGGGAAGCTTTCACTTTTACAGTTGGAGGTAATGATCAACATTTACCAACAACGATTTGGTTTGCTACAAACTCAGCTATAGCTGTACCAAAAGATCCGGGTGCTGAACCTACTCCTCCAGTAGAACCAAGTGTATCAGAACCTGAATTGATTTGGCACAAAAACAGAGTGGTAGAACCTAAAGGAGCTGTTCCCCCAGTAATACCTCCTGAAACACCCGATAAACCAATCATACCACAAACACCCCCTCCAACGCCGGATGCACCAAAACCATCTGTACCGAATAAGCCAAGGAGTTTTAGACCTGCAAGAAAAGGTGAGGTCCGTGTTAGAGACTGTGAATATCAAGCATTTCTTCCACAAACTGGTGATGACAATCAAACAACTCTGTTTTCTCTTGGGCTTGTCTCAACAACTTTTGCAGTAGCAACAGTTATTGCAGCACAAAAACGCAACCATCGGTAATGACTCCTAATGATAAAGAGTATTGCCTTAAGAATCTGGGATAATTACTATCCTAGATTTTTTATTTTTGACTTTTATCAATAAGTGATTAACAATGACTTTATTATTGTTAAATATAGATAAAAACATCTGTTCATAAGGTTATGAATGATCTGTAATAACGTTTCATAGTTTCAATGATGTGATGAAGGTTACTTGTTTGATGTGCTTGAAAAACAGGATGCTTATTCCAGCTTCCTTTAGGGAGAAATCAAATGTAAGATATGGTAAGCCCTTGTCTTTTTTGTTATAATAGAGCTACTGATTAATTTTAACAAGGATAAAAATGGATAGACAAGAACTTAAAAAACGCCAAGAAAAAATTCGTAATTTTTCCATCATTGCCCATATTGATCATGGGAAATCAACCTTGGCAGACCGTATTTTAGAACAGACAGAGACAGTTTCCAGTAGGGAAATGCAGGCTCAGCTCTTGGACAGCATGGATTTAGAACGTGAGCGCGGTATCACCATCAAGCTGAATGCGATTGAACTCAACTATACTGCCAAAGATGGTGAAACCTATATTTTCCATCTGATTGACACGCCGGGGCATGTCGACTTTACTTATGAAGTATCCCGTTCTCTGGCAGCCTGTGAAGGGGCTATTTTGGTGGTTGATGCGGCGCAGGGGATAGAAGCTCAGACTTTGGCCAACGTCTATCTGGCTCTGGATAATGACTTGGAAATCTTGCCTGTCATCAATAAGATTGATCTGCCTGCCGCTGATCCAGAGCGTGTCCGCGCAGAAATTGAAGATGTTATTGGTCTTGATGCCAGCGAAGCGGTCTTAGCTTCAGCCAAGGCAGGTATTGGGATTGAAGAGATTTTGGAGCAGATTGTGGCAGATGTTCCTGCTCCTGCAGGCGATGTCGAAGCTCCTCTGAAGGCGCTTGTTTTTGACTCTGTCTATGATGCCTATCGTGGTGTTATCTTGCAGGTTCGGATCATGGATGGTATCGTGAAACCTGGTGATAAAATCCAGATGATGTCAAACGGAAAGACCTTTGATGTTACCGAAGTAGGAATTTTCACTCCTAAGGCTGTTGGCCGTGATTTCTTGGCAACAGGAGATGTGGGTTACATTGCAGCTTCTATTAAGACAGTTGCTGATACGCGGGTTGGTGATACGGTCACCTTGGCCGACAATCCAGCGTCCGAAGCCTTGGCAGGCTATAAGCAAATGAACCCTATGGTTTTTGCGGGGATTTATCCTATTGAATCCAACAAATACAATGACCTGCGAGAATCACTGGAAAAACTTCAGCTCAATGATGCCAGCCTGCAGTTTGAACCGGAAACCTCACAGGCACTTGGCTTTGGTTTCCGCTGTGGTTTCTTAGGGCTTCTTCATATGGATGTGATTCAGGAACGCTTGGAGCGGGAGTTTAATATCGATCTGATTATGACAGCACCATCTGTTGTTTACCATGTTTATACGACAGATGGCGAGATGCTGGAAGTTTCTAATCCGTCCGAGTTTCCTGATCCAACAAAGGTGGATAGTATCGAAGAGCCTTATGTCAAAGCTCAAATCATGGTGCCGCAGGAATTTGTCGGAGCTGTCATGGAGCTAGCCCAGCGTAAGCGTGGTGATTTTGTCACCATGGATTACATTGATGATAATCGGGTCAATGTCATCTACCAGATTCCGCTGGCTGAAATTGTTTTTGATTTCTTTGATAAGCTGAAATCTTCAACACGCGGGTATGCTAGTTTTGATTATGAAATCTCGGAATATCGGAAATCGCAGCTGGTTAAAATGGATATTCTGCTCAATGGCGATAAGGTGGATGCCTTGAGTTTTATTGTCCATAGAGAATTTGCTTACGAACGCGGAAAGCTAATTGTTGAAAAACTCAAGAAAATCATCCCGCGTCAGCAGTTTGAAGTGCCGATTCAGGCGGCCATTGGTCAAAAGATTGTGGCTCGATCTGACATCAAAGCGCTTCGTAAAAATGTCCTTGCCAAGTGTTATGGCGGTGATGTTTCCCGTAAACGCAAGCTTTTGGAAAAACAAAAGGCTGGTAAAAAGCGGATGAAAGCTATTGGTTCCGTTGAAGTACCACAGGAAGCCTTCTTAAGTGTCCTTAGTATGGATGAAGACGGCAAGAAATAACAAAATGATTCCCTAGGGAATCATTTTTTGATAATAAGATTCAGAGCTTCCTCGATTTTTCGGTCTTGTTCCTCGGTATTTTCTGCTGGGTGATCCATCACCTGTCTGATTTTTTGACTAATCACCAGCCCCATTGTCCGATTGATACTAGAGCGGACGGCCGTTAGTTGTGTGACAATGTCAATACATTCTTCTTCGTCCTCAATCATTCTTTGGATACCTCTAAGCTGGCCTTCAGCCCGTTTTAATCGGTTTAAAATATCTTTTTTTGCCATTGCTTTACCTCTTTATTTGATAATCCCATTATACCGGCGATGGGTATGTCCGTCAATAGAAGTGAATTCTAAGATAAAACAGTAGACAAGAGCATCTATTTTTGTTATTTTATAGATACCCACACGGGTATATTAAGAATCCCTTGTTTTCCATTATACTGAAGGTTGGAAAGGCCTGATGTCGTGAAAAATACTAATAGAGGTATCTTTAGGAAACGAGCTCGACTAGGGAAACGATCATGATAGAGGCTTTGTTAACGAAAAGCATTAAAGGATTGGAGGAAAAGATGACGAAGATTATTATTGTTGGAGGTGTTGCCGGTGGGATGTCAGCGGCAACGCGTTTACGTCGATTAATGGAGGAAGCAGACATTATTGTCTTTGATAAGGGACCTTATGTTTCTTTTGCCAATTGCGGTCTGCCATTCCATGTGTCAGGAGAAATTGAGAAACGCAGCAGTCTCTTGGTCCAGACGCCGGAGGCTTTGAAGGCTCGCTTTAATCTGGATATTAGGCCTGAAACAGAAGTTTTGCGCCTTGATAAGGATAAAAAAGAAGTGGTGGTGAAAAGCTCTGATAAGAGCTATCGTGAAAGTTATGACTACCTCATTTTATCTCCAGGGGCAAAGCCTTTTGTCCCAGATTTACCAGGATTGGACGAAGCGACAAATGTTTTTACGCTTCGTAATATTCCTGATTTAGATCAAATCATGGAAAAACTAGAGCAATCACCAGCTAAAGCTACCGTCATCGGTGCGGGTTTTATTGGACTAGAGATGGCAGAGAGTTTGGCCAAGCGGGGACTTGAGGTGACAATTGTTGAAAAAGCCTCTCATGTGCTGCCTCCTCTGGATGAGGAAATGGCCAGTTTTGTTCAGGGAGAACTCCAAAAAAAGGGAATTAGGCTTTATACCAATCAATCGGTTCAGGCTTTTCAAAATGGCGGAAAAACCATTGTTTTGGAAGACGGCAGTCAGCTAGAAACTGATTTAACGCTCATGTCAATAGGTGTCCAGCCAGAATCCAGTTTGGCAGAGGAAGCTGGTTTAGCACTTGGTTTTCGCAATGGTATCATCGTCAATGATACATATCAAACCAGCCATCCAGACATCTATGCGGTTGGCGATGCTATCTTGGTTCGACAGGAAATCACTGGTGAGGAGGCCCTGATCTCTCTGGCAAGTCCGGCCAATCGGCAGGGTCGGCAGGTGGCCGATGTTATTGCCGGTTTGGAGAGAAGCAATAAAGGCAGTATTGGGACTGCTATTGTCCGTATTTTTGATCTTGTGGCGGCTTCGACAGGTCTTAATGAAAGACTAGCGCGACAAAAGTTTTTAGATGTAGCAGTTGTCCATACGACAGGCAAGGATCATGCGGGCTATTATCCAGGTGCCAGTGACCTGATTCTAAAATTGATTTTCAATTCTAAGACGGGTCGTCTTTATGGAGCGCAAGCTATTGGACAAAAGGGTGTTGATAAGCGGATTGATGTCTTGGCGACAGCTATTAAAGCTAGACTAACGATTTTTGATTTGCCAGAATTAGAGTTTACTTACGCACCGCCATTTGGCGCAGCCAAGGATCCTGTCAATATGATTGGCTATGCTGCCATCAATATTGCAGAAGGCATTAGTGAAACTGTCCAGTGGTATGAATTAGAAGATGAATTGGCACAAGGTGCCGTTCTTTTGGATGTTCGTACAGCAGGCGAGCTTGCGAAGGGCTATTTCCCAGAAGCGCTCTCTATTCCTTTAGATGAGCTACGCTCAAGAATAGACGAACTGGATCCAAGTCGACGGTATATTGTCAGCTGCCACAGCGGCTTGCGCTCTTATCTGGCAGAGCGCTTGCTGAAACAGCATGGTTTTCAGGTGAAAAATTTAGACGGAGCCTATCAGCTCTATCAGGCGGTCAGACCAGAAAGGATTAAGCATGGTTAAATCTATTAGTATGTCAGAATTGAAAACTCTTTTAGAAGAAGGGGGGATTCATCTGCTTGATGTTCGAGAAAGGACGGAGTATACCAATGGTCATATCCCGCAGGCTGAGAATGTTCCGCTTAGTGAGCTTGCAGATACCTATCACCAATTAGATGCTTCAAAGACCTATCACATTGTTTGTCAGATGGGCGGTCGTTCGGCTCAGGCTTGTGCCTTTTTAGAAGGGCTGGGCTATCGAACGGTCAATATCCAAGGAGGAACGGATGCCTGGCCTGGGCTACTTGAGCAGTAATAAGTGACAAGTCCTTTGGCTTTCTGTTTAGGAAGCGGGGCTTTTTGCTTGCTTTAGAAATCTTTGGAAATATAGTATAATAGCTGATGATAAGACCTAGGATAGGAGGAAAGAGATGACTGAAACAAAAGAAGAACTCCGTCGGCGGATTGGAGATTTAGCTTATGAAGTGACGCAGCACGGAGCAACCGAACGTGCGTTTACGGGCCAATATGATGATTTCTTTGAAGATGGCCTCTATGTCGATGTGGTCAGTGGTGAGCCTCTTTTTTCATCACGGGATAAATACGCTTCTGGCTGCGGCTGGCCTGCTTTTAGCCGACCGCTTGATCAGGAGAGAATTACGAACCACCAAGATAATAGCTTTCAGATGCAGCGAATTGAGGTCAAAAGCCGTCAGTCTCAATCTCATTTAGGTCATGTTTTCAACGACGGTCCGCAGGATAAGGGAGGTTTGCGCTACTGTATCAATTCGGCTGCCTTAAGGTTTATCCCATATAGCGAGCTTGATCAAGAGGGGTACTCGGATTATAAAGCATTATTCTCAGAGAAAGGGGAAGGCAATGACGATTAGACGAGCGACGGTTCAGGACATTCCGGCTCTGCAGTCTTTGTTACAAGATATTCTCAAGGTGCACCATCAGATTAGACCGGATTTATTTAAGGCAGAAGGCAGCAAGTATTCTGATGTGCAGCTGGAAGCGCTGCTGGCAGATGCTAAAACTCCCGTCTTTGTCTACGCAGATCATAGCGGTCAGATTTTGGGACACCTTTTCTTGCAGCTGAAAGAATTGGAAGACTCATCGGTGGCTTATGCGACCAAGAACCTCTATATTGATGACCTTTGCGTATCAGAAAAAGCCAGGGGACAGCAGCTGGGCCAGAAACTTTATGACTTTGCTTTGGCCTATGCTAAGGAGAATGGCTGTGACAGAATAACCTTGAATGTGTGGAATGCCAATGAGGGGGCTGTCCGTTTTTATGAACGGCAGGGAATGACAGCTAGAGAGACCAAGATGGAGTTAAAGCTCTAAAATCTTAGTTAAGGGACTGTTTTTTTAAGAGAATTTTTTGTAAAATAATAGAGAAAGATTATATTTTAGGAGGGCAATATGCCTAGACATCGTATCAGCAGACGTAAGTCTCAACGAAAAATTATCATCAAACTACTATCCATTGGCCTATGCTTAGTGCTTGCCGGAGCGGCTATTTTCTTTGTGTCCAACTATTTCAAAAACCGTCAACAGACAGTCTCTGATTCACGGACGCAAACGCACGTGGCAGCACCTAAGGGTGAAACGACAACGACAACAACGACTGACAGCAGCAGTCAAACCAGTTTTGATTTGGAGGCTATTGCTTCGGGGAACTATGCGAGTGCCAAAGGGACTTGGAAAAACGAAGCTGGGGATAGCCTGACCTTAAATGACACAGGTCTTGAAACGGCTTCGATTCAAGGAATGACAAGCTTTAGTTTAACACCTTACCAACTGATGGCGGACGGTGTCTATCAGGCGACCTTAGCTGCAACGGATGGTTCGATGACCTATTCTCTTATTTTTATTAAGGCTGGGACAACCATTCCTGCAGAACTTTTTGTGTCGGGCTATAGTGACACTTCTGACACGCAGAAAAATCGTCTTTATATTACAAGTCAAGCACTTGGAGATGATCATTTTAACAGCAATGTCCTCTATCAAACGGCAAATTAAAAAAATACCTTGGATCAATCCAAGGTATTTTTAGATTAGTGACGTTGACCGATGAAGCGTTTTAAGAAGACCAACAGGTAGCCGACAGCGACATAAGCTAACAAGATGACCAAGGCATTTTTCAAGACCGTCAGGCCGCCGTATTTGTTCATGTTGATAAAAAAGTATGGGAAGGGGCTGTCCTCAGAACCTGGAATGGGCCACTTGAGAAACAGGCCATTGCCAATGGCAAAGACGAAGTAGGCTAAGGGGAGAGCTGTCCACACAAAGGGAGAAAACCAGCGATAGACTTTGACTTTGTCTAAGATAAGGGTATCACAAATCAACCCAACTGGTACAATATAGTGAACAATGAAATTACGGATATTATAGTAGTCCTCTGGTTTGACCTTGGGAGCTAGGAGAAAATGATAGACCAAAAACGTAATGGTGATGGCCATGGTAACAGCAGCTTTTTGGACTAAGAGTGGATTATTCTGATTAATAGAGCCGTTTCTTCGCTCCCATGAAATAAGGTAGAGGAGAAATGAAAAAACGAGAATATTGGAAAGAACGGTATAATAAAGCAGCATTCCAAATCCATCTTGATACAGCTGCATACTGACACCGATGATTCCCAGAATTGCCAGAAGGCCTCGGTAGACTTGTGTTTTTGACATCGTGTAAAACCTTTCTAAAAACTCTTTCTATCATATCATATTTTCTTTGACCTGTGAGAGGAATATTTGTAAAATAAGAATAATGAGACAAAGGAAAGACTAATTGTGACTAATTTTTGTGATTATGTGAAACAGAACAGTAGGAACTCTTTTGCAGATTTGCCTTTAAATGAAGTCGATATTGCCTGTTTAAATGAACTGGCTTATCTGCCTTTAGGAGACTGGCTTGGTCAGGAGCAGCTAGCCCTGGACAAAGTTGCATTGGGTCAATTTAGGGATTATGAAAAGACCTTACAGGTAGATCTTGATTTTTTAATCACCAAGGAACGCTGGAATCTTTTTCAGGCGGTCTTAGACAGCAAGAGGTTTGAGCAGCTACATTTATCTTATTATACCAATGAGGTCAGTAGTGAATTTGAGCGGCAGTTTGCTGCTATGATGTTGGAGATTCCTGAGATAGGTCATCGCCAATTGATTTTTCGGGGAACGGATGACAGTCTGATCGGCTGGAAAGAGGATTTCCAGATGACCTATATGCGTGAAATTCCTGCGCAACGGCTGGCCGTTGCCTACCTTAAGCATTATTTAGAAACGACAGAAGGCCAGCTCATTATTTCTGGTCATTCCAAGGGCGGCAATTTGGCCCTCTATGCCGCCAGTCAGCAATCAAGCGGCCAGCAGGAGCGTATCCAGAAGATTTATTTGTTTGATGCCCCTGGCTTGCACCAGACGGTCCTATCTTCACCCGGTTATTTAGCCGTAAGAGGTAAGGTGGTCGCTATTCGCCCGCAGGAATCCATCGTGGGCATCATGCTGTCGTCGGACATTCAGGTTCATATCATTGAGAGTTTGAAATTTGGGATGGAGCAGCATTTGATGGCCAACTGGCAGGTCAATTCGACAGGTACTTTTGTCAAAGCTAAAGAGTCAACGGCCCTGAGTCAAGCCTTGGAAAAGACCTTTAAGGTCTGGACAGAGGAATTGTCCAGTCAGGAGTTAAAAATTTTCTTTGATACTTTCTTTAATCTTTTCCTAGATAATGGTATTGACAGCCTTAATGACTTCCTCAAGTGGGACACGGGTATTGCCCAGAAACTGGGTGACGTTTTCAAGGACTTAAGAACCTTGGATGAAGCGAAGCGGCAGCTGATGTGGAAGTCACTGAGTCTTTTGGTTAAGACGTTTAATCAAACATCTTTTGACCATCAAAAGGCTAAATTTGACAAGGGGGAATTTGAATTCAGTAAATGGCTCAAACCTAAACCAGAGGTCTATATCAAGATTAAGCCGAAGGATTCTGAAGATAAAGAGTGATAACAAGTAAAGGGATTTTTACTTGTTTTTTGATTTTTTCTTGACTTAGAGTCGACTCCAAGGTTTATAATAGTCCCATAAAGAAAATGGAGGAAGCAAGATGAAAGCAGGAATTTTTGTCGAACCAGGACGGGTGGCTATTACAGAGGCTGACAAGCCGAAACTGCAAGATGAGGGAGATGCTCTTATCCGAATCGTCCGAGCCTGTGTCTGCGGTTCAGATTTGTGGTGGTACCGAGGAATATCATCTAAAGAAAGTGAGAGCCGAATTGGTCATGAAGCCATTGGTTTGGTTGAAGAGGTAGGCTCTGCCGTCAGCCAGATTCAAAAAGGAGATTTTGTGATTGTTCCCTTTACTCACGGCTGCGGGAAATGTGCTGCCTGTCAGGCTGGGTTTGACGGCAACTGTCCTCATGCGGGTTCAGATCCTATGGCGGGCTATCAGGCAGAATACCTGCGTTACCGCAATGCTGATTGGGGTCTAGTCAAGATCCCGGGTCAGCCTAGCGACTATTCTGATGACCAGCTCAATTCTTTCCTTACCCTTTCGGATGTTATGGCTACGGGCTATCACGCTGCCGCAACAGCAGAGGTCAGGAAAGGAGATACTGTGGTGGTGATGGGAGATGGAGCAGTCGGTCTCTGCGGTGTCATTGCCAGCAAAATGCTGGGGGCTAAGCGCATCATTGCCATGAGCCGACATAAGGACCGTCAGGAGCTGGCTCTGGCATTCGGGGCAACTGATATTGTTGCCGAACGTGGGGACGAAGCAGTTGAGCGAGTCATGGAGCTAACAAATGGTGATGGTGCAGATGCTATCCTCGAATGTGTCGGAACGGAAACCTCTGTTGAAACAGCCGTCAAGGTTGGCCGACCAGGAGCGATTGTCGGTCGGGTCGGTGTTCCGCAAAAGGCCGAGATGAATACCAATGCCCTTTTCTGGAAAAATATTGGCTTAAGAGGCGGTATTGCTTCGGTGACGACTTATGATAAAGCTGTGTTACTGGATGCTGTGCTGAAGGGGGAAATCAATCCAGGTAAGGTCTTTACCAAGCGTTTTCGCCTAGAAGAAATTCAAGAAGCGTATGAAGCGATGGATCAGCGGACAGCCATTAAATCGCTACTGGTTATTAGTGATTAGGAGTTCAGCATGAATATAAAAAAAGTGTCAGAACTAACCGGGGTATCAGCAGATACGATTCGTTACTATGAGCGTATTGGTCTCATTCCACACATTCATCGCAGCCAGTCGGGAATTCGTCATTTTACGGATAATGACATCGCAGTATTGGAATTTGTTCGCTGCTTTCGCCAGGCAGGCGTGTCTGTCGAAAGTCTTATTGACTATATGGGGCTTGTTCAAGAAGGGGATCACAATATTGAGGCTCGGATTAGTATTCTTCAAGAGGAATTGGACAGTATGAATGACCGATTGGAAGAATTGATCATGGCGCGTGATCGGCTGATTTATAAGATTGACAATTATCGTAAGAAAATTGTACCCCATGAGCAAGAATTGTTTGACAGTAAGGAAGGTTAATCGAGATGGTTAAATATCAGGAAGTCAAGGACGGTATTATTTTCCCAAGAGGTTCCAAGAATGATGCCTATGCGGCTGTATTTACGGGACAATCCTACTTGGAAGCGTTGGCTTCAGCACCAAATGGCAGAGAGCATGTTGGAAATGTGACCTTTGAGCCGGGTTGCCGAAACCATTGGCATGTCCATACAGAGGGTTATCAAATCCTGCTGGTGACAGGAGGGGAAGGGCTTTATCAAGAGGAAGGGAAGCCCGCTCGGCTTCTTCATCCCGGTGATGTAGTGGTAACTGATAAAGGGGTGAAGCATTGGCATGGTGCGACTAAAGACGCATGGTTCGTTCATTTGGCGATAACATCGGGAGCCAGCGAGTTTTTGGAAGCTGTGACTGATCAAGAGTATAGCTACGCTCAGGAGACAGCAAAAGCAGACTGATGGTAGAAGGGAGAAAGTAATGACGATTAAGCAAACAGCAGGGAGAGATCGTTTAGGTGATTTTGCACCTGATTTTGCCCACTATAATGATGACATTCTTTTTGGTGAAAATTGGAACAACCAGGATATTGATTTGAAGACGCGGTCTCTGATTACAGTCGTGGCCTTGATGGCTTCAGGCGTTACAGATTCCTCATTAGCCTTCCATTTACAGAATGCTAAAGCCAATGGGGTGACGAAAGAAGAGATAGCAGCCACTATCACCCATACCGCTTTTTATGCAGGTTGGCCAAAAGGCTGGGCTGTTTTCAACCTAGCCAAAGATATTTGGACAGATTAAGGCAAGAAATAGTAAGGGTTATTTCAGATAAAATGGTTGCCTTTAGTCGCTGCTGCATTTTTGTGAAATAGAAGTGAAAGACCAGCCATATGGCTGGTCTTTTTAGTCCTTATATGACGTTTTGTTAAAAATACGATAAGAAGATAACGTTTTTTTCTGTCGGATTAATTTTAAATAACGTTGTAAAACAAACGAAATCTCTAGGAAAGACTTATGTTATAGTAGGATTATCACAAAGAAAGGAGATTTGTGTAAGAAATGAAGAAGGAATTTATGAGGAAAAATTCTTCGAAAATTATTTTAGCAAGTCTAGTTGTTTTAGGTTCTCTGGCTGTTCAAACCAGTCCAGTCCACGCTTGGGGTGATTCATCTGATTCAGGCGGCTGGGGCGGTTCATCTGATTCAGGCGGCTGGGGTGGTTCATCTGATTCAGGCGGCTGGGGCGGTTCATCCGATTCAGGTGGCTGGGGCGGTTCATCCGATTCAGGCGGCTGGAGCAGTTCATCTGATTCAGGCGGCTGGAGCAGTTCATCTGATTCGAGTGGCTGGAGCAGTTCATCTGATTCGAGTGGCTGGAGCAGTTCATCTGATTCGAGTGGCTGGGGAGATTCAGGTGGTTGGACAGATGCTTCGTCTTCGGATAGTTGGAGTAGCATTTCGGAAACAGCTAGCGGGACTAGTAGTGGCAACAACCTTAACACTTCAGTTGATACTAGTGGATGGTTCAGCATCGCCAATAGTCCGGCTGACAGTAGTTCTGTTGATACTCCTGATGCCAGTGATTACGTCGCTTCTTCAAATACATCGGACACTACTCCAAGTGCTTCAGATTATGTCTCTGCAACACCGCAGGCCAGCGATTATGTAGCTTCAACTGACACAGCTAGCCCGACACCGGCTCCAAGTGCCTCAGATTATGTCTCTACTGCTCCTCAAGCTAGCGATTATGTTGCCGTCACACCAAAGGTTGATGACTATGTTGCTGAACCACCTAAGGCTGAGGATTATGTTGCCGTCATGCCACAAGCTGACGATTATGTATCTATTTCAAAAGGTGCAGAGAGTAGCGTGACAGATGGTTTGACAGAAGCTCAGATAAAGGATGTTGAAGCACTATCTGAGGCGATTGCGCCAAACCTCGCCAGTATAACAGATCCTGACAGCCTAAAGACAGCTGATATGTATGCAGCGAATAAAGATAAGACAAAGGAAAAGGATGAGAGCTGGCCTATAGACGATACCGCTTACGAAAATTTTAGAAGTACAATGAATAATCTTTTGGACAAAGGGATTAGCATAATGAAAGAAGAAAGAGAAGCGATTGAGAAAACAAAGCCAGAGAGTCTTGAGGAAGCTAAAAATCTTGCAGATCTTGACAGAAGAGCGAGTAGAGTAACAGAATTGACAGCTTCGAAAGTTGCTTTAGGACTTGGAATATCAGGATTTGAAGCGACAAAAGATATTATCAATAATAAAGAAATAACTGGTCCTATTGTTACCGAGGTTAACGATGCTGCTGTTAAATATAATAATACAATAGCAACAATGTATGGTGCAAGATCGTATTCAGTCAGTGATGTAATAAAATCTAGAGATGCTATCAGGTCAGATACTGTTAAAGTTGAGACTGCTGATGCTTATCAAGCAGCCAAGGCTGGTGATCATAATAAACTCGCTGATAAAATTGAGAAAATGATTAATGCAGGAAAAGCAGTTAAAGGAAGTGTTGATACGGTAAAAGGTGCTGCTGGGAAAGTAACTAAAGTTAATGACAAACTCAAGAATACCATCAAATCGGACAAGGATAAGAAAGATAGTTCAAAAGAAAAAGATGATGCAAAAACGAAGTCAAAGAACAATAAGTCTAAGTCTAAATCTAAGTCTAAGAGTAAGTCAAAAGCGAAAAGCACCTCTAATCGTAAAACGAAAAGCAATGCTAAATCTAAGAAATAGTACTGCTTAAGATCAAAGCTGACATGAGAGATTTCATGTCAGCTTTTTGGTTAGATGGTATAATGGTATGAGAAAACAAATGAGGAATCGGCTTGTCCGTTTTAAGAAAGTACTGATATGACGCATAAGACTATTGACCTTGAAAAGTATCGCCAGCTAGCCCTGCAGAAGCAGGCTGAACACCGTAAATTTCTGGCCAGCCTGAAGAAAAAAGCACCTAAGCATCTGGATAAGCTTGTCCAAAAAATCCATCAAGAGGTATTTGAAGAGATTGACTGTACAGAATGTGCCAACTGCTGTCAAAGGCTAGGGCCTCTTTTTACAGAGGCTGATATTAGCCGTATTGCAAAGCATTTTCGGATGAAGCTCTCAGTCTTTGAAGAGCTTTATTTGCGAGTTGATGAGGACAAGGATAAGGTGTTTCGGTCAATGCCCTGCCCCTTTTTAGGAGAGGACAACCTTTGTTCCATCTATGACGTTCGCCCAAAAGCCTGTCGGGAATTTCCTCATACAGATCGCAAGAAAATCTACCAGATCAATCACCTGACCTTAAAGAATACACCGACCTGCCCGGCAGCCTATCTTTTTGTGGAAAAATTAAAGAGAGAACTATCTCAGTCACTGTGATAATCCAAGCAGAAAGTATTGATATAGACAAAAACACTTCCTAGGGCGGTCAGTCTTAGGAAGTGTTTTGTGCTTATCTTGATTTTTGGATGACTGCTCGAACCACAGAATCCTCGGACATACTTTTCATAAAGCGGGCGACATTGGGGTATTGGTCATAAGGTTTGGGTGTTTTTAGAGACTATAAACTCATGACATAGGCATAAGCGTCTGCAATGGTTCGTTTCTCGTGGTAGACGTGATTGCTGTCACCGATAAGACGGTCTAAATGAGTCATGGCAATGTCAATCCGTCCATAAGCAGCCTCCATGACCGCCTTTAGCTCTTCTGATTTTTTAGAGATAGTGTAGCGGTGCGGTGAAAAAACAGGCCAGAAAGCTGGGTGAAAATCTCCGGTCAAAAAGTCCATTATTTCATCGAAACGTGCTTCCTCCAAGTCTCCTTGATTGTAGGAGGCATTGAGATTGGAGATCGTATCCTCATTGGTCCTCGTGCGAAGCTGATTTCAGTGAATCACCCCTTAAATCCCCAGGATCGCCATAAACTGGAACTCAAGTCTGTGATTATAGGAAGGAATGTCTGGATAGGTGCCGATGCAACTATTTTACCTGGCGTTACCGTCGGTGACAATGCTGTGGTAGCAGCAGGAGCTTTAGTCAGCAAAGATGTACCTGCCAATACTCTGGTAGCAGGTCTTCCAGCTAAGGTCATCAAGCAGATACCATAAATCAATCTGTAATGATTGAAGAGGAGCACTTGCCTTGTGATCTTCCAGCGTTTTGGAATTCGGTTTTTTGCAGAGACCATTTCTGTCAAAAATTGAAAAAGATAAAAATGCAAGTCTAAATGATTGACACTTTAAACCAGGAGGTCTATAATTACTACATAGTAATAAAATGAAGAATTGAGGATTGAATGATGTCAAACTTTACAGATTTACAAGAAAAACGCCGTAGTATTTATGCTTTAGGTAAAGACTTACCGGTGTCAAATGAAGAGGTGGTTGCACTTGTTGAAAAAGCGATGAAAGAATCACCATCAGCTTTTAATTCACAGTCTAGCCGAGCTATCGTCCTTTTCGGAGCAGAATCAGAAGCGTTCTGGAATGAGATTGCTTACAGCGAATTGGAGAAAGTCACGCCAGCGGAAGCTTTTGAAGCGACTAAGGGCCGTCTGGCAGGCTTTGCCGCAGGTGCTGGTACCATTCTTTTCTTTGAAGATCAAGCAGTAGTTGAAGGGTTGCAAGAAAACTTCCCGCTCTATGCAGACAACTTCCTAATCTGGTCTGAACAAGCTCATGGCATTAACCTCTATGCGGTATGGTTGGCCTTTGCTGAAAGCAATATCGGTATGAATGTTCAGCACTATAACCCGCTTGTAGATGCCAAAGTAGCTGAAAAATATGGTGTCCCTGCAAACTGGAAACTCCGTGCTCAAGCACCATTCGGCAGCATTGCTGCATCAGCCGCTGAAAAAGACTACATGGCAGACAGTGACCGTGTCAAAGTCTTTGGCAACTAAGATATCCCCTCAAACTCCCTATTTCTCAGGGAGTTTTTTGTGTTAATAAGGTGAACAGATTTTGCTAAATCTATTATAGGTCTATCGAGTACCCATTCTTCTGGTAGTCGGTCTGGTACTTGGTTTGACCTATCTCTTTAGCTTTTTGGCCAGCTTTGTTTGGCAGCCGAAGACAGATATTAGTGAATAAAAAAAGAAAATGATTTCCGAAAGGAAGTCATTTTTCATTCTTCTTTTAAGATTTCAGAGCTGGAGGTTCGTTCAAACTCGATAAATCTGGAGGCATTTTTGCGGAGGCTTAGGTTTGCATCGTAGTTCTTGGCAAAGACGCCAGCATAGAGGCACTCCAGCAGGAAGGTGATGGAGGTGTCGGTTGAGAAGGTACCAATCTTGGAATAGAGTTTTTCGCGGGTCGCTAACCGTAAGACATGAGTGGCCAGAGGTGTAGAACTATTGTCTCCAATGCTGGTCAAGAGGATGCTGGGAACGCCTTGTCGTTTCAAGAGTCTCATGATTCTGAGGAGTTGAAGGGTCTCTCCAGAATAGGAAATAATAATGGCGCAGCTTTTTTTCTTGGCCAAATAGGCATTGAACATGACCTCGCCTTGGAGTTGATGAATCCGCACATCCTTTTGAATCCGGGACATTTGCAGGGCAAATTCTTGGGCATTGAGGAGATTGTTGCTGGCGGCGAAGATATGGATGGTTTCGGACTGAACAAGCAGGTTGACAGCAACCTCCAAGGCTTCCCCTTTATTGAGGGAAAGGGTGTCATCAATGGCTTCTTTTTTCAGGGAAGATAGGTTGGCGGCGATGGTAGCCATATCATCTTCTGCTTGAAAGGGAAGATTGGCATCGATACCGGTCTTTTGGGAATCCAGGTAGGTCAATTCGTCTAAGAAAGCCTCCTTGAAATCCACCCAGCCTTGAAAATCCAGCTTTTTGGCAAAACGAACCAGGGCTGACTTGGAGGCGTAAGCGGCCTCCGCAATCTCAGCTGTGGATTTCCTTCGGATGGCGTATTTTTCTTTCAAGATGTAATCAGCAATGACCCTCTCATTGGGCGAGAAGGGGTATAGCTCCATTTTTTCAATTAAAAACATGGCAATCCTTTCTGAAACGGTGTTTTAATATTTCATCCGATTGGGCTTGAAATTGTAAAATGCCAGACCAATTTAGCAAAATCTCTTTAATGTCATTATAGCAAATGCTAGAATAGAATCAATCAGGAGAAGATGATTGTCAAATCTAAAAATAGAAAGGGGCACAATGACTCAATTGAGAGGAATCTTAGCCTATGCCTTTGCTGGGCTCATGGTGGGGCTTTTGTGGCCCCTTGTGGCAGCACCCTTCGGATCTTTTGCAGGCCTGGTGGCTGGTCTCTTCATCATTGCACCAGTCTGGTACCTATGCCATTATCGGGGATGGATTCCACAGAGTAAAGATCAGGTAGCCATTGATATGGGGGCCGCAATCGGGATGAGCGTCTTGGTCAGAGGCTTTCTGGAACATGGTTTGTCCCAGACCTTGATGGCCCTGCCAACCTTTCTCTGTCTTGCATTTGGTGCAAGCCTTGCGGGCTGGCTCTATGCTACAATAGAGAGAGGAGGGAGAAAATGACCCTTTCTCAAGGTTTCACCACCATTCTAGGCGGCTTTCTTCTCCCCTTTGCCATCCTTGTCCTTTGGGGCAGACTGGTGGAAAGTCTAGGCCCTCTTGGTGGTTGGCTGGCAGCTGCTATCATCATTGGCCCCATTTGGTATTTCAATCATGGCCTGCTGGAGCCCCTAGTTGTCCAACAGGGCCCTGTTTTCATCGATATGGGATTTGCTACCGCCATCGGAGTCTTTGTCTATGGATTGACCAGAGGCATTGATTTTCCATCCCATCGCCGCAACTTGCTGGCTGCCCTTCTTGGAGGAAGTCTGGCCGGCCTGATTCTTTCATTCTTGTAAAAAAATAAAAACATAAAGGAGAAAGCATATGTCATTTCCAAAGAACTTTTTGTGGGGTGGTGCCCTGGCAGCCCACCAATTTGAGGGTGGGGTCCTAGAAACTTCTAAGGGCTTGTCCGTAGCTGATGTGATGACAGCTGGCGCACACGGTGTTCCTCGGGTCATCACAGATGGAGTGGTCGAAGGAAATTATTACCCCAACCATGTAGGGATTGATTTTTACCATCGCTACAAGGAAGACATTGCCATGTTCGCAGACCTGGGCTTCAAGTGTTTCCGGACCTCCATCGCCTGGTCACGGATTTTTCCAAAGGGCGACGAAGCAGAACCAAATGAAGAAGGCCTGCAATTTTACGATGATGTCTTTGATGAGCTCCTCAAATACGGTATCGAACCCGTCATCACCCTGTCCCACTTTGAAATGCCTTTTGAATTGGCCAAGAAAAATGGCGGCTTTATGGGTCGGGACACCGTGGATGCCTTTGTCAAGTTTGCGGAAGTTGTCTTTAAACGCTACAAGGACAAGGTCAAGTACTGGATGACCTTCAATGAAATCAACAACCAGATGAACTACCACAATGACATCTTTGGCTGGACCAACTCTGGTACCCATTTTGGCGACTATGACAATCCTGAAGAAGCCATGTATATCTGCGGACATCATACCTTGGTGGCTTCAGCTCTGGCGGTCAAAATCGGCAAGGAAATCAATCCAGACTTCCTGATTGGAAACATGATTGCCATGGTGCCCATCTATCCTTACTCTTGCCGTCCAGAAGATGTTCTTTTGGCCAATCAAGCCATGCACGATCGCTGGTTCTTCTGTGATGTGCAAGTGAGAGGGCACTATCCAGCCTACGCCCTCAAGATGTTTGAGCGCAAAGGCTTTAAGATTCCAATTACGGAGGAAGACAAGGCCATCTTAGCGGAGGGAACAGTGGACTACATCGGCTTCTCTTATTACATGTCCAATGTGGTAGATTCCCAAGCCTTCCGCGATGTGTCTGAAGTCATCGAAGCTTCCAGCCCTTATTCTGTAAAAAATCCTTATATCAAGGAATCGGACTGGGGATGGGCCATCGACCCTGTTGGTCTTCGCTATGCCCTCAATGCCTTCTACGAACGCTATGAAAAACCACTCTTTATCGTAGAAAATGGTTTCGGGGCTATTGATGTCAAGGAAGAAGATGGCTCTGTCCATGACCCTTACCGCATTGACTACCTGCGTAGCCATATCCAAGAAATGGAAAAAGCCATCAATGAAGACGGCGTTGAGCTGATGGGCTACACGCCTTGGGGCTGTATTGACTGTGTCTCCTTTACCACAGGAGAAATGAAGAAACGCTATGGCTTCATCTATGTGGACCGCAACAATGATGGCTCCGGTACCTTGGAACGGTCCAAGAAAGATTCTTACGACTGGTACAAGCAAGTAACAGCCTCAAATGGCGAAATTCTATAATGAATCAAAGGCACAAGAAAGTCTGACAGTTCCGCTGTTGGCTTTCTTTGCCATTGAAAGAAGAGGAGGGAATACCATGCTGACCATCGGATACATTGGAAATGGGAAGAGTACCAATCGCTACCACCTGCCCTTTGCACAAAAGGTTAAGGATATTCGAATCAAAACTATCTATTCTCGTTCTGCCAGTCCTTGGCAACCCGTGGAGGGCATCCGCTATACCGACAGATTAGAAGAGCTCTTGACGGACCCAGATATTGACTTAGTTGTCCTGTCTGTTCCAGCCAAGGCCCATTATGAGTTGGCCAAGGAGTGTCTTGTAGCTGGTAAACATGTCCTAGTAGAGAAACCCTTTACGGAAACAGCTGAAGAGGCGCGTGAATTGTTTGCCTTGGCCAAGGAAAAGGGGCTCTTTATCCAGGCTTATCAAAATCGACGCTTTGATTCGGATTTCTTGACGGTGCAAAAAGTGATTGAGACGGGTCTTTTGGGAGAGCTCTTGGAAGTGGAGATGCACTATGATTATTTCAGGTCAGAAGTGCCAGAGAGGATGACAGAATTTTCTCTGGATACCAGCTATCTCTATGGTCACGCCTGCCATACGGTCGACCAGGTCCTCTCCTATTTCGGCAAACCAGACCGGATTCACTACGATGTCCGGCAGCTTTTGGGCCCAGATCGAATGAATGATTATTTTGATTTGGATTTCTATTACGGAATCACAAAAATTTCCATCAAGTCCAGCTATTTCCGCATTAAAGAACGACCAAGTTTTGTGGTTTATGGCAAGAAGGGCATGTTTGTCAAGGCCACCAAGGACCGGCAGGAAGAGGATTTGAAGAAATTCTACCTGCCCACCAATCCAGATTTTGGCCTGGATCTGCCAGAACACTACGGCGTCCTGACCTATATGGATGACAAGGGCATCTACCACGAAGAAAAAGTGGTGTCAGAAGTAGGGGATTATAGCCGGGTCTATCAAGCCCTTCACGACAGCATTGTCCACGGGGCTGACAAACTCATCAAGGATGAAGAAACCATCCTCCAAATGGAAATCCTGGAAGAAGGCATCCGCCAGATGAAGGAAAGATAAGTAACAAAGAGGCTCCTTTTCGGGAGCCTTTTTCGAATGAATAAGTAGGAGGTTTTACGGTTGAAATATATCAGGGATATTTTGTGTCTAAATTTAAGAGCAATACTGGTAGTCTATGATTGGACGACCTACTGTGCTGATAAGACGATTATTTTAGGACAGAGCAGCCCTGTCTTTAGGCTTATGCTACAATAGGGCTCATTCCTGTATGAAAGGCTTCTCTCTTGGGTTACAAATTTCTACTTTTCGAACTGAGAAGAAGGCAAGTGATGCAAATATACGAAAATCCCTTGAAATCGTTTGGTTTCAAGGGATTTTCTGTTGTAGTGACATTTTGAGTTGAACATTAGATTGCATCTCCTATAAAGGTAGATGCGAATATTGCACAGAACAAAGTAATCGTTTAGATTGTTGAAAATCGTTGAATAGTGGTAAACATTCGCATCAAATCTCGCGCATTCTGAGCCATTGTTCGAGTTCGTCTGCGGATTCGGTCATTCCTCTTTTGATCCACTCTTGGATCCAGCCATAGATGCCATAAAGGGAGAAGGCTTCTAGATAGGCGGCAAAGTGATCAGATGTTTCTGAAGGTATCAGGACTATTTTGAGTTGGGGAATCATCAATTGTAATAAATCTCTCTCAAATAGTAACGTGTAAAAATCCTCCTGCTCTTTGATATGTCCAAATAAACTGGCTAATTGCAGGTCGTTTCGACCGTTTTCCCTCAAATCGGTTTCGAAGGCTGCTTGATTTTCTTGGTTCCACTCGTGGAGGAGTTGATGAATGCGTTCTTCCAAAATGGCTTCCATAGTTGGATAATTGCGGTAGAATGATACCCGGCTAATTTGCGATTCTCTAGCGAGCTCACTGATTGTGATGTCTTGAAGCGACTTTTCTTTTAAGAGTTTTAAGAGCGCTTGAGTCAGAGACTTTTTGGCAAACGTTTGCTTTTCTTGGTTGTTCATGATGTTACAGTTCCCTTCTTTTTGTTTCATTTTTCATGATTGCACTAGTTATCGTTGCGATTATAACAAAGAAATGTTACACTTGTAAAGTCGAAAAGGAGAAAATCATGAAAAAATTTATTTATAACACACTTATTGCTTTAGGGATTTTTGTGACACTCTTGTCTCTATTCATTTTTCTTGGTGTTTTAGGCAACTATCAAAACATCATGACACAAATTGCTACTATATTATTTCCATTAGTAGCTGGCCCAGTGTTAATTGCAGTTGTGATTATATTTTTCCTGGCTATGCTTGCCCTTTGGAAAAATTACCGCCAAAAAAATAAACAGAACAAAGGCTTGGTTATTCTTGCTTTAATGAGTTCTTTTGCACTGCTTTTTGGAACAGTTGAATGGCAACAATCTAAAAAAATCGTTGAGGATAATGGAGGTGAACTGACCTTACTCGGTGAAACTAGCATACCCCTAACAGCAAAGCCTGATGGTTACAAAACTTATGCAAATAAAGAAAACAAAGATTTAACGGTATCCATTTATGAAAATGGGGAATCCTATGGTGATAATTCACAACCTATTTTAGTCTATATACATGGGGGCGGATGGGCTTCTGGGGATTCAGAGTCTCAGTCTGGTTTTTTAAGAGGGATGGCTAATCGTGGCTATGTGGTTTTCAGTATTAACTATCGACTCGCGACTGATGAGGATCCTACTTGGGAAAAAGCGACAGAAGATATTGCGGATGCGATGAATTGGATTAAGGCTAATGCTAGCAATTATGGTGGGGACAGCAGTCGCTTGATTCTTTCAGGTGAATCTGCTGGTGGACACTTAGCTCTTCTCTACACTGGATTAGTTACTAATGGTCAATTAAATGCACCCAAACCAAATGCGGTTGGGGTCATGTATCCTGCTATTGATTTGAAATGGACATCAAAAAATGGTCGTTATTTATCAACCGATCCAATTCCAAATATTGTCGAAAAATATATCGGTGGGGACCTCACAGAATATCAAGACAGACTTGCTACGGTTGAAACTCGCAACTATATTAGCAAGGAGCTTCCACCTATCTACATCATTCATGGGGAAAAAGATACTTTGGTCACTGTGACGGGTTCAGAAGATTATGTCGCAAAAGTAAAAGCAGCAGGTGGACAAGCAGAGCTTGTGAGTCTACCTTACTCAAACCACGGTGTTAATCTCCAAGCAAACGTTAGTCTTATCACTAACTTTGCAGAATCTATTGATGGATTATCGGTCAAAAAATAGGAATTCGTTTAGAAATAATACGACAAGTGCATTATGATGCCCACTAAGTATTTGAAGGAAAAAAATCATGTTCAAATTATTCAAAAAGAATACTCGAAAGAAAAAACGCAGCACTAAAGAAAAACTCATGATACTTTTGAGTCTGCTGACAATCGGTTTTGCTGTCGCTAGCCTAGCTGCTTTCCGTGGTATTATTTATTTATCGGATGCTACCTTTTGGATTGCTAAGCAACCTGCTATTTTCATTCTCACTGCCTTAGCTCTCATTGGCTTACACGCTTGGTTATTGGTCAAGAAAACAACTAAAAAAAGAATTGCTTTGGTTACCTTGTCTGTGCTCTCGCTACTTAGTCTTGTTATCAATACTATCATCTTCAAGCAAGAAATAGCGAGTTATGAACCCAAGATTGAAACAAGCTTTACAGGAACAGCAGCTAAAATGGACGGCAGTAGCTTCATGGCTGGTTCTGCCAAAGGAGACATCACCCCCTTGGATTACATGTTTCCTATGCCCCTTCTGTCGGTCTTGAAGTTTGACCGAGTGGTGGACCCTGTCTATGCCAGAGTACTAGCTATTTCAGATGGCAAGCAAGAAGCTCTCTACATCACGCTGGACATGACTTTTGTGCCAGAAGCCGATGAGACCCTGAAAACGCTCAGTGAGCACACGGGCATTCCTGTTGAGAATATTTTTATCAGTGCGACCCATACGCATGGGGCGACGCCAGTTTCCCTCATGGACTTCCATGGAACAGACGCAGCCAAAATCACTGAGTGGTACGGTCAAGTCAAGGAAACCTTGCTAAAAACCGTCGATGAAGCCCGCCAAAATATGGTGCCTGCTCGCTATGGTTATGGCACTGGCACCTCAAATGTCAATGTTAACCGTGATATGGACGGGGAAAAATCTGTCCTTGGCAGTAATTTTGACCGTTACAGTGATAAAACGGTCCGCGTGATGCGATTTGAAAGTTTGGACGGCGACAATATTGGTCTTGTTGTCAATTATGCTGTGCATTCTGTGGTTGCAAATGGGGCTCTGGTTGGTGGCCTTCGTACCCACTGGACTAGTGATTTAGCTGGTTATACCAGTCGTAAATTAGAAAATATGCTGGATAGCGGTGCTGTGCTTTATAGTGTCGGGGCTGCGGGTGACCAAAATCCTGGCCTCCGTGCCCAATACGGCGGTCCAACAGGCGGTAGCAACCCTGCCGTAAGTAATCTTGGTGCTGCCAGTTATAATGTCCTTGACTATCTTTCTGAAATCCATGCCCGCGATATTTTAGCTGCAAATGAAAATCTAGTGGCAGATAAAACAGATGGCACCATTTACAGTGCTGAAAAGGTTGTCCAAGCAGAAGCAGCAGAAGAAGGCGAAACGATTGATTACAGGCTCCGCATTTTCCAAATCGGCGATGTCATGTTCCAAGGTGTTGATGCCGAGATTGTCAGCTCAATCGGTCAAGCTGTGACTGCGACCTCGCCTGTCGAAAACACCATGTTAGTCATGATTACCAACGGTTATCAAGGCTACATCGCTGATGACTGGGGGTATGACCATAATGCCTTTGAAGCTGGTAACGCCAAGACCAAAAAAGGTGCGGGTCAAAAAGCGCTTGTTGAAGGTTTTACTGACCTCTTTGCAGAGATGGAAAAATAAGGAAAATACATGAAAAAACTCAAAAAACACTGGAAGAAAATCTTGCTTGGTCTGTCAAGTCTGCTTATCATTGTTGCAGGGCTTGGCTACTGGCAAATCCGCCGCATGGGGCAAGTCACTGTGCCCGAATTTGTAGAAATCGCAGACAATACCTACGCCATCGCTGAAGGCATGAATCAATCTGGTATTTATCTCCTGGTCGGAGAAGAAGACGCGATTTTGATTGATACGGGTAACGGTCTATCTGACTTACCAGCAGGTATCAAGGAAATCACTGACCTACCTGTCACCGTCATCAACACCCATGGGCATTACGACCATACCCGTGGCAACCATTACTTTGAGACGGTCTATCAGTCTGAAAAAGACGCCCAGGTCTATGCGGAGTATAACACGGTTGAAAAAGTAAAAGAGAAGATGGATGAGATCTCGCCCCTGATCCAACTCCTACTGTCAGCTGAAAATGAAACCATCTACAATACTCCCATCAAGGAAGATGTCCTGGCTTTGCCTGAAAGTGGCAGCTTCGACTTTGCCGGACGCAACCTTGAAATCATTGAGCTACCAGGCCACACGCCAGGCTCTATCGGCTTGATTGACGATGCGACCAAGTCAGTCTTTGTCGGCGATGCGCTGACAAAGGGTGGCTTTCTCCTAGGCCTCGAGGAAAGCCTCTCCCCTGAAACCCAGAAAGAAACCCTCCTCAAACTCAAAGAACTCTTTGAGAGCGGACGGGTCACTGCAGCCTACGGCGGCCATGTCAATACTGCTATGACCCTGGAAGACGTGGAAAAAGGCCTGACCATCGTCAACAAAATCATCGACGGCGACTTGACCGACGAGGAAAAGGAGTCTGGCCGCATTTCCTACCAAGGGATGGAAGTGACCTTCAAGACGGAGTAGCTCCAGAAGAAGAACCAGCTAGTGATGCTGGTTCTTTGTTGTTATGGTATACTGGCTGTATAGATTATTGAGCTTGAAAGGAACCCCCACATTGTCTTACAAATTCTTACTTTTCGACCTTGACCATACCCTGCTTGATTTTGATGCCGCAGAGGATATTGCGCTTGATATGCTGCTGGCAGATGAGGGAGTTAAGGAGATTTCGGCCTATAAAAACTACTACATCCCCATGAACAAGCAGCTATGGCGTGATTTGGAAGCTAAAAAGCTGACTAAGCAGGAGCTGGTGGACACCCGCTTTCAGCGGCTTTTTGCTCATTTTGGACATGAGGTGGATGGCAAGTATTTTGCCTCAAGATATCAGTATTTCCTCAGTCAGCAAGGCCAGACCTATAAGGGGGCGGCCCAGCTGCTCGATGATTTGAGGCAGTCAGGTTATCAGATTTATGCGGCGACAAATGGGATTGCCAAAATTCAACAGGGGCGTTTGGCGCATTCAGATATAGAAGCTTATTTTACCAAGGTTTTTATTTCGGAGCTGGCAGGAACCCAAAAACCAGACCCAGCCTTTTTTGACTATGTGGCCGGTCAAATTGCTTATTTTCAAAAAAATAGCAGTTTGATGATAGGCGACAGTCTTAGTGCCGATATTGCCGGTGGTAACAGGGCGGGTCTTGATACCCTCTGGTATAATCCTCAAAGGCTGTCCAATGACAGCTCTGTCAGACCGCTTTATGAAGCGGCTTCTTATCAGGAAATCCGCACCTTACTGCAGGTGTCAAAGTAAGCTAAGGCTTGCTTTTTTTGGTAAAATAACATTATGAACCAACTGATTGAACATAAATTAGCCTTGCTGCCCAATAGTCCGGGCTGCTACCTTCATAAAGATAAACATGGAACGATTATTTATGTCGGTAAGGCCAAAAACTTAAAAAACCGTGTCCGCTCTTATTTTCGAGGCAGTCACGATACGAAAACGGAAATGCTGGTTTCCGAAATTGTGGATTTTGAGTTCATTGTGACCGAATCCAATATTGAGGCACTGTTGCTGGAAATTAACCTTATTCAGGAAAATAAGCCCAAGTATAATATCCGGCTCAAAGATGATTCTTCTTACCCCTTCATCAAGATTACACATGAAAGATACCCGCGTCTATTGATTACGCGCCAGGTGAAAAAAGACAAGGGACATTATTTTGGTCCCTATCCCAATGCCGGTGCTGCCAATGAGATTAAAAAACTGTTAGACCGTATTTTTCCTTTTAAAAAATGCACCAATCCGCCTGAAAAAGTTTGTTTTTACTACCACTTGGGACAATGTTCAGCCCATACCGTCTGCCATACAGACAAGGCCTACTATGATCAGATGATTGAGGATGTGAAAAATTTTCTCAATGGCCACGATGATAAAATTGTCAATCAGCTAAAAGAAAAAATGCAGGCTATGGCAGAAGAGATGGAGTATGAAAGAGCGGCAGAATATCGTGATCTAATCAGTGCTATCGGTCTCTTGCGGACAAAACAGCGGGTCATGGCCCAAGATATGATGGATCGGGATATTTTTGGCTATTATGTGGACAAGGGCTGGATGTGTGTCCAGGTTTTCTTTGTGCGGCAGGGCAAACTCATCCAGCGGGCGGTCAATCTTTTTCCTTATTATAATGAGCCAGAAGAGGATTTTTTGACTTATCTGGGACAGTTTTACCATGACAGTAAAAACTTGATTCCCAAGGAAATTTTTATTCCAGAAACCATTGATGAGGAACTAGTAAAAGCCTTGGTAAACAGTAAGGTTATCAAGCCTAAGAAGGGTGAGAAGAAGCAGCTGGTCAATCTTGCGACAAAGAATGCCCGAGTCAGTCTCCAGCAAAAGTTTGATTTATTGGAGAAAGATATCCAAAAAACGCAAGGAGCTGTTGAAAACCTAGGAGAACTCATGGGGATTGCTACTCCGGTTCGGATTGAGGCATTTGACAATTCCAACATCATGGGAACTAGCCCTGTATCGGCCATGGTCGTCTTTGAAAATGGCAAGCCCAATAAAAAAGAATACCGCAAGTATAAGATAAAGACTGTAACAGGTCCGGATGACTACGCTTCAATGCGAGAGGTCATTCGTAGGCGCTATTCACGTGTCAAGCGTGAGGAACTCACACCGCCAGATTTGATTATCATTGATGGCGGTCAGGGTCAGGTGAATGTTGCTAAAGACGTTATTGAAAAAGAATTGGGGCTGAGCATTCCTGTGGCGGGGCTTCAGAAAAATGATCGACACCAGACTCAGGAGCTCCTTTTTGGAGATCCCTTGCAGGTGGTCGATCTTCCGAGAAATTCTCAAGAATTTTTCCTCCTGCACCGTATCCAAGATGAGGTGCACCGATTTGCCATTACCTTTCATAGACAGTTGCGTTCTAAAAATTCCTTCTCCTCTAAACTGGATGGTATCGAAGGACTGGGTCCTAAGCGCAAGCAAAAACTGATGCGACACTTCAAGAGCCTGACCAAAATTCAGTCAGCAAGTCTTGAAGACCTCCTTGCAGCCGGTCTGCCCCAAAAAGTGGCAGAGAATGTTCAGAGGTATTTGACTTCAGAGACTGAAACACGGTCTGAATCTTGAACTGACTAAAGGAAACCGATGAGCAGGTTTCCTTTTTTTGATAGAAGCATGCTAAGTTTAGTGCAGTTGGGGCGGCAGTCACTGTAACTTGGTTATAAACCACTTTCAAGCTGTTAGAGGTGTGTTATAATCAAGACGTTATGAAATTAAAGATGATAAAAGATAGTACTTATGAGGAGACTGAGGTTATTTTAAAATATGCTAAAAAAGATGACCTTGTTCAGAGGATTGTGACATTTTTAGAAAGTGCAGATAAGCAGATAGACTGTTTTGATGACCGGAAAGAGCAGATTAAAGTCAATATCTCAGATATTTACTATATTGAAAGTATTGACAAGAAGACCTTTGTTTATTTAGCGGATGCTGTTTATCAGACTGACTGGCGACTTTATCAGTTGTTGGCTGACTTACAGAGCAATGGTTTTGTCCAAGTTAGCAAGGCTTGCTTGCTCAATATTGGTAGTTTGGAGAAAATCCGACCGCTTTTTAACAGTCGTATGGAAGCGACCTTATTGAACGGTGAAAAAGTCATTGTTAATCGCCGTTATTTAGATGCTGTTAAATCTGCTTTAAGAGGTGAGGAAAAATGAAAAAAATCTTGACAAATATTTTTGCGACGACAGGCTTTTCTCTGATTTTGCTGGCCGTTATTGCAGTTTTTTTCGGGGTGCAGTGGCTTCTTCTGATAACCCTTTTTCAGGTATTGTTGGCGAATGTTTTAATTCACCTAAGTCTTTTCATCAGGCAAAAGTGGGAGCTGCAGTCTGTTTTTTTAGCAGCAGTGACTGATATAGTGATTATTAATGGGATTGTTTTTTTATTAAGCGCCGTCTTTTCTTGGAATGTAGGGAATTGGGTCTTGCTGTTGATTGGCTTGATGGTGTATCTTATATCTTGTCTTTTGGATCTTTTTTACCTCAATCAGGAAGCACATGAGATAAATCTCCTGATTCGAAGACGCCACCGCTAAGCAGAGAACATAGGGATTAACCGGTCTTTATCAGCTATCTCCGGATATTAAAAAGAGGAGGAATTCAGATGACTATTTTGATTATTGGTCTAGGAACTATTGGAACAACTTATGCTTACTTATTTAAGAAGTCTGGATATGAGGTGGAGCATTATATCAGAAAAGATAGCCCAAAATCGTCTATCAAAGAGGTTCAAGTCAGCCTTCTGGACGGCAGAAAAAACAAACAGGGTGAAGAAAGTCATGATATTTATAAGGTTAAAAAGCAATCAGCAACAAGGTATGACTTTATTTTTATCAGTGTGCCTTCTGGTGAAATTGAACAGGTTATTGAGACACTTGATGAAGAAGGGATATTTGGAACACTTGTCCTAGCTTGCGGTATTTGGGAAGATCGCTCTTATCTTGATAGATTGTTGCAGGGGCGGGATTATATTTTGGCTTATCCTGTTGCTGGTGGCAATATGCTTGATCATCGGCTAAATTGCTGTGTTTTTGATCATTTTATGCTGGAAAAAGAGGTAAATACAGCTATTCCTAACTATCAGGAGTTGGTTCAGTTATTTACGGATTGTCAGATTCGTCTGGAGCAGCCTTATGATATGCTGGAATGGATATGGCTGCATATGGGAATTAATGCAGGGGTTATCTCTGTGATAGGGAGACATAGGGAGAGTGGTGACACCACGGCTGTGTCAGCAGAGCGGCTGATGACCTCTAGTCAATATTTGAAAGAAGCTGTTCAAACCATTCGTGAGACCACCAAAATAACGGCAGCTCGTGGTGTCCGTTTAGGTGATTATCGCAGTGAGTTTTTTGCCTATCAACTGCCAACCTTTATTTCAGTACCTCTTATGAAGCGACTGTTTGCTAAAAACCGTCTGACACGTCAAATTATGACTTTACACAGTAATCTAAATGACTTGTTCTTTGTTTGTAACAGTTTTTATGATTATGGAAAGGCCGATCAAGTAGCAGCACCTGTTTTTTATAAGGCTTATGAAGAAGCATTAAAGAAAAGATGACCGATACCTCGTTAGCGGCCATCTTTTTGCTTGTGTGTTCAAGAAAGTGCTATTACTTCTCAGCAAATCCCAGTAAGTAGACTGAATTTATGGTAAAATAATAGGGAAAAAACTTTTTAGAAAGGGAATCCTATGAAATTCCTAGAACTCAATAAAAAACGCCATGCCACAAAACAATTCAACGCTAAAAAGGTTGATTATCAGGATGTTAGGACGGCTATCGAAATTGCTCAGCTAGCTCCGAGTGCCCACAATATGCAGCCTTGGAAGTTTGTCGCTGTAGAAGAGAAAAAGCAAAGCTCTTGAGGGCCAATAAGGAGACAGTTATGCTAACAAATATCTTTGATCAGCCAATTGGAGAACCAGTGCTTGATTTTGTGCCCGGTCAGTTGCCAGACATTGAACAGCTCGTAGGAATTTATACCATTGTTGAACCTCTGAATGTGGACAGACATTTTGAGGATGCTTATACTTTTTATGGTCCTGACAGTCCCAAAGAACAATGGACTTATCTGTCGATTGACCGTTTTGAAAATAAAGAAGATTTTAGGACCTATTTTGAAGGAATGGCTGATTCCAAGGATCCTTACTACTTGGCCATCTTGGATAAGGAGAGTCACAAGGTAATAGGAACATTTTCTCTCATGCGAATAGATCCCAAAAACCGTGTAGTGGAAATGGGCTGGGTTCTTTACGGTCCGGAACTAAAACACTCACGAGTGGCAACTGAGGCCCAGTACTTGGTCATGCGCTATGTGTTTGACGAACTGCATTACCGCCGCTATGAATGGAAGTGCGACAGCCTTAATGCGCCTTCTAATCAGGCGGCTAAGCGTCTGGGATTTACTTTTGAAGGCACCTTTCGGCGAGCAGCAGTCTATAAAAACCGCAGCCGCGATACCAATTGGTATTCCATGCTGGAAGAAGAATACCAAGCCATGAAAGCTAAGTTTGACAACTGGCTGGATCCGGCAAATTTTGATGATCAAGGCTATCAAATCCACCCTTTGAACACAGACTATTAATCTTGTATGGTCTCAAATTCTGAGACTGACTGCTGGGATAAATCAGAGAAAAGAAATTTCAAACCATTTAAGGAAGAAGTGTGAGGTTTACTTTGGAAAAGTTTTCAGTATGTTTTTTCCTGTTTTTATGATAAACTTAAGAGCAGTTTTTGGAAATATGATTTTAAAGGACACCTGTTTTTACAATTATGTCTCAGTACAGGAGGGAATTGAATGATGAAAACAAACGATAAAGTCAAACAAAATCAAATCATGACAGATTGCTATAATCTTTTGCTTAATCCAGATATCTATTCAGAAGAACGTGAGTTATTGTTAGAATATAAACAGAAAGTGGAAGCTGGACGTGATTTTTCAAGACAATCTTACCGTCTCTGTCGGGATTTACAGCGCTTGTCGTTGAGATATTTTCAGGAAAAGAAGAAATTATCGCTGCCTGTTAAGGCTTTCTATGACTCTCTTAACGATTTAGAGAGAGCAGAATTGAGAAACAATGAAATTGCCAAAGGCATTATTGCGGCCTCTGCCACTTGGCTATAAATCAAAAAGCAGATTTCTAGTCTGCTTTTTTACTGCCCTAGGTTTCCCTATTTATTTTTTAGAAGATACTGAAAAAGCTGAAAACCGTTTCAAAAAGTGGTAAAATATAAAAGTAACTATTACCCTATTAGAAGGAATGTCCATATATGAAATTTTTAGAATTAAATAAAAAACGCCATGCAACGAAGCACTTTAATGATAAGGCAGTTGATTTTAAAGATATCAGAACAGCGATTGAGATTGCCCAATTAGCTCCCAGCGCTCATAATATCCAGCCTTGGAAGTTTGTCATTGTTAAAGATAAAAAGGCTGCCTTGGCTGAAGATTTGCCTGCTTTAAACAAAGCTCAGGTTGAAGGTGCACAGTATGTCATTGCTTTATTTACCGATACTGATTTGATTCAGCGTGCTCGCAAAATTGCGCGCATTGGCAGTAAGAATCTTCCTGATGATATGATTGGGTATTTCATGGAAACTTTGCCAGCTCGTTTTGCGACTTTTGATGAAAAAACTAAAGGTGAATACTTGGCTTTAAATGCAGGTCTTGTAGCCATGAATCTGGTTTTAGCTTTAACAGACCAAGGATTGGCCTCTAACATCATTCTAGGCTTTGATAAAGCCAAGGCGAATGATGTTCTTGGCATTGACCCACGCTTTCGACCAGAAGTCTTAGTGACCATCGGTTATTCTGATGATAAATTGGAACCGTCTTACCGTCTGCCGGTAGATGAAATTATCGAACGTCGTTGATGGTGACTTAGAGGAGAAAATAGGAAATGACGATTAATTTTAAAGCAGAAGTCGATAAGCGACGGGATGAGTTGATGAAAGACCTCTTCAGTCTATTAGAAATCAATTCAGAACGTGATGATAGTCAGGCCGATGCCCAGCATCCATTTGGTCCGGGACCAGTAAAGGCTTTGGAGCATTTTTTAGCCATGGCAGAGCGAGATGGTTACACAACTGAAAATATTGACAATTATGCAGGGCATTTTGAATATGGTCAGGGAGATGAAGTTCTGGGGATTTTTGCACATTTGGATGTGGTGCCTGCTGGCAGCGGTTGGCGTACGGATCCCTACAAGCCTGAAGTGATTGACGGTCAGCTGTATGCGCGTGGTTCAAGTGATGATAAAGGACCGACCATGGCCTGCTATTATGGCTTGAAAATCATCAAAGACTTAGGTCTGCCTGTTTCTAAAAAGGTGCGTTTTGTGGTCGGGACAGACGAAGAATCTGGTTGGGCTGACATGGACTATTATTTCCAACATGCAGGGGTCAAAGCACCTGACTTTGGCTTTTCACCAGATGCTGAATTCCCGATTATCAATGGTGAAAAAGGAAATATCACAGAGTATCTCCATTTTGCCGGCACTAATGCGGGTGCTGTCCAGCTCCGCTGTTTTGAAGGCGGACTTCGGGAAAATATGGTTCCGGAGTCAGCAGCGGCAGTCCTTGCTGGCAACATTGACCAACAAGAACTTGAGGATGCATTAAGTCTCTTTTTAGACGCTCATCCTCAAGTTTCAGGTTCTGTTGAGGCTCAGACAAAAGGAATCAGGGTGGAAATCATTGGTAAGTCTGCCCATGGTTCGACACCTCAAGAAGGTATCAACGGCGCTACTTATCTAGCGAAGTTTCTGATAGATTTTGATATTCAAGGAGATGCCAGAGCTTTCTTAGAGGTAACGGCTGACCTCCTTCATGACGATTTTCAAGGTCAAAAACTTGGCGTGGCTTATCACGATGACCGTATGGGAGAGCTAACAATGAATGCCGGCGTCTTTCAGTTTAAAGAAGGAGCTGAGGACAATACAATAGCTCTTAATTTCCGTTACCCGCAAGGCACAAATCCAGAAACCATCCAAAAGGTTTTGGAGAAACTAGCTGGGGTTACTCGAGTAAGTCTGGCTGAGCATGGGCATACACCGCACTATGTTCCCATGGATGACCCATTGGTAGAAACTCTTTTGTCGGTCTATGAGAAGCATACTGGCCTAAAAGGCTACGAGCAGGTTATTGGAGGCGGAACCTTCGGCCGTCTTCTTAAGCGAGGTGTTGCTTTTGGTGCCATGTTCCCCGACTATGAGAATACCATGCATCAGGCAAACGAGCATACGGATGTTGAGGATCTTTATAGGGCAGCAGCTATTTATGCTGAGGCTATCTATGAATTGATTAAATAGAGTCTGTGAGAGTTAAAGACAATAGACTATGATCTTACCCTTAAGGCACAGTCTATTTTTCAAAAGGAGGAGCTATGGTTAATTTAGACCAGATTAAACAGCAGATCATGGCAGATCCGCAGAATAAAAGCTATACTGATCAAGGCATAGAGCCTCTATTTGCTGCCCCTTCAGCTGCTCGAATCAATATCGTAGGCCAGGCGCCGGGCATTCGGGCTGAGCAGACAAGATTGTACTGGAACGACCCTTCAGGAGATAATTTGAGAAAATGGTTGGGTATTGACAGAGAGACCTTCTATCAGTCTGACAAAATTGCGGTGATTCCTATGGATTTTTACTACCCTGGTACAGGCAGATCAGGTGATTTACCTCCACGTAAAGGATTTGCAGAAAAATGGCATCCGCTAATTCTCAGCAAACTGCCGAAACTTGAATTGACTTTGCTTATTGGCAGTTATGCTCAGCGGTATTACCTGAAGCAAAGTGCATCGGTCACATTGACAGAGACAGTCAGACATTATCAAGACTTTCTGCCAGACTTCTTTCCCCTCGTCCACCCTTCCCCGAGAAACAATCTATGGCAGGCCAAAAACCCTTGGTTTCTAGAGGAAGTGGTGCCCCAATTGCAAGAACGAGTGAAACGTATTTTAGACAACTAAAAAACCAAGCAAAGCTTGGTTTTTTGTCATTTTTCGAAAACGTTTTCTTTATTATAGCATAGAGGTGAAAAAGAAACCTTACAATGGTTGATAATCTTACTTACCTAAACAAAATTGGCTGAAAAGTTGGGTAATGAGTTCATCTGGCGCCGCATCGCCGGTGATTTCACCAAGGATTTCCCAGGTTCTGGTCATATCTACTTGCAGCAAGTCTACTGGCATCCCAAGTTCTAAGCCTTGATTAACCGCCTGAAGACTTTCCAGAGCTTTCTCAATCAGAGAAATATGCCGTGTGTTAGAGAGGTAGGTAGCATCTTGTTCAATTATTCCGGCATTGTCAAAGAAGAGTTGGTTAATACGATCTTCAATGAGATCAATGTTTTCATTCTTTAAGACCGATATCGGGATAGCATCCTGCGGAAGCTGATCCCTTTCAATTTTCTCCGGAAGATCCGTTTTGTTCAGAAGTACAATGCGATTGCTATTTTGACTAATCTCCAGCAGACTTCTGTCTTGCTTGGTTAGTTTTTCAGACGCATTGAGGACAAGGAGAACCAAATCAGCTTCTTCCAAAGCTTTTTTAGAGCGCTCGATACCGATTTTTTCAACGACATCATCTGTTTCACGAATACCGGCGGTGTCCACTAATTTAAGGGGGACACCCTTGATATTAACGTATTCTTCGATGACATCACGGGTTGTTCCTGCAATGTCAGTCACAATGGCTTTCTCTTCCCTTAACAAGTTATTAAGCAGGCTTGATTTGCCGACGTTAGGCCGTCCAATGATAGCTGTTGACAGGCCTTCTCTTAAAATCTTCCCTCGGCGGGCTGTTCGTAACAGGTTGGTCAGCAAGTCCTCAAACTCCTTCGTCTTTTCACGCAGGAGAGCCGTGGTCATTTCTTCCACATCGTCATACTCAGGGTAGTCGATATTGACTTCAACCTGTGCCAATGTATTGAGGATTTCCTGTCGGGTCTTATTAATGAGGTTGGAGAGAGAGCCGTCCAGCTGCTGGACAGCAAGCGCCATGGCCTTGTCGGTTTTAGCACGGATTAAATCCATGACAGCCTCTGCCTGAGCAAGGTCAACCCGTCCATTAAGAAAGGCACGCTTGGTAAATTCTCCTGGTTCAGCCATTCGAGCCCCTGAACGGATAACCAGCTGCAGAATTTCATTGGTTACAGCAAGACCGCCGTGTGTGTTAATCTCAACCACATCTTCTCGCGTAAAGGTCTTGGGTGCTCGCATTAGAGAAACCATGACTTCATCGATAACCTGTCCATTTTCCACAATATGGCCATAGTTGATCGTATGAGAAGCTGCCTGCTCCAGATTTTTGCCTTTAAAAAGTTTTTGAATAATCGCTAGCGCGTCTGAGCCGGAGATACGGATAATACCGATTGCTCCCTCTCCCATGGGAGTAGCGATAGCTGCAATGGTGTCAAAGTCGCTTGTAATAGTCATAGCTTTATTGTAACCCAATTAAGACCAAGGTGCAAGAATCCGAGTTACCGATAAGAACACACATTTCTTTGAACAAGTATGCGATTTCATGCTATAATAAGGGTGACTTTATTAGAGGTGAGGAAGGTAAATGGAGGCTTTAAAAAAGCAGGCGGGGATTAAGGCGGCAGAGTTTGTTCAGGATGGTATGATCGTCGGTCTTGGGACAGGTTCGACAGCCTATTACTTTGTGGAAGAAATCGGTCGCCGCATCAAGGAAGAGGGGCTCTCGATTACTGGGGTGACGACCTCCAGTCAAACCACCAAACAAGCTCTCGGATTGGGCATTCCGCTGAAGTCCATTGACGATGTGGATGGTGTTGACGTGACCGTTGATGGTGCCGATGAAGTAGACCCTAATTTTAATGGTATTAAAGGTGGTGGCGGCGCTCTTTTGATGGAGAAAGTCGTCGGCATGGCGACCAAAGATTATATTTGGGTGGTTGATGAGTCTAAGTTAGTAGACCCTCTAGGTTCCTTTAAGTTACCAGTCGAGGTTGTGCAGTATGGCTCAGAACGGCTTTTTAGACTTTTCTCTGATAAGGGCTATAAACCCAGTTTTCGGGAAAAGGATGGTCTGCGCTTTGTGACGGATATGCAAAATTTTATTATTGATTTAGACTTAGGTACTATCCCTGACCCTGAGAAGCTAGCTGATGAATTGGATCATCAAGTTGGTGTCGTCGAACATGGTCTTTTTAATGGTATGGTTGACAAGGTCATTGTAGCCGGCCAGTCAGGGATTCAAATTTTAAAAGCAAGTAAATAAAATATGACAGCAGGTTGGACAGCCTGCTATCTTAGACTAGGAGAAATTTATGTCTAGATTTAATCGTATTCATTTGGTAGTGCTGGATTCTGTCGGAATCGGTGCGGCACCAGATGCCAATGACTTTGTCAATGCTGCAGTACCAGATGGGGCCTCAGATACCCTGGGTCACATCTCAAAAACAGTAGGTCTTGAAGTTCCAAACATGGCCAAGCTGGGTCTGGGAAATATCCCCCGGGAAGTCCCCCTCAAAACCGTTCCTGCAGAGGCCAATCCAACAGGTTATGCAACCAAGCTAGAGGAAGTTTCACTGGGCAAGGATACCATGACCGGCCACTGGGAAATCATGGGCCTCAACATTACAGAGCCTTTCGATACCTTCTGGGACGGTTTCCCAGAAGAGATTTTGACCAAAATCGAAGAATTTTCAGGTCGTAAAATCATCCGCGAAGCCAATAAGCCGTACTCAGGAACTGCTGTCATTGATGACTTTGGCCCTCGCCAAATGGAAACCGGTGAGCTGATTGTCTACACATCCGCAGATCCTGTCTTGCAGATTGCGGCCCACGAAGATGTGATTCCACTGGATGAACTCTACCGTATCTGTGAATATGCCCGTTCCATTACCTTGGAGCGCCCAGCTCTTCTTGGTCGTATCATCGCCCGCCCTTATGTGGGTGAACCAGGTAACTTCTCACGGACTGCCAATCGTCATGACTATGCTGTGTCGCCATTTGAGGATAACGTCCTTAATAAACTGGCAGAAGCAGGTGTGCCAACCTATTCCGTTGGTAAGATCAGTGACATCTTCAACGGTTCAGGCATCACCAATGACATGGGTCATACCAAGTCCAACATGCACGGTGTAGATGTCTTGTTGGAAACCATCAAACTGCCAGAATTTGAAAAAGGTTTCTCCTTCACCAACCTAGTGGATTTTGATGCTGTTTATGGCCACCGCCGCAACCCAGCCGGTTACCGGGATTGTTTACAGGAGTTTGACGCTCGCCTGCCTGAAATTCTGGCAGCCATGAAGGAAGACGATTTGCTCCTCATCACTGCTGACCATGGCAATGACCCAACCTATGCCGGAACAGACCACACTCGTGAATATGTGCCTCTCTTGGCTTACAGCCCATCCTTCAAGGGGCATGGGACTCTTCCAGTCGGTCACTTTTCCGATATTTCAGCCACCATCGCTGAAAACTTCGGAGTAGACAAGGCCATGATTGGGGAATCATTCCTACAGAGTTTGGTATAGACATGGAAAAACTGAGAGTGTATTTCAACCCTGCTTGCAGCAAATGTAAGAAATTACAAGTACTGCTAGCCGGAAAAGACCTGGAAGTTGACTGGGTCAATTATCTGGAAAATCCCCTTTCGAAACCAGACATAGAGCGACTTCTGGCTAAAATGGGTGCCCAGCCTTCTGCCCTAATCAGACTGTCACCAGAAGAGCAGTCCCAATTCTCCGAAGAAGACCTGCTTCAGATGATGGTTGACAATCCAGCCTTGCTCAACAGACCTATTGTTGAAAGAAAAGGTGCAGCTTTTCTCTGCCGACCATTAGAAATTATCCAAGAAAAAATGCCCGACTATGACTGGTCAGAGTATTTGTAAGAAGAAAAAATGTTAAAAGAAAGGAATGTTTGGTTTATTATCTAACTGAACACGCCCTACGAGCTGAGCAAAATAGAAGGTTCCTGTAAGTATTCTCCAGCGAAATCCCAATTTTTGCTTTGCTTGACGGGTTTGGTATCTTAATTTTATGTCACTATTAGAAAAAATTATTGAAACAAAAGACTTTTTGGTCGAAAAAGGGTTGACAGAACCTGAGTTTGGTCTGATTCTAGGATCTGGCCTGGGTGAACTGGCAGAAGAAGTGGAAAATGCCATTGTCATCGACTATGCCGATATTCCAAACTGGGGCCAATCAACCGTTGTTGGCCATGCCGGAAAGCTGGTTTATGGAGACTTGGCAGGACGCAAGGTCTTGGCTCTTCAAGGACGTTTCCACTTCTATGAAGGAAATCCAATGAAAGTCGTAACCTTCCCAGTTCGTGTCATGAAGGCTTTGGGCTGTCAAGGTGTCATTGTCACCAACGCTGCGGGTGGTATCGGCTACGGTCCAGGTACCCTGATGGCTATTACAGACCACATCAATCTGACTGGTCAAAATCCGCTGATTGGTGAAAACTTGGACGAATTTGGCCCTCGTTTCCCAGATATGTCCAATGCCTATACCAAGGCATACCGTGAAAAAGCTCATGCTATTGCTGAAAAAATGGGCATCAAGCTGGATGACGGTGTCTATCTGGGTGTGACAGGTCCGACCTATGAAACTCCTGCTGAAATCCGTGCCTTCCAAACCATGGGAGCCCACGCTGTTGGGATGTCAACCGTGCCAGAAGTCATTGTAGCAGCCCATTCAGGCCTCAAGGTCTTGGGTATTTCAGCCATTACCAACTTTGCTGCCGGTTTCCAATCCGAACTCAACCACGAAGAAGTGGTCGAAGTCACCCAACAAATCAAGGGCAACTTCAAGGGCCTTATTAAGGCTATTTTGGCCGAATTATAAGGAGTCAGGATGAAGGTTCATTTTCTTATTCACGAAACATTTGAGGCACCCGGTGCTTATTTAGCTTGGGCAGCGATGAAAGGCTACGACATCAGTATGACAAAAGTCTATCGGTATGAACAGCTGCCTCAGGTATCTGATTTTGATATGTTGATTGTGATGGGAGGACCTCAAAATCCAGCTTCTACTAAGGAGGAATTTCCATACTATGATGCTGATGCAGAAATCAGTTTGATTCGAAAGGCAGTGGCAGAAGGAAAGTATGTTGTTGGTGTTTGTCTTGGTTCCCAGTTAATTGGCCAAGCCATGGGCGCTCAATTTGAAGCCAGCCCTTATCCAGAAATTGGGAATTTCCCAATCTACCTGACAGAAGAAGGCAGTCAAGACCCTTTATTAGCAGATATGGCGGATGGGATGGTGGTCGGTCACTGGCATAGAGATATGCCGGGTTTGACCAGTCAAGCGATTGTATTAGCAACTTCCAAAGGCTGTCCACGCCAAATAGTCAAGTATGCGGACAAGGTTTACGCCTTCCAATGCCATCTGGAATTTTCAAAGGACTTGGTGAAGGCCTTGCTAGCCCATGAAGTCAACTATGATCAACAAGTGCAGGAAGAGCCCTACTGTCAGCCTGCTCGGGAAATTCTCGACTATGACTATTCGACGATGAATCAAGGCTTATGGTTGTTTTTGACGCGTCTTGTTGAAAATACCTAAAGGAAGTATTCCGAAGAAAAGCATGTATTCATTAAACTCACGCCGTATTTCTCTGCAAAAATGCGGTCTCAGTCCGCATTATATCTAACTAAAAACAGAATAGTTGTCGCCCTAATTGCAGGGAGGCTTATTCTGAAAATACAGAAAGGAATAGGGTAGCTTATAGAGTGTAACTACATATAAGCTAAGGACTGGTACAAAATGATAATGGTTGTTGAAAATGAAGGTTTTTGAGCAACTTCTTAATTTTGTCCGATTCCTTTTAATGCCCTTTATATCTTAATTATGTCAATCCATATTTCCGCTAAACCTGGCGACATCGCCGATAAAATTTTGCTTCCAGGTGATCCCTTACGTGCAAAATTTATTGCAGAAAATTTCCTAGAAGATGCTGTCTGCTTCAATGAAGTCCGCAACATGTTTGGTTACACTGGTACCTACAAAGGTCACCGTGTTTCTGTCATGGGTACAGGTATGGGCATGCCATCCATCTCCATCTATGCCCATGAACTGATTACCGAATACGATGTAAAAAAACTCATCCGTGTCGGAACTGCTGGCTCTCTCAACAAGGATGTTCATGTCCGCGAACTGGTTTTGGCTCAGGCTGCGGCTACCAACTCTAAGATAATCAACATCGACTGGCCAGAATACGATTTGCCACAGATTGCCGACTTTGACCTTTTAGACAAGGCCTACCATATCGCCAAAGACCTGAACCTGACAACTCACGTTGGAAATGTCTTATCATCAGACAGTTTTTATTCTCCAAAACTCTTCAGCCGTAACTTGGAATTGGGGCAATTGGGCGTAAAAGCAGTGGAGATGGAAGCAGCTGCCCTTTATTATCTGGGAGCTAAGTTTGGCGTTCAAACTCTGGCCATCATGACTATCTCTGATAGTTTGGTCAACCCAGAAGAAGATACGACAGCAGAAGAGCGTCAAAATACCTTCACCGATATGATGAAGGTGGGCTTAGAAACCCTGATTGCAGATTAAGGATGACAGATCAAACAACAATAGACATCCTTTTGGATGTCTATGCCTATCACCACAGTTTCACGATTGCCAAGACCCAGCCGGATTTTCCTCCGGACAAGCTCTTTTTACTAGAATTGCTGAAGGAACGTCGTGAACTCAATGTTGATTTCTTATTTGCGAATAGAGCCAAAATCCAAAGATTGGAAGAAAAGTATGGGATTGTTTTAATCTGCAACCCCTACGAAGAAGAATTACTGGCCAATTATATTCTGGATTTAGAAACAAAGGTTCGAAATGACACGATTATTGACTTTGTCAGAAGTGTCAGTCCGATACTCTATCGGCTTTTTATGCGTCTTCTAATCAGTCAAATACCTGACCTACTTGACTATATCCACGATACCAAGAATGACCAGTATGATACTTGGAAATTTGAGCGGATGCATCAGTCTGAGAATAGCTTTGTGCAGCAATTTGTTTCTCAGAAGAGAGATAGTCGTCTGACCTCACGGAGTTTGGTTGAGTTCATTTTGCTGACGGACTTGTCTGATGAGATTAAGGCGACGGTTCAGAGTTTACGTCAGTTTGAAAAAAATGTGCGCAACCCTTTGGCTCACCTGATAAAAGCTTTTGATGAGGAAGAACTTTATCGGACGACAGGCTTCTCCTCGCAAGTATTTCTGGAGCAGATTATCAACTTAGCCAGAATGACAGGAGTTGTCTACGATGTGGATACTTTCTACTTTGATCAAGTCAATGCTATACTGAAAGCAAACTAAGGCAGAGGAATTTCCTCTGCCTTAGTTTTTGGTTTGAAATCAGACTCACTTATCAAATTTAACTTCTTCTAAAAGATAGTCAATGAATTTTTCTCCCATCTTAGAGAGGTTGGCTTTTTCGTGTTTGAGGTAGACAATATCAATCACATCATCAACATCAAGCGGAATAGAGACGATATTGTCTCCGTTTAAGTTGCTGTTGAGAATCCCAGTCGCGATAGTGTAGCCATCTAGACCGATAAGCAGATTAAAGAGAGTTGCACGGTCTGAAACCACGATGGATTTCTTATGATGGATCTGCGACATGATTTCCTCAGAAAAATAGAAGGAATTATGAATCCCCTGATCATAGCTGAGATAGGGAAAATCTTCCAAGTCGCTAAGCGCAACACTTTTTTTATGAGCCAGGGGGTTGGACTTGCTGACAAAGATATGGGGATGTGCTTTAAAAAGACTGGTGTAGGTCAGGTGATTGTCGTCAAACATCTTGGTTAAGACATCACGGTTATAAGAATTCAGAAAGAGAACCCCAATTTCTGAGCGGAAGTTTTTGACATCATCAATGATTTCCCAAGTTCTCGTTTCCCGAAGGAAGAGTTCGTAGCGGGTCATGTCGGTTTCTTTTAAAAGGCTGACAAACGCATTGACAACAAAGGCGTAGTGCTGGGCGGAAACACTAAATAGTTCTCTGGTAGCATTCTGACTCTTGTAACGTTCTTCCAATAGAGCAGTCTGTTCCACAACCTGACGGGCATAGGAAAGAAATTCCACACCATCCTTGGTCAAGGTAATTCCCTTAGGGTTTCGGATGAAAATCTCAATCCCCATTTCCCGTTCCAAATCACGAACGGCATTGGAAAGGCTGGGCTGGGTGATAAAGAGTTGTTTGGCAGCTTCATTCATACTGCCGGTTTCTACGATTTTAATAATATAATGTAATTGCTGAATTCTCATAGGTCTATTGTACCACAAAACCTCTATCTAGAGCGAATGGAGGAATCCGACGGACTTTTAGAAGAAAAGTTGACATTTTGTCATAATCAAGCTATAATGGGTAAAATCAATAAACCTTTAATGTAGTCCAGAGAGGCTGTCAAGGTGAATCACGTGTAAAAGGAAGACCTTTTGTCTTGCCCACTTTTTGTGCAACCTTGCCTGCTGGCGAGGTTTTTTTCATAGAAAGGCACTTATGATTCTAAAAGAAGAGATGACTGTTATCAGTCAGCGTCAGCTTGCTCCTAGCATTTTTGAAATGGTACTGTCAGGTCAGATGGTTCAAGAAATGAAAGCTGGTCAGTTTCTTCATATCCGTATTCCAGATAATAGTATGCTGCTGCGCCGGCCGATTTCGATTTGTCGAATTGATAAAGAACTTGGACAGGCTGTGATTGTTTATCGAATTGAAGGAAAGGGAACAGCTGTCTTAGCCCAGCTGGAGGCGGGCAGTCAGTTAGACTGTATGGGACCTCAGGGAAATGGTTTTGACTTGTCTGGACTTAAGGCTGGTCAGAGAGCTCTCCTCATTGGCGGTGGAATTGGTGTTCCTCCCCTCCTTGAATTGGCTAAAGCCTTAGCGGAAAAAAATGTCCAGACGGAGGTTATTATGGGCTTTGCGACTAGGGATGCTGTCATTTTAGAAGAAGAGATGCGCCCTTATGCCAAAGTCAGTGTGACGACAGATGACGGTTCTTACGGACAGGCGGGGACTGTATCTGTCCTAGTCGACCAGTTGACTGATGCGCCTGATGCTGTCTATGCCTGCGGAGCTCCAGGGATGCTCAGGTATATCGATCGTCGGTTTGCTCAGCATCCAAAGGCTTTTCTGTCTTTGGAAGCACGGATGGCCTGTGGCATGGGAGCCTGCTATGCCTGTGTTGTCCACCCTAAGGGAGCTGATGAGAGCAGCAGCCAACGAGTTTGCGAAGAAGGCCCTGTTTTTGCGGCTGGAAGCCTAGAATTATGAGGTGCCTATGACTGAGAATCGATTAGGTGTTACTTTGCCTGGCTTAGATCTGAAAAATCCTATTATGCCAGCTTCTGGCTGCTTTGGATTTGGACAGGAATATGCCAACTACTATGACTTGAATGAACTAGGGGCCATTATGATTAAGGCTACTACTCGGAGTCCTCGTTTTGGCAATCCAACTCCGCGTGTTGCGGAAACGCCTGCCGGCATGCTTAATGCCATTGGCTTACAAAATCCGGGCTTGGCTGCTGTTGTTGCTGAGAAACTTCCCTGGCTTGCGGAGCATTTTCCAGATTTGCCTATTATAGCTAATGTTGCCGGTTTTTCAAATGATGAATACGCAGAAGTCTCACATGAGGTATCATGTGCTGCTAATGTCAAAGCTATTGAGCTCAATATTTCATGCCCCAATGTTGATCACGGCAAGGAGGGGCTCTTGATTGGCCAGGTGCCAGAGCTTGCTTATGCAGCGGTGAAAGCAAGTGTCAGTCACTCAGATGTACCGGTCTATGTCAAACTAACGCCAAGTGTGACGGACATTACCAGTATCGTTAAGGCTGTTGAAGACGCTGGGGCAGCGGGGATTACCATGATTAATACCTTGGTAGGGATGCGCTTTGACCTGAAAACACGTCGTCCGATTATTGCCAACGGTACTGGCGGCATGAGCGGACCCGCTATTTTTCCGGTTGCTCTTAAGCTCATCCACCAAGTAGCCCAGATGACCAAGCTGCCTATTATTGGGATGGGGGGTGTTGATTCAGCACAGGCCGCACTCGAGATGATGCTGGCAGGTGCTTCGGCTGTTGCTGTTGGGACGGCCAATTTCACAGATCCCTTTGCCTGCCCAAAAATCATCGCGGATCTCCCTAAAGTTATGACTACTTACGGTATTGAAACACTTGAACAATTCAGAAAGGAAAACCAAAATGTCTGAAAAACGTCCGATTATTGCCTTAGATTTTCCGTCTTTTGAGGAACTGAAAACCTTTCTTGCTCGTTTCCCAAAGGGCGAACAACTCTATGTTAAAATTGGTATGGAGCTTTATTATGCGGAAGGGCCGGAGATTGTCCGCTATGTGAAGAGTCTCGGGCATTCTGTCTTTCTTGATTTGAAATTACATGATATTCCCAATACAGTCAAATCAGCCATGAAGGTTCTGGCGAAACTAGGCGTTGATATGACCAATGTTCACGCAGCCGGCGGCGTCGAAATGATGCGGGCGGCGCGTGAAGGTTTGGGACAAGGCCCTCAACTGATTGCGGTGACGCAGTTAACATCAACCTCTGAAGAACAAATGCATACGGACCAAAATATCCAAGGCAGCCTGACGGCGTCAGTTGTTCATTATGCCCGGAAAGCTCAGGAGGCAGGCTTGGATGGCGTCGTTTGTTCTGCCCAGGAGGCAGAGCTGATTAAATCAGCCACTGCCGATAGCTTTGCCTGCCTGACACCGGGGATTCGTCCAAAGGGCGCTGCTGTCGGCGACCAAAAACGCGTTATGACCCCTTCGCAGGCCAAGGCAGCGGGCAGTGATTATATTGTGGTTGGACGGCCTATTACACAGGCAGCCAACCCACTTGACGCCTATCGGGCGATCTATGAAGAATGGAACCGCTAATGACAGGCAAACTATATCGCGCTGAAATTGACCGGCCGATTGGTTATGTGGATGACTTTGGAAATGTCTATCCCGTCAATTATGGATTTATCCCAGACATCATAGCCGGAGATGGCGAACCTCAAGATGTCTACATTATCTCCAAACACGTCAACCAACCGCTTGATTATTTCAAGGGAGAATTAGCTGCCATTATTCATCGAGCAGATGATGTTGAAGACAAATGGGTTTTAACCGTTGCTGGTGAAAAACTTGACCGAGAGACGATTAAAGAACAAACTGACTTTTTAGAATCATACTTTGATTCCAAGATTGAGCTATTATAAAGGAGAGAATATGACTTTAGCCACACAAATTGCATCTGATTTACTAGATATTAAGGCTGTTTACCTGAAACCATCCGACCCCTTCACCTGGGCATCTGGAATCAAGTCCCCTATTTATACGGATAATCGTATTACCCTTTCCTATCCAGAAACACGTACTCTGATTGAAAATGGTTTTGTGGACACCATCAAGGAAGTCTTTCCTGAAGTCGAAGTGATTGCAGGGACAGCGACAGCTGGGATCCCTCATGGGGCGATTATTGCAGATAAGATGAACCTGCCATTTGCTTATATCCGCAGCAAACCAAAGGATCATGGTGCTGGCAATCAGATTGAAGGCCGTGTGATTAAGGGGCAAAAAATGGTTGTGATTGAGGACCTTATTTCAACTGGTGGTTCTGTTCTCGAAGCTGTTGCGGCAGCCGAAAAAGAAGGCGCTCAGGTTCTCGGCGTTGCGGCAATCTTTACTTATGAATTGCCTAAAGCAACTGAAAATTTTGATAAAGCGGGCGTTAAACTGGTAACATTGTCCAATTATTCCGAACTGATCAAGGTAGCTAAAGTTCAAGGCTATATTGATGCCGACGGCTTGACCCTCCTCAAAAAATTCAAAGCAAACCAAGAAACATGGCAGGAATGAAAAAGATAAAGAGGCTAAGGAAGGGACCTTAACCTCTCTTTTTCTATTAACTAAGGAGATATTAATTAGATGACATTTACAAAGCGTCAGCTCTTAGATTGGCTGCTTGGGGTGACAGGAGCGGAGGAAGCTTATCCCTTTACTCGTGAGAAAAGCAGGTACACACCTGTTATCCGGCATAGGCACAATCAAAAAATGCTGGCTTTGGTCACCGAAAAAGATGGGAAACTCCTCCTCAATCTCAAACTTAAATCAGAACAGGTGGCGATTATGCTGGACACTAAGGGAGTGATTCCAGCCTACCACATGAACAAGAAACACTGGCTAACAGTGTTGGTTGTTAATGAGACAGAATTGACAGAGAATGAGTTGAAAAGTATGGTGCTGGAGAGCAGTCGATTGACACAGGACCACTAGCTAAGGTATAGGAACTCAAGAAAGGAGTACAGATGTTATTTTCAGATGCGACAGCTATGAGTGAGGCTGTCCGAAATCGTGAGATGTCAGCAGAGGAGCTTGTGCAAGAGACGATTGCTAAGATTGAAAACCTAGACCCGTCTTTGAATGCTTTAACCAGCAAGCGTTATGAAAAAGCCTTGCAAGAGGCGAAAGAACGAGATTTTTCAGGAAAACCTTTTGCAGGCGTTCCGTTATTGCTTAAGGATTTGGGTCAGAATCAGGCGGGAGAGCCTTCAACGGGAGGTTCCCGTCTGTTAACTTCGTATCGTTCCGGGCAGACGGATAACTACGTCCAAAGGCTTGAAGACTTAGGCTTTATTATCCTTGGGAGGACGAATACACCAGAGTTTGGCTTTAAAAATATTTCGGATGCTGAGCTTCACGGTGCGGTCAATCTGCCGGATGACCTGACGCGCAATGCCGGCGGTTCAAGCGGGGGTGCAGCTGCAGCCGTCAGTTCTGGTATGCTGCCTTTGGCTGCCGCCAGTGACGGAGGCGGCTCTATTCGTATCCCAGCTGCTTTCAATGGATTAGTGGGTTTGAAGCCGACACGAGGCCGCATTCCTGTTGGTCCAGAGTCCTTTAGGGGCTGGCAGGGAGCGTCCATCAAATTTGCTCTGACCCGAACGATGCGTGATACCAGACGTTTACTCTATCACTTACAGACCTGCCAGCTGGAAAGCCCCTTTATTTTACCGAAACTCTCCAGACAGAATCTCGAAAGCCCTCTGCCAAAATCCTTAAGAATAGCAGTTCAGCTGAATTCTCCGGTTGGAGGTCGGGTATCAGAAGAAGCTCAGACAAGTGTCTTAGAAGCTGCTCGTTTCTTAGAGGGGCAAGGGTACGAGATCCACCTGTTAGACAGACCGCCGCTTGATGGCGTGGATGCCATGCAGTCATACTATTTAATGAATGCTACCGAGACGGCTGCCATGTTTGATCATCTTGAGGAGATGCTAGGACGTCCAATGATGCTTGATGATATGGAACTGATGAGTTGGGCGCTTTTCAGGAGCGGTCAGACCATTCCTGCCAAGCTCTATTCAAAAGTTTTATCAGCTTGGGATACCTACAGTCATCATATGGCTGTTTTTCACCAGACCTATGATCTCTTACTGACGCCGACAACAGCAGAAGTAGCGCCAAAGCACGGTCAATTTGCCTTGTCAGAAAATCTGAAAAACAAACTGGCAAACATCGATGCGTTTCCAATGCAGGAACAGCAGGAGTTGATTTGGGAGATGTTTTCGGATAGTCTGGACTGGACACCTTTTACTCAGCAGGCTAATTTAACAGGTCAGCCTGCCATCAGTCTGCCGACAGGCCGGACAGCGCAGGGCTTAGCATTGGGAATCCACTTTACAGCGGCCAAAGGTCGGGAAGACTTACTGTTGGCTGTCGGCCAGCTGTTTGAAGAATCAGGGCGCTTTGTTTGATAAGAAGATCACAAGTAAAACCTTTGCAAGTTTTGCCAGACTGTTATAAAATTTTTCAGTAAACCCTTTCAGGTTTGCAAAAGAAAAGTTGATAAAGGATGATATCCATGTTAAAGAAAATGAGAACACTTGCGATTTTGGGTTTAGCCGGTCTGACATTGGCAGCCTGTGGAAACAGCCAAAATAGCAAAACAAATTGGGAAAAAATCAAAGAAGCTGGAACCTTAAAGGTTGCGACACCAGGAACGCTCTACCCGACATCTTATTACGACGATAACAAAAAGCTCGTCGGCTATGAAATTGATATGATGAATGAAATTGGCAAACGTCTGGATCTCAAGATTGACTATCAGGAAATCGGGGTCGCAGAAGCCTTTACTGCTGTCGACAGTGGTAAGGTCGATGTTTCGGTCAATAACTTTGATACGACCAAAGAACGGTTAAAGAAATACAATTTCTCCATCCCTTATCAATATTCAGTTGGCGGTATGATTGTGCGTGCAGATGGTTCGTCAGATATTTCTGCCAAAGATCTTTCTGACTGGAAAGGGAAAAAAGCTGGCGGCGGTGCGGGCACCCAGTACATGAAAATTGCCGAAAAGCAGGGAGCGGAGCCTGTTATCTACGATAATGTGACGAATGATGTTTATCTGAGAGACGTCTCCACAGGTCGTACAGACTTTATTCCGAACGATTACTATACGCAGGTAGTTGCTGTTAAATACATCACCAAACAATATCCAGATATTAAGGTCAAGATGGGAGATGTCAAGTATAATCCAACAGAGCAGGGGATTGTGATGAGTAAGTCAGACAAGAGCCTGAAAAAACAACTGGACAAGGTCATTAAGGAAATGAAAGCAGATGGTACGCTGAAGAAGATTTCGGAAAAATATTATGGGGGTCAAGATCTAACCAAGCCTGAATCAGGCACAGAAGATCTTCCAGTAATTGACGTTTCAGATATCAAATAAAGCTTGACAAAAGAGCGGCGAGGGGACTCGCTCTCTCTTTTCATAAAGAGGAGGTTTTATGACAATCAACTGGCAGGCTGTTTTCAACCCCGGTCTAGCTTTAGAGGCAATTCCAATCATTCTTGAAGGCTTGCCATATACACTGGCCCTTTCCTTAATCGGATTTGTGCTGGGGACTTTCTTTGGTTTCTTTGTGGCCCTTTGCCGGATGTCCAGGCTGACAATCTTACGCTGGTTGGCCATGATTCATGTTTCTCTGATGCGCGGTATTCCGCTCATGGTCTTGCTGTTTTTCATCTATTTTGGTCTGCCTTTTATGGGGATTCAACTTGATGCTATTGTAGCGACCATTATTGCTTTCACTTTTATGTCAAGTGCCTATATTTCTGAAATTATCCGTTCTTCCTTACAGGCAGTAGACAAGGGGCAGTGGGAAGCGGCACGATCTCTGGGGCTCAGAACCAGCCTTATTTACCGTAAAATTATTATTCCCCAAGCGGTTCGGATTGCTGTACCCCCTTTAAGCAATGTTTTGCTGGATATGGTAAAAAGTACCGCTCTGACAGCTATGATTACTGTTCCCGAAATGTTTAACAAGGCTAAAATTGTAGGCGGAGCTAAGTCGGACTATATGACGGTCTATATTCTGGTTGCTTTGATGTATTGGGTGATTTGTACCTTATATGCCATTTTACAGGCACGTCTTGAAGAAAGATTGACCTATTCCTCACATTAAAAAACGAACAAGCCATCTTGAACTAGCTGCTTAAGATGGCTTTCTTATTTTTCTATGGTAAAATAAAGAGGAATAGAGTAAAAGATAAGGAGTGGATGATGGAACATTCGGCTTGGCATGACTTAATCAAAAAAGAGTTGCCTCAAGGCTACTTTGCCCAGATTAATCAGTTCATGAATGAGGTTTATGACAAAGGAGTCATCTATCCTCCCAGAGAAAAGGTCTTTAATGCTATTCAGACGACCCCTCTGGAGGACGTTAAGGTCGTGATTATCGGACAGGATCCCTATCATGGTCCCAATCAAGCGCAAGGTTTATCTTTTTCGGTACCTGCGGAAGTGCCGGCGCCTCCATCTTTGCAGAATATCTTAAAAGAACTATCTGAGGATATCGGTGATAAAAGAAGCCACGATTTAACCTCCTGGGCAGAACAAGGAGTATTGCTTCTCAATGCCAGTCTGACTGTTCCAGAGCACCAAGCCAATGCCCATGCAGGCGGTATTTGGGAGCCCTTTACGGATGCCATTATCAAGGTGGTTAACCAAAAGACCACCCCTGTTGTCTTTATTCTCTGGGGTGGGTTTGCTCGAAAGAAAAAAAGTTTGATTACCAATCCGATTCACCATGTTATTGAATCGGCCCATCCTAGTCCGCTTTCAGCCTATCGCGGCTTCTTTGGCAGCAAACCATTTTCCAAAACGAATCACTTTTTAGCAGAGCAGGGCTTAGAACCTGTTGATTGGTTAAGATAAAGGAGAGTTTATGTTACTTATCAAAAACGGCCGTGTCATCGATCCTAAAACACAATTTGACCAAGTAGCTGATATCCTGATGGATCAGGATAAAATCATCAAAATCGGCAAAAATCTGTCTGAATCAGCTGATCAGATTATTGATGCCTCTGGTTTGGTGGTTGCACCTGGCTTGGTGGATGTTCATGTGCATTTTAGAGAGCCTGGTCAGACCCATAAGGAGGATATCCATACAGGTGCTTTGGCAGCAGCTGCGGGAGGCGTCACTAGCGTGGTCATGATGGCCAATACCAATCCAACCGTATCTGATGTTGAGACCTTGAAAGAAGTGCTGGACAGTGCTGCGAAAGAAGCGATTCATATTTATTCGGTGGCGACCATCACCAAAGGATTTGATGGTCAGAATCTGACAGATTTTAGTGCCTTATTGGCCGCTGGTGCAGTTGCCTTTTCAGATGATGGCATCCCTTTGCAAAGTTCCAAGGTTTTAAAAGAGGCGCTTGATTTGGCCAGAGACAATCAAACCTTCCTAAGCCTACATGAAGAAGATCCCGAATTAAACGGCATACTGGGTTTTAATGAAGGTATTGCTGAAAAGGCTTTTAAGATTTGCGGAGCAACGGGAGTGGCTGAATACAGCATGATTGCAAGGGATCTTATGATTGCTTATGATCGTCGGGCTCATGTGCATATCCAGCATCTGTCAAAGGCAGAAAGTGTCAAAGTAGTTGAATTTGCTCAGCAATTAGGTGCCAAGGTGACGGCAGAAGTAGCCCCCCAGCATTTTTCCAGGACAGAGCAGCTTCTTTTGGAAAAAGGAGCCAATGCTAAGATGAATCCCCCTTTACGCTACGAATCAGACCGATTGGGCGTTATTGAAGGACTTAAATCAGGTGTGATTTCAGTTATTGCGACGGATCATGCCCCACACCACGCTGATGAAAAAAATGTTGCGGACATCACGCAGGCACCATCTGGGATGACCGGACTGGAAACGTCTCTTTCGTTGGGGCTAACCTATTTGGTAGAAGAAGGGCATCTCAGCTTGATGGCTTTATTGGAAAAAATGACCTATAATCCTGCTAAGCTCTACCAATTGCCAGCCGGTTATTTGGCTGAAAAAGGCCCTGCTGATCTGGTTGTTTTTGATGATCAAGAAGACCGCATGGTGTCCAGCGATTTCGCCTCCAAAGCGGCCAATTCTCCATTCGTCGGGGATCACTTAAAAGGACAAGTCAAATATACCATCTGCAAAGGGAAGATTGTTTATCAAGCCTGAGCTGAGAGCGGCAACCATATTTTTACAGAAAATTTATATTAACAAATCATTATCTAGGTTATAATAAGGTTAACAACATTATTAGGAGGATTGAAGGAGATATGTCCCAAAAGAAATGTTTTTTGATACCGGCGCTGTCAGGTTTACTATTATCAACGGCAGTTCTGACCAATCAGGTCTATGCTGAGGAAACGACGGTTTCGACCGTTGCAGAAACAAGTGTCAGTAATCTGACAACGACAGCTGAGACAGTCAGCCAAGCAACAACTCAGTCGGCTGTTTCTTCTGAAGCCAGTCAAGCAGTGCCAGTAGCTTCTGAGACAGCTCAAACAGGGGCTGCTTCTGTCCCGTCCAACCAGACATCTGCAGCCTCAGTAGATACGGCTGTTACTTCATCGGACACCATTACCATTTTGCATACCAATGATGTCCATGGCAGAATAGAGGAAAGCTCGGGAGTCATCGGCGATGCGAAATTAGCAACGATTGTTAATCAAGAGCGTGCGAAGGGTGAAACCATCTTGCTAGATGCTGGGGATGCCTTTCAAGGGATGCCTATTTCCAACAGCAGCCAGGGTGAGGATATGGCAGCTATCATGAATCTGATTGGCTATGACGCCATGGCCGTTGGAAATCACGAGTTCGATTTTGGTTTGGATCAGATTAAGAAATACAAAGAACTTCTGACATTTCCTCTCCTGAGTTCGAACACATATGTGAATGGCAGCCGTCTTTTCCAAGCATCAACAATTATTGATAAGGATACGACCAAGGTGGGCGATGAGTTTGTGGTGATTGGGGTAACAACGCCTGAAACAGCAACCAAAACCCATCCAGACAATATTATAGGTGTCAACTTTACGGATCCTATTACAGAAGTCAATCAGGTTATTGCTGAAATTGAGGCACGCGCTGCAGCAGAAGGCAAGACCTATCAAAACTATATTATTCTGGCCCATCTGGGAGTTGACCCGACGACACCTGTAGAATGGCAGGGAAGCACTCTGGCTCAGGCCTTGTCTGAAAACAGCCAGTTGGCGGGTAAAAAAGTCATTGTGATTGATGGACACTCTCATACGGTTCAAACGGCTACTTACGGGGATAATGTCACCTACAATCAGACCGGTTCTTACCTCAATAATATTGGGAAAATCACACTAAATTCTGCTCAAGTGTTGGCCAGCATTATTCCTGCTTCTGAAGCCAAGACTGTGGAGGCAGATCCAACGATTGCAGCCATGGTGGCTCAGATTAAGGCAAGGTATGATGCCGAAAATGCAACCGTCGTCATTGATAATAGCCCTGTCGAACTTAATGGGGATCGCTCCAATGTTCGCGTTCGTGAAACCAACCTCGGAAATGCTGTTGCTGATGCGCTTTTGGCTTACGGGCAAACCGGCTTTGCCCATCCAACAGATTTGGCGGTTACTAATGGTGGCGGTCTTAGAGCGACCATTGCTAAAGACAAAGCCGTTACCAAGGGCGACATTATTGCCGTTCTGCCATTTGGTAATAGCATTGCTCAAATTCAGGTAAGCGGCCAAGACATCAAAGACATGTTCCAAAAATCATTGAGTGCGATTACCCAAGTTGATAAAACAACAGGAGCGGCTATCTTAGATGAGAATGGGCAGCCCCTGCTTGAAGCCAGTGGCGGCTTTCTCCATGTTTCTGGAGCTCGCGTTTTTTACGATACCAATTTAGCATCGGATGCTCGTATTTTAGCAATTGACATCTGGAACAGAGCCAGTCAAAGTTACCAGCCACTTGATTTAAGCAGAACCTATTATTTGGCAACGAACGATTTCCTAGCTGCCGGCGGAGATGGTTACACCATGCTGGGCGGCAGCCGAGAAGAAGGACCATCTCTTGATACGGTCTTTGCGGCTTATTTAGCTCAGGCTGATTTGTTGCAGTATGCTGTCATTAACCCTAATTCACGTCTTGTTTCAATCAGCAGCAGTCTAGATTCCGACGGTGATGGCTTCGCAGACTATCAAGAGATCCAGGCAGGTACTGATCCATCAGATGGTGCTTCTCACCCCGATCAAAGACTTGACGATGACAGAGCTGGCAATGTCTCTCTGCCTAGGGCGGCTTCATCAGCTTATGCCCAGTCTACATCAGTCTATCCACTCTCCAAACCAGTTTCTATTCCTGTCCGCTATCAGATGTCTAATTCGCAGCAACTGAGACAGCTCCCCTTGACCAACAGCAAAGAATCTATGCTGGCACTTTTGCTGGGGGTTTCACTCATTGGTTTTGGCCTCTATGGAGCACGCCGACAGTCTTATGGCAAATAAGGTAGACAATGTCAAAAGAGGTGATAACACCTCTTTTTTTGCTTTTCTTGAAAAAAGAGCCGACTTTCTATAAAATAAAAAGAGCGGATGGCAATAGTTTGAGCAGAAAAAAGGATAGGTGCAGTGATAACAGAAAAAGAACTCTTAACACTCTGCGGTCAGGTAGGGCGTGTTTTATTGACCAGCGGAGCAGAGACTTCGCGCGTAGAGACGACGGTAGAATATATTGGAAAAGCTGCGGGTTTCACTGTAACGTGCCATGCGACCATGACAGCTATCTTGATTTCAGAAGACCTAAATAACAGGGTTCATATTGTCAAAATTAGAGGAAATCAGTTTAATCTCCAAAAATTGGATGAAATCAACCATTTGTCGCGCCAGTTCACAGAAGGCAGACTTTCCTTTGCTGAATTGCAAGGAGAAGTCAATCGCATTGATCAGAAGGTTATTGATTTTAAATGGCCTGAAAAGATACTATCTGCTGGACTCGTGTCGGTAGCTCCCATGATGCTCTTTAAGGCTTCTTGGTCGGATTTGGCCTGGGCCTTTTTAGTGGGAATTTGCGGCTATCTGATAGCCCAGTGGGCCTTTTATAAAGTACAGGGTGCCTATGCAGCCCCTGCCTTGGGTGGCTTGACGGTGGGTTTTCTCGCTGGCCTGCTGTTTGCTTTGCATTTGGGGCAGAATGCTGACCACATCGCTGTCTCAGCCCTCATGCCCTTGGTTCCTGGAGTAGCGATGACCAACTCTTTCCGAGAGATTATTGGTAGGGATACTATTTCTGGTTTGGTTAGAGCAGTAGACGCAGTTGTGACGGCAGGTGCCATCGGTGGAGGGGTCATTATCGGGCATTTTCTGGCTCAGCTCTTGACATTGTGAGGAATTTAGGATGGAATTGATTGTCGGTTTTGTATTTAGTTTTTTAGCCACTTGGGGCTTTGGTATCATTACCAATGTTCCCAGGCGGACGCTTTTAGCGTCAGCACTTACAGGAGGCGTAGCTTGGACGGCCTATCTCTTGCTTGAAAAGGTGACGTCCAATCTTGTGCTTCCTAATCTGGGCGCTGCACTTTTAATTGGTTTTTTGGCCAATGTGTCAGCTGTTAAGCTCAAGACACCGGTAAACATCATGTATGTCCCTTGCCTAGTCTCTCTCGTCCCAGGAGCCATTATTTATAAAACCATGAAGAGTTTTGCGCTGGGTGATAGCCGAGCTGCTCAGGGATATTTAGTAGAGGCATTGACGGTTACCGTTTCCCTAGCTTTGGGCTTTCTGCTTGCAGAAACGTTGATAAATAAACTTCGCAAGTCGTTGAAGGAAAAGAAAAAAACCGTCTCTTAGGACGGTTTATTTTGGTTTTTGTTTCGTTAGATTCAGACCGAAAGGCACTAAATTTTCGGTCTTGTTTTTAATGCGGGTCAGATTGTCCCTGTGGCGGACAATGATGATGCCTGCCAGCACTAACACAAGAAGAGAAAAGAGCAAGTCATAGTCAGGAAGCAGAAAGTGAAACGAGGGAAAGATTAGCATGGTCAAAACTGCCACTAGCGCAGCGATAACACTTGACATGGAAATCATACTGGTCAAAAACAGGGTGACGCCAAAAACAATCAAGAGAAAGATTAAATAAAGTGGGGCAAATCCCAGCATGACACCAGCACTGGTCGCTACCGCCTTGCCTCCCTTAAACTGAGCAAAGACGGGGAAAGTATGTCCCAAGACAGCAAAAACACCAAAGAAAAGCGGAGAAATGTCTGTAATCCCCAGCCAGATAGGAATAAGAGTTGCCAAAGTTCCTTTCAAAATATCAATGACTAGGGTAAGAATTCCCGCCTTTGGCCCCAGAATTCGAAAAGTATTGGTCGTTCCCGTATTTCCGCTCCCGTAGTCTCTTAGATTTTTATGGTAAAAATACTTGCCAATCCAGAGTCCGGTCGGGATTGAACCCAGTAAATAGGCAATTAAAATAGAGGCTAAAATTTTCATAGCCATATTATACCATAAAAGCCTGAGAGAAAAGCTCTATCTCACAAAATATCTTTTGCAAAAATCTCAAAAAACTTGTAAGATAGTTAGGATGAAAGTATCGGAGGTCACACTTGGCTAAGAAAGAAATTACCATTAACAATTATAATGATGATGCCATTCAGGTATTAGAAGGCTTAGATGCTGTCCGTAAGCGTCCAGGGATGTATATCGGTTCAACAGATGCGACCGGTCTTCATCATCTGGTTTGGGAAATCGTAGATAATGCCGTTGATGAAGCCCTCTCAGGTTTTGGGGATCGCATTGATGTGACAATCAATAAAGACGGCTCTATTTCCGTAGCAGACAGCGGACGCGGAATGCCTGTCGGCAAACACGCAATGGGGATTCCTACCGTTGAGGTTATCTTTACTGTCCTCCATGCCGGCGGAAAATTCGGTCAGGGAGGCTACAAAACGTCCGGCGGTCTCCACGGAGTTGGTTCTTCTGTTGTTAATGCTCTGGCCAGCTGGTTGGAAGTTGAAATCACTCGAGACGGCGCCGTCTACCGGCAGCGCTTTGAAGATGGAGGCAAACCCGTCACCACTCTGAAAAAGGTTGGCAGCGCTCCAAAATCGAAATCAGGCACCAAAGTATCTTTTATGCCAGACGACAGCATTTTTTCAACGACAGATTTCAAATACAATACCATTGCTGAGCGTCTCAACGAATCCGCTTTTCTTCTGAAAAATGTGACCTTGACCCTGACCGATTTGCGTTCCGACGAACGGGCAGAATTCCACTATGAAAATGGGGTTCAGGATTTCGTGGCCTACCTCAATGAGGACAAGGAAACGCTGACCCCTATTATCTATTTTGAAGGTCAGGAAGACGACTTCCAAGTCGAAGTTGCGCTTCAGTACAATGATGGTTTTTCGGACAATATCCTCTCCTTTGTCAATAACGTCCGCACTAAAGACGGGGGAACCCATGAGACAGGCCTTAAGTCTGCCATTACCAAGGCTATGAATGACTATGCCAGAAAGACAGGTCTCCTTAAGGAAAAAGACAAGAATCTGGAAGGGTCAGACTATCGAGAGGGGCTATCAGCCGTTCTATCCATTCTAGTCCCCGAAGAACATCTCCAATTTGAGGGGCAGACCAAGGATAAGCTGGGCAGTCCTCTGGCACGCCCGATTGTAGACGGTATGGTTTCTGATAAGCTGACCTATTTCTTAATGGAAAATGGCGAACTGGCTTCCAACCTCATTCGCAAGGCCATCAAAGCCAGAGATGCTCGGGAAGCAGCCCGTAAAGCGCGTGACGAGTCCCGCAACGGAAAGAAAAATAAGAAAGACAAGGGGCTCTTATCTGGTAAGTTAACACCAGCCCAGTCAAAAAACGCCAAGAAAAATGAACTCTATCTGGTCGAAGGGGATTCCGCCGGCGGTTCAGCCAAACAGGGCCGTGACCGGAAATTTCAGGCCATTTTACCTCTGCGCGGTAAGGTTCTGAATACTGAAAAAGCTAAAATGGCTGACATTCTTAAAAACGAAGAAATCAACACCATGATTTACACCATTGGTGCGGGTGTCGGGGCAGACTTTAGTCTAGACGATATCAACTATGATAAAATCATCATCATGACCGATGCCGATACCGACGGTGCCCATATTCAGACCTTGCTTCTCACCTTCTTTTACCGTTATATGCGTCCGCTGGTTGAAGCAGGCCATGTTTACATTGCCCTGCCGCCGCTTTATAAGATGTCTAAAGGAAAAGGAAAAAATGAAATGGTGGCCTATGCATGGAGTGATGGTGAATTAGAAGACCTCCGCAAGACCTTCGGCCGCGGTTCGATCCTTCAGCGTTACAAAGGACTTGGGGAAATGAACGCCGACCAACTCTGGGAAACGACCATGAATCCAGAGAGCCGTACCCTAATCAAAGTGACCATTGACGATCTGGCCCGTGCCGAACGCCGAGTCTCCGTCCTCATGGGGGACAAACCTGCTCCCCGCCGCCAATGGATCGAGGACAATGTTAAGTTTACCTTGGAGGAAGCGACAGCATTCTCAAAATAAGATGTTCACTTGAACTGAACGCAGTAACTCTGAAAATTAGCCTCAGTTAGAGACCGGTCTGGCCATGTATTTCCAAGAAAGTAGAAAAATGAAACTAATCCCTTACGAATCTCGCTATAAAAATCAGGTCATTGCCTTGATTTTGTACTTGCAGAATTATGACAACCAGGTAGATTTGTCCCTAGAAGAACAGCCAGATATGAATGTTATTGAAGACTACTATATGGCTACTGGCGGCAACTTTTGGCTGGTTGTGACAGAAGAAGGCATGGTGGTCGGAACCATCGGACTACTGGTCAAGGAGCAGGTGGGAGTTCTGAAGAAATTCTTTGTGCATCAGGATTTTCGTGGTCGTGAAAAGGGTGTCTCTAGCCTGCTCTATCAAGCTTTGGTGGCAGATTGTCAAGCAAAAGATGTGAAGATTATCGTTTTGGATACTCCGTCTAAGTGCTATGCCGCCCACCGCTTTTATGAAAAGCAGGGCTTCCAGCAGATTGAAAAAGAAGATTTGCTCATTCGCTATGATTACCCCAATCGAGATTCTCTAATATTTATGTTGGAATTTGGGAATTAATCTTGAAACTAATCTCGTTGTGTTCAAAAGGAGCAGAAATTGTTAGAAAAAGTCAATCTCAAGCATACCTTTGCTAAGGTACCTATCCAGCCTATTCTGACTTATCGGTTCAACTTATATGAAGCTATCAATGACTAACTGAAGACCTATGAAAAACGACTTTCTTCACAGGTATTGACTGTTCTTATTATTTTATTATGGAGAGTATAACCTATTTCAGCCATAGGAGTTGTAATGAAAGGGGAAATGAATGGCAAAAAAATCTTACATCTACATATTAAATTGGACTGAAGTACATGGATGTATAAAAATTGGAAAAGCTAATAATATCTGGAATAGGTATCAGCAATTAAAAAAGGGATTTGGAGAAGCTGACTTAGAGAATTCATACTGGTTTGAGGAACGAGAAACTGATATTTTACAAATTGAAAAGTTGCTTCACACTTTTACAAGAAAATACAAAGTCGATTTTCCTGAAAAGTTAGATGGGTCTACCGAACTTTTTGAAATAGAAGCTCTGGATGAAGTTAGAGATTTATGTGGTCGAATGGAAATTCAATTGCATAAGGGGATTAATGCTCCTAAAAACAAGGTGGTTGCCCAAAAGTCCAATATAAAAATCAAAAATGAAAAAACTTTTCAAGAACAAATTGAAGTTAACAGACTTAAATTGAATAATCTAATTGACTTTATCCGCACTATCAACGAACACCCGCGAGATTGGGTTGTAAGAGATACAAAGTCTAGTTTTCCATGGGGGCATAGATTTATTTTAACAACTGTAATAAATGAGAATCCTAATTCGGATTATAAAATGACAGTAGATGAATTTAGAGAATTTCAATGTTTTAATTTTAATGAAAGCAGTTGGTTTTCATTAATCAATTTATTTTCTTACTTTAAATTTACAAAGGATAGAAAACTGGTAGGTTTTGAATTATCTAGTAGTACTATTAATAAAATTGAGAATTTGATTGAGGGTAACGAAAACTTATCGTTGCATATCAAACAATACTATTTTGATTTGTTCTCACAGCTTATTTCGGAGTTACGATTACTGCTATCTAAAAAAGAAAACAGTACATTTGATGTCGAACAATGGCTTAATCCAAAATTTGAATGGAATTCAGATGAACATGCTGATACTGACAAATTTGGTGTATTCAATTTGTTGAAATATCCAGATTTTAGAACAATAAATTTGAAGCTTGAAGTTTCAAAAATTTCAAAGATTATCTCGAACGGGTATTCTTGGACAATATTTCCAAACAATACTGCTAAAACGATTAAACTGTTTCAGATGAACCCTCCTACAAAAGAAGATTTACACACAATAAATAATTTTCAAGATGGAATTTATATTTCTGATGAAGAAAACTATTTTAAATTCTGCCGATTCTTGAGAGATTTATTTGAGATAGAAGAATTTGGTTACGAATACTTACTTATCCCTAAAAACAAGGGACCACAGCAGTTACCTCTATATAATATTGAAGATTTATTCTGAAATCGTATAGAATGGCTTTGTAATTTTCAGCGTATCCCTAGGCGGGCGTGAGCGAGCCCAAAATGGATAATCGCCGCCGTAGTGAAAGAAGCTAATAACAAGGTTATTAGCTTCAGGGAAGTTGGAAGACTCAGGCTTCCAACTTAGGAATGGAACTCCAAGGGAGATCGCTTCTGTCCCCACTACCTAAGGCGATTATCAAAAAAATAATAAATAAAAATTTTCCGTCAAGAAACAAAGAAAGGAATGTTCAGCTAGTTTGTCTAACTGAACACGGGACTAAATTCCTTGTGAAAAAGATAAATCTCCCTAGATGTCTATCATTGTCGGGCGATTTCCTATTTTCCTACGAAATTTTTCGGCAAGCCGAACCGTCCCTATGTATCTTATGAGCAATATTCAAAACATGTCCCTTGAGGACATCATGGGAGAGCGTTTTGGTCGCTACTCCAAATACATCATTCAGGAGCGGGCGCTTCCTGATATTCGAGATGGGCTTAAACCTGTTCAGCGTCGGATTCTGTATTCCATGAATAAGGACGGCAACACTTTTGACAAGGGTTACCGTAAGTCCGCCAAGTCAGTCGGTAACATCATGGGGAATTTCCATCCGCACGGAGACTCCTCTATTTATGATGCCATGGTGCGCATGAGTCAGGATTGGAAAAACCGTGAGATTTTAGTTGAAATGCATGGGAACAATGGTTCCATGGACGGTGATCCGCCGGCTGCTATGCGTTATACAGAAGCTCGTCTGTCAGAAATTGCCGGCTTTTTGCTGCATGACATAGACAAAAAGACAGTGCCTTTTGCTTGGAACTTTGATGATACCGAAAAAGAGCCAACGGTTTTACCAGCAGCCTTTCCAAATCTTCTGGTCAATGGCGCAACAGGGATTTCGGCGGGTTACGCGACCGATATTCCGCCCCATAATTTAGCTGAGGTCATTGATGCGACAGTTTATATGATTGACCACCCGTCAGCCAAGCTTGACAAACTGATGGCATTTTTGCCGGGGCCTGATTTTCCTACGGGGGCTATCGTTCAAGGCAAAGATGAAATCAAAAAAGCTTATGAAACTGGTAAAGGACGTGTCATTGTCCGAAGCAGGACAGCTGTTGAAAACCTTAAAGGCGGCAAGCAGCAAATCGTTGTGACTGAAATTCCTTACGAAGTCAACAAGGCCAATCTGGTTAAACGGATTGATGATGTTCGTATCAACAATAAGGTGCCCGGTATTGCAGAAGTTCGCGACGAGTCGGACCGTTCTGGGCTTCGCATTGCTATTGAACTGAAAAAAGATGCGGACAGCCAGACTATTCTGAACTATCTGTTGAAATACACTGATCTTCAGGTCAACTATAATTTTAATATGGTGGCTATTGATCACTATACCCCTCGTCAGGTCGGTCTTCAGACCATTCTGAAATCTTATATTGCCCATCGTCGAGAAGTCATTATAGCACGGTCTAAGTTTGACAAGGAAAAAGCGGAAAAACGTCTTCATATTGTGGAAGGACTGATCCGTGTCCTATCTATTTTAGATGAGGTCATTGCCCTTATCCGTGCCTCTGATAATAAGGCTGATGCCAAGGAAAATCTTAAGGTTAGCTATGATTTTACCGAGGAGCAGGCAGAAGCTATCGTGACCTTGCAGCTGTATCGATTGACCAATACAGATATTGTCACTCTGGAAGAAGAAGACGCAGCCCTGCGTGACCAAATTATGACACTCAAGGCTATCATCGGTGATGAGCGTACCATGTATAATGTCATGAAGCGCGAGCTGCGGGAGGTTAAGAAGAAGTTTGCCAATCCACGGCTTTCTGAATTGCAGGACCAAGCCCAAACCATTGAAATTGATACGGCCAGTCTGATTGTTGAAGAAGAAACCTATGTAACAGTGACTCGTTCGGGCTATATTAAACGAACAAGTCCTCGTTCTTTTTCTGCTTCGACAGTTGACGAACTGGGCAAACGTGAGGAAGATGAACTGGTCTTTATGGCCAATGCCAAAACCACGCAGTCGCTGTTAATCTTTACCAGCCTTGGAAATGTTATTTACAGACCGGTCCATGAATTGGCCGATATTCGCTGGAAGGATTTGGGAGAACACCTTAGTCAAAGTCTGACTAATTTTGCCAGAGAAGAGGCGATACTTTTCGCTGAATTAGTCGACGATTTTGAAACAGGGACCTATTTTGCAGCTACCAAAGAGGGGCAAATCAAGCGTTTTGAGCGTAAAGAGTTTGCTCCTTGGCGGACCTACAAAACTAAGTCTTTAAAATATGCGAAGTTAAAAGGCTCAGAAGATGGTGTCGTTGCCATTTCACCAATTAAACTTGATGATGTCATGCTGATTACCGCTAAGGGCTACGGTCTGCGCTTTAATATTGAAGAAGTACCAATTGTAGGAGCGAAAGCAGCTGGCGTTAAGTCAATCAATCTCAAAGAAGGAGACTATTTGGTTAGTGCCTTTATCGCTAATACTGATTCTGTCTATCTGTTAACGCAGAGAGGCAGCCTAAAACGAATGGCGACAGACGTGATTCCTGTAAGCAGTCGGGCCAAACGTGGTCTGCAGGTGCTTAGGGAGTTAAAAACGAAACCGCATCGCATTTTTGCGGCGGGGCCAGTTTACTCTGAGCAGGAAGAGCTAGACCTCTTCACTACTGAGGCTGCACAGGAGCAGGAGATTCTTGAAGTTGTTTCTAATAAATTGGAAACATACGACATTAACTTGGCAGATCTTCCACTATCCGAAAGAACAAGTAACGGTTCCTTTATTTCAGAGACGATTTCAGATCAGGGTGTCCTTTCTGCCAGAATCAAATAAAAGCAGGCGTTCCTGTTTTTATTTTCAGAGGAATTTTCAGAATTTTACAAAAAAACACTTGAAAAAACAAGAAAAAAGCGTAAAATATAAACAAGATTAGAAAGAAGGATTGTATATGTCAGTTGAACTCGATTGGGAAAACTTAGGATTTGAATACCGAAAATTACCATTTCGTTATATTGCATATTATAAAGATGGAAAGTGGGATAGCGGCCATCTAACCGAAGACGGCACCCTTCATATTTCTGAAAGCTCGCCAGCGCTTCATTATGGCCAGCAAGCATTTGAAGGATTGAAAGCCTATCGGACCAAAGATGGTAGTGTTCAGCTTTTCAGACCAGACCAGAATGCCGAACGTCTCCAACGGACTGCTGATCGCCTGCTGATGCCTCAGGTTCCAACGGAGACTTTTGTGGAAGCTTGCAAAAGCGTTGTTAAGGCAAATGAAGCCTATGTTCCGCCTTATGGCAGCGGCGGCACTCTTTATCTTCGTCCCCTTCTTATTGGCGTCGGCGATATTATTGGTGTGAAACCAGCCGAAGAGTATATTTTTACAGTGTTTGCCATGCCAGTAGGCAACTATTTCAAGGGAGGTCTTGCTCCGACAAACTTCGTTGTTTCCGAAGATTTTGACCGGGCAGCTCCTTACGGTACAGGTGCAGCTAAAGTTGGCGGAAACTATGCGGCCAGTCTGCTACCGGGCGAAAAGGCGCATGGCGCAGGTTTTTCAGATGTTATCTATTTGGATCCGGCAACTCATACTAAGATTGAAGAAGTGGGTTCAGCAAACTTTTTTGGGATTACAAAAGACAATGAATTTGTGACGCCGCTTAGCCCGTCAATCCTTCCTTCAATTACCAAGTATTCTCTTTTGCAGCTAGCTGAGGAAAGGTTAGGCCTAAAACCTGTCGAGGGAGATGTTCCTATTGATGATCTGGATAGATTTATTGAAGCCGGAGCCTGCGGTACAGCAGCAGTCATCTCACCGATTGGCGGCATTTTCTATAAGGATAAACTCCATGTCTTTTACAGTGAAACAGAGGTTGGCCCTCTGACGAAGAGGCTGTATGATGAATTAGTCGGCATTCAGTTTGGTGATATTGAGGCCCCAGAAGGATGGATTGTGAAAGTTGACTAGAAAGTCTGGCTTGCTCTTGCAAGCTTTTCTTTTTTTTTGTAAAATGCTATATTGAGGTGGAAAAATGCGTAAAAAAGATAAAAAGATTGAGATACAGCTGAGTGATGCGGCTGTTCGGGTCAATGAAACGGAATTTGCAGGCTATCAGCTGATGATTGGCAAAAAAGCGGTAGGGCAGATTGCTGAAATAGACGAAAAATTTGCGGTTATTAAAAATGGCCATGTTCAAGATTTTCATAAAACACTTGAAAGAGCCGTTGAAAGTGTCATTGAAACCTATAATCTTAACAATTAAAATCTTGAAAAAGTCTTGATTTCAACAAGAATTTGTGTTACACTGGTTCTTGTTGTATGGAAAGATAGCGAAGAGGCTAAACGCGGCGGACTGTAAATCCGCTCCTTCGGGTTCGGGGGTTCGAATCCCTCTCTTTCCATGTCTAAGATACTAAGGGCGGCCAAACGCACCGTACAAATAGGAAGATGGCAGCAAACCTAGATTTGCTAGGTAGCTTATCTTTTTTACACAGCGTTTAACCCGAGTTCATTTTAGGACTTTATCTTAGCAGAGTATATCTTGGGGTATAGCCAAGCGGTAAGGCAAGGGACTTTGACTCCCTCATGCGTTGGTTCGAATCCAGCTACCCCAGTCAGAGGTATTAGGTGAAGACCTAAGACCGTCAAAAAGACGTCTTCTTGTCCTTGCGGCTTACCTTGAGAAAATATATATTGTTGTCAAGAAATATAATGGTGTGTTTCTTGTTGGAGGATTTTTTAGAATGAATGAATTTGAAGATTTGCTAAACAGTGTTACCGAAGTGAACCCAGGTGATGTTGTCACTGCGGAAGTTTTAACTGTTGATGGAGATCAGGCAAACCTTGTTATTGACGGAACTGGTGTTGAAGCTGTTTTGACACTTCGTGAACTGACTAACGATCGTGATGCTGACATCAATGAACTGGTTAAAGCTGGTGAAACACTTGAAGTGCTTGTTCTTCGTCAAGTCGTTGGTAAAGATACTGACACCGTAACTTACCTTGTTTCTAAAAAACGTTTGGAAGCTCGTAAGGCTTGGGATAAATTAGTTGGTCGTGAAGGTGAAGTTGTGACCGTTAAGGTAACACGTGCTGTTAAGGGTGGCCTTTCTGTTGAATTTGAAGGATTACGTGGTTTCATTCCAGCCTCAATGATTGACACCCGTTTTGTTCGTAATACTGAAAAGTTTGTTGGACAAGAGTTTGATGCTAAAATCAAAGAAGTAGATCCTGCTGAAAATCGTTTCATCCTATCACGCCGTGATGTTGTTGAAGAAACAGCAGCAGAAGCCCGTAAGGAAGTTTTCTCTAAACTTGCTGTTGGCGAAGTTGTTACTGGTAAGGTTGCTCGCTTGACAAGTTTTGGTGCTTTCATTGATCTTGGTGGTGTTGACGGACTTGTTCACGTTACTGAATTGTCTCATGAGCGTAATGTGTCACCGAAATCTGTTGTTACTGTCGGTGAAGATGTGGACGTTAAAGTTCTTGCTATTGATGAAGAAGCGGGACGCGTGTCACTCTCACTTAAGGCAACACAGCCTGGACCATGGGATGGTGTTGAGCAAAAACTTGCTGCTGGTGATGTGATTGAAGGCAAAGTAAAACGTTTGACTGATTTTGGAGCTTTTGTTGAAGTTCTGCCAGGAATTGACGGTTTGGTTCATATTTCACAAATCTCACATAAACGTGTTGAAAATCCTAAAGATGTTTTGACGGTAGGTCAAGATGTAACCGTTAAAGTTCTTGAAGTAAATACAGCTGATGAACGTGTATCGCTTTCTATTAAAGCTTTAGAAGAGCGTCCAGCATCAGAAGATAATGATGGTGATAAACGTCAGTCACGTCCTCGCCGTCCAAAACGTCAAGAAAAACGTGATTTTGAATTGCCAGAAACGCAAACAGGCTTCTCAATGGCTGATTTGTTTGGTGATATTGAATTATAAGATTAAAAACTTGGTTATCCAAGTTTTTTCTTTTTGTCCTCTCATCTTTTGCTATTTGCGGCAAAATTTGATATACTAACATCATTGCTATACGGGGTCGTTACGGATTCGACAGGCATTATGAGGCTTATTTTGCGACTCATCGGCAGATGTAAAAATGCCAGTTAAATATAACTGCAAAAAATAACACTTCTTACGCTGTAGCTGCCTAAAAACCAGCTCGCGTGACTTTTACAAAAGTGCTTACCTTTTGTTAAAAGTCTTATTTCAGTAAGCTACGTTTAACGAGTGCCAAGATCGTTAAAAAGAGATTGATTGGATCGCTTTGGAAAGGCTTGAGCTATGTGTCTTTTCAGGGTTAAATCAAGACATAGCCTATGGTTGTAGACAAATAAGTTGGCAGGTGTTTGGACGTGGGTTCGACTCCCACCGGCTCCATGAACGCTTAATGCGTTTTTATTTTAGAAAAATAAGGATAGAGATCATGAAAAAGATGTTTAAGGGCTTGGTTTTGCTTAGCATGCTATTAGCGATTTCGGCCTGCCAGAAAGAGTCGTCTTCTGCACCGAAAGAAAGTGAAGCTGCTACAAGCTTGAGAGAAACCAAAAATTTGGACTTCCGTCTGGCCTTCAATAAGATTAAGATTACCCAGAATCAAACGGATTTTTCGGGTGGAAGCAGTTTAGCAGAGTTAAAATCCTTGTTTGGAGAACCGCAAAAAACAGAACAAAAACCAGCAGGAGATGTGACGCTTGATGTCTACACCTGGACTAAGGATGACAGCACAGTGGTTGTTCAGCTCTTTAAGGATAGTGCTATCGCTCGCTCAATCTCTCAGTTTAGTTTTAATCGGGAAGCCAAGATTGGACTGAAAGACTTCAATCAATTAAAAGAAGGTATCTCTTATACCAAGGCAAAAGAGCTTCTTGGAGAACCGGATTTACTCTCCCAAGCCATCTCTTCGGACCGATATGATACACAAGCCGTTTGGACCAGCGGTCTTAAAAGTCAAACTACCTCTCCAACAATAGAACTCAAATTCGAGAATGACAAACTCACAAGCAAACAGCAAAAGGGTCTCTCTTAATCAAGAAAACGCCCTCCATATTATGGAGGGCGTTTTCTTGATGATTTTCCACTCTGAGGGAATCGAACCCCCATCTCAAGAACCGGAATCTTACGTGATATCCATTACACTAAGAGTGGCAACTTCCTTATTTTATCAAACTTTAGGAAAAAAGACAATTCCTTTATTTAAATTGCTTTTCATTTGTTGAAAAGAGACAGAATTCACAGTTTAAGCTATTAAAAATGGGCTGGAATATGTTATGATAATGTTATGAAGATGAAATTTAGTAAACGCTATTTATTGATTCAAAGAATTATTCAGATTCTTGGCGTTATAGCTCTGATTGCTTCTGGAATTATGGTTGTTTGGTTATATAAACTAGGCATTTTGAATGATAGCAATGTATTAAAGGATGTTGTCAAAAGGCATGACATACTCGGTCCTTTTATCTTTATCTTAGTTCAGATTCTGCAGATTGTTTTCCCTGTTATTCCAGGGGGAGTCACCACCGTAGCAGGCTTCTTAATTTTTGGGCCCTGGTTAGGCTTTATCCTTAATTATGTTGGTATTTTGATTGGCAGTGGCGCTCTTTTTTTACTCGTCAAACGTTTTGGCAGAAAATTTGTCATGCTGTTTATGTCTGAGGAGACGTTTTATAAGTATGAGCGAAAATTGGAAAGTAAAGGCTATGAAAAATTCTTTATTTTCTGTATGGCTTCGCCCATATCTCCCGCTGATGTCATGGTTATGATTACCGGTTTGACCAATATGAGTTTGAGGCGTTTTATGACGATTCTCGCGATTACGAAACCTATTTCGATTATTTCCTACAGTTATTTCTGGATTTATGGAAGCAGTTGGGTAAAAAGACTCTTGGGCAAATAAAAAAAAGAAGGGGAACCTTCTTTTTTTTATTGCAGATTAATCTTGTACTTAATAATCGCATAGCTACCGAAGTAGAAGACGACAAGTTGGACAGCTGACAGAATATTATTAAGAATAAGATGGAGGTGCCACTGATCCGAGATGAAGAGATTGAAGTAGCTCGAAAAGGTACCGATAAGAATGGCCAAAATACAATAGGCTACAAATGAAAGTAAAATCCTATAATTATCAAAGAGCTGACCAATAGCAATGGCAAAGTAAATCATTAAGATTCTGGCAATAAAGGAAACGACTGTCCAAGATAGTAGGAGAAGGGCAGAGTCAATAGGAGGGAAATAGAGCTTAGCGTTTTCCAAGAAGTACCGAATGCTCTCCTGATTGATAGAAGGAAGGAGGATGAAGAAAATACTGAAGCAAATCGCCAGACCGCTCATGATTGACCAGATAATGGCTGCTGTTAATTTTGATAAGATAATCTGGTGGGTGGAGACTGGCAGCGTCAGGGTCAGATAACCTTCGCGGCTAAAGAGGTTTTTATAGAACTGTCTGATAATAATAATTAAGGTGGACAGAAGAATCCCTGCAAAAATGAACATGATACTCATAATGAGCAAAAATGCCCCGAGGGAGAAATAAACAGAATCATAGATTCTATTATTGAGAAGGCCGACACCCTTAATCCAAACACCAAGCATGATTGAGATAATCAAGGATAAGATGTAAAGAGCAAAATACCACTTGCCGACAAATTTAAATTCGTATTTTAATAACTTTCCAAACATAATAATCTCCTAATAAGCTCTGAATTGTTCTCGGAACAGCTGATCGATGGATTGTCCATATTGCTGACGGAGGCTGTCAACGTCCTCATGGAGCACAATTTGTCCCTGATTCAGAAAAATGACTTGGTCAAGAACAGGTTCGATATCTGAAATGAGGTGGGTGGAGATAAGGACAGAGGATTCAGGGGAGTAATTGCTGATGATGGTATTTAGGATATAGTCTCTGGCTGCAGGATCCACACCTGCAATAGGCTCATCCAAAACGTAAAGTTTGGCCCTGCGGCTCATCACCAAAATAAGCTGTACTTTTTCTTTGTTTCCTTTTGATAGATTTTTTAGCTTGGTAGCCGGATCAATCATCAAGGCAGCCAGCAAGTCGTAGGCTCTCTGGATATCAAAATCTGTGTAAAAATCTTGAAAGAGTGCGATGACGTCTTTTACTTTCATATAGTCATTCAAATAGGTTGTGTCAGGCAGATAAGAGACCAAAGCTTTTGTTTCCTGACCGGGTCTGAGACCGTCAATGACAATTTCACCAAAGCTGGGCTGCAGCAAATCGTTGATCAGTTTGATGAGCGTTGTTTTTCCGCTTCCGTTCGGTCCTAAAAGACCAATAATTTTCCCTTTAGGCAGTTTGAGGGAAATATCATTAAGCGCCAGCTTTTGCCCGTAGGCTTTACTGACGTGATGAAATTGTAAGAGGGGGCGTTCTGTATTCATATTAATCTCCTTTGAGGTGCTTTTCCAAGATTTCCGCTAAACTAACTTGATCAAAACCAAGTTTCATCATTTGGTATACAAATTGTTCCATTTCAGCAAGTGCCAGTTCTTCTCTGGTTTTTTCGATTAGGTCACGGTTGTCTGTCACAAATCTACCGGCAGTGCGTTTTGAAAAGACCATGCCTTCTTGTTCCAGCAGGATAAATGCCCTTTGCATCGTATTGGGATTGACACCAGCTTGCTGTGCGAAGTCGCGGACCGTAGGCAGCTGTTCACCAGGCTTTATTTCCTGACTGACAATTTGTGTTTTGATATGATTAGCTAATTGTAAATAAATGGGAGATTTTTCGTCAAATTTCCAAGCCATTTTTGCTCCTTTCTAAATCAAGATTGAGTAGCTTTTTGTACTAAAATAATAATACAATAAAAAGGAACTGTTTGTCAAGGGAAGGATTTGAGAAAACGAACTTGAAAATATTCTGACTAAAAGTGGGGGTTTTCACGATTTCATAGTATAATAAGAGATAAGAACTTGCGAGGAGAGAGCTATGTTTGCACAAGTAGCGACAAAAACGGTCTATTCTTTCATGGATAGCTTGGTTGATTTAAAAACCTATCTTAAAAAGGCTAAGGAACTTGGCTATACCTATCTCGGTATTATGGACAAGGATAACCTTTATGGTGCCTATCATTTTATTAAGGCTGCTAAAGACCAAGGCTTTCGTCCTATTATAGGGTTGGAAGTTGATTTACTGGTAGAAGGAGAGCTGGTCAGCTTTTGTTTTATTGCTAAAGACACTCAGGGTTACCAGAATCTGTTAAAACTCTCAACAGCCAAGATGACAGATAAAGAAAACTTTGCTGATGTTGAGGAATACTTGTCTGGGCTTTTAATAGTTGTGCCTTATTTTGAAGGGATTCCTCAGTTAAATTTACCTCATCCATTTTATGTTGGTGTCAGTCTAGACACCCCTCAGATGACATTTGAGCAAAAGACTTTTCCGCTCCATTCGGTTCGTTATTTTTCGAATGAGGATACCGAAACGCTTCAAGTCTTGCATGCCATACAGGAGAATCTTCCTTTAGGAAGTGTCTCTGCACCAGAAAAAAATCAGTTGCTTTACCCTGAAAAGGAGATTGAAAGACTCTTTCAGGAACGTTTTCCAGAAAGTCTTCGGTACATGGAAGAAGAACTCTCGGCCGTAGATTATCATTTCAATCAAGAACTCAAACTGCCTCGTTTTAATCGAGAAAAGGATGCAGCTCTTGAACTGAGAAATTTAGCTGAGTCTGGGTTGAGGGATAAAGGGCTTTGGGAGGCAGTTTATCAAGACCGTCTTAATCAGGAATTAGCGGTTATTCATAAAATGGGCTTTGATGACTATTTCTTGATTGTTTGGGATTTGTTGCGCTTTGGACGCTCTCAGGGATATTATATGGGAATGGGCCGTGGATCGGCTGCAGGAAGCCTGGTGGCTTTTGCGCTGGATATTACCGGAATTGATCCTGTCAAGAACAATCTCCTCTTTGAACGTTTTCTGAATCTTGAACGCTATTCTATGCCCGATATTGATATTGACCTCCCAGATATTTATAGAAGCCAGTTCTTAAAGTATGTACGAGACCGTTATGGATCAACGCATTCGGCCCAAATTGTTACATTTTCCACATTTGGTGCTAGACAGGCCATTCGGGACGTTTTCAAACGTTTTGGAGCCACAGAATATGAGCTGGGCAATTTGACTAAGAAGATTGGCTTCAAAGATGATTTAACCAGCGTCTATGAAAAGAATATGGCCTTTCGCCAAATCATTAACAGCAGACCAGAGTTTCAGCGAGCTTTTGCGATTTCGAAGAGGATTGAAGGCAATCCTCGTCAGACCTCCATCCATGCGGCTGGTATTGTCATGAGTGATGACAATCTAACAGATCATATTCCCTTAAAAGCAGGCGAAGATATGATGGTTACCCAATACGATGCAGCAGCGGTTGAAGCCAACGGTCTCCTAAAAATGGATTTTCTGGGTTTACGTAATTTGACTTTCATTCAAAAGATGAAGGATAAAGTTGATAAAGCGTCTGGGCTGACTATTGATATCAAATCGATTGATTTGGAGGATCCGAAGACGTTGGAACTTTTTGCCGCAGGAAATACCAAGGGTATTTTTCAGTTTGAAGCTGCAGGTGCTATCAATCTTCTGCGGCGGATTAAACCGGCGCGTTTTGAGGAAGTGGTGGCGACGACCAGTTTGAATCGTCCCGGTGCCAGTGATTATACGGAAAACTTTATTAAGCGAAAGTATGGTCAGGAGGAAATTGATTTAATCGATCCCGTCATTGCACCGATTCTAGAGCCGACTTATGGGATAATGCTTTATCAAGAGCAAGTCATGCAGATTGCCCAAATCTATGCTGGTTTCACCCTGGGTAGGGCCGATATGCTCAGGCGGGCTATGTCGAAAAAAGACACTTTGGAAATGCAGAAAATGGAAGAAGAGTTCTTGGTGGGTGCTCAAAAATTAGGGAGGAAAGCAGAAACTGCTCGAAAAATCTTTGGACGTATGGCTAAATTTGCAGGCTATGGTTTTAATAAAAGCCATGCCTATGCGTACTCTGCCCTAGCCTTTCAGATGGCCTATTTCAAAGCGCATTATCCGGACATCTTTTTTGATGTCATGCTTAATTATTCTAATGCAGCCTACGTTAATGACGCGTTGGAGAGAGAGTTTCACATTGCGCAAGTCTCCCTAAATAACGTGCCTTACACTGATAAGGTTGCTGATGGCAGTATCTTTTTGGGTTTAAAAAACATCAAGGGATTCCCGAGAGAATTTGCTTACTGGATTCTGGAACACCGCCCCTTTGAAAGTATTGAAGATTTTTTGACACAGGTGCCAGAAAGGTATCAGAAACCCGAATTTTTGGAGCCCTTAATTAAAATTGGTCTCTTCGATGTTTTTGATCATAATCGGCAGAAAATATTAAAGAACCTGCCGAATCTGTTAATCTTTGTCAATGAATTGGGCAGTCTTTTCGCGGATTCCTCCTATCATTGGACAGAAACCGAAGATTTTTCCAATGCTGAAAAGTACCAGCTGGAAACAGATATTTTAGGTGTTGGCATCAGTCAGCATCCGCTTCTCGAAATGGCTGCAACAAGTCCATATCCTATCCAGCCGATTGCTGAATTAGTCAAGGACACAGAAGGCTTTGTTTTGGCTCAGATTGAATCTAGTCGTATTATCAGAACCAAATCCACAGGAGAGCAGATGGCCTTTTTAAGGGTGACGGATACGAAGAAGAAGCTGGATATCACTTTATTTCCGGAGACTTTCCAGCATTATAAACATGATCTGATTGAGGGGCAGATGGCTTATTTCAAGGGAAAAATGCAGGAGCGAGACGGCCGTCTTCAGATGGTATTAAGAGAGATGATACCTGTTTCTGCTGAGAAGTTTTGGCTGCAAATTCCTAATCATGAAAAGGATAGAGAAATTTCAGACATACTCTCGCAGTTTCCAGGTCATATTCCAGTCGTTCTTCACTATCAGGAAAGTAAAGAAACTTTGCAGAGCAGCCGCTTTTTTGTCAGTAAATCTGCGGAACTGCAGGAAAAACTAAAAGTTTACACTATGAAAACGATTTTTCGTTAAAAAAAGCGTTGAAAATAACCTTATTTGCTTTGAAATATGCTATAATAGTCACGTTAAACTAATAAAAGGAGTACCAATCATAATGAAACGTATTGCTGTCTTAACCAGTGGCGGTGACGCACCTGGGATGAATGCTGCTATTCGTGCAGTTGTTCGTAAAGCAATTTCTGAAGGAATGGAAGTTTTCGGTATTAACCGGGGCTATGCCGGTATGGTTGAAGGGGATATTTTCCCACTTGATGCCAACGGTGTTTCAAATATTCTTTCGCATGGAGGAACCTTCCTCCAATCAGCTCGTTACCCAGAGTTTGCCCAGCTTGAAGGTCAATTAAAAGGGATTGAGCAACTCAAAAAACATGGTATCGAAGGAGTAGTCGTTATCGGTGGTGATGGGTCTTATCATGGAGCTATGCGCTTAACCGAACACGGCTTCCCTGCTATTGGACTTCCGGGAACCATTGACAACGATATTGTCGGTACAGATTATACCATCGGTTTTGATACAGCTGTGAACACAGCCGTCGATGCGCTGGATAAAATCCGCGATACTTCTTTCAGTCACGGCCGTACGTTTGTTGTTGAGGTTATGGGACGCAATGCTGGTGATATTGCCCTTTGGTCTGGTATTGCTGCTGGCGCTGATCAAATTATTGTTCCTGAAGAGCCATATGACATTAACGAAGTGGTTGCCAAGGTGAAAAAGGGTTACACTCGAAAAGGGAAAAATCACCATTTGATTGTTCTTGCCGAAGGTGTTATGCATGGCGAAGCCTTTGCCGCTGAAATGAAGGCTGCTGGAGATGACAGTGACCTCCGGGTGACCAACCTAGGGCATATCCTGCGTGGTGGTGCTCCAACTCCTCGTGACCGTGTTCTCGCTTCATGGATGGGAGCACATGCCGTTGAACTTCTCAAAGAAGGAAAAGGCGGTTTAGCTGTGGGTGTTCACAACGAGTCCTTAGTGGAGCATCCAATTCTTGGAACAGCCGAAGAAGGAGCCTTGTTCAGTCTGACAGAAGACGGTAAGATTGTGGTCAACAATCCACACAAAGCGCGTCTTGATTTCGCAGCCTTGAATCGTGATTTAGCACATATTTAAAGTGATTTACTATTAGTATCATTCGGTTACTTAGTCGTTAATAACGACAGATATAATTTAAGGGAGTTTCATAAAAAAATGAATAAACGTGTCAAAATTGTTGCAACTTTAGGTCCAGCGGTAGAAATCCGCGGTGGTAAAAAATTTGGTGATGATGGTTACTGGGGTGAGCCTCTTGATGTTGAGGCTTCAGCTGCTAAGATTGCTGAATTGATTACTGAAGGTGCCAATGTCTTCCGCTTTAACTTCTCACATGGAGATCATGCTGAGCAAGGTGAGCGTATGGCGACTGTTCGCCGTGCCGAGGAATTGGCGCGTCAAAAAGTTGGTTTCCTTCTTGATACCAAAGGACCTGAAATGCGTACAGAATTGTTCGCTGATGGTGCTAAAGAATATGCCTATAAAACAGGCGACAAACTCCGTGTTGCTACAAAACAAGGTGTTGAGTCTACAAAAGATGTTATTGCGTTGAATGTTGCAGGCGGTCTTGACATCTATGATGATGTTGCAGTTGGTCAAACGATTCTTATTGATGATGGGAAATTGGGTCTTACTGTTACTGGAAAAGACATTGCAAGTCGTGAATTTGAAGTGACAGTTGAAAACGATGGTATTATCGCTAAGCAAAAAGGTGTTAATATCCCTAATACGAAAATTCCTTTCCCAGCACTGGCTGAACGTGATAATGCGGATATTCGTTTTGGTTTGGAACAAGGTCTTAACTTCATTGCAATCTCATTTGTACGTACTGCAAAAGATGTGAACGAAGTTCGCCAAATCTGTAAAGAAACTGGCAATGAACATGTTCAACTTTTTGCTAAAATTGAAAACCAACAAGGTATTGACAATATTGATGAAATCATTGAAGCGGCTGATGGTATCATGATTGCCCGTGGAGATATGGGGATTGAAGTACCGTTTGAAATGGTTCCAGTTTACCAAAAAATGATCATTACTAAGGTTAATGCAGCAGGTAAAGCTGTTATCACAGCTACCAATATGTTGGAGACCATGACTGACAAGCCACGTGCAACTCGTTCTGAAGTATCTGATGTCTTCAATGCAGTTATTGACGGTACTGATGCAACCATGCTTTCTGGTGAATCAGCAAACGGTAAATACCCTATTGAATCTGTCCGTACCATGGCAACAATTGATAAGAATGCTCAAACGCTTCTTAACGAATATGGTCGTCTAAACTCAGACACATTTGCCCGCTCTAACAAAACAGAAGTTGTGGCTTCTGCGGTGAAAGATGCAACAAGATCTATGGATATCAAGCTGATTGTTACGATTACTGAATCTGGTAACACAGCACGCTTGATTTCGAAATACCGTCCAGATGCAGATATCTTGGCTTTGACCTTTGATGAAAAAATTGAAAAAGCGTTGATGATTAACTGGGGTGTTATTCCAATCTTGACTGAAAAACCAGCTTCTACTGACGATATGTTTGAAATTGCTGAAAAAGCAGCACTTAAGTCAGGTCTGGTTGAATCAGGTGATAATATTGTCATCGTCGCTGGTGTGCCTGTTGGTTCTGGCGGAACGAATACAATGCGTGTGCGCACTGTTAAATAAGACTGATAAAAGAGTCAGAGAGCAATCTCGGCTCTTTTCGTTTACTTTTGTCCGTCTTGCTGATAAAATGGACATATAGATAGGAGGTGTTCTTATGGGATGGCTTTGGACATTAATTGTCGGTGCTATCATCGGTGCCATTGCTGGTGCGGTTACGAATCGCGGGCAGTCAATGGGCTGTATCGCAAATATTATTGCAGGTTTAATTGGTGCATCAGTAGGTAAAGCTCTGTTTGGAGCTTGGGGACCAAGTCTTGCTGGTATGCCTCTGATCCCTTCAATACTGGGAGCGGTAATTGTAGTTGCTGTTGTCTCCTTCTTTGTAGGTGGCAGAGATTAGAGGTATCATCTAATCCCTTATAAAAATAGAAAAGAGGCGCTTATGTCAGATGCAAAATTGGAAAAGGCCAAGGGAGGTCTCAAAGAGTTTGCTGGTAAATTAACAGGTGATAAGAAGACAGAAACCGAAGGTGCTGTTGAAAAAACGCTTGCTAAAGCCAAGGAAACAGTTGAGGATGCTAAGGCTGCTGTCGAAGGTGCTGTGGAGGGCTTTAAGAAGTCCTCAAAGGATAACTAATACTTAATTGACCTAAGCAGATGCTTAGGTTTTTTGAATTAGGTGATTCTCGCTTTTGTTATTCTTATAATTTTGTTATACTAGTTGTAGCAGATTTGAGGAGATAATATGCTTAAACGAGATTTTATTCGCAATATTTTACTAGGGGTGATAGCCCTAGCCGTGCTTTTATGCTTACATTTTTTTGTTTTTTCGAGTTACTCTGTAACGGAGAATGATGCCAATGCTTATTTAAAAGCAGGCGATCTAGTTGTTCTTAATAAAAATGAAGATCCCAACTATAAAGATTTTGTAGTCTATAAGGTGGGAAGTAAGTCTTATCTGGGTCGGGTAATCGGTAAGGAGAGGGACAGCGTCACGTACATGGATGATATCTTTTATCTGAACAATACTGTGGAGGATCAGTCTTATCTCAGTAGCCTGAAAGATGCCTATGCGGCAGCGGATCATCAGATGTCTTTTACCAGTGATTTTACCATTCAAACCATCACTAAGGATAAGTACAGCCAGATTCCAGAAGATTATTATCTGATTTTAAATGACAATCGTCAAAATACCAAAGACAGTCGAACGTTTGGTCTTATTAAAAAATCGCAGATTAGAGGAGTTGTTTCTTTTAAACTCTTACCATTGAAGGATTTTGGCTTTATTAAAACAGAGTAGCTGGGCTGCTTCTGTTTTTTTGTTTGATCCTTAAAAGATGACTATACCAATTTTCTTGTTGACTTTCCAAAAATAAAGTTATATACTGTTTTTGTTGGATTTTTATTGTCAAAGATGACTATACCAATTATTAAAAATCAATAGGAGGAAGTGATAAGGTCATCCTTATCACAAAAGACTTATGTGTGGAATTGTAGGCGTCGTTGGAAATCGCAATGCAACTGATATTTTAATGCAGGGGCTTGAAAAACTGGAATACCGTGGTTATGACTCTGCAGGTATCTACGTGATTGATAATCCCGACAATAGCCGTTTAATTAAGTCTGTTGGCCGCATTGCAGATTTACGCTCTAAAATTGGAATTGATGTTGCAGGGGCTACAGGTATTGGTCATACCCGTTGGGCTACCCATGGTCAAGCGACTGAAGAAAATGCGCACCCGCATACTTCAGCAACAGGACGCTTTATCTTGGTGCATAACGGGGTGATTGAAAATTATTTACAGATTAAGGAAGATTTTTTAGCTGGTCATGACTTGAAAGGACAGACAGACACTGAGATTGCAGTACACTTGGTCGGTCAATTCGTTGAAGACGGTCTCTCTGTTTTGGAGGCTTTCAAAAAAGCCCTGCATATTATTGAGGGATCTTATGCTTTTGCATTGATTGATTCGCAAGATCCGGAGACCATCTATGTTGCGAAAAATAAGTCACCGCTTTTAATTGGTCTTGGAGAAGGTTATAATATGGTCTGCTCAGATGCCATGGCCATGATTCGAGAAACCAGCCAATTTATGGAGATTCATGACAAAGAGTTGGTCATCTTAACCAAGGATCAGGCCTTAGTTTCAGACTATGATGGTCATCCAATAGAAAGAGACAGCTATACGGCTGAACTAGACTTATCTGATATTGGTAAGGGGACCTATCCTTTCTATATGCTTAAGGAAATCGATGAGCAGCCAACCGTGATGCGTAAGTTGATTTCGACCTATGCGGATGAGCAAGGTCAGATGACGGTAGACCCAGCTATTATCAAATCCGTTCAAGAAGCTGACCGTATCTATATTTTAGCTGCTGGGACATCTTACAATGCTGGTTTTGCTTCAAAATCTATGATTGAAACCCTGACAGATACGCCGGTTGAACTGGGAATCGCATCTGAGTGGGGCTACAACATGCCACTTCTCAGTAAGAAACCAATGTTTATTCTACTGAGTCAGTCTGGTGAAACAGCTGATAGCCGTCAAGTCTTGGTAAAAGCCAATGCCATGGGGATTCCGAGTCTGACCATTACCAATGTACCAGGCTCCACCCTATCTCGTGAAGCCAGCTATACCATGTTGCTTCATGCAGGGCCTGAAATTGCGGTAGCTTCTACAAAAGCTTATACTGCTCAAATTGCTGCCCTTGCCTTCCTTTCTAAAGCGGTGGGAGAAGCCAATGGCAAAAAAGAAGCTCTTGATTTTGACTTGGTGCATGAATTGTCACTCGTTGCCCAATCTATTGAAGCAACTTTGACGGAAAAAGACCTGATTGCCGATAAGGTTGAAAAGCTTCTGGCAACGACTCGCAATGCTTTCTACATTGGTCGCGGTAATGATTATTATGTGGCGATGGAAGCTTCCCTGAAGTTGAAAGAAATTTCGTATATTCAATGCGAAGGCTTCGCTGCAGGCGAATTGAAACATGGAACCATTTCTTTGATTGAGGATGATACACCTGTTTTAGCCTTGATTTCATCCAGCGAAGTGGTGGCTGCCCATACACGGGGAAATATCCAAGAAGTTGCCGCTCGCGGCGCCAACGTTTTGACAGTTGTTGAAGAAGGATTGCATAAAGAGGATGACGATATTGTTGTCAATCAGGTACATCCGTACCTCTCCAGCATTTCAATGGTTATTCCGACACAACTGATTGCTTACTATGCTTCGCTGCAACGGGGACTTGATGTGGATAAACCGCGTAATTTAGCCAAGGCAGTAACCGTTGAATAAATGAAAAGCATTTGAGAATTTTGTCTCAAATGCTTTTCATTTATTCTGCTTATAGGGTATCAAATCTTGATGCGGTATAAGCCAGAGGTCCGTATCCCTTGCTGAACAAGCGATAGCACATACCCTAATAAACTGTGCCAAGATGGGATCAGAACATCGACATCACTATTTTATGACGATTGATTTTTGTTCCGCTCTTTTTTGTCAAAAATTTTCTGCCAAAGTTTGAGTTCTCTCGAAAGGGCAAAAGTGTTATCCTTAAATTGTAATAAAAAGGAGGGTTCTTATGGAACAAAAATCGTCATTGAAAGTTAAGGTTCAAAAACTTGGTACCGCTCTTTCAAATATGATTATGCCCAATATCGGGGCATTTATTGCCTGGGGGGTCTTGACAGCACTCTTTATTGAGACTGGTTGGCTGCCTAATAAGGAATTTGCAACGGCAGTAGGTCCGATGCTGACTTATCTGTTACCGGTCTTAATTGGGTATACAGGTGGTTATGCGGTATATAATCAGCGAGGGGCGGTAGTTGGTGCTATTGCGACGTTCGGAGCTATCGCTGGTTCTTCTGTACCAATGTTTATCGGAGCTATGGCTATGGGTCCTCTTGGCGCATGGTGTATTAAGAAATTTGACCAAAAATTCCAAGAGAAAATCCGTCCTGGATTTGAAATGCTGGTTAATAATTTTTCAGCTGGGTTAATTGGTTTTGCACTCTTGTTAATCGCCTTTAAGATTGTCGGACCAGTCGTGTCAACGCTGACCAACGCGATTGGTGATGGTGTACAGACCATCGTTGATCTCAAACTCTTGCCTCTGGCAAATATTCTGATTGAGCCAGCTAAGATTCTCTTCCTGAACAATGCGCTTAATCATGGTATTTTTACTCCTCTGGGAGCTGAACAGGTTGCAGAAACAGGAAAATCCATCCTCTTCCTTCTGGAAGCTAACCCTGGACCTGGTTTAGGGGTCTTACTTGCCTTTGCATTCTTTGGCAAGGGATCAGCAAAATCCTCCTCTTGGGGTGCGATGATTATCCACTTCTTTGGGGGAATTCATGAAATCTACTTCCCTTATGTTATGATGAAACCCGCTCTTTTCCTAGCAGTTATTGCGGGTGGTGTGACAGGGACCTTTACCAATCAGCTTCTCGGTTCAGGACTTGGAGGGCCGGCTTCGCCAGGCTCAATTATCGCTATCTTGAGTATGGTGCCAAAAGGCGGCAGTCACCTTGCGGTTCTTGCTGGTGTATTTGCTGCAGCAGCAGTCTCCTTCCTGGTTTCTGCTGTGGTCTTAAAAGCTGATAAGTCTGAAGGAGAGTCTTTGGAGGAAGCACAAGCAGCGACTCAGGCTGCTAAGGCACAATCTAAAGGTCAATCCATTTCAGCACCGATTACGGAAGAGATTTCAACTGATACAGTTGAGAAGATTATCTTTGCCTGTGATGCTGGTATGGGAAGCTCTGCCATGGGCGCAAGTATTTTGCGGGATAAGGTAAAGAAAGCAGGTCTTGCCATTCCTGTAACCAATCAAGCGATTTCTAATCTTCAAGATACCCCAAAAACACTTATTGTGACCCAAGAAGAACTGGCAGCGCGTGCAGCTCAAAAAACACCTAGCGCAGCGCATGTTGCAGTAGACAACTTCCTAGCAACACCAAAATATGACGAAATTGTCAGTCTTTTGACCAATAAAGCACCACAGTCAGCTATTACAGGTGATTCAGCGGAGCCGATTGCGACCGAGATTGATTTAAATGATGTTGATGCTGTTGTCTTTGCTCATGGCCAATCTAAGGGATCGGCAACAATGGGGCAGGAAACCTTAAAGGCTATCTTTAAAAATAAGCAGATTGGTATTCCGGTATCAACCGCAGCTTATCAAGAGTTGACTGATTTCAACATGAAAAATGTACTTATTGTTTCAACGATTGCTAATCAATCCGCAGTTCAGGCTGCAGCGCCACATGCGCAGGTGCTTATTGTGGACAGTCTGGTAACAACACCTGAATATGATAAATTAGTAGCTAGAATGAACAAGTAAGCTTAGAAAAGTAGTATAATAAGCTTATGCTATTAACCAAGAGAGAAGAACAATTGCTAAAAGCTTTCCAGACCTATGGAAAGCTTTCACTTAATCAGATTTCAGATATTTTAAAAGTTTCCCAAAGGACAGTCTACCGAACGATTTCTGAGTTAACCGACAGCCTAAATACGGTTAATGTCAGTATTCTTAAAGACAAAACCAAGTATTATCTGAGCGGGGAAGTCGAAGGGATTAAGGACTTTTTCAGTCAGGCCTCCTTTGATTCCAGCCAGCGCCTGAATTTAATCACTTATCGGCTGATCATTAGTCAGCAAGCTGTCACCAATGAAGAACTTCAGCAGGAGTTTGGAGTCAGCAATGTCACTATTATTCAGGATATAGCTGAAATCGAAAAACGCTTAGCTGATTTTGACCTGTTTCTTCAACGTACCAATGGCTATTCTATTGTGCAAAAGAATGCACAAACAAGACGTTTTTTAGCTATTTTGATGAGCAATAATGTATCGATTTCTGACTTTTGGAATCAGGACTATGGCTATTTTCAAGAGTTAAATCTTGAAAAACTGACTTTGGCTCAGACCATTTTTCAGGACTATCAGGATGACCTGCCGGAATTAGATGCAAAAATGACAGAATTTTTCATTATTCTTCTGGCCTTGTCTTCTTGGGGAGAAATCGAGGAAAAAAGTTCAAAGGTCAGCCGTTTAGCCCTAGATTTTTCAAAAAAAGTCTTTGCTCGTTTTTCGAAAGAAACGGCTGAATTTTATAACATTCAAGAAATCTTATTTTTTGCGAGTGTTTTGGACGAGCTGTTGATCAAGCGTCAGGAATCGCCACTTTATAACGAGAGCTTTGACGGGGAATTTTTCTACCGAATTTCTAATCTGATTGATAAGGTGTCACGTTATACCAAGATTGATTTCAGAAAGGATCCTGTTCTTTTCAAGTTTCTCTTTCACCATATCCGACTTAGTCTGGCAGTTCCGGTTATATTTAATACATCGTCAAAGCGGCATATTACCTACTTGGCGGCTCATAAAAACGAATATCTGCATACTGTTGTCAGTCTTTTAGTACAGGATATGTTTCCCAACTATCTCAATAGTGAAGCAGAATATGAGCTGTTGACCCTGCACTTTGCGTCCAGTCTTCGTCGCAGTCCGGATATTTATCCGATAAGGATTTTACTGTTGACTGATGAGCGGCCTTTGGCGCGTGAATTGCTCCTCAGCCGAATTAAAAGTGTCGCCCCTTTTGTGGAAAAGATTGATTTTAAGCCTCTGTTACAATTTAAAGAAGAGGACAGGCAGTACTACCACACGGTTTTATCAACAAAACCTCTGCAGGGAGACGTTGCTTATCTTGTTTCGATTTATCCAGATGCCAAGGAAATTCTATCCCTTCAGGAGTACTTGCAGGACATTCAGGCCAATCAAAGTATTATATTGAAAGAAGAAACTGCTGTTCTTTCCGGTCTCAATCGGCAGGATTATCTGGCAGCCAGTCAGACACTCTTACAGCAATTCATTTTAGAAGATGTGGCTAATTCAGCAACTTTCGAAGCAACTGTCAGGGAAATTATGGAAAAGATTCCAGTGATATCGGATCAAACCTATCTGTCAGACAAGCTGCTTAATCGTTTCGAACGGAGTCCTTTTGCCATTCCAGAAACCAATCTGGCGCTTTTGCATACGCAGTCTAGTAAGGTGAGGCAATCATTTTTTGGAATTTATAACTTAAAACAGCCTGTTAAGGCACTCTCTATGACCAAAGAAGAGGAAGTCACCAAGCGTATTTTGGTCATGCTGACCAAGATTGATGAGTCTTCCGAAATTCGAGACCTGATGACAGCCATTAGTCAGTCCTTAATTGAAAATCACCTTTATACGGAAATTTATAGAACAGGTAATCGAGAGATTATTTATCAGTTACTCAATAAAATTTTTACAGAAAGAATTAAGAAATTGGAGAATTAAGATGGAATTTCAAAAAGAATTAATTAAACTGAACCAATCTTTTGCCAATAAAGAAGAAGCAATCCGCTTTTGTGGCAATCTTCTTGTTGAAGGAGGCTATGTGGAACCGGCTTATGTCGATGCCATGATTCAGCGCGATAAGGAGTTGTCTGTTTATATGGGAAACTTTATTGCGATTCCGCATGGAACAGACGCCGCTAAAAAGAATGTTCTGAAATCGGGGATTACAGTCGTACAGGTACCAGATGGGGTAAATTTTGGAACAGAAGAAAACCCACAGGTTGCCACTGTTCTTTTTGGTATCGCTGGTATCGGAGATGAACACTTGCAAATCATTCAAAATATTTCGATTTTCTGTGCTGATGTTGATAATGTGGTAAAATTAGCGGATGCTCAGACAAGTGACGATATTGTTAAGCTCTTGAGCTCAGTTGATTAATAGAAAGGGATAGTGTCTTATGAAAAATGCAGTTCACTTTGGCGCCGGCAATATCGGAAGAGGTTTTATCGGTCAGATTTTATCTGATAATGATTTTGCTATTGCCTTTGTTGATGTCAACGACCGTATTATTGATGCGCTTAATGATCGTCATGCCTATGAGATTGAAATTGCCGAAGATGACAAGCCCCATCTTCAAGTAACCGATGTTTCAGGAATCAATAATCAAAAAGACCCAGAAGCCGTCATCGAAGCAGTCTCTAAGGCAGATTTAGTGACCACGGCTATAGGTCCCAATATTTTGCCCTTTATTGCAGAATTAGTTGCTAAGGGGATTGAAAAGCGTTATCAGGAAGGTAATCAGACACCTCTTGATGTGATTGCTTGTGAAAATATGATTGGCGGTTCCGCCTTCTTGTATGAGGAAGTTAAGAAATATCTATCCGCTGAAGCACTAACATTTGCAGAAGCAAAAATTGGCTTTCCTAACGCTGCTGTTGACCGAATTGTACCAACCCAGGTGCACGAAGACCCGCTTTTTGTTATCGTGGAACCTTTCTCTGAGTGGGTTGTTGAGACTAGCGGCATGAAGAATGCCGACTTACGTTTGGCAGGTGTTCACTATGAGGACAACTTAGAGCCTTTCATCGAAAGGAAGCTTTTCTCCGTTAATTCAGGCCATGCCACAACGGCCTATACTGGGGCATACTTTGGTGCCTCCACCATATTAGAGGCTTTGGAGAATAAAGAGGTCAAGGAACAGGTTGAAGGCGTCCTGTCTGAAATCCGTCAGCTTTTGATTGCTAAGTGGGGCTTTGCCGCTTCTGACTTGGAAGATTATCATCAGATTATCATCAGTCGTTTTGAAAATCCTTATATTGTGGATGATGTGGCACGGGTTGCCAGAACACCAATCCGCAAACTCGGTTTTGATGAACGCTTTATCCGTCCCATCCGTGAATTAAAAGATCGGGGTCTAGCCTATGACAATCTTTTAAGAACAGTCGCTTACGTCTTTGCCTATAAAGATGAGACTGATGAACAAAGTGTCACTCTGCAAAAGCTGCTGCAAGACAAAGAAGTCAAAGATGTTGTTGCTGATGTCACTGGACTTAAGGATCAGGAGTTAATGACACAAATTGTGGCAAGTATCCAAAGTCTTTCCTAAAAGCTGGTCAATCTACCAGCTTTTTTATTGACTTGTCAAAATTTCAAAACTCGGGTAAACTAGAAGGAGAAAACGATTAAGGAGAAACCATGTCTTTACCAAATTGTCCAAAATGTCAGTCGGAATACGTCTATGAAGATGGCCTTCTGTTGGTCTGTCCTGAATGCGCCTACGAGTGGTCGCCAAGTGATGAGGAATCTGAAGAAGGTCTAGTTGTCCTTGATAGCAATGGGACACGTCTGGCTGATGGTGATACAGTGACCGTCATCAAAGATTTAAAAGTAAAAGGCGCCCCAAAGGACATTAAGCAAGGTACGCGGGTTAAAAATATCCGTCTCGTAGAAGGCGATCATAATATTGATTGTAAAATTGACGGCTTTGGTGCTATGAAGCTTAAATCCGAGTTTGTTAAAAAATCTTAAAATCTGGTCTGCCAGATTTTTTTGTGGCATGGATTTCAATGAATATTTGAAACAATCTACAAAATCTTCTGAAAATTTGATATAATAGTATCATTCTTTTTAAGGAGAACTCATGTCTTACATTTTAGAAGTACTGCCCAGCCTTTTAGACGGTGCAGTCGTTACCTTACAGGTCTTTTTTATTGTTATTGTGCTATCGATTCCCCTTGGAGCTGTTTTAGCCTTTCTGATGCAAATCCGCTTCAAGCTTCTCCAATGGTTTTTAACCCTCTATATTTGGGTGATGCGGGGGACACCGCTCTTATTGCAGCTAATTTTTATTTATTATGTTCTGCCTAGTGTAGGGGTGACTTTTGATCGCATGCCGGCTGCTATTTTGGCTTTTACTTTAAACTATGCCGCCTATTTTGCTGAGATTTTTCGTGGCGGGATTGAGGCTATTCCAAAGGGGCAGTACGAAGCTGCCAAGGTTTTGAAATTCAGCCCATTACAGACGATTCGCTACATCATCTTACCTCAGGTTGTTAAGATTGTCTTGCCTAGTGTGTTTAACGAAGTCATCAATTTAGTTAAGGATTCTTCTTTAGTTTATGTCCTTGGTGTGGGTGATCTCTTGTTGGCAAGTAAGACGGCCGCCAACCGAGATGCAACGCTGGCACCGATGTTTATTGCCGGAAGTATTTATTTACTTTTGATTGGCCTGGTTACTGTCCTTTCCAAACAGGTTGAAAAGAAGTTTAGTTATTATAAGTAGGTGAAGCATGTTAGAATTAAACAATATTTCCAAAAAATTTGGTCAGAAAGTTATTTTTGATCAGTTCAATTTGGTTATTCCAGAGGGAAAGGTACTGTCCCTAGTAGGACCTTCTGGAGGCGGTAAAACAACGCTTCTACGTATGTTAGCCGGCTTGGAAAAAATTGACTCAGGTCAGGTCGTCTATAATGGTCAGGCAGTTTCGGCAGACCATTTGCAGACAGAAAATCTCTTGGGATTTGTTTTTCAGGATTTCCAGCTTTTTCCTCATCTGAGCGTCCTGGATAACCTGACGCTGTCGCCTGTCAAAACCATGAACATGAGTAAAGAAGAGGCTCTTAAGAAAGCTAAAAACCTCTTAGAGCGTCTTGGTTTAGGGGAACATGCCGATGTTTATCCTTATTCTCTATCAGGTGGTCAGAAACAGCGGGTGGCTCTGGCTAGAGCCATGATGATTGATCCTAAAATCATCGGTTACGATGAGCCAACCTCAGCCTTGGATCCAGAATTACGCCAAGAAGTTGAAAAACTCATTTTGCAAAATCGAGAGACAGGTATCACACAGATTGTGGTGACCCACGATATGCAGTTTGCTGAAAACATTTCAGACCAGATTATCAAAGTCAACCCCAAATAAAACAGTTTAGGAGAAAAAATGAAAAAGAAAACACTATTGCTTGGTTTATTAGCCTTTCTAGCAGGTCTAGTCATGGTTGCATGTGGCAAGAAGGATACCGCAACAACTTCCGATCAGTGGAAGACCTACCAAAAAGAAAAATCCATTACAATTGGTTTTGACAATACCTTTGTTCCTATGGGGTTCAAGGATAAGTCTGGAAAGAATGTGGGTTTTGATATTGATTTGGCCAATGCTGTCTTTGCAGAATACGGCATCAAGGTCAAATGGCAGCCAATTAACTGGGATCTCAAAGAAACAGAACTTAAAAATGGTAAAATTGATCTGATTTGGAATGGCTATTCTAAAACAGACGAAAGAGCACAAAAAGTTGCTTTCACCACTGCCTATATGGAAAATGAGCAAGTTTTGGTAACTAAAAAGTCATCAGGAATTACCAGTTTTTCCGATATGAAAGGTAAAGTTTTAGGCGCTCAGTCAGGTTCATCTGGCTACGATGCTTTTACCGCCAATCCTGAAATTCTTAAAGATATTGTTAAAGATAATGATGCTTCTCAGTATGAAACCTTCCCGCAAGCTCTTATCGACTTGAAGAATGACCGGATTGATGGTCTCTTAATCGACCGCGTTTATGCGAATTACTATCTCAAACAAGAAGGAAGTCTAGATCAGTATCATATCATTAAAAGTGAGTTTGCAGGAGAAGACTTTGCTGTTGGAGCGCGTAAATCTGATAAGACACTGGTTAAGAAGATTAATCAAGCCTTTAAAAAGCTCTATACCGCGGGCAAGTTCCAGGAAATTTCCAATAAATGGTTTGGTACTGACGTGGCGACAGATGCGATTAAATCAAAATAAGTCCAAAAGGACTTATTTTTTTGGTGTGATTTGATGGAAAATGAGGGCCCAGTCCTTGTTGCGGCGCCATAAACTGGTGTGACGATAGTTGTCTGATTCGTAAGAAACGAGTTTCGACTTTTGACTGACAGAAATAACTGTAAAAGCCTGCAGAGAATGGCTTAATGTTTCTTGCTGTTTTAGAAAGGCTTGAGGACTTTTCTGACCCTCTTGACCGATAAATAATAAATTTTCAGAAATCAGCTCCTCCCTGTCAGGGGATGGTGTTTGGAGCGTTTTTTCAAAGTGATGAAGTTTGCGAAAGACATTATTAAAGATTTCGTCTTCAGGAATGGGAGCGGGCTCTACGTGGATGTCAATATCATAGACATTAAAGTTGTTCTGGAGGAGCTTCTCAACTTCTTCGGTAATCGCATGGCTTTCATAAACCGATAAATCGGGGTTCATTTCCAAAACCAAATCTAAAAAGACATTGCTGCCATAGGTACGGCCGCGTTTGGATTTGACCGCATAGATTTCGGGGATCTCAAGAATAGCCTTTTCATAAGCTTGCAGCTGAATCTCATCGAAGCCATCGGATAAACTGAAGGCGCTGGCAGCAAAAATATCATAGGCAGTTTTGAGGATAAAGACAGTAATAATGATTGCTGCTATCTTATCGACAATAGGGAAATTAAAAGCGCTGGCTAGGATTGAAAGAGAAGTTCCCAGAGATGTGGCCGCATCCGAAAGATTGTCTTTAGCGGCCGCATTTAAGGCTGCAGAATTGGTTTCTTTATAAAGTCTTCTATTGTAGAGATAAACACCATACATTAACAGTGCAGAAGCGGCTCCCACCCAGGCTCCGATTGGATCGATTGCTGTCTGATTGTTTTTGACAAGTCGGTTGACGGTTTCAATCAAAACCTGAAAACCAACAGTGAACATGATGAAGGAGGTTATCAGGCTGGCTAAATCTTCGATTTTCCAGTGCCCAAAGCGGTGGTCGTTGTCTGCTGGCCGACTAGCCAGATAAAGACCGATTAAAATGGTGAGATTGGCGATAATATCGGAGATGTTGTTGAAGCCATCGGCGATTAGTGAGGCCGAGTGAACAAAATGCCCAGAAATGAGCTTGGCCAAAGCTAGCAGTAGGTAGACAGAGATGCTGACGATAGGACCACGCCTTGCCAGTTTTAAATTAGCTTGGGGAGTTGACATAGAATCTCCTTTGGAAAATAATAAGACTATTATAGCATCTTTCTTCAAAAGTCAAAACTCACCAGTTCTGACTGGTGAGTTAATGCTTTAATGTTTTTCAAAGTAATGTTTGGTTTCTGAAATAATAACGGGGGAGAGGGCTAGGAGGGCAATGAGATTAGGAATAGCCATCAGACCGTTAACAATATCAGCAATCGTCCAAATGAGATTCAGCTCTAAGAAGCCACCTAAAGCGACCATAAGAATAAAAATGGAGCGGTAAAGAGACAGGTACTTGGTTCCGAATAAGAATTCAAAACAGCGTTCACCGTAATAAGACCAGCCCAGAATCGTTGTAAAGGCAAACAAGACTAAGCAGACGGTCAGAACGAGAACACCTACATTGCCAAAGACAGTCGCAAAGGCTGACTGTGTCAGCGGGGCTCCTTCAAGTCCACTGACTGTCCATTTTCCGGTGACTAGGATGGCCAGTCCGGTCAAGGTACAGATGATAATCGTATCAATAAAAGTTCCTGTCATAGAAATCAGCCCCTGTTCCGCAGGTTCATTGGTTTTGGCCGCTGCTGCAGCAATAGGGGCGGAGCCTAGACCAGATTCATTAGAAAAGACACCTCTGGCAATACCATTTTGAATAGCATCTTTGACAAGGGCACCAGCAAATCCGCCAACGGCTGCAGTTCCTGTGAAGGCTCCAGAGAAGACTTGTTGGATTGCAGGAATAATGTTCTTGTAATTCAAAGCGATAACAGTCAGTGCTGCTAAAATATAGGCTGCTGCCATAAAGGGAACCAGCTTTTCGGATACTTTTGAAATGGACTGGATGCCACCGAAAATGATGAGACCGACAATGATAGCGATTAAGATACTGACGATTTTAGGAGACCAGTTAAAACTGTTTTGGAGTGAGTCCGTAATGGAGTTGACCTGTGAAAAGGTACCGATTCCCAGAAAGGCTACTAAAATACCTGAAAAGGCAAAGAAAATGGCCAGAGGTCTCCATTTTTGTCCCATACCATTTAAAATATAGTGCATAGGGCCTCCGGCCACTTCACCATTGGCATCCTTGGTTCGGTATTTAATGGCCAGCAATCCTTCGGCGTATTTTGTTGCCATACCAAAGAAAGCGGCAATCCACATCCAAAAAAGTGCGCCAGGACCTCCCGTTTTAATGGCGGTGGCAACACCGACGATGTTTCCTGTTCCGACAGTGGCTGCCAGAGCAGTTGCAAGAGCGGCAAAACTGGAAATATCGCCTTCTCCTTTGTCTTCTGTAAAAATGAGCCTGAACGCCAGAGGTAATTTGAAGACTTGCAGCAATCCCAAGCGTAGGCTGAGATAGATACCTGTCCCGACCAAAAGAATGAGCAAGGGCGGTCCCCAGACAAAACTGTCCAGCGTTTTGAAAAAGGTCAACATAAAAAAATCTCCTACTAAACCGGAGACTAAAAAAGGAGGTTGTTTCCTAGAAACGAGACCTCCAGAGTATAGGGATAAGAAATAATTGCAAAAAGGCTAACTATCCTCATCTTCTGTCCTTTTGCCTGAGAGTTTGAGCGTTTGCCTTGCCCCTTCGGCGCCGTTAAGGTCTCTCCAGAAGTCCGTCCGTCTATCAGTTCTCCTAATAGCATCATCCGGTATATTTATTAACGATTCTATAATATAAAAGAATGACTGCTTTGTCAATATTTTCTGAAAATTTTTAAAACTGTTTCAGCTTTTGTTCGGGTCTTAAAAATGGTATAATTTTGGAGTTGAATGGTTAGGTGAGGAGAAATGATGCATCCTTTATTAAATGGAATGAATGAGAAACAGAGTGAAGCGGTGAGAACGACAGAAGGTCCGCTTTTAATTATGGCTGGTGCCGGCTCAGGAAAAACACGGGTTTTAACCCACCGTATTGCCTATTTAATTGATGAAAAAATGGTAAATCCTTGGAATATTCTTGCCATTACTTTTACCAATAAGGCGGCACGTGAAATGCGTGAGCGGGCTATGGCCCTTAATCCGGCTACTCAGGATACCTTGATTGCCACTTTTCACTCCATGTGTGTGAGAATTTTGCGGCGCGAAGGAGATCATATTGGTTATAATCGTCATTTTACCATTGTGGATCCCGGAGAGCAGCGCACGCTAATGAAACGGATTCTCAAGCAGTTAAACCTCGATCCGAAAAAGTGGAATGAACGTGCCATTTTAGGAACCATCTCCAATGCTAAAAATGATTTGCTTGACGAGGTGGCCTATGAAGGTCTGGCTGCGGATATGTACAGTCAGATTGTGGCCAAGTGTTATAAACTTTATCAAGAAGAGCTGAGGCGCAGTGAAGCCATGGACTTTGACGATTTGATCATGCTGACCCTGAGGCTTTTTGATGAACATCCTGATGTTTTAGCTTATTATCAGCAACGTTATCAATATATCCATGTGGATGAGTATCAGGACACCAATCATGCTCAGTATCAGTTGGTAAAGCTCCTAGCATCACGCTTTAAAAATATCTGCGTGGTCGGGGATGCTGACCAGTCTATTTATGGTTGGCGAGGCGCTGATATGCAGAATATTCTTGATTTTGAGAAGGATTATCCAGAAGCAAAAGTGGTCCTCTTGGAAGAAAATTACCGATCAACCAAGAAGATCCTCCAGGCAGCTAACGATGTGATTAAGAATAATCGCAATCGCCGTGATAAAAAGCTGTGGACACAAAATGATGACGGGCAACAGATTATCTATTATACTGGTCGGAATGAGACCGAAGAAGCGATTTTTGTGGCTTCGATCATTGATCAGCTGGTGGGCGAAACAGGACGGCGTTTTAAAGACTTTGCGGTACTTTATCGAACCAATGCCCAATCTCGTACGATTGAGGAGGCGTTGCTCAAGTCTAATATTCCCTACACGATGGTTGGGGGAACAAAGTTTTACAGTCGTAAGGAAATTCGCGATGTTATTGCCTATCTGAATGTGGTTGCCAACAGCAATGACAACATTTCTTTTGAAAGAATTGTCAATGAACCTAAGCGAGGTGTTGGACCCGGAACGCTTGAGAAAATCAGACAATTTGCCAATCTCCAAGATATGAGTTTACTGGAGGCTTCTGCTAATATCATGATGGCTCCTATTAAAGGAAAGGCAGCTCAGGCGGTTTACGCTCTGGGAAATATGGTCTTAAACCTTCGGGATCAGTTGGATCGCTTAAGTCTGACTGAACTGACCGAGGCTCTGCTTGATCAATCAGGCTACTTAGAAGCCCTGCAGATTCAAAAGACTTTAGAGAGTGAAGCTCGGATTGAAAATATTGAAGAGTTTTTGTCTGTAACGAAAAATTTTGATGAAGCTGAAGATGATGGTCCAGAAGGTGAAAGCGGACTGGAAAGGCTGAGCCGTTTTCTCAATGATTTAGCTCTGATTGCGGATACGGATGATGCCGATAGTGAGGCGGCAGAAGTAACGCTCATGACTCTCCATGCGGCTAAAGGGCTGGAGTTTCCGATTGTTTTCTTAATTGGCATGGAGGAAGGTGTTTTTCCGTTAACGCGTTCGACCGAAGAAGCAGATGACTTAGAGGAGGAACGTCGCTTAGCCTATGTAGGTATTACACGGGCAGAAGAAGTTCTTTATCTGACGAATGCGAACGCTAGAACCTTGTTCGGACGAACTAATTATAATCGTCCGAGCCGTTTTATCAAGGAAATTTCCGAGGATCTGCTTGCCTACGAAGGGTTAGCCAGACCTTCGCGGACAGCTTTCAAAGCCAGTTATACTAGTGGAAAAGAAACGAGCTTTGGTCAAGGGATGAGTTTGGCTCAGGCTCTGCAGGCTCGCAAAACAGCCGCCAGTCCGCAAAGCTTTTCTCAGTTGGCAGCTTCAACTGAGAAGGAACTGATAGACTGGCAGATTGGTGATGTCGCTTACCATAAAAAGTGGGGAGCAGGCACGGTCTTAGAGGTTTCAGGAACGGGTCAGACCCAGGAGCTAAAAATTAAATTCCCTGAAATAGGTCTTAAAAAATTATTGGCTAGCGTGGCACCGATTGAAAAAAAGACAAATGATTAGGAAATCCCTAGTCGTCTTTTTTAGTGGATTTGGGATATGAGCGTCTTAGTTATAGTTTAAAACTATGGAGTCGATAAAAAATAGATATTAGTCAATTGCCTCATTTTTAGTTACAATGGTAGGCAACGGAGGATATAAATGATGACTAGAGAACTTAACTTTGAAACCTTGCAATTGCACGCTGGTCAGGAAGTCGACCCAGCTTCAAAATCTCGGGCGGTGCCTATATACCAGACGACATCTTATGTGTTTGATGATGCTCAGGAGGCAGAAGACCTTTTTGCATTGAAAAAAGCGGGCAATATCTACACGAGGATTACTAACCCGACGGTTGCCGTTTTTGAAGAAAGAGTGGCGGCTCTTGAAAATGGAATTGGCGCTTTAGCAACTGCCTCAGGCATGGCAGCCATTACCTATACCATTTTAGCTTTGGCGTATGCTGGAGATCACATTGTTGCAGCTACCACCCTCTACGGCGGGACTTTCAATCTTTTAAAAGAAACCTTGCCGCGTTACGGCATCACAACGACTTTTGTAGATGTTGAGCAAGTGGATGAGCTTGAGGCGGCTATCACAGATCGAACGAAACTCGTTTTGATTGAAACGTTGGGGAATCCGTTAATCAATATTCCTGACATTGAAAAAGTGGCTGAAATAGCACATCGCCATCAGCTTCCTTTGGTGGCAGACAACACCTTTGCCACTCCTTATCTGATCAATGTCTTCTCACACGGTGTTGATATTTCCGTGCATTCAGCAACCAAGTTTATTGGCGGGCACGGAACCAGTATCGGAGGAGTTATTGTTGATAGCGGGAAGTTTGACTGGGAGGCTTCAGGGAAATTCCCTCAATTTGTTGACGAGGATCCTTCTTATCATCACTTGAGTTACACGAGAGATGTCGGTGCCGCTGCCTTTATTACGGCAGTGAGGGTTCAGCTGCTGAGGGATATGGGCGCAGCCCTGTCACCTTTCAATGCTTTTTTGCTTCTGCAGGGGTTAGAGACACTTTCTCTTCGTGTTGAGCGCCATATTGAAAACACTAAGCAGATTGTTGCTTTTTTAGACAATCATCCCAAGGTTGAGCTGGTCAACTACCCGAGTTTACCCTCCAGCCCTTACTATCAGTTAGCTCAAAAATACCTGCCTAAAGGAACAGGGTCCATCTTTACCTTCCATGTTAAAGGGGGAAGTGAAGAAGCAAGACAGGTGATTGATCAATTAGAGATCTTTTCAAACCTTGCTAATGTGGCCGATGCTAAATCATTGGTTGTTCATCCTGCGACAACGACACATGCACAATTATCAGAGGAAGATTTAGCGGCTTGCGGAGTGACTCCAAATCAAATTCGTTTGTCTATCGGGCTGGAAAATGCCGAGGATTTGATTGAGGACCTAAGGCTTGCTCTTCAAGTGCTGGATTAGAGATAAAAGCTTGGGGAATCTGACTTCGTTTTATTTCATGTTCTATTTAAAAGGCTTGGATTTTCACTAGAACAAATCAAAGATAGACTTTTAACGGCTTCTTCTCCAAACGAATTGTTGGAAGTCTTGAATAGACAAGACCTGCTTTTGTCTGAATCAGGAAATTAATTGAATGTGGTCGGAATTTTTCCGTCAAGTCGAAAAAATGCCCAAGTCATTAAGAGACTGACTGTCAAAAAACGGAAGAAAACAACGCATTTTTTGCCTATGGAAGACCCCAAAGCCTTAACGGCAGAAGGGAAAACATTTTGGCAAAGGGCGTATTCCTAAAATGTCTATCCAGTAAAACAACTTAGCAACTCAGAGTGAAAAGAGCTGTCTAAGTTGTTTTATTTTTTGCTATAATAGGAATACAATAGCTGTAAAAAGAAGGGACATCCTGTGAAAATAAACATAGCATCTAAAGATCAGTTTTATAACTTATCAATACAATACGAAGTAGATGAGAATGTAGATGAAGTCTGGCAGTTAATCGCCACCAATTCGGGTTTTGCAAAGTGGTTTCCAGAGTTGAAAATCGAGGATCGGGCCGACCAAAAAGTCCTTGTTTTTGAAATGGCAGATTTTAGAGAAGAAATGACTGTTCGGTCTTACAGTCCGCAAAGGCAAATCGCTTACGACTGGGCTGGTGCAACGATCACCTTTACAATTGAGGAAATAGCCCGAGGCAGTCAGCTGGTTTTTGAAGAAAGGATTCCGAAACATTTTGGCAATGAATTTTCCACACCTTCCAAGGATATGGCAGGCTGGCTCGTTCAAAATGAGTGTTTGTCCCATCTCCTGAATGGAGAAAAACTTCCAGAGGTGAAAAAACTTCAACAGAAGTGGGAAAGTTATGTTCAATCCCACATCGGTGACGGCAACTAGAATGAGGTGATTATGAATACAATCAAATGCCCCCACTGCGGGACAGTTTTTACGATTAACGAAACAGAATACAGTCAGCTTTTGGCTCAGGTGCGAGGAGCAGAGTTTGAAAAAGAGATTCATGAGCGTCTAGAGCGAGAAACTCAACTTTTACAAGAAAAGTCAAAGAATGACTTGCAGGCTAATCTCAATGATAAGGATAAGGAGATTGCCGAGTTAAGGGCTGAGTTGGATAAGTTATCCGATAAGAATGCGTTGGAACTGGCTAATGCTTTGTCTGACAAGGATAAGGAAGTGCAGAGTCTGAAAAATCAAGTGGACAAGCTGCGTTTGGAGCATGAAAATCAGCTGCAAAAGACCCTTGCTCAGATTGAAAAGGAGCGCGATGAGGCGCAAAATCAATTGGTGGTGCAGGAAAAGGAATCAGCATTATCCTTGGCTGCAGTGCGCAGCGATTACGAAGTACAGCTTAAGGCTGCTAATGAGCAAGTTGAATTTTATAAAAATTTCAAGGCGCAGCAATCGACCAAGGCCATCGGCGAGAGCTTAGAAGCTTATGCAGAAAGTGAGTTCAACAAAGTTCGTTCTTATGCCTTTCCGAATGCTTATTTTGGCAAGGATAATGAGGTGTCGTCTGCTTCTGGTTCTAAGGGAGACTTTATTTTTCGTGAAGCTGATGACAATGGGGTTGAGATTCTATCCATCATGTTTGAGATGAAAAATGAAGCCGATACAACCAAAACCAAGCATAAAAACAGTGATTTTTATAAGGAATTGGACAAGGATCGCCGTGAGAAGAAGTGCGAGTATGCGGTTCTGGTGACCATGCTAGAGGCTGATAATGACTACTTTAACACAGGTATTGTTGATGTCAGCCACGAATACGAAAAGATGTATGTCATCCGCCCTCAGTTCTTTATCCAGCTGATTGGTCTCTTGCGCAATGCTGCCCTCAATAGCCTCCAGTACAAGCAGGAATTGGCCTTGATTCGCGAGCAAAACATTGACATTACCCACTTTGAGGAAGATTTGGAAGTCTTCAAAAATGCCTTTGCCAAGAACTACAATTCCGCATCTACCAACTTCAAAAAAGCCATTGATGAAATCGACAAGGCCATCAAACGCATGGAGGAAGTCAAACGCTTCCTGACTACCAGCGAAAACCAGCTCCGCCTGGCCAACAACAAATTGGATGATGTTTCCGTCAAAAAACTCACCCGCAACAACCCCACCATGAAAGCCAAGTTTGAGGAGTTGAAGGGGGAATAATATGAACGAGCAGATTATGGATTCTTCATATAAGAAACTGGTAACTGATTTGAGTGAAGCTATAAAACAACAAAAACTAGTTATTTTTGTTGGTGCGGGAGTTTCTATTTCACAAGGATATCCCAATTGGAATAATTATGTGGATCATCTCATTAAATATTGGCAAGGTCAAGTACTTGCGGAAAGTAAGAATAGGAATATTGGAATTGAGCAAATAAAAATATTTGATTTAATACTAAGTAAATCTGATATTAGTAATAAACGTAAAGTGGAGTTAGTAAATCAAGAGTTAAAAATTATTTTTGAGAACGATTTCGAGAATCGTAGACTTGACTTCGAAAAAGCTTATTTTAAGAATTTGCTACCATATTCAACTGTTAATCCAACATTGCAACATCTCGCTAGTCTGAATGCTATTTTGATAACATCAAATTATGATTATGAGATTGAAAATCACTTTAAATTATTGAAAAATACAGTAAAGACAGTAAATGATTTAAATGAGTTTCAGAAAATAAAAAAAGGAAACTTATTTCCGGGTGATATTTTACATATTCATGGAACTCCTGATTGTGATGTCAAGTATTTTGTTAGTTCATCAGCAGATTATTCTCAAACGTACTTAAGAAATAGAAAAAATTATAATGATTTAGTTAAATGGTTTAAAAACACTAGACCAACTGTATTGTTTATTGGAGCAGGTTTGGAAGAAGATGAGATATTGTCATTACTTCATGAAGGTAGTAAAAATTATGCTTTAATGAAGGAAGAAAAGTCATCGAATTCAAAAGTTGATGAACATTATAAAACAATTGTTGAAAATTTCTTTAATTCAGAAAATCATACACAGATTATTTGGTTTGGGGATAAATTTGAAGACTTGCCAGTTTTTACTGAGAAATTAGTTAGCGATATTAACAAAGAATTAGGAATTCATGAATTTCATATAGATTGGAAAAAACTGTTAAATCCATTAGCTGCTCAAGAAACATATAACAAATCATTAGATAGTATTTCGAGTGATTCAAACTACTTATCTTCCCTTATCCATAGAGTTATTGAAATTGACAATCCTCAGTTAAATAGTTTGTTATTAGGTGGAATCTTTCAAGGCGAAACAATAAAGCAAATAAAATCAGGCTCTTTTCCTTTATTTTGGAAATTTATTTCTAAAAATATTGAAAAATTAAGCAAGGATGATTGGGAGAAAATTTATTCCATTATTATCCAAGGAAGTCAAAATTGTTATATGGACGATATGTACGTCGTTTATAATCGAGCGATAGAAAAAACTATTTTTAATAATGAAAAATTGAATGAACTAAGAGAAGTTATATCTGAAGATAGTGATGTTATTAACTCTAGTTTTAATCAGGATAGTACCTTATTAGGTTATTGGTTTGTAAATACTTTCGAGCGAAATGATAACTATTTATATATTGAAGATGATAGTGAACTTGAAGTGAATTTAAATCCAGTCAATATAGAAAAAATGGTGAACGTAATAAACAATTCACAAAAATATAGATATTATTCATTTGAGCATTTGCAAGAGGAAAATGAAAATATTGAGCTATTTTATCAGCTTGTGAAGACAAATAGGCTATTTCTTGAAGGTGAGAGTTTTCTAGTAAAAGTTCCTGATGAGTTGTTAGATACAAGATTGGTTCAAAAGCTGCTAGTTCAGTTTGATAACGAGACTGGTTTGAATCAAACCTTAGTTAATAAATTAATCGAGTATATTGATTTCTCTGATATTCACTTTGGCGAAGAGTTAAATACATTTGTTAATAAACACAAAGGTATTATCGATAAAGAGATTCCAGAAAAAACGTATCGAAATATGATTTACTCGATGGAGGGTGGTTTTGTTTCACAGTTTTCGTTTATAACTCAAGAGATGCTAATAGAGTATAAAGAATCTGAATTATTAGATATTTTAGTGAACTCGGAGGATGAACAAAGACGTTCTTCATTCTTAGAAGAAGAGACTGTAAGAGAGACAGAGAATTTTTTAATTAGTGTCTTAAAAAATTCAAATGAATTGTCTGAAAAGGTTTCGAATTTACTAAAAAATCATATTGAAAAATTATTTTCAAAATTTAAGCGCCTTTATACAGAAATTATTATTTCATCAGAAGTTTCAGAAGAACTAAAAAATTTTGTAAAGGAAAAATATTTAGAGAAATTTGATAATGAGTCTTTTGATGATAATGATGAAAAATTCTTTAAATACTTTATAACTCAACAGGATGCTGAACAATCAATTTTTGAAAAATTACTCACTGTTGACCCAAATAAACTTTCAACTTTGAGAGATGATAATAAACGATTAGATATATTTCATTTTATAAATAGTGAATTAGGTTCTTACTTACAGTGTTTAATTTCTTTAATTATTAATCATTCAGAGTACAGTCCCCAGGTAGTTCTGAAGGTAAATGAAATTAAGGATTCGAATTACAAAGAGATTGTACAAGGTGCTTTAATAAGCGAATATGATGATGTTATGAAATTAAATATAACATATCATACGTTCTTAGGGTATACATATTACCATTCCATATTGACTTCAGAAGCGGCTGAAATTTTTATAGATGTTATTAAAGAACTTTTAAATCAAAAAATTGAAGATAATCAAATTCTTAGTAAAGTTTATATGGTTGCTTTGGAATTCATAGACCCGACAAAAGAAACTGTTGAATTATCGCAAAATAATTATGCCATGATGATAAATATTATCTTTACAGAAGAACATGAGTTTCAATTCTCAAAACAGTGGCTATTGGAATTATTTAACCACAATTCAACAGTAAACTATTTAGAAACTATTTCTAATTTATTGTATAGGGAAAATGTCAATCACAATAGATTGTCCGAATTCATTGAGGAACTCAAAAATTTAGTATCAAGATATAAATATAAGTTGTCATCACATAGAATAAATTATTTATTAAAACAAGGAAGTCCCAAATATTTTTCAATAATAAAACAATATTTTTTGATGTTGTTGGAGAATGATAAGTTAGAAAAGGACTACTATTATTTAGATAATATCAAACATATTATCAAGTCATTATCGAAAGAAGAAAGAAAAGAAATATTACATATTGTTCAAAGACAGAAAAATTGTCCTCCGCCGGAAATAGAAGAAATACAAAATCTTATCAGTAAATTAAATTCATAAAAGTTTTTAGAAAATATGTGTAATTATTTAAATATTTTTCCGTTAAAAAACTAACCCGCAAAAACCCGACAATGAAAGCGAAATTTGAAGCCCTGAAGGAGTGATTCTTATGGAAATCAGACATTATCAGCCTTCTGACCTCAAGAAACTGCTGCCCTTGTATGTTGATTTAGGCTATCCAACAGATAAAAGGTCATTAGAAAAGCGTTTAAGTCATTTGTTGAAGCAGCCTAATTATCAGTTACAAGTAGCTCTTCTTGATGATCAGGTCGTTGGTTTTATTGGTTTTTCAAAAATGTATTTTTTTGAACGTGATGGGTTTTATTATCGCATTCTTGCCTTGGCTGTCGGAAAAAGCTACCGTCATCAAGGAGTCGCGACTTCTTTAATCGATCACGTGAAGGAGGTCGCCCACCTAGAAGGGGCCTGTGCCTTAGCGCTGAATAGTGGCATTAGAGATGAACGCAACGAGGCGCATCAGTTCTATCAAAACTACGGTTTCAAACAGGCAAGCTACGGCTTTGCTTTGGAGTTGAGTTAGTAGATGATTTGTTTCAGGGACTATAATGTTAAATCAAATCTTGGAGGTGAGGCGGTCTGATGAATAACATAATCGATTTATCAAAGCCTGTAGCAGAAGTTTTAAAAGAACATCCAGAAATCAAGGAACTGCTCATTGACCTGGGCTTTAAACCTTTGGCTAATCCGGCGATGCTCAATACAGTTGGTAAGGTTACCAGCCTGAAAACGGGTTCAAAGATGGCAGGTATTCCACTTGATGACATCAAGAGAACCTTGATTTTTAATGGCTATGAAGTGATTGGAGACAAATGATGGTAGATGAAAGAATTGACATTTTAAAAGATATTTTACTGGAACTCCATCGAGGGGCCTCGCCAGAAAGTGTTCAGGAGCGCTTTGAAGAGCATTTTACAGGTGTTTCAGCGATGGAAATCAGTCTCATGGAGCATGAACTGATGTCGGCTGATACGGGAGTAACCTTTGAAGATGTCATGAAGCTTTGTAATGTCCACGCCAATCTTTTTAAAGGAGCTGTCCAAAATGTAGAAGTGGCAGACGCAGATCAAGAAGGACATCCGGTCTATGTCTTTAAGCAGGAAAATTTAGCGCTTAGAGCGGCTCTCCTTCGAATCAGAAGGCTGCTGGAGAATCTGGCTAAACCTGAAAGTGCATCCTTTAAAGAGGATATTAGCAAGGGACTCCGCCATCAATTTAGTCTTTTGGGGCAATTCGAGAAGCACTACACACGGAAGGAAAAGCTTTTCTTTCCCATTATGGAGCGCTACGGTCATGATGCTCCACCCAAGGTGATGTGGGGAGTGGACGACGAGATTCGTCAGCTTTTCAAAGAAGCTCAGGCAGCGTTAGATGAACTGCCTAGCGGCTCTATTCAAGACCTGTCGGATAAATTCGAGACCTTCGCCCATGAATTCGAAGAAATGATTTTTAAAGAAGAATCAATTTTACTCATGATTCTTCTGGAAACTTTCTCACAAGATGATTGGCTGGCTGTGGCAGCAGAAAGCGATGCCTACGGCTATGCTATTGTTGCACCGACAGCTGAGTGGGTCCCTAAACGTCAAAGTTTTTTGGAAAGTGAAACAGAGCGTCAAACAAAAACGCAGGTTATTGAAACTGACCAGGGGCAGCTGACCATTACCTTTACCCCTAAAGCAACATCATCTGAAATGGTCACTTCTTCTGACCCACTTCCTATGGGCCACGGGTACCTCTCACCAGAGCAGGCCAATTTAATTCTCAATCATCTTCCATTAGAAATCACTTTTGTTAATAAGGATGATCTTTTCCAATATTATAATGACAGTGTCCCAGCTCAGGAAATGATATTTAAGCGGACGCCAAGCCAGATTGGCCGCCATGTGGATCTTTGTCATCCTCCCAAAGTTTTGGATAAGGTCAAACATATTTTTCAGCTCTTAAAGAGCGGTGAGAAAGACAAGGTGGTGATGTGGTTTAAATCTAAAAGTCTGGGGAAATTTGTTCACGTCACCTATGCAGCTGTCCGTGATGAACAAGGTGATTTTCAAGGTGTTCTAGAATATGTCCAAGACATTCAAGGCTTTTTTGAATTAGACGGCGATACGAAGCGAGATCTTTGAGTCTCTGATAGAGCTTGATTGCTAATAGGCAATCGATTATAATGATGGCGAAAGAAGGTGGTTCCCATGTTTGTATCAAAGCGCATGGCTCTTTGGTCGTCTCTAACTATCCCCGTTTTCCCTTGGATTTTAGGTTCGATTCTATGGTTTTGGCTTCCTAATCGGCTGGCTGTGCATTTCTTTTGGTTAGTTGCGGACGGTTTTAGCAGTAAATCTCAGGTGGTATATCTTTTGCCTTTCTTATTTTTAGGCCTCCATCTGTTGGTGCTTTATAGCATCGGACACGATGGCAAAGAAAGGACACTCCAGCTCTTTTATCTTTTGGTATGGGGCATACCTCTGCTAAGTGTTGTATATTACAGTTTCATTTATATAATTGCTGTCGTTTAGAGAATTCTCCCAGGAGAGTTCTTTTTCTCTGATAAGGGCAATCTATGGTATAATTAAACTTATGATTTCAGGAATTATCAATTTAAAAAAAGAAGCAGGAATGACATCTCATGATGCCGTTTTTAAACTGCGAAAAATACTGGGAGAAAAGAAAATCGGACATGGGGGCACTCTTGATCCCGATGTCGTTGGTGTCCTGCCTATTGCGGTAGGAAAAGCAACCAGAATTCTGGAATTTATGACTGAAGCTGGCAAAGTTTATCAAGGAGAGGTCACTCTTGGTTATGCGACCACAACAGAAGATGCCAGCGGTCAATTGGTTTCTAAAAAATCAGTGGACCAAAACCAACTCAGCTTAGAAGCTATTGATCAGGTCATGACGACCTTTCTGGGGAATATCACCCAAACGCCGCCCATGTATTCAGCGGTGAAAGTGAACGGAAAAAAATTATACGAGTATGCGCGTGCCGGCCAGACGGTTGAACGGCCAAGCCGCCAGATAACTATCCATTCCTTTAAAAGAATCAGTGATTTAACTTTTGAAAACGAGACCTGCCGTTTTCAGTTTGAAGTAGCCTGCAGCAAGGGGACCTATGTCAGAACCTTAGCAGTAGATCTGGGAGAAAAGCTCGGTTTTCCCAGCCATATGTCGCAGCTGACACGAACTTCTTCATCAGGACTTTACCTTGAAGAGGCGCTGACCTTGGCAGAAATAGAAGAAAAGGTTGCAAACGCCGATTTTTCCTTTCTCTTACCTATTGAGAAGGGAGTCAGCGACTTGACTAGCATCAAGCTTAACAGCAGCCAGCTGCAAGCCGTTGCTCATGGACGCTTCATTCAATTGGAACAAGAGGCGGCAGAACTGGCAGCTTTTTTTGACAATCGTCTGGTTGCTATTCTCGAAAAGAGAGCCGATCGTTACAAGCCCCGAAAAGTCTTTATCTGACACACTTAGAAAGTTAATATATGAAAATCATCAACATCAATAAGGAACAGCCCCTACAACATACAGAGGAGACTGTTCTTGTTTTAGGCTATTTTGATGCCTTGCACAGAGGCCATAAGGTGCTTTTTGAGAGAGCCCAAAAACTAGCCCGTCAAAAGGGATTGAAGGTAGCCGTTTTGACTTTTCCAGAGTCGCCTCAGTTGGCATTTTCTCGTTTTAAGCCAGAACTTCTGAATCATATCAATTACCCCGAAAAACGCTTTGCCAAATTCAAAGAATACGGTGTGGACCAGCTTTATTTGACCGAGTTTACATCAGCTTTTTCGCAAATCTCCTCTGATGACTTCATCAATCACTTTATCAAGGGACTGAATGCTAAGGCTGTTGTCATCGGATTTGACTATAAATTTGGCCATAACAAAACCAACTCAGACTATCTGGAACGTAATTTTGACGGCCAAGTTATCACAGTGCCTGAAGTGACCTATCAAGGTGAAAAAATCAGTTCAACGCGTATTCGCAAGCTGATTAAACAGGGGGAAGTCGCTCAAGTGAATGACTTGCTGGGGTATGAATTTTCGACGCGCGGAATTGTTGTCCATGGGGATGCCCGCGGCAGGACAATCGGCTTTCCAACTGCCAATCTGGCTCCTATTGATCGAACGCATTTACCGGCAGACGGTGTTTATGTAGCAGATGTTCTTGTCGGAGGCCGACGCTATCGGTCGATGACCAGTGTGGGCAAGAATATCACCTTTGGCGGTACCGAGCTGAGATTGGAAGCCAATATCTTTGATTTTGAGAGGGACATCTATGGAGAGACTATTGAGATTCTTTGGCTGTCTAAGATTAGAGACATGGTTAAATTCAATGGGATTGATGATTTAATTGCGGAATTAAAAGCGGATAAAGAAATTGCATTAAATTACAGAAAAAACATAGTCAAGTCCTGAAAAATCTTGTATAATGGAGTTCGAGATTATTAAAGGGGCGAAATAAATGGTTACCTTATTTCTATCACCCAGCTGCACAAGCTGCCGAAAAGCTAGGGCATGGCTAGAAAAACATGATGTTGCATTTCAGGAGCATAATATTATTACCAGTCCATTAAACAAAGAGGAGCTGGTAGCCATCCTATCTTTTACTGAGAACGGTACAGAAGATATTATTTCAACACGATCTAAAGTATTCCAAAAATTAAATATTGACATTGATGAACTGTCTGTATCAGAGTTAATCACGTTAATTGCCGAAAACCCAAGTCTCTTACGCCGGCCGATCATCATGGATCGGAAACGGATGCAGATCGGTTTCAACGAAGATGAAATCCGTGCTTTCCTATCAAGAGATTATCGAAAACAAGAACTTCGTCAAGCAACGATAAGAGCTGAAATTGAGGATATAGATGCTTAAGAACTATGCTTATCCATTAGATTTATCTTGGAGCACTGATGAAATTGCCTCAGTGCTTTCTTTTTTGAATACGGTAGAAAAAGCCTACGAAGAGAAGGTTTCAGCAGAAGAAATCTTGCGACAGTATAAATCCTATAAAACAGTTGTTAAAAGCAAGAGTCAGGAAAAGCAGATTGACCGTGACTTTGAAAAGGTTAGCGGCTATTCTACCTACCAGACCGTGAAGGCTGCCAGAGAAAATGAGAAAGGATTCATTTCCCTTGGAAAATAAATTTCAATTAGCCAAAGACGTCATCTATGAGGCGGGGAATTTCATCAAAGAAAGGATGGCAGGAGACTTTGCCATTGAAGAAAAAAGTCGCTTTGATGATTTAGTAACGGATTTGGATAGGGATGTCCAAAATTTGATGATTCAAAAGATTGGCGACCGCTATCCGCAGGATGATTTTTTAGGTGAGGAAAATGGGGTCGTTTCGGATATTTCAAAGGGAAATGTCTGGGTTCTTGACCCTATCGACGGAACCGTTAATTTTATTGCCCAGAAACATGATTTTGCGGTCATGATTGCCTACTATGAAGAAGGAGTTGGGCAATTCGGGCTGATCTACGATGTTATGGCAGACAAACTATACTCTGGAGGCGGTCTTTTTCCTGTCACAGTCAACGGCAAAGAACTGACCTCTTTTGAAGACAAACCCTTCAATCGCTCCCTGATTGGGGTCAACAGTGGGATGTGTATCCAGAATTACAGAGGCATAGCTGATTTTGGACAGCAAACCTTGGGGATTCGTGGCATAGGAAGTGCAGGGATTAGTATCAGTCGTGTTCTCGAGGGGCGTTTTTTAGCTTATTTTACGCACATATCACCTTGGGATTATGCAGCAGGAAGCATCATGGGAGAAAAGCTGGGATACACCATCAGAGACTTTGACGGTCACTCCCCGGATTACAAGACGAGGCAGGAACTCATGTTTGTTCCTAAGGCCAAATTATCTGAAATTTTGCATCATTTGAAATAAGGCAGGCCTGTCTTATTTTTTTGCCTCCTTTTTCCTAATTTAGTATAATATAAAGGCATGGAAAACGCTTGGTTTAGAGAGGATGGTTCCGCTTACAGAAGGCCATCTCTTTTAGGGTGAAAAGTCTTTGCAAATGGTCCTAACTATGTTATAGTTGAAGATAGGAAATTATTTGAAACTATTATAGTAGAGATTTCTAAATTTGTTCCAGTCTGAAAGGAAAGACATCAATTGAAAAAGAGTTCAAAAGTTGTATTGACGGCATTAACGGCCCTTATGGGACTGAGCCTATCGGCATGTGCTAGTTGGATTGATAAAGGAGAGTCCATAACATCTGTTGGTTCCACCGCCCTCCAGCCCTTGGTAGAAGCAGCAGCTGATGAGTTTGGTCATGAGAATATGGGCAAATCAATCAATGTTCAGGGAGGAGGTTCTGGAACAGGACTTTCTCAGGTGCAATCTGGAGCAGTTCAGATTGGCAATAGTGATGTATTTGCGGAAGAAAAAGATGGAATTGACGCCTCGGCTCTCGTGGATCACAAAGTTGCTGTCGCAGGTCTGGCTGTTGTGGTTAATAAAAAAGTCAAGGTTTCCAATCTGACGACTGAGCAACTTCAGAAAATCTTTACAGGGGAATACACCAATTGGAAGCAGGTTGGTGGCCAGGACTTAGCCATTTCCATTATCAATCGAGCGGCCAGTTCTGGTTCTCGTGCGACCTTTGACGGAGTCATTATGGATGGGAAAACTGCCAAGCAAAGTCAAGAGCAGGACTCAAACGGTATGGTTAAGTCAATTGTTTCTCAAACACCGGGAGCTATTTCTTATCTCGCTTTTGCTTACATGGACAATTCAGTTAAAACCATCAGCCTCAATGGTTTTGCACCTACTGCAAAAAATGTTGCCACTAATGACTGGCCGATTTGGGCTTATGAACATATGTATACAAAAGGCAAACCAACCGGCCTAACCAAACAATTTTTGGAATATATGATGAGCGATACGGTTCAAAATGGTGTGGTTGACAGTATGGGTTATATTTCAATCAATGATATGAAAGTTGTGAAGCAGCCAGATGGTACTGTGACAGCTAAATAAGGAGATATTGTGAAAAATCAAGAACTTGCTAAAAAATTAGTAACCCCTTCAAAAAATTCAAGATTAGAGAAATTTGGTAAGACGCTGACCTTTCTTTGTCTGGGTCTGATTGTCTTTATTGTGGCTATGATTTTGATTTTTGTTGCCCAAAAAGGATTGTCAACCTTTTTTGTTGATAAAATCAATCCTTTGAAGTTTCTCTTTGGAACAGAATGGCAGCCAAGTGTTAAAGGACCCGATGGCAATCCTTACTTAGGAGCCCTCCCAATGATTTTAGGCTCTTTCATTGTCACCATTTTATCTGCCTTGATTGCGACCCCTTTTGCTATCGGTGCAGCAGTCTTTATGACCGAGATATCTCCTAAAAAAGGGGCTCGCATTATGCAGCCTGCGATTGAGCTTTTAGTAGGGATTCCTTCGGTTGTTTATGGATTTATTGGTCTGCAAGTGGTCGTTCCTTTCGTTCGTTCTATTTTTGGGGGAACAGGATTCGGGATTTTATCTGGTGTTTTTGTCCTCTTTGTTATGATTTTGCCAACAGTGACCTTTATGACTGTTGATAGCTTGAAGGCAGTCCCTCGTCACTATAAAGAAGCTAGTTTAGCTATGGGGGCTACTCGTTGGCAAACCATTTGGCGTGTGATTTTAAACGCTGCCCGTCCAGGGATTTTTACAGCCATTGTCTTTGGAATGGCCCGTGCCTTTGGTGAAGCCTTGGCTATCCAGATGGTAGTAGGTAACTCTGCTGTTATCCCAACTTCATTAACAACACCTGCGGCAACGTTAACTTCGGTTTTAACCATGGGAATTGGAAATACCGTTATGGGAACCGTTCAGAATAATGTTCTTTGGTCCCTAGCATTGGTTCTGTTAATCATGAGCTTAGCCTTTAATACCATTATTAAATTAATCACAAGAGAGGGTAAGAAAAACTATGCACGCTAAAAAAATCAATAAACTTGCCACCTGGATTCTCTATACCATTGCTGCAATTATTGTTACTATTCTTGCATCATTGATCCTTTTTATCCTCGTTCGTGGCTTGCCTCATGTGAATTGGTCTTTCCTGACTGGACGCTCTTCGTCCTATCAAGCAGGCGGTGGTATTGGGATTCAGCTTTATAATTCCTTTTTTCTGCTGATTATTACGCTGATTATTTCGATTCCGCTTTCGATGGGAGCAGGGATTTACCTTGCTGAGTATGCTAAGGCAGGTCCTTTAACTAACTTCATTAGAACCTGTATTGAAATTTTGTCCTCTTTGCCATCTGTTGTCGTGGGGCTTTTTGGTTACTTAATCTTTGTTGTTCAGTTTCAGTATGGCTTCTCCATTATCTCAGGGGCATTGGCCTTGACCGTCTTTAATTTGCCCATGATGACCCGTAATGTTGAAGACAGCCTGAATACTGTACATCATACACAGAGGGAAGCTGGTCTGGCACTGGGAATCTCACGGTGGGAAACAGTTGTTCATGTGGTTATCCCAGAAGCTCTTCCAGGAATTGTAACGGGTATCGTGCTGGCTTCTGGCCGTATTTTTGGGGAAGCAGCTGCTCTTATCTACACCGCAGGACAGTCTGCTCCGCCATTGGATTGGTCTAACTGGAATATTCTTAGTGTTACTAGTCCGATTTCTATTTTCCGCCAAGCAGAGACTTTGGCTGTTCATATCTGGAAAGTTAACAGTGAAGGAACGATTCCTGACGGAACACAAGTGTCTGCTGGAAGTGCGGCAGTCTTACTGATCTTTATTTTGATTTTTAACTTATCAGCTCGCTATATTGGTAAGAAACTTCATGAGAAATTGACTTCAGCTTAGAGGAGAACTATATTGTCAGATTATAACTGGAATGAAAGACATATCATTACCTTTCCAAATGAAGAATTAGCCTTGACAACCAAAGATTTGCACGTTTATTACGGTGAAAACGAGGCCATCAAAGGCATTGATATGCAGTTTGAAAAAAATAAAATTACGGCTTTAATTGGTCCGTCGGGATGCGGGAAGTCTACCTTTCTTCGCAGCTTGAACCGTATGAATGATACCATCGATATTGCAAAAGTCACAGGAGAAATCCTATATGAAGGGATTGACGTTAACGCTCCCAATATCAATGTCTATGAAATGCGTAAGCATATTGGGATGGTATTTCAGCGCCCCAATCCATTTGCAAAGTCAATCTATGACAACATTACCTTTGCGCATGAGAGAGCAGGGGTCAAAGATAAAAAGACCTTAGATGAAATTGTAGAAACCTCCTTGCGGCAGGCAGCCCTATGGGATCAGGTTAAAGATGACCTGCATAAGTCAGCCTTTACCCTGTCTGGAGGACAGCAGCAGCGGCTTTGTATCGCCCGAGCGATTTCTGTCAAACCAGATATTCTGCTTATGGACGAACCGGCTTCTGCACTTGACCCCATTGCAACAATGCAGCTGGAAGAAACCATGCTAGAACTGAAGAAGAACTACACGATTATTATCGTCACACACAACATGCAGCAGGCGGCGCGGGCTAGTGATTATACAGCTTTCTTCTACTTGGGCGATTTGATTGAATACGATAAGACGAAAAAGATTTTCCAAAATGCACAATTGCAGTCAACCAGCGATTATGTCTCAGGAAGATTTGGATAGGAGTTGAAGAATGACAGAACCGATTTTAAGTGTAAAAGATCTATCTCTTTATTTTGGGAAGAAAAAAGCACTTAACAGTATCTCAATGGATTTTTATCCAAATGAAATCACCGCGCTCATTGGACCGTCTGGTTCAGGTAAGTCAACCCTTCTGCGTTCCATCAATCGGATGAATGATTTGAATCCTGATGCCACCCTAACAGGAACCATTGTCTACAATGGTCATAACATATACAGTCCTCGAACAGATACGGTTGATTTGAGAAAAGAGATTGGTATGGTTTTCCAGCAGCCCAATCCCTTTCCAATGTCTATCTATGAAAATGTTGTCTATGGTTTGCGTCTCAAGGGGATCAAGGACAAGAAAATCCTAGACGAAACGGTGGAATCGTCTCTCAAAGGCGCTTCCATCTGGGAAGAAGTCAAAGATCGTCTCCACGACTCGGCCCTAGGTCTCTCCGGCGGTCAGCAGCAGCGTATCTGTGTCGCCCGTGTCTTGGCGACTAGTCCCAATATTATCTTATTAGATGAGCCAACATCGGCTCTGGATCCGATTTCAGCAGGTAAAATCGAAGAGACACTTTATGGTCTGAAAGACCAATATACCTTGCTCATTGTGACGCGTTCGATGCAGCAGGCTTCTCGTATTTCAGATAGAACAGGTTTCTTTTTAGGAGGCGATCTGATTGAATATGGGAAAACCAAGGAAATGTTCCTGAATCCTAAGCATAAGGAAACAGAAGATTATATCACTGGTAAGTTTGGATAGTCGTAATAAAAATATATGTTAAGGAAGTGACCTCATGTTAAGAACACAATTCGAAGAAGAATTAGATAAATTACATAATCAATTTTATGCAATGGGGACAGAAGTCCTCGCACAAATTAACAAGACCGTTCGTGCCTTCGTCAGCCATGACCGTGATTTGGCTAAAGAAGTGATTGAAGACGATGAAGTCATCAATGAATACGAAACAAAGCTTGAGAAAAAATCTCTTGAGATTATTGCGCTTCAGCAGCCTGTTTCTCAGGATTTACGGACCGTCATTACAGTTTTGAAGGCGAGCAGCGATGTGGAGCGTATGGGAGACCACGCCACTTCGGTTGCTCGAGCAACGATTCGTATGAAAGGTGAAGAACGTATCCCTGTTGTTGAAGAAGAAATCACTAAGATGGGGCATGCCGTTAAACAAATGGTGGAAGAAGCACTCAATGTTTACATCACGAGTGATGATTCAAAAGCCTATGAAGTAGCGGCCAACGATGAGGTTATTGATAATTATTTCCGTGAAATTCAGGCATTGGCGGTGGAAGAAATCCGTAAAACACCTGATGCAATCTTTTCTGGAAAAGAATATTTCCAAGTTCTGCTTTATTTAGAGCGGATTGGGGACTATGCGAAAAACCTTTGTGAATGGGTTGTTTATCTGAAAACTGGAAAAATTATTGAACTATAAGCTGAAACAAACAATGAGATATGAAGGAGATTCATGAAAACGGTAGAACATTTTTTTGAAAAGTTTATTCCTGAAAATTACAATATCTTCCTAGATATCAATCGTAGCGAGAAAGCTTTCTTTGGAAATGTCGCAATTAGCGGTGAAGCTCTTGATCATCAAATTGCTCTTCACCAAAAAGACTTGGTAATTCATTCAGTATTATTGGATAATCAAGATCTTTCCTATGACTTGGATCAAGACAGTGAGTCTGTTCGTATTGAACTTCCTGAGACAGGCAGCATGACTCTTGTCTTAGAGTTTTCAGGGAAAATAACAGATAATATGACGGGCATATACCCGTCTTACTACACCTTAAACGGCCAGAAAAAAGAAATTATTTCAACACAGTTTGAAAGTCATTTTGCACGGGAAGCCTTTCCGTGTATTGATGAACCAGAAGCTAAGGCGACCTTTGATTTGGCCATCAAGTTTGATCAGGCCCAAGGAGAACTGGTTCTTTCAAATATGCCGGAAATCAATGTGGACAGACGGGAGGATTCCGGTGTTTGGACATTTGACACAACACCGAGAATGTCTTCCTACCTCTTAGCCTTTGCTTTAGGTGAGCTGCGAGGAAAAACAGCTAAAAGCAAAAATGGTACAGAGGTCGGTGTCTTTGCTACCGTGGCTCAGCCTGAGAGTGCTGTTGATTTTGCACTTGATATGGCTACTCGGGTGATTGACTTCTACGAAGACTATTTCAAGGTTCCTTATCCACTTCCTCAGTCTTACCATGTAGCCTTACCTGACTTTTCAGCAGGTGCCATGGAAAATTGGGGCTTGGTGACTTATCGTGAAGTTTATCTGTTGGTAGACCAGAATTCAACCGTTTCTAGTCGTCAGCAGGTCGCCTTGGTCGTTGCTCATGAGTTGGCACATCAATGGTTTGGAAATCTTGTTACCATGAAATGGTGGGATGACCTTTGGCTTAATGAAAGTTTTGCCAATATGATGGAATATGTTGCCGTTGATGCTGTCGAACCTAGTTGGAAGATCTTTGAAGATTTTCAGACCACCGGTGTGCCAGCAGCGCTAAAACGTGATGCAACAGACGGTGTCCAGTCCGTCCATGTTGCGGTTAATCACCCTGATGAAATCAATACGCTGTTTGACGCAGCGATTGTTTATGCTAAGGGGAGCCGTCTCATGCACATGCTTCGCAGATGGCTGGGTGATGAAGCTTTCTCAGCTGGTCTAAAGGCTTATTTTGAAAAACATCAATATGGTAACACTATAGGACGTGATTTATGGAATGCTTTGTCAGCTGCCTCAGGGCGTGATGTAGCGAGCTTTATGGATTCTTGGCTGGAACAGCCGGGGTATCCACTAGTTACTCTTGATTTGGACGGTGACAGTCTGATAATCAGTCAAAAACAATTCTTTATCGGTGAGCATCAGGAAAAAGGAAGGCTTTGGCAAATACCTCTCAACAGTAATTGGACCGGTCTGCCTGATACGCTCACGGAAGAAACAGTCATTATTAAAGATTTCAAACGGCTGGCCGAACAGAATCAAGAAAATGGACCGCTCCGTTTAAACACAGCTAATACGGCCCACTATCTTAGTGACTATCAGGGAGAACTACTAGAGACTATTCTAGATAATTTTGATACCTTGGATACCACATCGAAGTTGCAAATTATTCAGGAGCGTCGTCTTTTGGCAGAAAGCGGAGAGATTTCTTATGATCAGTTGGTTCCTCTTTTGACAAAACTAGCTTCTGAAAGCTCTTATCTAGTAGTGTCGGCAGCCAGTCAGCTCATCAATGGCCTAGAGCGTTTCCTTGATGAAGATAGTTTTGCTGAGAAACGGTTTAAAACGTTGGTTCAAGCAGTCAATCAGCAAAATTATAAACGTTTAGGTTTTGAGAAAAGGGCTGAGGAAAGTGATGAGGACGAAATGGTTCGGCAGCTGACGCTATCCAACATGACCTACGCTGATGATGACGACGTGGCAGAAAAATCACAGCAGATTTTTGCGGCAAATAAAGACAATATCGAGGGGATCCCTGCAGCTATTCGCTCCTTTGTCCTCATCAATGAATTGAAGAGAGTAGAGAGTCAGGAATTAGTCTCACTTTACTTGGATGCTTATGTTAAGACGAATGATGGCACTTTTAGAAGAGAACTTGCAGCAGCGCTTTCTCACACCAAGCAGGTGCAAACACTGGAGCGTCTGGTTGAGGCTTTGAGAGATAAGGATATTGTAAAACCTCAAGATTTGTCGCTTTGGTATGCGGTCTTGCTTCGTAAACCTTTTGCGCAGGAAACAGTTTGGACTTGGGCAAGAGAAAATTGGCAATGGATTAAGAAAACACTGGGCGGCGATATGAGTTTTGATGCTTTTGTAGTTATCCCAGCCAACATCTTTAAAACACAAATCCGTCTAGACGAATACAAGGCATTCTTTGAACCTCAGCTTGATGATATGGCGCTTAGCCGTAATATTTCAATGGGGATTAAGGAGATTGGAGCCAAAATTCAGCTAATTAATCGCAATAAGGCGGCTGTAGAAGCGGCTATTGTGGAAAAATAAGAATCAAAAAAGGCTAGAGAAACTAGCCTTTTTTGATTCTTATTAGAGCATATAATATACAATAGCAATATACTGCAATGCGGAAGCAAGGAGAATAAAGAGATGCCAAATCATATGAAAATAGGGTCTTTTCTTGGCGTAAAAAACGGCACCAATGGTATAGGAGAGACCTCCCGCTAACATAAGTAGCCAAAAGGCTGGACCGGTTTTAGTGATAATGGTCGGAAAGATAAAAATAACGAGCCAACCCATGAGGAGATAAAGAAAGAGACTGAACTTGTCGTTAATTTTCTTGGCAAAGATTTTATAGAGGATTCCAAAAATCGTTGTCCCCCATTGTAGGACAATGATGAGGTATCCTAACCAGCCGCCGACCAGAGACAAAGCAACTGGCGTATAAGAACCGGCAATAGCTATATAAATCATGCTATGGTCAATAATGCGCAAAACATACTTTTGCGGTGAATTGTAAGACATGGCATGATAAATTGTCGAGGAAAGAAACATAAGAAAGAGGCTAATTACAAAGATTGAAACCCCTACGGATGCTTTGACACCGTAGGCTTGATAGCTATAGATGGCAGAGATAGGCAAAAGAATTAACATGAGGGCAGACCCTACGGCATGAGTGATGCTGTTAGCTAGCTCTTCTCCGAATGATAGTTGTTTACTGAGTTTGAAGCTTTGATTCATTGTGAATGATCCTCCAATTCTTGAACAAGTTGATGCGTATGATGATAGAGTTTAAGGGTTTGGCAGGCCGAGGAGATGACACTTGGGGTATCTGAAGCCTCCTCATTGTTCATACAGGAAACAAAATAATCATACAGGGTTTGAGAGTCCCTGTCTTCTTTTAATTTTTCCAGTATATAGCTGATTTCCTGAATTGAAAAGACATTCTTTAAACAGGTGATAGCAATTAATCTGGCAACTTGGGTACGGCTATATTTCTTTTTAGCAGGCTTTTCAACATGGCCGTGTTTAACATAATTATTAACCATTGAGGGAGTCAGCCCCTTGTCTCTGGATGAAGCAGCGGAGCCACAGACCTGATTAACGTAAAGTAGAACTTGGTCTAAGTAGAGTTCCAATTCGGGCAACTCAGCCCATTTGGGATAGTTATGAGGCATTACAGTTTCAAACTCCTTTTCATCTAGTTTTTATAACTAGATTATATATTTTTTTAAAAAACAAGTCAAGTAAAACAATCATTTTAAGTCCTATTTAATTAAGGCTCTTTTAAGGCAACTTTTTTATACTTGAGACTAGCTTAGAAGAAGGAGGTCTAACAGATGAGAAAACTACTTGCTAACCCCATTTTTCTATCTTTTGCAGCAAAGACAGGCCTAACCAGCCTGATTGCCTTTGTTGCAGCGACAATCAATTAACAAGAAAGGATGTCTCATGAAGAAACTTTTGAAGTCAAAAATTTGGCTTAGTCTGATTATTGTCTTGGGATTGGGACTCAGTTTTACCGGTGGTTTTGCGACCGCAAAACTAACACAGAAAACACCAAGCAATCTACCGGCTAATGGACGAGGAGGAACGCCTCCGACAGGGACACCGCCGGAAGGTTCCCCAGGAGATAGTTCGTCAAACTCGGACAGTAACTCAAATAGCAGCAATAGTTCAGATAGCAGCAGTGACAGCAGCTCAAATTCATCAAATGCTTAGTCTTATGGCTTAAGTCATGATATAATAGAAAGCAAAAGGAGTAGAGAAATGATAAAAATCTTATTAGTGGAAGATGATTTAAACCTGTCAAATTCTGTTTTTGACTTTCTAGATGACTTTGCCGATGTGATGCAAGTATTCGATGGTGACGAAGGGCTTTACGAAGCTGAGAGTAATGTCTATGACTTAATCTTGCTGGATCTGATGCTGCCTGAAAAAAATGGTTTCCAGCTACTTAAAGAACTCCGTGAAAAAGGAATCACGACGCCTGTTCTGATTATGACCGCTAAGGAAAGCCTAGATGATAAGGGGCATGGTTTTGAGCTAGGAGCAGATGACTACCTAACCAAACCCTTTTATCTAGAAGAATTAAAAATGCGTATTCAGGCCTTGCTGAAACGTTCAGGAAAATTTAACGAAAATACTTTGACTTACGGGAATCTGACTGTTGATTTGGCAACCAATACCGTCAATATTGACCAGCAAGAAGTTGAATTGCTGGGGAAGGAATTTGATTTATTGGTATATTTTCTGCAGAATCAGAATGTTATCTTGCCAAAGTCTCAGATTTTCGACCGTATTTGGGGCTTTGACAGCGATACGACTATTTCAGTTGTTGAAGTTTATGTTTCCAAGGTTCGTAAAAAGCTTAAAGATACTGATTTTGGCAGAAACTTGCAGACCTTAAGAAGTGTAGGGTATATCTTAAAAAATGTTTGATAAGCTTAGAAGAAAATCAAAGAGCGAGAACACCTCTTATTTTATCCATTTTTTTGCCGTCTTCTCTGGTATCTTTTTAGTCATGACGGTGATTATTTTACAAGTCATGCGTTTTGGCATTTATTCATCGGTTGATAATAGTCTCACCAAAACAGTAGACAACATTGAAGAATACGTCAATATCACCCTATCTCGATCGGTGCTCAATTCTTTAACTGGAGAGACATCGTCGGAGCCGCCATCAGATATTAAGCCTAAGGGGCAAATGGTTGCCAACACACACCTTATTGTTTACGATAAAGATGGTAATGCGCTAAACAGTGTCGATTCTTTTTCCGGGCTGCAGAATCTTTCGTTAAATACTAACAATCTTAAGAAGATCTCGGAACAGCGGGCAAAGAATTTTTCAGGTCAGGAGGAAGTCTACCGAACCATAACAGTCAAGGTAGACAGCAGTCTCTATACAGATGCGAAGTATGCAACGGTCGTCGTCAATACAACGCAGTTGGAGGATGCCAATGATCGTTATGTCAAAATCATTGTCAGTGTCATGGCTGTTTTCTGGCTCTTATCTGTCGGAGCCAGTGTTTACTTGGCGAAATGGAGCCGTAAACCTATCTTAGAAAGCTATGAAAAACAAAAGGCATTTGTTGAGAATGCCAGTCATGAGCTAAGGACGCCTTTGGCTGTTTTACAAAACCGTCTGGAAAGCTTGTTTAGGCAGCCAGATACTACTATTTTGGACAATAGCGAAAACATTGCTTCCAGCTTAGATGAAGTCCGGAATATGCGTATTTTAACCACTAATCTACTTAATCTAGCTCGAAGAGATGACGGTATCAAGCCTGAAATAGTAGAAATAAAGCCTCAGTTCTTTAAGGAAATCTTTCAAAATTATCAGATGATTGCCGAGGAAAACCAAAAGAATTTCTATTATGAAAACCAGCTGACTAAACCCATTAGAATGGATAAAACGTTGCTCAAACAACTAATGACCATCCTCTTTGATAACGCCATTAAGTACAGTGACAGTAATGGTGATATCAGCATGATGGTAGAGGCCAGTGATAAACAGCTTCTGGTCAAGGTTGCTGACAATGGCCAAGGGATCTCTGATACAGACAAGTCTAAAATTTTTGATCGCTTTTATCGAGTTGATAAAGCCAGAACACGGCAAAAAGGTGGCTTTGGTTTAGGGCTTTCCTTAGCCAAGCAGATTGTAGATAGTTTAAAAGGAAGCATCAGTGTTAAGGATAATCAGCCTAAAGGCTCAATCTTTGAAGTTCGCCTTCCGCTGACCAAATAACTTAAAATGCACTTGACAGAACTGTCAAGTGCATTTTTTTAGTAGCCCTTAGCACCTCGAGTACTCATTTAGCGTCAGAGCTCGAAAAAGAAAAACCTCATGACATGAGGTTTCAAATTAGTTTGCTAATTTTGCAGCAAGACGTGCTTTATCGCGGCTTGCTTTGTTTTTATGAATCAAACCTTTTGTTTCTGCTTTGTCAATACTAGAAGAAGCAGCACGGAAAAGTTCTTCAGTTGGGTTTGCTTCAAAAGCTTTGATTGCAGAACGCATAGCTGATTTTTGAGCTGAATTTTTTGTGTTTTGTTTTACGTTAAGTTCAGCGCGTTTAATAGCTGATTTAATATTTGCCAATGTTTTCACCTCCATATTTACTAACTATATCATTATATAGAAATTATCCAGCTTTGACAAGCCTTTCTTACTTTTTCAGGTAAATTTCATCGATTTTGTGATTAGCTGCTTTGTGCAGAATGAGTTCGGCACGATTCCGTGTCGGCTCGATGTATTTTTCAAGGTTAACTAGATTAATGTTTCGCCAAACGTGTTTGGCAAAGGTTCGAATCTCATCTTTTGATTTAGTCGTAAATTGATGGTAATAGTTAGCAGGATCATCTTTTGCCAGATCCAGCAGGGCCTCGAAGCGTTCCAGATACCAGGTCTCAATAAGCTGAACATCGGCATCGATGTAGATTGAAAAATCAAAGTAATCGCTCATGTAAAGACGGTCATTCTGAGGACTCTGGAAGACGTTGATACCTTCCACGATCAGGAAATCTGGCGCAGCAATTGTCTGTTGCTGATCGGGAACGATGTCATAAATTTCGTGCGAGTAAACTGGAATTTGAGCGCTTTGGCCGCTTTTAACTGTATCTAAAAAATTGAGCAAGCGCTCCATATCATAAGATTCAGGGAAGCCCTTACGATTTAAGAGTTCTCTCTCTTGTAAGACAGCGTTAGGGTATAGAAAGCCATCTGTTGTCACCATGGCGACAGACGACCTTCTAAATGTTCTGGCGAGCAGAAGCTGTAAGAGCCTGCTGGTCGTTGATTTGCCAACCGCGACACTTCCAGAAACACCGATAATAAAAGGACGTTTGCTGATGTATTTCTGCAAAAAAATACTTTTGGAAAAAGAAAGATTTTCCTGAGCGTTTTTATAAATCTGAATCAAACTGATTAAAGGCAGATAGATATCGGTCACATCTTGGATATTGATACGATCATTAAGACTTTTGATAGATTCTAATTCCGCTTCAGTTAGAGGCGGCTGTGACTTACGATGCAAATTCTGCCAAGTTTGGCGCGATAATTTTTCAAAATTAATAAACTCATTTGACATAGTATTCTCCTGTTATTTGACTATTATAACACAAGAAGATAACAAAATTGAAAACATTTTCATTTTATGCTAAAATTAGAATTGACATGAGACAAGAACACGCGAAAAAGACAATGTATTACGCTGAGAATCCAGAGAGTCAGCACGATTTCAAAGAAATTAGAGCCACCCTTTTAGGGGAGTTTTTTCGCTTTGCAACAGATTCCGGCGTTTTTAGCAAAAATAGAATTGATTACGGAAGTCAGGTCCTTTTAGACAGCCTAGACTTTCAGGCGGGGGACAGTCTATTAGATCTTGGCTGTGGTTACGGACCGCTTGGCATTGCCCTAGCCAAAGTTCAGAAGGTGGAGGCCCTTTTGGTTGACATCAATGAGAGGGCGCTAGATTTGGCAAGGCAAAATGCTGTCAAAAATCAAACAGAGGTTACTGTTTTGCAGTCCTATCTTTATGATCAGGTAGAGGTTCGCTTTGACCACATCATTAGCAATCCCCCTATCCGTGCCGGTAAGGACATTGTTCACCGAATTATTGAAGAAGCACCGCGTTACTTAAAGGCAGGTGGTGATTTAACAATTGTGATTCAAAAAAAACAAGGCGCTCCCAGCGCCAAAAAGAAGATGGAAGCCATCTTTGGCAATGTGGAAACTTTAAAGAAAGACAAGGGCTATTATGTCCTTAGAAGTGAAAAAAATGAGAGCAGTTGATTTAATCCAAAAGAAACGTGATGGTTTAACATTATCAACTCAGGAAATTAACTGGTTGATCGAAGGCTATGCTAAGGGAACGGTACCGGATTACCAAATGTCTGCCTTGGCCATGGCCATCTATTTTAAGGGGATGTCTACCCAAGAAACCCACGATCTGACGATGGCTATGGTAGCATCAGGTGATCAGATTGATTTGTCCCCTATCCAAGGTATCAAGACAGATAAACACTCCACAGGCGGCGTCGGGGATAAGGTGACTCTTATCCTAGTTCCGCTGGTTGCGAGTTTTGGTGTACCTGTTGCAAAAATGAGTGGCCGAGGGTTGGGACATACCGGAGGAACCTTAGATAAGCTAGAGTCTATTAAGGGGTATCAGATTGAACGCCGTCAGGCTGATTTTATCAAACAGGTTCAGGAAATTGGTCTTTCAGTGATTGGTCAGTCAGACAATTTGGTAAAGGCAGATAAACTCCTTTACGCCTTACGTGATGTTACAGCTACCGTTGACATCATTCCGCTTATTGCTAGTTCAGTCATGAGCAAGAAAATTGCTGCTGGGGCGGATCGTATTTTACTGGATGTTACAGTTGGCGACGGTGCCTTTATGAAAACTTTGGATGATGCTGAGAAATTGTCACGGACTATGGTTGCTTTGGGAAGAGAAGTGGATCGTCAGACCATAGCTGTTATGACTAATATGAGCCAGCCTCTAGGTCAGGCTATCGGAAACCGTCTGGAGGTTCTGGAAGCTGTTCAGATTATGCAGGGGCAGGGCCGTCAAGATATCACGGACTTTATTTGCGAGCTTGCTCAGATAATGCTTGAATTAGCAGATGTTGAGAAGAGTATTAAAGAGATTCATGAACACTTGGTTAATGGTCAAGCACTTCAGAAATTTGAAGAAATGGTTGCTTACCAAGGCGGTGACATAGAGGATATTTATCGCCCTTCCTCAGCTCAATTTGTGACGGACATTTACGCAGAAACTTCTGGTTATATTGCAGAACTGCCAGCTTTGGAGTTTGGTCTTTTTGCGATGCGGCTAGGTGCAGGAAGAGCTGTCAAGACAGATGCTTTAGATTATGAAACAGGGATTGTTTTTGCTAAAAAAGTCGGTGACTCTATTGCAGCCGGAGAGCTTGTGGCGCAAGTCTATTCCAACCAAATTTTATCAGAAAAGATGATTACAGATTTCAAAAAAAATGTTAAAATAAGTAAGGAACAAATGAGACAAAATGAGATATTAAAGATTATTCGATAGGGAGGAAAAAACATTTTGGAACTTAATCAATATATTGACCATACCCTTTTAAAAGCGGACAGCACTCAATCGCAGATAGACACCATCTTAGCAGAAGCTAAAAAATATCACTTTGCCAGTGTCTGTCTCAATCCAACTTGGGTCAGCTATGCTGCTGATGCTCTAAAAGATTCGGATGTCAAGGTTTGTACAGTTATTGGCTTTCCTTTAGGGGCTAATACAAGCGCTGTCAAAGCCTTTGAAACAAAAAATGCCGTTGAAAATGGCGCGGATGAAGTTGATATGGTTATCAATATTGGCCGTGCAAAAGACGGAGATTTCGCTTATGTGGAAGAAGACGTTAAGGCAGTTGTCGAAGCCAGCGGTGATAAGTTGGTGAAGGTCATTATCGAGGCCTGTCTTTTGACAGATGACGAAAAAGTTAAAGCTTGTCTGGCCGCTAAAGCGGCTGGAGCTGATTTTGTGAAAACCTCCACTGGTTTTTCAACGGGCGGTGCAACAGTCGAAGATGTTCGTTTGATGCGTCAGACGGTTGGTCCAGATATGGGAGTGAAAGCTGCTGGCGGTGCTCGCTCTTTGGCGGATGCCCAAGCTTTCATTGAAGCTGGCGCAAGCCGAATCGGAACCTCTGCAGGAATAGCCATTATTAAAGGTCTCCTTGTTGAAACCGATTATTAGATAAGTTTTGGAGGGTGAGTTCATGTCTGCGGATCTCGTTTCTTTAGCTATTGAAGCAAGCAAAAAGGCTTATGTTCCTTATTCTCATTTTCCTATCGGGGCAGCCCTGCTGACAAAGTCTGGGCAGATTTTTCAGGGATGTAATATTGAAAATGCCAGTTTTGGTCTGACCAACTGCGGTGAGCGAACAGCGATTTTCAAGGCCGTCTCTGAAGGTCATCTGGATTTGGAAGAGATAGCTATCTATGGTGAAACAGCCAATCCTATTTCGCCTTGCGGTGCTTGCCGGCAGGTGATGACAGAATTTTTTGAGCCATCTGCAAAAGTGACTTTGATTGCAAAAGATGGTCGGACGGTCGAGATGACGGTCGAAGATTTACTTCCCTACTCCTTTAAAGAATTGGAGTAATTCATGTTGGATATTAGGTCACTTGACTTAATTGGGTTGTTCGCAACACTTGTTGCACTATCATATTTTTTTAGGAGGGTTCATTTTTATGAACAAGAAAATTGTTGGTTTAGGTTTAGCTTCGGTCGCTCTTCTTGGGCTTGCTGCTTGTGGAAATCGTGCGTCGCGCACAGACGGTAAAGCTAAAACGGATTTGAAGGTTGCGATGGTGACGGACGTTGGTGGTGTTGATGATAAATCATTTAACCAGTCAGCTTGGGAAGGCCTTCAGGCGTGGGGTAAAGAGAATAACCTCAGCAAAGGTAATGGCTACGATTACTTCCAATCAAGCAGTGAATCAGATTACACCAACAACCTTGATACAGCTATCTCAAGTGGTTACAAACTGGTTTTTGGTATCGGTTATGCCCTTCATGATGCTATTGAGAAAACAGCAGGCAACAATGCTGACACCAATTTCGTTATTATTGACGATGTGATTGAAGGAAAAGACAATGTTGCTAGTGTCACCTTTGCTGATAACGAAGCTGCTTATCTTGCTGGAGTGGCAGCCGCTAAAACAACTAAAACGAAAAAAGTTGGTTTTGTCGGTGGTGTAAAATCTGACGTTATCACTCGTTTTGAAAAAGGGTTTGAAGCTGGTGTTAAATCCGTAGATGATTCTATTCAAATTCAAGTGGACTACGCAGGTTCATTTGGTGATGCCGCTAAAGGTAAGACCATTGCTGCAGCACAATATGCTGGCGGTGCGGATGTTGTCTACCAAGCAGCAGGAGGAACTGGTGCTGGCGTCTTCAGTGAAGCTAAAGCAAGAAATGAGAAGAAAAAAGAAAGCGAAAAAGTTTGGGTTATCGGTGTTGACCGTGATCAAAAAGAAGAAGGTAAATATACTTCCAAAGATGGTAAATCTTCAAACTTTGTACTTGCTTCAACGATCAAAGAAGTTGGTTCAGCCCTTAAAGAAATCGCCAATGAGACTAAAGATGGTAAATTCCCTGGAGGAAAAACAACGACCTTTGGTCTAAAAGACGGCGGTGTTGAAATTGCTGAAACGAATCTTTCTAGCGATGCCAAGAAAGCTGTTAAAGATGCCAAAGACAAAATTATTGCTGGGGACATCACCGTTCCTGCAAACTAAGAAGGAAAGCGACCTAGGTCGGTCGCTTTTTTTCAACTGAGATTTTATATCTCAGCAGAGCCTGCTTAAAAAGTAGGTTTTGCTGAAATATAAAATTTTCTGAAAGGAAGTTAACTATGGCACAACATGTCATTGAAATGAGAGAAATCACTAAAAAATTTGGTGATTTTGTGGCTAATGATCACATCAATCTCAATCTTCGCAAGGGGGAGATTCATGCCCTGCTAGGTGAAAATGGTGCAGGTAAGTCCACTCTGATGAATATGCTGGCGGGTCTTTTAGAGCCAACAAGCGGAGAGATTGCCATCAATGGACAGACTGTTACCATTGATTCTCCTTCCAAGTCTAGTCAATTAGGAATTGGAATGGTTCACCAACACTTCATGCTGGTGGAGGCTTTTACTGTTACTGAAAATATTATTCTGGGGAATGAAACCCTTAACAAGGGCATCCTTGACCTTAAAAAAGCCAGTCAGGAGATCAAAAAACTTTCAGAAAAATACGGTCTGTCTGTCGAACCAAATGCGAAGGTAGCTGATATTTCAGTTGGGGCACAGCAGCGTGTTGAAATCTTAAAAACCCTTTACCGCGGTGCAGATATTTTGATTTTTGATGAACCGACAGCAGTTTTAACGCCTTCAGAAATTAAAGAACTCATGTCAATCATGAAAAACTTAGTTAAAGAGGGTAAATCTATCATCTTAATCACCCACAAATTGGATGAAATTCGAGCTGTTGCCGACCGCGTGACGGTCATTCGCCGAGGAAAGAGTATTGAAACGGTTAATGTGGCGGGAGCTACCTCCAAAGAGCTGGCAGAAATGATGGTGGGGCGTTCGGTTTCCTTTACAACAGAAAAAGAACCTTCTATTCCTAAAGAAACCATCCTTTCAATTCAAGATTTAGTGGTTGATGAAAACCGCGGCGTTCCGGCAGTAAAGCGTCTGTCTCTTGAAGTGAGAGGCGGTGAAATCGTCGGTATTGCCGGAATTGATGGAAATGGTCAGAGTGAACTGATTCAGGCTATAACGGGCCTGCGAAAGGTTAAATCTGGTACCATCAGCATTAAAGGCCAGGATGTTACCAAGCTATCATCTCGAAAAATTACAGAGCTTAGTGTTGCCCATGTGCCTGAGGACCGCCATCGGGATGGTTTGATTTTAGAGATGACAGTAGCTGAGAATATCGCTTTGCAGACCTACTATAAGGCTCCCTTAAGTAGCCATGGCATTCTAGATTATAATAAAATCAATGAATATGGCCGTCAGTTAATGGCAGAATTTGACGTCCGTGGAGCGAGTGAATTAATTCCTGCCAAAGGCCTGTCAGGAGGAAATCAGCAAAAAGCAATTATTGCGCGTGAAGTTAATCGTAATCCTGATTTATTGATTGTCAGTCAGCCGACACGGGGACTCGATGTGGGAGCTATTGAATATATTCATAAGCGCCTGATTGAGGAGCGTGATAAGGGCAAGGCTGTTTTGGTCGTCAGCTTTGAACTGGATGAGATTTTAAACCTGTCTGATCGAATTGCTGTTATTCATGACGGTCAGATTCAGGGGATTGTCCAGCCTGAAGAAACCAACAAGCAAGAGTTAGGTGTTTTAATGGCTGGTGGATCTATTGAGAAGGAGGGAGTTCATGTCTAAGAAAACCCAACAAATAGCAGTTCCTCTGATTTCAGTGGTATTGGGGCTGCTTCTTGGAGCGCTCATTATGCTCCTCTTTGGCTATGACCCTATTTGGGGCTACGAAGGCCTTTTCCAAACAGCATTTGGGAGTGTTAAGAATATTGGCGAAATTTTCCGCGCTATGAGCCCCCTTATCTTAATCGCCTTAGGTTTTTCCATAGCCAGTCGTGCTGGATTTTTCAATATCGGATTACCAGGTCAGGCTTATGCCGGTTGGATTGCGGCAGGATGGTTTGCTTTGTCTCATCCCGAGATGCCTCGCCCGCTGATGATTGCTTCGACCATCCTTATCGCAGCAATAGCAGGAGGTTTGGTTGGGGCCATTCCAGGTCTTTTGCGTGCCTATTTGGGAACAAGTGAAGTCATTGTTACCATTATGATGAACTATATCGTATTGTACGTAGGTAATAATATTATTCAAAATGTTTTCTCTAAATCAATCATGAGGACATCAGATTCCAGTATCTATGTGAGTTCAAATGCCTCTTATCAGGCGGAGTGGCTTAAAGCCCTAACCGATAATTCACGGATGAACATCGGTTTCTTCATTGCTCTTGTGGCGATTCTTCTTGTTTGGTACCTGCTCAATAAAACAACTCTTGGATTTGAAATTCGAGCGGTTGGTTTAAACCCTAATGCCAGTGAATACGCCGGTATGTCTGCCAAACGAACAATTGTTCTTTCTATGATTCTGTCAGGAGCACTAGCAGGTTTAGGAGGAGTTGTTGAGGGGCTGGGAACTTTTGAAAATGTTTATGTCCAGACAAGTTCTCTGGCTATTGGGTTTGACGGGATGGCTGTCAGCCTGTTAGCCACAAATTCACCGATAGGTATTCTGTTTGCAGCTTTCCTCTTTGGTGTCTTAAGTGTAGGGGCGCCTGGTATGAATGCTGCAACTATCCCACCTGAACTCATCAAGGTGGTAACGGCACTTATCATCTTCTTTGTCGGAAGTCATTATGTTATTGACCGTTATATTAAGCCAAGAAAAGAAGCGAAAGGAGGTGCTGCAAAATGAGTTTAGAAAGTATTTTCGCGCTTTTAGTCTCTTCCATGTTAGTTTACGCTGCCCCTCTGATCTTTACGAGTATTGGCGGTGTTTTCTCAGAGCGTTCAGGGGTTGTCAATGTCGGCCTTGAAGGAATCATGGTTATGGGGGCTTTTGCAGGTATTGTCTTTAACCTAGAATTTGCAGATGTTTTTGGCAAGTCAACACCTTGGGTTGCTATTATCGCAGGGGGTGTGGTCGGTTTGATTTTCTCACTGATTCATGCTTTAGCGACAATCAATTTTCGTGCAGATCATATTGTATCAGGGACAGTACTTAATCTTCTGGCACCTGCCTTAGCTGTCTTTCTCTGTAAAGCTATATACGGTAAAGGTCAGACAGATAATATCCAGCAGTCTTTTGGTAAATTTGATTTTCCGATTTTAGCAGATATTCCGATTATTGGCCCAATTTTCTTCAGTGGAACAAGCTCTATTGCCTATCTTGCGGTATTGTTCTCATTTGTGGCTTGGTTTATTTTAAATAAGACAAGATTTGGTCTGCGTTTAAGATCTGTTGGTGAACATCCTCAAGCAGCTGATACACTGGGGATCAATGTTTATCTGATGAAATATTTTGGTGTGATGATTTCAGGTTTCCTTGGTGGTATTGGCGGAGCTGTCTATGCTCAGTCAATCTCAGTTAACTTTGCGGCCAGCACAATTTTGGGACCAGGCTTCATTGCTCTAGCCGCTATGATTTTTGGTAAATGGAATCCAATTGGTGCCATGTTATCTAGTCTTTTCTTTGGTTTGTCTCAGAGTTTGGCCGTTATTGGCAATCAGCTCCCTGTCTTGTCAAAAATTCCGACCGTTTATCTCCAGATTGCACCTTACGTCCTAACCATAGTGGTATTGGCTGCTTTCTTTGGACAGTCTGTTGCACCAAAAGCAGACGGGGTCAACTATATTAAGTCAAAATAATCATCGAGAGATATTTTCAGATTATTGAATAAAATAAGCGGCTTAAGAGCTGCTTATTTTTATTTTGACAGGCATTCTAACGCTTTTAGACTTTCTTGTGCAGCAATGAGCAAATTCCTTGGAAGCGTTTTATTCCTGTGATATACTAGATAGGTAAAAATATGATTATATTGTGAAAAGAGGATTTTCTTATGAGTAAAATCGTTGTTGTTGGTGCAAACCATGCAGGAACATCAAGTATCAATACCATTCTTGATAACTATGGTTCGGAAAATGAAGTCGTGGTATTTGACCAAAACTCTAATATTTCTTTCTTAGGATGTGGGATGGCCCTTTGGATTGGACACCAGATTTCAAACGGTGATGGTCTTTTCTATGCTAACAAAGAGCTTCTTGAATCAAAAGGTGCTAAAGTCTACATGAATGCACCTGTTCAATCAATTGACTATGATGCGAAAACAGTTACGGCCTTAGTTGATGGACAAGAGCGTACAGAGTCTTACGACAAACTCATTTTAGCAACTGGTTCACAGCCTATTTTACCTCCGATTGAAGGGGCAGCTATTAAAGAAGGTAGTCTTGAATTTGAAGCAACTCTCAAAAATCTTCAATTTGTTAAGCTTTTCCAAAATGCTCAGCAGGTTATTGATAAATTAGAAGATCAAAATGAAGACATCAAGAAAGTGGCTGTCGTAGGGGCTGGTTATATCGGTGTTGAGCTGGCAGAAGCCTTCAAACGGAACGGTCGGGAAGTTGTCTTGATTGACGTGGTCGATACCTGTCTTGCTGGCTATTATGATCGTGATCTTTCAGACATGATGAGCAAGCAAATGGCAGACAATGGTATTGAACTTGCTTTTGGTGAAACGGTCAAAGCAATCGAAGGTGATGGCAAGGTTGAACGCATCGTCACAGATAAAACGAGCCGTGATGTTGACATGGTTGTGTTGGCTGTTGGTTTCCGTCCTAATACCAGCCTCGGAGCAGGTAAGCTGGAAACTTTCCGTAATGGTGCCTTCCTAGTCAATAAAAAACAAGAGACCAGTCTTCCTGATGTGTATGCTGTTGGTGATTGTGCAACGGTTTATGACAATGCCATCAATGATACCAATTATATCGCTCTGGCGTCTAATGCTTTGCGCTCTGGAATGGTTGCGGGTCATAATGCAGCGGGTCATGACATCGAGTCACTGGGTGTTCAGGGTTCTAACGGAATCTCCATCTTTGGGTTGAACATGGTATCAACTGGTCTGACTGAAGAAAAAGCAAAACGCTTTGGTTTCAATCCTGTAACAGCAGAGATTACGGATCAGCAAAAAGCTGCCTTTATGGAGCATGGTAACTATGATGTTACTCTGAAAATTGTTTATGATAAAGATTCACGGGAAGTTCTTGGAGCTCAAATGGCATCGTTGGGTGATATTTCAATGGCTATCCACATGTTCTCATTGGCAATTCAAGAACATATCACCATTGATCGTCTTGCTTTGCTTGATCTCTTCTTCTTACCGCATTTCAACCAACCGCTAAGTTATATTGCTAAAGCAGCCATCGCTGCAAAATAACGATGATTCTAATAACTCTATAGCAAGTCACTGAAGAGTAGTCATTAGTTTATAGAAAACACCCACTCCTCAATAGGAGTGGGTGTTGTTTTGCTTATTTTAATTTTTAGATGCTTCTTGAAACTCTGGGTTTTGCCAAGCTTCGTTAATAATATCCTTAAGCTGATCTGCAGAAGCTTGCATTTTTTGAAGTTCTGCATCGTTTAAAGGAATGTTTACTGGACGGACAATTCCGTGAGCGCCAACGATGGCAGGCTGACCGATAAACACGCCTTCAACGCCTTGGTATTGGCCTTCCTGGAAAACAGAAAGTGGAAGAACAGCATTTTCATCATCCAGAATGGCTTTGGTGATGCGGGCAAGCGCAACGGCGATACCGTAGAAAGTAGCACCTTTCTTGTTGATAATAGAGTAAGCAGCATCACGGACAGAAACGAAGAGATCAACAAGGCCTTGCTCATCAACATCGCGATTATCCTGAAGCCATTGCTCAAGTTTGACACCTGCAACGTTGGCATGTGACCAAACAGCAAATTCAGAGTCACCATGTTCACCCATAATGTAGGCATGGACAGAACGGGCATCGATACCAATCTTATCAGCTAAAGCTTGACGGAATCGAGCAGAGTCAAGGGAAGTACCTGAACCGATGACACGTTCTTTAGGGAATCCAGAGAACTTCCATGTTGAATAGGTCAGGATATCAACTGGATTGGCTGCAACAAGAAAAATACCATTGAAACCAGACTCAACAACCTGTGTGACAATTGATTTATTGATTGCAAGGTTTTTACCAACAAGATCAAGGCGAGTTTCACCTGGTTTTTGAGGAGCACCAGCTGTGATGACAACAAGATCGGCATCAGCGCAGTCTTCGTACTTAGCAGCGTAGATTTTTTTGGGTGATGTAAAAGCAAGTGCGTGGCTGAGGTCTTCAGCATCACCGACAGCTTTTTCAAATAATTGAGGAATCTCAATAATACCAAGTTCTTGCGCAATTCCTTGAGTGACAAGGGCAAAAGCATATGAAGAACCGACAGCTCCGTCACCGACAAGGATGACTTTTTTATGTTGTTTAGTTGCAGTCATGTCTAAACATCTCCTTAATATTTTTTGGGAAAAACCCTATACGCCTATATTCTATCACTTTTTAATTCTGATGTCACTAGGAAATTAGGAAAGTCAATGAAAACAGACTGAAAGTGCTGAAAAAACTGGCTTTTTATGGTATAATATAGGGGAGTTTTAAACTAGAAAAGGGGCATTTTTTAATGCAAGACAGACATTTAGTTGATGTTAATCTGACAAGCGAGATGAAAACTAGTTTCATCGATTATGCCATGAGTGTTATTGTGGCAAGGGCCCTGCCAGATGTACGTGATGGCTTAAAACCTGTTCATCGCCGTATCTTATATGGAATGAACGAACTGGGGGTAACTCCAGATAAACCTCATAAAAAATCAGCCCGTATTACTGGGGATGTTATGGGTAAATATCACCCTCATGGGGATTCATCAATTTATGAAGCTATGGTGAGGATGGCCCAATGGTGGTCCTATCGCTATATGCTTGTTGATGGTCACGGGAACTTTGGTTCTATGGACGGTGACGGAGCGGCCGCTCAGCGTTATACAGAAGCTCGGATGAGTAAAATTGCTCTGGAAATGCTGCGTGACATCAATAAAAATACGGTCGATTTTGCGGATAACTACGATGGCAGCGAACGTGAACCTCTTGTCTTGCCTGCGCGTTTTCCTAATCTTTTAGTTAACGGAGCAACCGGTATCGCTGTGGGGATGGCGACCAATATCCCGCCACATAATTTGGGAGAAACCATTGATGCTGTCAAGATGCTCATTGATAATGAGGAGGTTTCCACCAGAGAATTGATGGAGGTTCTTCCGGGACCAGATTTCCCGACAGGTGCGCTTGTTATGGGGAGAAGCGGTATTCACCGTGCCTATGAGACAGGTAAAGGATCAATTGTTCTAAGAGCTCGTACTGAGATCGAGGAGACCAAATCAGGTCGAGAACGTATTGTTGTTACTGAGTTTCCTTATATGGTCAATAAAACGAAGGTGCATGAGCATATCGTTCGTTTGGCACAGGAGAAACGGATTGAAGGGATTACAGCGGTTCGTGACGAGTCAAGCCGTGAAGGGGTTCGTTTTGTCATTGAAGTTCGTCGTGATGCCAGTGCCACCGTCATCTTAAACAATCTTTTCAAATTGACCAGCCTTCAGACCAACTTTAGCTTTAATATGCTGGCGATTGAAAATGGTGTCCCTAAGATACTGTCACTCAAGGAAATCTTAGCCAATTATATCGCCCATCAGAAAGAAGTTATTGTTCGACGGACGCAGTTTGACAAGGAAAAAGCAGAAAGTCGCGCTCACATCTTGGAAGGTCTGCTGATTGCTCTGGATCATCTGGATGAGGTAATCACCATCATCCGAAACAGCGAGACGGATACAATCGCTCAGACAGAATTGATGCAGCGTTTTAATCTATCTGAACGTCAAAGTCAGGCCATCTTAGATATGCGCTTGCGTCGTTTGACTGGCTTGGAACGGGACAAAATTCAGTCTGAATATGATGATTTAATCGCCTTGATTGCTGATTTGGCTGATATTTTAGCCAAACCAGAACGTGTGATTACAATTATAAAAGAAGAACTGGATGAGGTTAAGCGCAAGTTTAATGATGATCGCCGGACAGAACTCATGGTCGGAGAGGTGCTTTCTCTTGAAGATGAAGATTTAATCGAAGAAGAGGATGTTCTGATTACTTTATCGAATAAGGGTTATATCAAACGCTTGGCTCAGGATGAGTTTCGTTCACAAAAACGTGGTGGCCGTGGTGTTCAGGGAACAGGTGTTAATGATGACGATTTTGTCCGTGAGTTGGTGTCAACAAGTACACATGACAGCATGCTTTTCTTCACTAACCAAGGAAAGGTCTACTCGTTGAAGGGATATGAAGTCCCAGAGTACGGCCGTACAGCCAAGGGACTGCCGATTGTCAACTTACTGCGTTTAGATGAAGGAGAAACCATCCAGACGATTATCAATGTCAATAAGGAAGATAGTAAGGACAGATACCTCTTCTTTACCACAAAACAAGGAATCGTTAAGCGGACGGATGTCTCAGCATTTGCAAATATTCGACAAAATGGTCTGCGTGCCCTTAACCTCAAAGATGGCGATGAATTGATTAATGTGCTTCTGACAAATGGACAAGAAGATGTCATCATTGGAACCAAGCTGGGCTATTCAGTACGCTTTAAAGAGGACTTAGTTCGTAATATGGGGCGTACCGCGACAGGCGTTAGAGGTGTGAATCTTCGTGAAAATGACCTGGTCATCGGAGCAGCTGTCATCACAGACCATCAAGACGTCTTGACTCTCACCGAAAAAGGCTATGGCAAGCAAACACCGGCTTCAGAATATCCGCAAAAAGGACGGGGCGGTAAAGGGATTAAAACTGCTAATATCACCGCTAAAAATGGTCCTCTGGCAGGTCTTGTTACGGTAGCTGGTGATGAAGACATTATGGTGATTACGAATACGGGTGTTATTATTCGGACAAACGTTGCCAATATCTCCCAAACTGGGCGTGCAGCTATGGGAGTTCGTGTGATGCGTCTGGATCAGAATGCTAAAATCGTGACCTTTGCGCTTGTCAAACCTGAAGATCACCAAGAAGATGAGATTACAGAAGAAAATGAGTAAGAATGCAATGAAAAGAAGTCAAAAAAATGTGAAAAAGAGAAGATGGATTGCCAATAGCTTCTTTCTCCTCCTGGTTGTTCTTGGTCTGGCGCTAATCTTTAATAAACCTATCCGAAATGCCATTATTGCTTGGAATACAAATCGTTATCAAGTTTCCAATGTCAGTAAGAAAGATATTGATAAGAATAAGTCAGCCAAAACGAGCTATGATTTTGACAAGGTCGAATCTATCAGTACCGAAAAAGTCTTAGCGGCTCAGATGGCAGCTCAAAAATTACCTGTTATCGGTGGAATTGCCATCCCTGATTTAAAAGTGAATCTGCCTATTTTCAAGGGACTGGACAATGCTGGTCTGTATTACGGAGCCGGCACGATGAAGGAAAACCAAGTCATGGGAGAGAATAACTATGCCTTGGCCAGTCACCATGTTTTTGGGATGACAGGATCTTCACAGATGCTCTTTTCGCCTTTGGAGAGGGCTAAAGCAGGGATGAAAATCTACCTCACCGATAAAAATAAGATATACACTTATGTCATCACCCAAGTTCAGACGGTTGAGCCAGAGCATGTTGAAGTGATTGATGACGAGCCAGGAAAGACGGAAATTACTCTCGTTACCTGTACGGATGCTGAAGCAACAGCTCGAACAATTGTTCATGGTACTTACGAAGGTGAGGTTAGTTTCAGCAAGGCTTCAAAGACAGTTAAAAAAGCCTTCCGTCAGACCTACAATCAGATGCAACTTTAAAAGCTCGCTTCTAGCGAGTTTTTAAACATTTAAAGGAGAAGTAGATGAAATTAGATCAGATTCACCATATTGCCTTCATTGTTTCAGACTATGATAAATCTTATGATTTTTATGTCCATAAGCTGGGTTTTGAGGTTATTCGTGAGAATTACAGGCCTGAGCGTCAGGATTATAAGCTAGATCTCAAGTGTGGCAGTATTGAATTAGAGATCTTTGGTAGCAAGACCTCAGATCCTAGTTACAGTGCCCCTCCAGAACGCGTTTCTTGGCCTAGAGAAGCCTGTGGTCTTCGACATCTTGCCTTTCAGGTGGATGATGTTGAAGCTGTTCGAAAAGAACTAATGAATCTGGGAATCCCTGTAGAGGAGCTTCGCTATGATGACTATACAGGTAAAAAGATGGCTTTCTTTTTTGATCCGGACAATCTTCCTTTGGAATTACACGAATAAGAGAAAAGCCGCATTCAGCGGCTTTTAAAATCCCCAAATAAGAAAACGAAGCAGCCATAAGAGGCTTAGATGCAACGGGTAGAAGATATAGAAGGACCATTTAACCCAAGTTGGGGAATAGCCTCGATGACCATTATAAGCATCCAATAAGGGGATGACAAGCAGCATACCTATCATGGAGGAATCACTGATTAAAGTGTATAGGTCCCTCTCCGAAATGTAGGTTAGGACGGCTAAGCCTAGAAAGGCAAGAGAGATGATCAGAATAGGCCGAACATAACCCCGCTCTTCCTGTCGATTTCGATAGAATAAAGCAATTATCACGACCCCTAAACTATTCCAATCTGAATGAACAGTTAATAAAGCGGCAACGATAACTAGGGGGAAAAAATGGGCAGGGAACTTTTCTAAGCAGCAAAGCAGGCCAAAGCCTATAAACAGCGTGAAAAAAATATTATTAAAAAGATAGAAAGGCTGATCATACATAAAAAGACAGTGAAAGGGAAGGGCAGAGATAAGACCAAATAGCCCCAATCTCAAGGCATACTTGATGCGATTTTGGCTGTATTGAAAGCCTTGAACTAATAAATAAGCCATGATGGGAAAAGTGAGTTTGCCAATCACCTCGGTCAGAAAGAAAGTCGGATAGGAATAATGGTAAATCTCAAACGTATGCCCAATATGATTGATAAGCATGGCCATAATGGCAATTATTTTAAGAGGAAAAGCAGATAATCGTTTGGTCATAGCAAGCTCCTTAAGTTAGTAAGATTATAACAAAGCCTTTTAAACACTGTCTACAGTTTTTAGTGTTTTTAACAACTTACCTTATGATATAATGGAAGTCTAGGAGATGAAAAAGTGTTTTATTTAAGAAAGGAATTTAAAAATGAAATTCAAAAAAATACTTGCAGGGGGAGCTCTATTAGCAGCTTCTTTGCTGTTGGTCACGACAGCGAAAGCCAGCAGTTCCAATTCAGTACAGAATGTCATCGATGAATCCTATGTTCAGCCGGATTATGTCCTAGGCTATTCTTTGAGTGACAGTCAGCGGACAGAGACCCTGAACCTTCTGGGCTATGACTCGGCTAAAGATACCAGTATTAAAACCCTGACAACCTCTAGTTATGCTTCCATCATGAATGTGGCAGATGATAGCAGCTTGCAGCTGTACTCTTCTGTTAGAATTCAAAAATTAGGCAGTAAAGAAACGCTGACCGTTGAGATTGTAACACCAGATAATATTACCAAGGTCACACAGGATATGTATCGAAATGCAGCTGTTACCCTAGGAATCGAGCATGCTAAAATCTCAGTAGCAGCTCCTATTGCCGTTACCGGAGAATCAGCCTTGGCAGGAATTTATTATTCCTTGGAGGAAAATGGAGCAACCGTTTCGGATGAGAGCAAGGAATTGGCTCAGGAGGAATTGAATGCTCTTTCTGAGATTAACGCAGCCAACCAAGGGAAAGAAGGCTATGATGCTGATAAACTCAATGTTGCGATGACTGATATCAAATCTGCTGTTGCCGAAAAAGGAAGCAGTCTCAGTAAGGATGATGTTAAAAAGATTGTTGAAGATACTTTGGACAATTACGGCCTAAAATCATCGATGACAAGCAGCCAGATTAACATCATTGTCAATTTTGCTTTCAACCTGTCTAATAGTAACGTGATTAAGAACTCAGGTTTCCAGTCTACCCTAAATGATCTGAAAGATAGTATTGTATCAAAAGCAAAATCAACTTTCAGCGATATTAATCTTAATTTTGACGCTTCAAAAGCAACAGAGACAGCGAAAGGAATCTGGCAACAGATAGTTGATTTCTTCAAGAGTCTCTTTGGGCAATAATCAATCAAAAGAGTTAGGATGTTGAATCCTAACTCTTTTGATAATGCTCCAGTAGTTCTGTCAAGAGTTCTGCTAATTTGCTATCCAATTCAGGACGGTATAAGCGAGGGCTGACATGATCTAGTTGATTAAAAGCCTCTGTCACATTTTCAGCCAAATCCTTCCCTTTGGGCGTTAGGAGGATCTGTTTCAGACGCTCATCACGCTTGGGGGAGAAACGTAAAATAAGCTGTTTTCTTTCCAGTTGCTTCAGGACGTTAGCAGTAGTGGCTTCAGACTTTCCTAAGTAGCTAGCGATTTCCTTTTGAGGTGCATGAGGTTGCGTAGTCAAAAAGTGGATCACATGGGATTGGGCAGTGGTTAGTCCGCTCTCCTTTATTCTTTGATAGATAAAGGCTTCCTGATAAATAGCGATGTGTCGTATGAGTTCTGAGAGGCTCTGTTGTTCCATAAATCAAGTATAGCACTACAAACTTGTAATTACAAGTGTTTTTTAGAAAGGAAGTTGAAGGTTTTCCGAATAACTTGTAATTACAAGTTATTCGGAAATTAATGTTTTCTCTAGCAGAAAAGTGGTAAACTTAGAGTGAACCACTAAAATGGAATGGAGGAGCTATTAATGACAGAAGTTTGGGATGCTTATGATGAGAATAGGAAATTAATTCCTGATAAGTTTATTATCAGGGAAAATTTTTCGACAATGGATGCTTTTCATTTAGTGGTAGACGTATTGGTCATTCATCAAGACAGCTCTTTGCTCTTTATGCACCGTTCAGCTGATAAGGAGTCCAATCCGAACCTTTATGAAGCGAGCGCTGGCGGCTCTGTTTTGAAAGGGGAAAATTCCCAAGAGGCAGCAATTAGGGAAGTTAAAGAAGAGACAGGGCTTGATCTTTATCGTTTGGACTTGCTTTATCAATACAGTAATCCTGAGCACCATGGCCATTATGATCGGTATTTGGCAAGAACTGATTGCCCTAAGCATTCGATCGTCTACCAAGAAGGAGAAACAGATGGTCACATCTGGGTAAAACCTGAAGAGCTAGAATCTTTTTTTGCTACACATAAAGTCTTACCAGGACATGAAACAGAGCTGCGTCTTTTGTTTGGATTAGATTAAAGATAAGGAAAGGTCATAATGGGTTAAGTCATTTTTCATGAACTTAACTCAATTGACCTTGTTTTCCTAAAAAGTTCTGTTATACTTAGGGCAGAAGAATATCATGAAGGACTGCAGTAAGTAGTAAGGAGATAAATATGGTTGAAAAACTGAAGTATGATGAATATGTCATTCAAATCAGACACCTAGAGAAGAAATACGGCAAGCATTTTGGAGTCAAAGACGTGAGTTTTGATGTTAAAAAAGGCGAAATCTTTGGCTTTTTAGGATCTAATGGTGCCGGTAAATCCACGACAATTCGTTGCCTCTTAGGGTTGATTGGCTACCAAAAAGGTGAAATTACACTTTTTGAAGATGAGTATGATGACTTGGTTGAGGAGTTGGATCATATTGGTTATATGCCTTCGGAAGCGATGTTTTATCCTGCTATGAAGGTGAAAAATGTTATTAAGCTGGCTGCTAAAATGCGAGGAAAGGACTGTCGTGAAGAAGCAGAACGCTTGATTAAACTCTTGGATGTTCCTGTTCATAAGAAAATTGAAGATCTGTCAACAGGAAACCGTAAGAAAGTGGCGATTATCTGTGCCCTGCAACACCAGCCGGAATTGATTATCCTAGATGAGCCGACTTCGGGGCTTGATCCGCTGATGCAGGAGCGTTTCTTTGGACTCATCAAAGAAGCCTGTGCCAATGGCGCAACTTGTCTATTATCTTCCCATAATCTCTCGGAAGTCAAAAACTATTGTGATCGTGTGGCCGTTATTAAAGAAGGTGAGATGGTTACGGTTGATAATGTTGAACATCTTACCCATACCCTCTTACGCAAGGTGACGGTTTGGAAGGACGGCCTACAGAAGACCTATGACTATACCGGTTCAACTAAGGATCTGCTCAAACAATTAGAAGAAGTGCAGCCGGATGATGTCTTGATTGAGGAGCCATCTTTGGAATCCTTGTTTATGAATTTTTATCAGGAGGAGAAGGCATGATCTTACTAGGACATGAATTAAAAGCCAATGTAAAAAGTCTCTTGATTTGGTCCCTGACCATAGCGGTTTGTTCGGCAGGTCTTGTTCTCATGTTTGAGAGTGTGGCGGATGGGATGAAAGACGTTGCTGCCTCTTTTTCTCAGATGGGAGATTTTTCTAAGGCCTTTGGGATGGATAAACTGAATATTTCCACCCTTAACGGCTATTACGCAACAGAGGTTGCCCGAATTATTACAATCGGTGGTGCCATGTATGCGGCGCTTATCGGAATCAGTATCCTATCCAAAGAAGAGGAAGAGCATACTGCAGAATTCCTCTACACTTTTCCGCGTCGTCGTTCTTATATCTTGGTTTGGAAATACATGAGCCTCCTTGTCCTCTTGCTTTTCTTTAATCTTATCACGACTGGCGCAGAGGTAGTGAGTTTCTTCTTTGTCAATGGCAAGATTGACATGGAAGATTTTGCTGTTTACCATGCTTTAACCTTGCTGATGGAAATTGAAATCGCAAGTTTCTGTTTCCTGCTGTCAGCTTTTAATAAACGCAGACAGGTAGGGTTAGCTATGGGGATTGCTATTATAGCTTATTTAGCTGATATTATGTGCCGTATCGTGCCTGATATCGAATTTATCAAGTACCTGACACCTTTTTACTTTAGCAATGTTGCTGATATCTTTTCTCATGCTGATTTAGAGTTTATCGGCATGGGCGTAGCTGTTTTAGTGACGGTTATCAGCTATCTACTAGCTTTGACAATTAACAGCAGACGAGATTTGAAAGTTTGAGCCTGACCATAAAAAACTAAAGCGTATGATGAGCTTGGGATTATTTTGTCCGAGGCTCTTTTTCTATATAACAGTAATGTAAAACAGTTTTGGTCATGCGTCTAAATGTATCTTTTTAGGGAGGTCAGGATAAGGCTTTTTCTAATGGATGATCTATTTTCCCTGGTTATTTGATCCCCCTAGTAGCCGATACTATTATCTGCTATAATAAGAGAGGCATTTATTAAAAATGTTAGAATAAACATGAGAAAGTCAATGAAGGATGTTTAAAAAACTTAAAGAGAGAATGGCCTTGCAAGGAAAGGTTATTTGGCTTTATACTCACTATCAGCTGGTGTCTAAGCTGATTATGGGGCTGCTGGTTTTTCCAGTTTTTTCAGCTCTCAGCAACTATCTGATTCGCAGTACAGGAAGAACCAATATTTCCAGCGGTGATTTTATGCCTTTTCTGCTGAGTTGGCAGGGGGTAGCTGTTTTGGTTTTGGGCCTTTTGGTGGTTATCCTGATTCTGGGGATAGACATCAATGCCTTTATCGCCATGTCTGCTCTTCTTGAAGAAGGGAGAACCCCTATCAGGGTCAGAGATATGTTGGTGGTAGGCCTTAAATCTGTCCGCTACTTTTTCACGCCGAGAGGCTTGCTGCTGGCACTTTATGTTGCCTTGGTTCTGCCTTTGCTTGGGATAGGAATCAGTTTGGCACCTTTTCAGAATCTAGCCATTCCTAATTTTATCAGCTCAGTCATCTTCAACACACCGCTTTACTTGACAATTTACCTGGTAACGCTTTTTCTGCTGACTATCCTTAGTTGTCTCTATATCTTTACGCTGCACTATATCATTATCATGGACAAGGGGGTAGGAGAAGCGCTTAAAGCTTCAAGGCTCTTGATGGCTAAGCATTGGAAGTCCTTTGTGAAGGACTATCTCCTTGCTATTCTCAAGTTTTTATCGTCTGGAGCTTTGCTTTTAGCTCTTACAGTCGGATTGTTATGGCTTCTTAGTCGATCTGCTGTCTCTGGGGTTTTCTCCCAAAAGTCATGGTTGATTTTTTCCGTCTTGATTGTTGCAGAGTTACTGGCTTATCTGCTCTTTTTGGGTGTTCCGCTGATGGTAGGAATGATTACCAGACTTTTTTATCACTATCAGAAGGAGGAAGGAATCGAGGTCCGTCTGCTATTTGGGAACCGAGGCCTAGGCAAGGGGAAGGATGCGGCCGGCAGTCGGCTGCAAACATGGGGGAAGATGTTGTTAGTCACACTCTCTCTTGGATTGATTATTCTAGTGAATGCTGGCTTCGCAGTAATAACGGCACCACATTTTAAGGCTATTTTTGCGCAGTCGCATCAAGTCGAGATTATTGCCCATAGAGGTGGAGGTGATTTAGGAGCGGAAAATACGATAGAGGGGCTTGAACGTGCGATCCAGGAAAAGGTTGCCGGTGTAGAAATCGATGTTCAGAGGACGAGAGATAATCATTATATTCTCAATCATGATACAACATTTAAAAGACTGACGGGTGTCGATAAGAAAGCGCAAGAGATGACCTATAGTGAGATTAAAAAACTTCGGGTAACAAATGCTTTTGATTCTCGAAAATCGCCTCAGCCTGTAGCCAGTTTGGAGGAGACCTTAGATACGGCTAAAGGGAAAATCAATTTATTGGTAGAACTTAAAGGTGAAACGGCCGATAAGCAGATGGTAGATGATGTCGTTAAAATGATTAAAGCGCGTGATATGGTGAAGGAGACGGTCCTTTTATCGTTGGACTACTCGCTTATTCAGTATATGACGAAGGCTTATCCGGAAATGAAAACAGGCTATCTGTACTATTTTACAACTGGTAATCTAAAAGACTTAGAGGGCGATTATCTTATTATGGAAGAGCGCGAAGCAACCCCAGAAAAGATAGAAGAAGTTCAGGCGGCAGGCAAGAAGGCTATCGTTTGGACAGTCAATACCGAAGAGTCCATCAACACCTTTATCCATTCTCAGGCCGATGGAGTCATCACTGATTATGTGAAGGATGTTCAGAAAGCCGTTGAGACCTCTAAAAAGCGTTCCGATTTAGAAGTCTTGCTGGACAATTTGCTGATATTTTAGCTGAACCATTACAACTGGGAGCTGTGCAGTTGCTCTGAGGATTAGGTATAAAAAGAGAAGGAGAAAAAGACGTGTGGCAAATCTTACTGTCGTCCCTTGTGATCTTTGTTTCTACTAGTATTGACTATATCGTTCTGTTGACAATTCTTTTCGGAACATTGTCTTCAGATCATCTGAAAAAGAGTATCCTTTTGGGACAGTATTTAGGGACAGCTCTTCTAGTCTGTCTTAGTTTGGCAGTACGTTTTGTCATTGTTCTGGTTCCTGAAGAATGGCTAATTGGGCTGCTGGGTGTCGTTCCTATTTACATTGGAATCAGAGCTATCTTCAGAGATGAAGAGATTGAGGAGGAAGCCGTTGAAGAGAAGGTGGCAGGGAAGAAATTCTTGGAGATGAGTCTGGTTGTGACCTTGCTAACCTTAGCATCTGGTGGAGATAATCTGGGCGTTTATATTCCTTATTTTGCAAGCCTTTCCTCTCTAGAAGTCGCTGCGGTCCTGCTTGTCTTTGGGATTGGTACTTTTTTTCTTTGCCAAATCAGTTATCATCTGGCAAAGGCGCCCAAGATTTCGGAAATCATTGAGCGCTATGAAAAAATAATTGTTCCCTTGGTCTTTATCTCCTTAGGTTTTTATATTTTGGCTGAGAATGGCAGTTTATCCCATTTACTGGAAATGTTGAAAAGGCTGTTTGATTGATTGCTCAATGTATTATAAAAATCAAAAAGAGTGGTACATTACAGATACAAAGTCTATATCAGGTATTAGGTTGTTGTATCTTGATGACGATACTTTAGAGCATTTGAAGTACTGGAAACATGCACAAGCTTAAATAGGAAAATGCAGATTTGTATTTTCTCTGGCAGACGCTCCACTTGTAAAATCAACATTGAAACGTGTTCTACAAGTACATAGTGAGTTTATAGGCATAAAAACGATTCGTATTCATGATTTAAGGCACTCTCATGCTAGTTTTATGCTTTCGCTTGGTATGAATGACTTAGAAATGCAAAATCGTCTAGGTCATGCTGATATTAAGACAACGCTTGGGACATACTCTCATCTTCACCCTAATGCTATGAAAGAAGTTGCTAATCGTATGACAGGACAAGTAGTGGCAGACAACAACAATGTTAGAAAAAGTAAGTTTAATGGTAATCAGCATACTTTGAAATTATAGTCCTAAATTTTTAAAAACTAGCAAAGTCTGTTTTTAAAAATGTGGGCTGTTACAGTGAACTGCGAAAGTTTACTGTATTTTTTATTTTGACAGTGATATAATATTTTCACAAATTTATAAATGGAGAATAGTACATGATAGAATCAGGTAAAATTGAAGATTTATGGGATGATGAAGATTTTTTGTATTATGATGATTGGTTGAATGATATAGATAACATTCGGTCTATTGTTTTTGATTTAGCTAAGTCGTTGAACTTCGTCAAAGTTTATTTATATGGAGAATATACACATCCACTTACACATGAAAGAAAAGATAAAGTGGTTCGTATTGCTATTCAATCAGACAATATAATATTATTAAAAGAGTGGGATATACTAGAGAACGCTTTGTCTGAATATCCAGTTGTGTTTATTGATTATGATTATTTAATGTCGGGAAAAGCAGAAACAGGAGCTAAGCCAAATGATTTAACAATGTTCCGATTTGGAAATTGGATACTGTATTCTAGTGATTTAAAGAGTAAAGAAGACTTGAATTATATCCCTTGCGAACATGATTTAACAGAAAGTGAAATGCGGGAAATATGTCATTTAAATTAAAATGAACTACCATATATCGTGGTAGTTTTTCTTTATTGGTGCTAAATTGGTGCTATCGGTAAAAGAAAACCTCTGAAACAACTGGTCTCATGCGGTTTATGAAGTAATAAAATCTATTCCCACTCCACTGTTGCTGGTGGTTTGCTGGTGATGTCGTAGACGATGCGGTTGACATGCTCAACTTCATTGACGATGCGGACAGAGATCTTTTGGAGGACTTCCCATGGGAGCTTGGCAAAGTCAGCCGTCATACCATCAATGGAAGTGATCGCACGGATAGCGATAGTGTAGTCGTATGTACGACCGTCGCCCATAACGCCAACGGAACGCACACCGGTATTGACGGTGAAGTATTGCCAGACGTCGCGGTCTAGGCCGGCTTTAGCGATTTCCTCACGGAGAATAGCATCGGATTCACGGACGGTTTCTAATTTTTCATCGGTAATTTCGCCCATAACACGGATAGCAAGACCAGGGCCAGGGAAAGGCTGACGCCAAACAATTTCATCAGGCATACCAAGAGCAGTACCAAGAGCACGGACTTCGTCCTTGAAGAGGGTGTTGAGCGGTTCAATCAATTCAAACTGCATATCCTCAGGTAATCCGCCCACATTGTGATGAGACTTGATGGTTTGTGCCGTTTCGGTACCAGATTCAATCACATCAGTGTAGAGAGTGCCTTGAGCCAGAAAATCAACGTCTTTGAGCTTGCTGGCTTCGTCATCGAAGACATAGACGAATTCATTTCCGATAATCTTGCGTTTTTTCTCTGGATCAGAAACACCAGCTAATAAATCCAGGAAACGCTTAGCGGCATCCACACGGATAATGTTAAGCCCGAATTTACCTCCCAGCATTTGCATGACCTGATCGCCTTCTCCTTTGCGAAGCAGTCCGTGGTCAACGAAAATACAAGTCAGCTGGTCACCGATAGCTTTTTGTAACAGGACACCGACAACAGAGGAGTCAACACCGCCGGAAAGACCTAGGAGAACTTTTTTATTGCCGACAGTCTGACGAATTTTAGAGATTTCAAGGTCGATGAAATTTCCCATCGACCAGTCGGCTTTAGCACCGCAGATATTGAGGGCAAAATTGCGCAGAATATCATTTCCATACTCTGAATGACGAACTTCTGGGTGAAACTGAATGCCGTAGAAATGCTTTTCACTGTTTTCGATAGCAGCAAAAGGACAGTCTTCGGAGTCGCCAATTTTAGTGAATCCCTGAGGAATTTCTGTAACGGCATCACCATGACTCATGAGGATAATCTGTTTCTCAGGTGTATTGGCAAAAAGAGGGGATTTGCCTGTCTGTGTCAGCAGAGACTGACCGTATTCACGATTACCAGCATCGCCTGCAGGGAGGACTTTCCCTCCTAACTGATGGGTCAAAAGCTGCATCCCATAACAAATTCCTAAAATGGGAATGCCTAACTCGAAAATTTCTGGATCAATCCCAAAAGAGTTCTCATCGTAAACAGAGTTTGGACCACCGGAGAGGATAATCCCTATTGGGTTCAGATTTTTCAGATCTTTAGCGGAAATCTTATGGCTGTGCAGTTCAGAAAAAACGCCAAATTCACGGATGCGGCGGGTAATCAGCTGATTGTACTGGCTGCCGTAGTCTAATACAATAATTTTTTGAATGTCTTTTATGTCAGTCATCGTTTCCCTTTCTTTTTAGGTTGCTGTGGACAAGACCTAACTCTTTTATTTTAGCATATTTTAGGGAAATTGAAAGCAGCTTTTAGCAAAAGCTGCTTTGAGCATCTCTTAAATCAACTTTTGCAATATTGCCAAAAATTTGATAAGATGAGAGCAAAATAAGCCTTTAGCTTAGGAGAATGCATGCTACCAGCCTACATACGTATTCACGACCAAATTAAAAAAGAAATTGATGATGGCCTATGGAAAATCGGGGATCGTCTGCCTAGTGAGCGGGACTTGTCTGATCATTTTGCTGTTAGTCGGATGACGCTTCGACAGGCGGTGACCCTTTTGGTTGAAGAGGGTATCTTGGAGCGGCGTGTTGGGAGCGGGACCTATATCGCTAGTAGTCGTGTTCAGGAAAAAATGCGTGGAACGACGAGTTTTACGGAGATTGTCAAATCCCAGGGGAAAAAGCCCTCCAGTAAACTTATTTCCTATCACCGCGTCCACCCCAATGATCGAGAAGTCAAGCACCTTGATATCCAGCCTAATTCCTATGTTATTCGAATGGAACGTGTCCGCTTTGCGGATGACATTCCTGTCGTTTTTGAGGTTGCGGCTGTTCCTGAACGTATTATCAAGCCCTTTGCTAAAAAGGATATTACTGAGCATTTCTTTCAAACTTTAATGGATAATGGCTTTACCATTGGAAAAAGTCAGCAGACGATTTCCGCTAAGGTTGCCGATCAGGCGACAGCGGATTATCTGGATATTTCCAAAGGGCAGGCAATTTTAGCCTTGACCCAAGTTTCTTATCTAGATGACGGAACTCCTTTTGAGTACGTTCGCAGCCAGTACGTCGGCGGTCGATTTGAATTTTATCTCGAAAATAATTAGAAGAAAGGCGATAGCATGGAAGCAAAAGAAAGAATGATCAGCAATCCTCGCTATCAGAGAGTTGCTATCGGAATTGCTCAGCGGATTGCGGATGGGAAATATCAGGTCGGTGAAAAGATCAAATCGCGTTCCACTCTTGCCAGCAATTTCAATGTATCTCCTGAAACGGCCCGCAAAGCCATCAATGTGCTGGATGATCTAGACATTGTCAGGGTCAAGCCCGGCAGTGGTGTGGTTGTCACCTCCAGGGAAAAGGCGCAAGAGTTCTTGGAGCAGTTTGAAACAACCACTGTTTTGAAATCAACGAAAAATGACCTCAATCAGAGCATCAGTCGGCAGAAGCAGGAGTTGGAAAAAATGTCCAAGCTCTTGGATCAATTTCTTTCTCAGTCTTCCCTGATGCATAAAAAATTTCCCTTTGAGCCTTTCGAGCTGGTCTTAGATCAAAGAAGTCCTAACATCAATAAAAGTATCTCAGAATTGAATTTTTGGCATCAGACAGGGGCAACCATTATTGCTCTGAAACATCAAGAAGAGCTCTTGCTTTCTCCAGGACCATACGCCACTCTCCAGAGTGGGGACACCATTTATTTTATTGGAGATGAGTTGGCTTTTTCGAGGGTCAAAAACTTCTTTGAGAGCCCATAAAATGATTAAATACAACATTAAGCAGACAGATTAGTCTGTTTTATTTTTGACAAAACCGACCACATATTGTTATAATGGTGTGGTCTGTATAAGAATACTGATGAAAAGGCATTTTGTTTGTCTTTATTAAAATAAATTGGAAAGAGGCTTGTTTTGAAAAAGCTTGAAGTAAAACATTTAACCAAGATTTTTGGTAAAAAGCAAAAAGTTGCCCTTGAAATGATTAAGCAGCAGAAATCCAAAACAGAGATTTTAGAGAAAACAGGAGCTACTGTCGGGGTTTATGATGCCAGTTTCGATGTCAATGAAGGAGAGATATTTGTCATAATGGGACTGTCAGGCAGCGGTAAATCAACTTTGGTGCGTTTGCTAAACCGCCTGATAGAGCCTTCATCAGGTGATATTTATCTGGATGGTAAGGATATTTCTAAGATGAATGCTGAGGAGCTTCGTCATGTCCGCCGCCACAGTGTCAATATGGTTTTTCAGAATTTTGGTTTGTTCCCTCATAAGACTATCCTGGAGAATACCGAGTTTGGTCTGGAGCTTAGAGGGGTACCGAAAGAGGAGCGCCTTAAACTGGCTGAGCAGGCACTCGAAAATTCTAACTTACTCGCCTTTAAAGACCAGTATCCTAGCCAACTCTCTGGAGGGATGCAGCAGCGGGTCGGCTTAGCCAGAGCTTTGGCTAATGATCCTGAAATCCTTCTGATGGATGAAGCCTTCTCAGCTCTAGATCCTCTGATTCGCAAAGAAATGCAGGATGAACTGTTAGACTTGCAGGATCGTGTGCAAAAAACCATCGTTTTTATCACTCATGACCTCAATGAAGCCCTGCGCATAGGAGATCGTATTGCCTTAATGAAGGATGGACAGATCATGCAGATTGGAACAGGAGAAGAAATTTTGACCAAACCTGCCAATGATTTTGTCCGTGAATTCGTTGAAGATGTTGACCGTTCTAAGGTATTGACCGCTCAAAATATCATGATTAAGCCTTTGACAACGACCATTGAAATTGATGGTCCTCAGGTTGCGCTGACACGTATGCATAATGAGGAGGTCAGTATGCTGATGGCAACCAACCGTCGCCGCCAGCTACTAGGATCGTTGACCGCAGATGCTGCCATTGAGGCACGTAAGAAAAAGCTGCCTTTGTCAGAAGTGATTGATCGAGATGTCAGGACGGTGTCTAAAGATACCGTTATTACAGACATCATGCCATTGATTTACGATTCATCGGCTCCTATTGCTGTAACGGATGACAATAATAGACTTCTGGGAGTTATTATTCGCGGTCGAGTCATTGAAGCCTTGGCCAATACAAGAGATGATGCAGAAGAAGAACAGGAAAGGGGTTAGAAAAACGTTTTGGAAACTATATTACAAAGAAAATTACCTGTAGCGGAATTGGTTGAAAAAGCCACCGATTGGCTGACGGATACTTTTGCCGTTTTATTCAATGTTATTCAGTCAATTGGAAATTTTGCGATGAACGGTATAACAGATACCCTCCTATTCATCAGTCCTTTCTTACTGATTGTGCTGGTGACAGTTGCGGCCTACTTTTTAGGGAAAAAGAAGTGGGGCTTGCCGACCTTTACCTTGCTAGGGCTTCTCTTTATCTATAATCAGGGATTATGGGATGATTTGATGAACACCTTCACCTTGGTGCTGGTGTCTAGTCTGATTTCTATCATTATCGGAATTCCCTTGGGAATCTGGATGGCCAAAAACGATGTGGTTAAGCAGATAATCAACCCTATCTTAGACTTCATGCAGACCATGCCTGCCTTTGTCTACCTGATTCCTGCGGTCGCCTTTTTTGGTATCGGAATTGTGCCGGGTGTTTTCGCATCGGTTATCTTTGCATTACCGCCAACGGTTCGGTTTACCAATCTTGCGATTCGCGAAATTCCGACGGAGTTAATCGAGGCATCTGATGCCTTCGGAAGTACCGGAAGTCAAAAGCTCTTTAAAGTCGAGCTGCCTCTCGCTAAGAATACCATTATGGCTGGGGTTAATCAGACCATCATGTTGGCTCTGTCTATGGTAGTTACCGGTTCTATGATTGGAGCACCAGGACTGGGGCGCGGCGTTTTATCAGCGCTTCAGCATGCCGATATTGGGTCAGGTTTTGTTAATGGTTTGGCTTTGGTTATTCTGGCCATTGTTATGGACCGATTTACAACAGCCATTAACAAGCAGGGAACAAGCCAGCAAAAAGGGGGCAAGGTTAATAAAATAATCGGTTTAGTCGCTGTTGCCTTGTTTGTCTTTGCCGGCCTAGGGCGTCTTTTGCTTAACAATCAGTCAGCTGCTGGCGGAAAAACGGTTAAATTAGCCTATGTTGAGTGGGATTCTGAAGTGGCCTCAACGAATGTTTTAGCTCAAGTCCTAAAACAAAAAGGGTATAAGGTAGAAATGATTCCACTAGATAACGCCATTATGTGGCAAACAGTAGCTGATGGTGAGGCTGATGCGACAGTCAGTGCCTGGCTGCCCAATACACACGCTGACCAATATAAGAAGTACAAACAAGACTTGGTTAATCTGGGACCTAATCTCAAAGGTGTCAAATTAGGTCTGGCTGTTCCATCTTATATGTCAGTTGACAGCATTGATGACTTAAGTAACCAGGCAGATAAAAAAATAACAGGTATTGAGCCTGGTGCAGGGATCATGAAGGCTGCTGAAAACGCCCTTAAGGATTATAGTAATCTTTCGGACTGGCAGCTAGTGTCATCTTCCACGGGTGCGATGACAACTTCTTTAGGCAAAGCGATTAAGAATAAAGAAGACATCGTCATTACAGCTTGGTCTCCGCATTGGATCTTTGCCAAATACGATTTGAAATACCTTAAAGATTCCAAGGAAGATTTTGGAACGTCTGAGAATATCAATTCCATCGCGCGTAAGGGCTTGAAATCAGATATGCCAGAAGTTTACAAGATTATCGATAACTTCAACTGGACTCAGGATGACATGCAGTCGGTTATGCTAGACATCAATAACGGCACATCACCAGAAAAAGCCGCCCAGAAATGGGTTGATAAAAATAGCAAAAAAGTAAATTCTTGGAGCGAGTAAGTCTAAAAAGCTGTCACTTGGGGACGGCTTTTTGGTTTGTTTTGACTATTAAAAGCTTTGTAAATATGGTAGAATAATGGTTATGGAAATTGAAAAAACCAATCGCATGAATGCTCTGTTTGAATTCTATGCAGCCCTTCTGACGGATAAACAGATGAACTATATTGAACTCTACTATGCAGATGATTACAGTTTGGCTGAAATCGCTGAGGAATTTGGTGTCAGTCGTCAGGCTGTCTACGATAATATCAAGCGGACTGAAAAAATACTCGAAGATTATGAGATGAAGCTGCACATGTACTCAGATTACATCGTCCGCAGTGAGATTTTTGATGCAATAGCAGCACAATACCCGAAAGATCCCTATCTGCAAGAGCAAATTTCCATTTTAAGCAATATCGATAATCGAGACTAACGATTAATTTACAATAGGAGAAGAATGATTATGGCATTTGAAAGTTTGACAGAACGCCTGCAGGGCGTCTTTAAAAATTTACGAGGCAAGCGTAAATTATCTGAAAAAGATGTTCAGGAAGTCACCAAAGAAATTCGTCTGGCTCTCTTGGAAGCAGATGTTGCCTTGCCAGTTGTCAAGGATTTTATCAAGCGCGTCCGTGAGCGGGCAGTCGGTCATGAAGTCATTGACACGCTCGATCCATCACAGCAAATTGTTAAAATTGTCAATGAAGAGCTGACGGCTATTTTAGGATCTGAAACAGCAGAAATCGAAAAATCTCCTAAAATTCCAACCATTATCATGATGGTAGGTCTGCAAGGGGCGGGTAAAACCACCTTTGCTGGGAAACTGGCTAATAAATTAGTCAAAGAAAACAAGGCTCGTCCTTTGATGATTGCGGCTGATATTTATCGTCCTGCAGCTATTGACCAATTAAAAACACTGGGAGAGCAGATTGATGTTCCTGTTTTTGAGATGGGAACGGAACATTCTGCAGTTGAAATTGTCAGTCAGGGTTTGGCTCAGGCCAAAGCTAATCGTAATGACTATGTTTTGATTGATACAGCCGGTCGTCTGCAGATTGATGAAAAATTGATGATGGAGTTGCGTGATGTCAAAGCACTGGCTCAACCTCATGACATTCTCTTGGTTGTCGACAGCATGATTGGTCAGGAAGCTGCTAATGTCGCTGCTGAATTTAACAAGCAGCTGGAAATTACTGGCGTTGTTCTGACCAAGATTGATGGGGATACGCGTGGAGGAGCAGCCCTTTCGGTTCGCCAGATTACTGGAAAACCAATTAAATTCACAGGTACGGGTGAGAAGATCACAGACATCGAAACCTTCCACCCAGATAGAATGTCGTCACGTATCTTGGGGATGGGTGATTTGCTGACCCTGATAGAGAAGGCCAGTCAAGATTATGATGAGCAAAAATCAGCTGAATTAGCTGAGAAAATGCGTGAAAACACTTTTGATTTCAATGATTTCATCGACCAGTTAGATCAAGTTCAGAATATGGGGCCGATGGAAGATATTCTGAAGATGATTCCTGGAATGGCTAATAATCCAGCCCTTAAGAATGTTAAGATTGACGAAAAAGAAGTTGCCCGTAAACGTGCGATTGTCTCTTCCATGACACCTGCTGAACGTGAAAATCCAGAACTTTTGACACCGAGTCGCCGCCGTCGTATTGCATCCGGTTCAGGTAATACCTTTATTGAGGTCAATAAATTCATCAAAGATTTCAATCAAGCGAAATCAATGATGCAGGGCGTTATGTCTGGCGATATGACTAAGATGATGCGTCAGATGGGGCTCACCCCTAATAACATGCCTAAAAATATGGATACATCCGCTTTAGAAGGGATGATGGGACAGGGCAGCGGCATGCCAGATTTGTCTGCGCTTGGTGGCGGAGCTGGGATGCCTGCTGACATGAGCCAAATGTTAGGTGGCGGTTTGAAGGGGAAAGTCGGCGAATTTGCCATGAAACAGTCCATGAAACGGATGGCTAAAAAAATGAAAAAAGCTAAGAAGAAGCGTAAGTAAAAAATAAGTTTACATAATAATTATTATGTAAACTTATTTTGGATAACACCAAGAAAATTCCCCAAAAACAGATATTTCTAAAAATTTCCTTTATAATGGACATTTTAGTTAATTTCCTTTATAATGGAAATTACAGGAGGTGTCGCTATGTATCTAGCACTTATTGGAGATTTAGTTTCCTCTAAAAAGTTAGTCAATCGCTCACAAATACAGGAAGCTCTATTGAGCTTAATGGAAGATATCAATCAAAACTATCAAGAGATAATCGTTTCCCCTTTCACAGTGACAACTGGTGATGAATTTCAGGCACTGTTGAAAGTTGATGGACGGATTTTCCAATTGATTGATGATATTAGTCTGAGATTTTTGCCGCATACCATCCGTTTTGGAATTGGTGCCGGGCAAGTTATTACAGAAATCAATCGCCAGCAAAGCATTGGCTCTGATGGTCCTGTTTTTTGGAATGCCAGGAAAGCGATTAACGAGGTTCACCGTAAAAATGACTATGGAACAACTCAAATTGCAGTTTGTCTTGAGAATGAAGAGGCTTCCGTTCGGCTAAATACCTTAACAGCCGCCTGCGAGTTTATTAAATCTCGTTGGACAGCTAATCAAATAGCTATTTTAAAAGTTTTGTTGGAAAATGAGCTTTATCAGGAAGATTTTGAACATAAACAAGTAGCTGCCTTGCTGGGAATCAGCCCCAGCGCCTTTAACAAGCGTTTAAAAGCCAGCGGACTTAAAATTTATCTGAGAAACAAGGCGTTGGCGAGCGACTTATTTTTAGAAGCCGTCAGAAAGGAGGAAAACCATGCCTGATCTGTCTTTTTTAACCCAATTCAAATCGGTGTCCTTCTACCTTTCTGTCAATGCTCCTTTGACATTGGCTCTGATCTGTCATTTCTTGGGGGATTTTCATTTGCAAAGTCAGAAACTAGCTGACCAAAAGAAGCAAAAATTCAAAGCCTTGGCTATCCATCTATTTTGGGTTGGTCTCCCCTTACTGCTGACCGCCTGTTTTCTGCATTCGGAACTAAGAGGCTATTTTTTCAAGGTTTGGCTAGCCCATGTGCTTATCGATTTTATCAAATACCTGATCACTAAGAGAGGCTTGGTGAGAGAGAGCTGGGAAAAATATATCTTCATCTTAGATCAGGTATTGCATTTAACGGCTATTTTCTGCCTTTTTGGAGCTTATAGAGGTCTCATGGTCATTACCGATATCCCTCTGTCTGACTATCCAACCTACCCTGTTCTCAATGTTTTTCTCTTTCTGTTGATTATCAGTAAGCCTGTCAATATTCTTTTTAAACTTTTCTTTCGTAAATACCAGCCAGTCGGAGAAGAAGCGGCAGGGACTGTTGAGGGGGCTGGTGCTTTAATTGGACAGCTGGAGCGTCTTATTATGGGCATCTTTCTTCTTTTTGGCCAGTATGCTGCCATTGGCCTAGTGTTCACAGCCAAATCCATTGCCCGCTTTGATCGGATTTCCAAAAGTCAGGCCTTTGCGGAATACTACCTCATTGGTTCCTTGTTTAGCATTATTAGCGTTTTAATGGCTTATGCGCTCTGTTTGGGTTAGTTTTTTTCAATTATCTCAGAACCTCTCTTTATGTATTTAAAGAGAGGTTTTTCGTCATAAAATAGCATTTTTAAAACCTATTTGACATAGGAAAGTGATACAATTAATAAAAGTGACTATTTTAATCCGTTAGATAGAGGTTTTATTTGGTTTAAAGAGGAGATGGCAGATGGAAGATCAACCGATGATTGAGTTTAAAAATGTGAGTAAAATCTATGGCGATAATGCTGCCGTGGATAAAATTAATTTAACGATTAACCCTGGAGATTTTGTCTGTTTCATTGGGACAAGTGGATCGGGAAAAACAACCTTAATGCGGATGATTAATCGGATGCTAAAACCCAGTAAGGGAGATGTTTTCTTTAAGGGGCAAAACATTGCGCAATTTAATCCTGTCAAACTAAGACGAAAAATCGGCTATGTTATCCAGAATATCGGCCTAATGCCACACATGACGATTTATGAAAACATTACTCTTGTGCCTAAGTTATTAAAATGGTCGGAGGAGAAGAAGCGAGCTAAGGCGAAGGAATTGATTCATCTCGTGGAGCTGCCAGAAGACTTTCTTGACCGCTATCCGTCAGAATTATCAGGCGGTCAGCAGCAACGCATCGGGGTCATCAGGGCGCTTGCCGCAGATCAGGATGTTATCTTAATGGACGAGCCTTTCGGCGCATTGGACCCCATCACGCGCGAAGGTATCCAGGACTTGGTCAAATCCCTTCAGGAAAAAATGGGCAAAACCATTATCCTAGTAACGCATGATATGGATGAGGCCTTGAAGTTGGCGACTAAGATTATCGTTATGGATAAGGGACGCATGGTTCAAGAAGGTACGCCAACGGATTTGTTGCGTCATCCTGCAACCCCTTTTGTTGAAAAAATGATCGGGGAAGAAAGGCTTATTCATGCCAAAGCGGATGTTACGCCTGTTAAATCCATCATGTTAAAAAATCCAGTCTCCATTACTCCGGACAAGTCCTTGACAGAAGTGATTGGTTTGATGCGAGAAAAACGGGTCGATTCTCTTTTAGTGACGGAAAATGACAAGACCTTGATTGGCCTGGTTGACTTATCAGCCTTGAGCCATCGCTATCAAAAAGACCTTCTGGTAAGGGATATCATGACCAAGGTTAGCTTCTATGTGAAAGAAGACGATTTGCTACGCGATACTGCCGAACGGATCCTAAAAAGAGGACTGAAATATGCTCCAGTAGTAGATAAAAATAAGCACTTAACAGGTATTGTGACCCGCTCCTCCTTAGTTGATATGCTGTACGATATCATCTGGGGTTCTCAAGAAGCTGAGGAGGAAGAGTGATGAACGCTTTTTTAGAACAGTATGGCAGCCAGCTGCTGCTGAAAACATGGGAACAAATCTATATCTCTGCGATAGCCCTTATCCTTGGTGTCCTTGTCGCTGTTCCAGCAGGTATTATCTTAACAAGATTTCCTAAAACAGCTAAACTGGTTATTGGACTGACCAGCATGCTTCAAACCATTCCAAGTCTGGCTCTTTTGGCCATGATGATTCCATTTTTTGGTATCGGCAAACTTCCGGCTATTCTCGCCTTGTTTGTTTATTCTCTCCTCCCTATTTTACGCAATACCTATATTGGTTTGGACAATGTCGATCCTGTTTTAAAAGACAGCGCGAAAGGAATGGGCATGGAGCCTGTCCAGTCTATTTTTCAAGTTGAGCTTCCTCTGGCCATGCCCGTAATCATGACGGGTATCAGATTATCTGCCATCTATGTGATTGCCTGGGCTACCTTAGCTTCTTATATTGGCGCTGGAGGGTTAGGTGATTTGATTTTCAGCGGTTTAAGTCTTTTTCAGCCTGAGCTGATTATCGGAGGGACTATTCCGGTTATCTTACTTTCTCTAGTATCAGACTATTTGCTGGGGCTTTTAGAGAAACACATCACGCCTAAGCAGAAGAGGGAGGTATGAGATGAAGAAAAAGATTTATTGGCTGATGCTATCTGCAGTTTTGTCTTTATTGACGCTGTCGGGCTGCAATCTTCTTCAAAGTAATCAGTTCTCTACCATCAAGATTGCTTCGATGAATACCACGGAATCCAGTATCATGGCGAATATGATTGCGGAGCTAATTGAGCATGAGACCTCCTATAAAACAACTTTGATTTCTAATCTTGGTTCGTCCAGTGTTGCCCATCAGGCTTTGTTGCGAAAAGATGCTGATATTGCAGCTACCCGTTATACCGGGACGGATATCACAGGAACCTTAGGGTTAAAAGCGGTCAAAGATCCGACAAAGGCGGCAGAGATTGTTAAGAAAGAGTTTTCTGAACGCTTTGATCAAACTTGGTTTCCAAGTTATGGTTTCTCAGATACCTACGCCTTTATGGTAACAACTGATTTTGCTGAGCAAAACAAGATTAAGACCATATCTGATTTAGGCCAATATGCTCAGACAGCTAAAGCAGGTGTTGACAGCACTTGGATGAACCGTCAGGGAGATGGTTATAGTGATTTCACCAAAACCTATGGGTTTGCCTTTAAAAATATCTACCCAATGCAAATCGGTCTTGTCTATGATGCAGTTGCCAGCGATAAAATGCAGGTTGTTTTGGGCTATTCGACTGATGGTCGTATTCCAAGTTATGATCTGACACTGTTAGAGGATGATAAACAGTTCTTTCCACCTTATGAAGCGTCAATGGTGGTTAACAACAGTCTTTTAAAAAAATATCCCAAATTGAAGAAGCTCTTGCACCGTCTTGACGGGAAAATCAGCCTGCAAACCATGCAGCGATTAAATTATCAGGTAGACGATACCCTATTAGAACCCTCCGTAGTGGCCAAGCAATTCTTGAAAGAAAATCATTATTTTAGAGAGGAAGATGAGCAATGAGTGATATGACTACTGCCCAGCAATTTTTCTATTATCTCAGTCATAACAGCAATTATATTTTATCCCAGTTTTTAAGGCATTTTCTGATTTCCGTTTATGGAGTCTTACTTGCTGCTCTGGTTGGGATACCTCTCGGAATTCTGATTGCAAGACGGGGAAAGCTCAAAAGTGTGGTGATGGGGATTGCTAATGTCCTGCAAACCATTCCCTCTTTGGCTATGATTTCTATTTTAATGCTGGGGTTGGGTCTGGGCACTAAAACAGTTATCGCAACAGTCTTTCTCTATTCCTTGCTGCCAATTATCGGCAATACTTATGCAGGAATCAGAAACGTTGGAGAGGACTTAGTGGATGCCGCTAAGGGTATGGGAATGACTGAAAGTCAGCAATTATTGATGGTTGAACTCCCTTTATCCCTCTCCGTTATCATGGCTGGTGTCCGAAATGCTCTAGTTGTTGCTGTGGGGATAACGGCGATAGGAGCCTTTGTTGGGGGTGGTGGCCTAGGTGATATTATTGTCCGAGGGACAAATGCCACTAATGGCGGTGCGATTATTTTGGCGGGCTCACTGCCAACAGCCCTGATGGCCATTTTCTCTGATCTTATTCTGGGATTTGTTCAGCATTGGCTTGAACCTAAAGGGATGTCCAAAAACAGGTGACAGTAAGATGCATGCTTAAAAAACAAACGGTTAAAGGTGATTGATAGGAATGACGACTTTGGGTTGCTGCGGTAAAAAGAATGATTTTCTCAAACGATGAAAAGAACAGCTAACCGTTAATCTTAATCCGTTAGCTGTTCTTTTTGTCTATACATCTTTCCGAAAAACTATAATTTTCTTGAAAAATATATAAGGGTGTGCTATACTTCTATTATAGCAATCTAGGAGAAAATGGATGAGACGTGAACTTTTACTTGAAAAAATTGATGACTTGAAAAAAGTCATGCCCTGGTATGTTTTGGATTACTACCAGTCTAAACTGGCAGTTCCTTATAGTTTTACAACTTTGTACGAATATTTGAAAGAATATCGCCGTTTTTTTGAATGGCTGATTGACGCTGATATTGCCCAGGTTGATCAAATTGCTGACATTCCTATCGATGTCCTGGAACATTTGACCAAAAAAGATATGGAATTCTTTATTCTCTATCTACGTGAACGGACCCTCCTTAATTCTCATTCCAAGCGTCAAGGCGTTTCACAGACGACCATTAATCGGACGCTTTCAGCTCTGTCAAGTCTATATAAGTATTTGACCGAGGAGGTTGAAAATGCTGATGGGGAACCTTATTTCTACCGAAACGTCATGAAAAAAGTCTCGACCAAAAAGAAAAAAGAAACTTTGGCGGCACGGGCTGAAAACATTAAACAAAAACTTTTCTTAGGGGATGAAACCATGGAGTTCCTGGAGTATGTAGATTGTGAATATGAGCACAATCTATCCAAGCGTGCTTTGTCCTCTTTCCAAAAAAACAAGGAACGTGATTTAGCCATTATCGCCCTGCTCCTTGCTTCAGGCGTTCGTTTGTCTGAAGCTGTTAATCTCGACCTTAAAGACCTTAATCTGAGAATGATGGTTATCGAGGTGACGCGTAAGGGTGGCAAGCGTGATTCCGTCAATGTTGCTGCCTTTGCCAAACCTTATCTGGAAAACTATCTTAAAATTCGCCAAGGCCGTTATAAGGCAGAAAAGACAGACACTGCTTTCTTCCTGACAGAGTATAGAGGTCTTCCCAATCGCATCGATGCTTCCAGTATTGAAAAGATGGTTGCAAAATATTCTGAGCATTTTAAAATTCGTGTTACTCCCCATAAATTAAGGCATACGCTAGCTACGAGGCTCTACGAAGCCACCAAATCCCAGGTGTTAGTCAGTCACCAGCTTGGCCACGCCAATACGCAAGTAACGGATCTTTATACTCATATCGTGAATGATGAACAAAAAAACGCCCTAGATAAGCTCTAGGGTGTTTTGCTAGCATACATAAATGCTGTTCAATAAATCAGCGTTTTCTAATCAGTACTTTGGTTCCCTGATCAACTTGGCTTTGGATGCTGATGTCAAATTCCAGATGATTTAAAATCTGTTTGGTCATATAAAGTCCCAGTCCCGTTGCTTTTTGGTGCTCATGACCGTTATAGCCGGTAAACCCTTCTTCAAAGATTCTGGGAATGTCTTCAGCAAGAATGCCTATGCCAGTATCTTGAATACAGACAGACTTATCTTGGATACGGATGCTGACTTTCCCGCCGGGCTTGTTATATTTGATAGCATTGTCCAGAATTTGTGCTAGGCTGAAGCTCAGCCATTTTTTATCGCTTTTCAGAATCCAGTCACCTTCAATAGTCAGGGATAGGTCTTTTTGTCGATAGAGAACCTGATTTTTCTTAACCAAATCAACCAAAATATCTCTCATTGAAACGGATTCAAAGCGAAAGTCACTTTGGTTTTGATTGAACTTGATATAATTCATCAGCCGTGAAAGATTGTTTTCCAAGCGCAGGATTTGCTGTCTGACGGACTCCTTTTCTAGCTGATTCGTCTGTTCCATCAGGGATAAGGTAGCCAAGGGGATTTTCATCTGATGAGACCAAAGTTTGATCATTTGTTGTATCTTATCCTGATCAGACTGATACACTAGAGCAGCTTCTGCTTCTTTTTGAATCAAGGCAGCGATGATTTTTTGGTAGGCTTTATCGCTAGGTTGTTCCAGTTGGTTTAGATTATCCAAATTGGTTACCGCCAAAAAGAAATGGAGTGACGTCATTTTTTGGTAAAAACGATAATACAAGCCTAAAGAAAGTAAGATTAAAATGGTTGAGACGAAGATAAAACTTGTTTGGAAATAAACCAAGGGCAGGCGATAAAGGTAAAAAGTCAGGAAAAAAAGCAGACTTAAGAGTCCATATAAAAGGTACCAAGCTCCGTACTCTTTGAAAAATGCTTTAATCATTTGATGACGTATCCTACCCCTCTTACCGTGTAAATATGATTAAAATGAATCGTTCCTGCTTTTTTACGTAGTCGTGTCATATTAACACTAAGTGTGTTTTGTTCAATGAACTCCTCTCCTTCCCAGAGTTTATCAAGGAGCTGTTCTTTGGTGACTACTTCTCCTCTTTTTTCCAGCAGCAAGGACAGAAGTTTCGTTTCGGTTGGCGTTAATTGGATATTCTCGCCGCTTTCTTTATTGCGAAGCAGGCCGTCAAGGCCTAACTGAAATTCTTCGAAGATCAGTTCCGTTTTGGCAAAAGCGTTAGCACGTCGCAGAAAGGCAGCGATTTTGGCATCTAAAATAGCCAGAGAAAAGGGTTTGTTAATAAAGTCGTCTCCTCCCATATCCATAGCCATGACAGCATTCATTTCATCATCAGAGCTAGAGATGAAAATGATGGGCTGAGTCATTGTTTTACGAATCTCCGTCGTCCAATAAAAACCATTAAAATAAGGCAGAGTGATGTCCATTAGGATTAAATCCGGCTGAAATTCCTGTATTTCCTGAAGAATGGCTCTAAAATTATCCACTCCTTTAACGGTATACTTTTCGGAGAGATGCCCTTTTAAGAGCTTAACGATGGTTGAATCATCTTCAACGATATAAATTCTATCCTTACTTTTCATAGCTTTATTCTATCAAAAAAGTGGCGAAAAATCGCCACTTCTCCTACCTTTCAATGATTTTATAATAAGTTCGGCTAGTCAGGCGGTAAATAAAGAAGTAAATGAGGGTAATTCCGATAATGGTGACACCGCTGACAGTATAGATAAGGTTGGTGCTGGTCACTCCAAAGAGCAAAAGCATTTGTTTAATCATGGTTAATGCTACAACAAAATGGAGGACAGCCATCAAAAGAGGCATGAAGAATACAAAGATTGTTTGAGAGTTGATGGTTTTTCGGACAGAAGCTTTGCTCATGCCCACCTCTTGTAAAATCTTGTAAGATTTCTTATCCTCATTTCCTTCGGAGTACTGCTTGTAATAGATAATCAAAGCTGCACCCAATAAGAAGCTGATTCCTAATAAGAAACCTGTAAAGAGGAAACCGCCGCTCATAGCCATTAACTCTTGCTCAAGATTCTTCTTGGTTTGATAATAGCCTGAGATCTGATTTTTGTCACTATAATCATTGATTAGTTGTTTCAAAGCTGCACTTTCCTTGTCATTGAGATTAACAAAGGTCGAATACAGATAAGTCGTTTTAAACTGATTCTTGCTAACACTTTGATAAAGACCAACCATTTCTCGCATCACTTCATCATTACTGACGATAAGGACGGAAGAATTGTAAGTATTGATGCTGTCAGGCATCTTGACGGACTTAAAGTTTTTCACATTTTCAAAGGTTTTTCCAAAAAAATCAATATGTGTGACCTTACTATCTCCCTTTTGCACGAACAAGGCAGTCTGATTATCCTCCAAATGCTGAAGCTTGTTGCCCAGTTTTCTAAAGTCTTCCTGAGTTATGACATAGTTATAACCAGTTGAGGTAGGATTAGGATTTTGGATCGCCTGTTCCGTAATGGTCCATTTTTGCCTCTTAGGGAGGTTCAGCTGCATCAGAACAGATAAATAGGAATTGACATCTGTTTTAGGGTGACCCAAAGAGTTTTCAGTAATTTCCTGAATCGCTTGTTCTCCCTGAGAACGGTCTTGCACTTGAAAGTCAATACGTGTATTTTTAGGAAACGTTTGCTTGGCTAATTCATTAGAACCACTGTACAGCGAAGCTGTTGTTGCAATCGTCACAAAAGCCATGATTGCCAGTAATGTGATATTAGCTAGACCAACAGCATTTTGCTTCATTCGAAAAATCATTTGGGAAGTCGTAATAAAATGATTGGGCTGATAAAAGTATGTTTTGTTTTGTCGGCGTTTTTTGAGGTACCAAGTTGTGAAGCTAATATAGAAGAGATAAGTTCCTATAATAACGAATACGACTGCGACAAAGAAACGTAATAAGACAACTAAAGCAGCGATTTTAGAAGAACTTAAGGAAAGATAGTAACCAACGCCCAGAGCGATAATACCAACAAAAGCCAAAATGACATTTCCCTTCGGCTCTTTTTCAGCCTGTTCCTGACTTCTAAAGAGAATCAAGGGAGATGTGGCTCCAATCTTTCTTAAGCCAATTAACTCCAGCAGGAAAAAGATAGCGGCAAAGATGATTCCTGTTAAAATAAAGGCCAGTGGCATAATCGTAAAACTCAATTTGCCATAATTCATTAGGTTAACAAAAATGAGGTATAAGACATTTGAAAAGACACTGCTGAGAACGGAGCCGATTATCACTGTGATAATAAAGATAATAGACAGCTCAATGGTTGCAATCAGAGATACCTGGCTTTTATTCATCCCTAAAACATTATAAAGGCCAAATTCACGGCTTCTTTGTTTTAAAAGGAAATTATAAGAATAGATACTCATTATGGTTGAGAAAATGGTCAGAACAATAATTGCCAGTCCCAGCGTTATTTTTCCCAGCTGCATAGAGTCTGACACAGGACTAAGAGAAATCAGAAAAGTTGAACAAACCAAGATAAACAGAACGAGCGTCGATAGGACAAAGGGGGCAAAGAACTTGGCTGAATTTCGGAGATTATTCCAGGCTAATTTGAGGTAGAACATCTTACTCACCTCCTAAAAGAGCAGTCATTGATAGCGAAATTTCCTTGCTAAATTCTTGGTTAGACTTGTTGGCCTTATAAAGCTGATGGAAAATACGCCCGTCCTTGATAAAAAGGACACGTTTGGCATGACTAGCCGCATTGGCCGAATGGGTCACCATCAGGATAGTCTGTCCGTCTTGGTTGATGGCTTCAAATAAATTTAAAAGGTCTTCGGAATTCTTATAGTCTAAAGCTGCTGTTGGTTCATCGGCTAAGATTAGAGCTGGTCTGGTAATGAGGCTTCGAGCAATGGCGACTCTTTGCTTTTGTCCGCCGGATATTTCAAACGGTCTTTTATCCAATAGGTCTTGGATTCTCAGTTTGGGAGCAATTTGCTGCAGACGAGATTCCATTTCATTGTAGCTTTTTCTGGCCAAAACCAGAGGTAGAAAAATATTGTCTCGAACAGATAAGGTGTCTAAAAGGTTAAAATCTTGGAAGACAAAACCTAGATTTTTGAGACGGTAGTCTGCTAATTTAGACTCTTTGATTTTAGTAATATCCTGCTGATCGAGAATGACAGACCCCTTAGTCGGCTTTTCCAGAGTCGCAATGATATTTAGAAGAGTGGTCTTTCCTGATCCAGATTCTCCCATAATGGCAATAAACTCCCCTTCTTCTACGTTGAAGTCAACATCCTGAAGGGCGCGTGTCTCTTCTTTTGAAAAACGTGTCCTAAAAATTTTCTCCAAATGATTGATTTCTAAAAACATAACGATCTCCTTTGGGATAATATTTATTATACCTTATTAAAAATAAATTCTGAATAAGGTCTTTCCTTTTCTGACTTTATTATAGCGTTAAGAAGGACACAACTACCTTACAGCTTTTTCTTCCTATCTTACAAGATTGTAAGAAAAATCCCTAACCTTTAATGATTAGGGAATCCGTAGCTAACTAGAAAGAAAAATTAGAATTAAGAGTTTTCTTTTTTCTTAAAGAAAACGATTCCTGAGATCCAGACTAATCCTAAACATGATAGCCAGCCAAAAGAGTCGCTTCCGGTTTCTGGGAGACGTTCTGCGGACATGGTGGCAGTTTTTGCTTTAGAAATCGGATTTGCTAGTGACTCTTCTTGATATTTTTGATAGCCAAGAAGGGCTGTTGTAGAAGGTGTGTTTTCTTCTATCGTTTGGGAATCTGCCTGTTTGGCAGCTGTCTTTTGCTCAGAAAGCAACTGATAAACATAGGTTACAACTATTTCCTGAGCTGACACATAACCTGTTACGTTATTTGGTGTGGTGATAAGTTGGTATTTTTTGCCGTCACGTTCAATGACATCTCTTTGCAGCTGACTGGCATTATAAGGTGTTCCAACTTGAACACCTGCGGGTTGGACAACGGCGTCTTCTAATACCATATTGCCTTTGTCATCCCGATAGTTAACAGTCACTTGTTCCCCTGCTTTAGCAGTATATAAGTAGATAATCTGTTGCATTTCTGGTGTCACTCTGCCACTGGCTGGAGCCGAAGAAGCTTCTAGCTGTGAATAGGTCCATACGAAACCATCGGCATCTGTTAGGTCATCCTGTTGACTGGTATAAGCAGTTCCAACCTGAGTATTTTCAGGGAGTAAAGTCTCCTCATGCAAGACGATGCCGGTATCTGTTACATAACGCAGATTAACAGCTCCTCCTAAAATCGGCTCGTAGAAAAAGGCAATAATGCTATCGTATTCATCAACCAGTCCTGATGCATGCTCAGGGACGCCAACTAATTTATAGAGCAAGCCTGCATCATTCCTTAGCGGATCAGGCTTTTCAGCTGTATAGGGTGTTCCAACTGGCGTTCCTGCGGGTTGGACAATGACATCATCTTGAATACTATTTCCATCAACATCAAGATATATAGCCGTCACCTGACCACCTGCCTGTTGGTCTTGGTTGGTCGTTGCAGCTGGTTTAGTATCTGAAGAGACAACTGCAGCTATTGGCGCTGATAAAGAAGGATTGTTGTTAGAATTAGATGTGTCACTTGCTGGTATAGAAGTTGATGCATCTGCTGTAGAAACTGTTTCTACAGCAACATCCGTACTAAGTGTGGTATCTGCAGTTGTCAAAAAACTTTCCGTGGCTTGTGTTGGCTGAACAGCCTCTGCTTCTACTGTTGCTGGACTTGAGTAGACGAGACCCAAGCCTATTAAACAGGAGCAAATCCCAATAGTTAGTTTTCTAATACCGAACTGTTCTTTATGTAAATACCTAAATCTTTTTCCCATTTCTAAAAGCCTCCATAGTTTATAAATCTATTATAATCTTATTCCATTTTAACATAATTAAACTGTATTTTAAACAGACTGTCGAAATTTTATTGTTGCAAAAATGTTTTAGAAGACGATTACACTTTCTCTCTGCTATAATAGTATAAGTAATAATAAAGAGGGAAGAATGATGGCGAAAAAATTAAAAATAAGCAAAATGGTGGGTGGTCTAGGAAGTCTTTTGTCTTTAGCAGAGGCTGTTAAAGTTATTGAAAAAGTCTCCGCCAATGCTGCTCATCTAATTGATAAAGCAATTGACAGACATTATGATAACAAACGAGATTTGATTCCGATTCAGAATTTGGTCCAATTAGATTTTTTCACAGCCAAGCAACATTTAGAATCACAAGGATTGAAGGTTGTACCTCTTTTGGCTAAACCACTTAAAAAATATCATGACCGACGTGCAGATGAGGTTGTTGATATGGTTCCAAAAACGGGTAAATTAAGACCCGGATCCATTGTGAAGCTATATGTGATTGATCAGGCGACTCTATTAGAAAGTCAGCGACGTTTTCAAGAGCAAGTGATGCAAACACGCCGGCGCAATAAGAGGATTGGTGCTACTCTGTCCAAGCCTATCAAGCGTCTCAAGTTTAAAAAATAAAGAGCCTGCGTGTGCAGGCTCTTTATTTTTAGTGAGTATCACTAGATTGACTAATTAGTGATGACGACGATGATGCCTATAGGCAGTTCTGCCACGGCCATCCCATCTTTGAGTTTGATAAGAATTTCTTGTTCTGCGGTCATTTCTATCGTAAGAATAATAAGAACTGCTTACCAAGCGGCCATAGCCCGTCTGATCGAAATAATATAAGTCGCCATTAGCTGCTCGAACATACTTATTAAAAGCCTGTTCGCCAGAGTTAGGGTCGTAGTAACGAATGCGTCTATAAGAATCTACAACAAACTGACCTTTAACCTGACTGCCATCATTATTAAAGTACAGTCGTTGTCCATTAATGGTCTGCGCACCTGTCACAGCATAACCGTAGCGGTTAAAGTAGAACCATTGTCCAGCGGTATTCATGACAAAACGGTTGCGAACCAAGTCGCCAGAATCAGCATCATAATAACGGAGTGTTCCATAGCTGTTTTTAACAAAATCGCCCTTAACTTGAACACCATTGGCATTGAAGTAAAGTGACTGACCATTGATGGTCTGGCTGCCGGTCACAGCAATACCATCATTACCAAAATAGAACCACTGTCCTTTAGCGTTGCTGACAAATCTATTGGTGATAAGATTGCCAGAATGCTCATCAAAGTATCGAACCTTACCATCTTTACCGGTGACGAAATCTCCCTTAGTTTGGAAACCGTAATCGTTAAAGTGCTGGACAATACCGTTAACCTTTGTCAGACCTACCGCCATAAGGCCATTTTGGAAATAGCGCCATTGCTGACCAAAGAGATAATAGCCATTTTCATAACGTTTACCATCGTTACCGTAGTAAGAGAAGGTATTATTGCCATTATTGTAAATCGCATTTCTTAATTGGACACCATTTGTGAGGAAGAAATAATTAGCCCCATCAATCACTTGGCTGCCAACGACCATATAACCTTTGTCATCAAAGTAATACCAGTTGTCTCCTTCGCTGATAAAGGTCTTCTTAGCTTGGTAACCATTAGTTGAATAGTAAGTATAACCTTTTCCATCATAAACAAAGCCAGAAACAGCAGCTTGGTTTAAAAGCTGTTTAGGTAAGAAAGTGTTGTCTTCCCCAACATTAAAGTATGTACCGCTTGCTTGATCTTTCAGGACATAACCTGCACCACGGCCTAAAATGTTGGTTCCATTAAAGTACTTAGCTGACCATTGTTTGATTTTTTCGGAGTAGTCCATTGGAAGACCAGTTGAAATTTGTTTGCGTTCAAACAATTCAGGATACTTAGCAGCTAATTCTTCTAAGAATTCACCGCCATATTTGGCTTGCTGATCGTCTCCGGAACTCTTCGTATCAACCACATAAAGGCTATCTTTAATTTGAGATCCTTCAATTGGTTTGCCGTATTTATCAACACGTGTTACGGTTACGACTTCCTTTTGAGGGAATGTGTACATTTGATCTGGAACCCAGTCAGCCATGACTTTGATACCTTTGCTGTGGAGGGCTTTGATAGCTTTCACTAAGTGATCAGCAGTACCATATTTATTTGGTTTAGAAATTCCTAAATCATAACGATCTGTGAAGGCATAGCCGTTTAAGATAACTGAATCAAGGAAGGTTCCATCTGTTGATGACACATACTGCGGTGCCATTTCAAAGTCAGTGATACCCCATTCAACAAATTTATCAAGATTTTTAGTAATCACAACATTGGTATACTCGTCTTCAGTTGTCGCAAAGGCTTGGAAGTTTGAGAAGCCTTCGTACATCACACGAGAATCCAAAGCGGCATTTTGATGGAGTGACTTACCGTCTGTGGATGGTGCAGTACTTGCTGCAACGCGGATGTCTTGGTTTTCTGCTGCTCCGACCGGTACCCAGACCGCTAGGTAACCTGACACTTGCGGATTAGCATATCCCTTAATTTCATCTGCTGTGAAGATGAGTTCTCCGTTAGCATTTGTGTAACGAATCAGGGCTTTTGCTTCTGCATCAGAATTGTAAGTTGCCACACCGCTGTTAGTTGTCAGGATAAGTGGACGATAAGCCTGATTCTTATGGGCTGCTCCCATGTTGATAACAACTCTTTCATTGCTATTTAGTTTGAGTTCAGGTCGGTTAGCCTCGATGACTGCAATACCAGACAGACGAGTGGTTTGATCACCAGTATCTGTAGCAGTCATTGCGCCCTTACCATAACGTACAGATGTCAAGACTGTCTGATCCCATGCTGTACGATTAGCATTGGCGAGATAATTAACTTTCATGCTTTGACCGCCAGAAACGTATTTGATACGGGCTTTTAGGAGGCTTTCAATCGCATCATAGTTAATGGTTTTGTTTGCCATGTACTGACCGTCATCGGTAAACATATCTCCATAGTAAATACGCGGAACACTTGATTTGTTGGTCAAAATCAAAGCGTAGGACAAAGCGGTATTATAATGGGTGTATTTTTTATTGGTCGCTTTCAAATCTTCATTATAGATCTTGAAGGCTTTTTCAATCTCTTCAGGTGTAAAAGAATAACCGAATGAATTTGGATTGATTTCCGCTTTGATAATATCACGGATTAAATCCTGCACCTCACTATCGTGCGCACGTACAAATGAGTAAGATGGAATTTTAGCTGTCTCAGCACTGTCATTTGTGCGGTCAACAAGACTGTTTGTCACGAGAGGCTCAAGTCCTGAACGAACATTTAAGGGTCTAGCTAGTGACCAAATAAAGGATAAACGCAACTTGTTATCCATATTGATCATATTATCCCCGTCGTCATGGAGATAAGGTGTATCGTTATCGCTCCAAGCTTCTAAGATTGATAAATGATCGTTTGCTGTTGCGTCATTCTTGTTGATACCGTGTACATATTTCAAATAATCCGCTGAAATTTGAAGCAGATCGGCATCGACATTATCAACAGCATCGACACGGATAGAATCAAAGTTTGCCTCAGGATCGTTGGCATAAATAGTGCCAAAGTTCATTAAGAAATGCAGCCAGTTTAGCTGTTCTGCCTGAACAACAGGATTGGAATTGTCAACATCATTGGCTAAAAGCAATTCATAACCGCCGTAGCGAGACATATCCTGAGTATAGCGAGGATCTTTCTCCCCTGTTTGGTTAGTCGGGGTGCGGTTAAGAAGTCTAAAGTTAGAATTAGCCCAAGGTGTTAGACTGCTGTCATTTGCAAAAAGGAGAGCCCCGTTTTGCAGGTGATCATCAAAAGGTTTTTCACTCTCACTATTCCAAGCAGACTGTGTTTTGACAAAGGCAGCGATTGTGGAACGCAGCCATGTCGTATTTTGCGCAATCGTAATTTTTTCTTCGATCTTCGCCTGAATGGTTTGTGCAGCTAAATTAAGTTCATTTTGACTGGCATTTGTATCATAAGTAACTTTGACACCAAACTGGTCATTCATAAAGTTGACATATTGGCGTTGGGTTTCTTTGTCAGGCCACCAGGTCATCAAAAGTGGACGGAAGTCATTTTCAGTTGATTCTGTCCAAGTGGTGCCATCTTTCAAGATATATTTAGGACGGTACCAAGATTCAGCAGTTAGATAGTTATCGATTTGTTCGAAGTTCTTAACATCTGTGCTGTAAACTTGATTATACTTAGCATAAGAATTGGTTGTTTCATCGGTGGATGTGGAAGCTGAAACCGTTGAGCTCGGTTTGTAAGCACCGGTTTCATCAAAATAAAGAACCTGTCCATTAACATTTAGTGCATAGTTCTTTTGGAGGCTACCGTCAGTGTTGTAATAGTAATACTTACCATCAACAAGTTTGACATTGCTTAAGCTTTTTAGAGCTTTGAGTTGCTCTGCCGAAATCACTTCTTCACTGGCTTGTTTGGCTTTAGCTACTGTTGAAGTTGTTTCTGAAGCGGCATAAGCTGCGGTCTGCCCAGTCTGTGACTTGCTATCAATAATCGCTTCCGATTTTGCTTGAATTTCAGTCTGATCTTGGCTGACAGTTGTTGTTTCGCTAGTGACCTGATTTTGCGTAGAAGCTTTTTCTTCTACTGCTGTCGTTGTTACTTCCGTCGTTTGACTTGAAACAAGGCTGGAATCACTGGTAGTTGTCTCCTTGCTAGCAGTTTCAGTATCGGCTTTGACAGCATTAGCAGATAAGGCAGCTAGTGTCACCACAGCAGATGTCATTGAAACGGTTACCCAATTTTTCTTGACTTTGCGTAACTTATAGCGAACTTTTTCTTCCATAAAATCCTCCGGAATATAAAATTTGTTTATCCTAAACGACTAAATTATAACATTATCCTCATATTATTCAATAGAAAATCAAAAGAAAACGTTTTAAAAGTCAAATAATATGACAAAAAAAGTATTTTTTGCTTATATTTCTTACAAAATAAAAAACTATCCTATAAGATAGTTTTTAGAAATCAATATAACCTTTCAAATCTGTTAATGCTCGTTCTGCAATGGCTTCATACCGTTCTTTTTTATCACGGATTCGAGGTCCTTCTAATTCCTGAATAATACCGAAATTAACATTCATGGGTTGGAAATTTTTGCTCTCAGCATGGGTGACATAGTAAGGAAGGCTTCCAATAGCTGTTGTTCTTGGAAAGATCAGCTCCTTCTCTCCTAAAAATGTTCGAACGGCGTTGATACCAGCGACTAATCCACTGGCAGCTGATTCAACATAGCCTTCAACACCCGTCATTTGTCCGGCAAAGAAAAGATTGGGATTTTTTTTGCTTTGGAAGGTTTGTTTTAATAAATTAGGAGAATCCATATAAGAATTTCGGTGCATCACACCGTAACGGACAAATTCTGCATTTTCAAGTCCTGGAATCACCTGGAAGACACGTTTTTGTTCTCCCCACTTCAGGTGTGTTTGGAAACCAACCATATTATAAAGACTGCCTGCTGCATTGTCCTGCCTTAATTGAACAACGGCGTAAGGGGTCTTAAAATCACCATCACGGGGGCCTTTATAATCTTCTGGATACTCGAGACCGACAGGTTTCATAGGACCATAAAGCATGGTTTTGATGCCTCGTTTGGCCATGACTTCAATAGGCATACAGCCTTCAAAGTATTTTTCCTTCTCAAAAGTATTAAGAGGAGCTTCTTCTGCTTCTGTTAAGGCATGATGAAAAGCCAGGAATTCTTCTTTGGTCATGGGACAGTTAAGGTAGGCGGCTTCTCCCTTGTCATAGCGGGATTTTAGATAGACCTTATCCATATCAATTGAAGCTTTATCAATAATGGGAGCTGCCGCATCATAGAAATAAAAACCATCACCACCATTTAGGCTGTGAATTTTTTCAGCTAAAGCATCTGAAGTTAATGGCCCAGTTGCAATAACTGTGATAGCATCATCAGGAATTTCCGTCACTTCGCCACGGATAATCTCAATTAACGGATTGGTTTCAATTTCTTTTGTGACAGTTTGGGCATATCCTTCTCGATCAACAGCCATAGCACCGCCAGCAGGGACACGGTGAGCTTCGCCTGCCCGCATAATGAGCGAATCTAAGCGACGCATCTCTTCTTTAAGTAGTCCGACAGCATTGGTTAGGCTATCACCGCGGAAAGAATTAGAACAAACTAATTCTGCAAACTGGTCTGTCTTATGCTGTGGCGTTGCTTTCACCCCGCGCATCTCATACAGTTTAACAGGAATACCGCGCTTAGCAATCTGGTAAGCTGCTTCTGAACCTGCTAATCCAGCGCCAATAACATTGATATAAGATTGAGACATAATACTCTACCCCTTCGGGAGCAAAATTCCCGCAATTCTTTCTAAAATTATAATTGATATCGAACTTATTTTCTCTTCTTTAAATAATAGGATAAAATTTCCTTTTATGGTTGCCTGACTATTATACCTCAATTCCGAATTTTCTTAAACTAAACCATCTCAAATTTAGACAGCCACTTTCAAAAATCCTTTTCTAAACATCCTGAAATAAAAAAACCGATGTTAGAATAAATAAAGTTTGCATAATTATTATTATGCAAACTTTATTTGATCTTTTCTTCTTTGTAATCACATGCTTCATTGCTGCAGATGACTTGTTTTCCGCCACCACGGACTTTCTTTTCAACTAAGAAATCTCCTGATTTCGGGCACTCACGTCCAACTGGCTTATCCCAAGAAGTAAAATCACATTCTGGATAACGATCGCATCCGTAGAAAAGACGATTCCGTTTCGTTTTCCGTTCGATAACTTGCCCTTTGTGGCAGATAGGACAAGTTACCCCGATTTCCTTGGTAATGGCTTTGGTATTGCGGCAGTCGGGGAAATTACTACAGGCATAAAACTTACCGTAACGCCCCAGTTTGATTACCATAGGATGTCCGCAGACATCGCAGTCAAAACCAGCAGGCTCATCCTTAATCTGGATCTTTTCCATCTCTTCTTCTGCCTTGACAACTTCTTTTTCAAAGGGTTGGTAAAATTGATCGATAACCTTTTGCCATTCTTCTTTACCGATTTCGACCTGGTCTAGCTTACCTTCCATTTCTGCAGTGAACTTGACATCGACAATATCAGGAAAGAACTCCACAATCAAGCTATTCACGATTTCTCCTAATTCTGTCGGTTCAAACCGTTTGGCAGCTAATTTAACATAGTAACGCTTTTGGATAGTTTCCAGAGTCGGTGCGTATGTCGATGGACGACCGACACCATTTTCTTCCAGCGTTTTAATCAAACTAGCTTCTGAATAGCGAGCAGGCGGCTGGGTAAAGTGCTGTTCAGGATTGGCAGAGACTTTCTTAACGATTTCTCCTTGGCTCATTTCCGGAAGCATTTTATTTTTATCGGAGTCATTATAGACAGCTAGATAACCGTCAAATTTCACCTGACTGCCGTTAGCTACAAAGCGGACGCCATTTTGCTCCAGATGAACTTTCATGGTGTCAAAAATCGCTGCTGTCATTTGACTAGCCACAAAGCGATTCCAGATAAGAGTATAAAGTTTCAGTTGATCTTTATCAAGGTATTTAGCGATTGATTCGGGCGTATAATGAACATTAGAGGGACGGATAGCCTCGTGGGCGTCTTGGGCGCCGGAGGCATTGCGGACTTTGCTTCCCTGTTTGGAGTATTGACTTCCAAAACGTTCTTTGATGAAGTCGGCTGCTTCGTTTTGAGCAACGGGGCTGATACGAGTTGAATCCGTACGCATATAGGTGATGAGCCCCTGATGGCCATTTGAACCTAGATTGAGACCCTCATACAGTTGCTGGGCAACCATCATGGTCTTTCGGGTACGGAAGTTGATCTTATTAGCAGCATCCTGCTGCAAAGAGGAGGTCGTATAGGCAAGTGGTGCATTGCGCTTACGCTCTTTTTTCTCAACCTTATCTACTAAAAAGTCATCGGTCTTAATACGAGCCAGAACCTCTTTAACCTCATCGTTGTTCGACAGCTTAACCTTTTTACCATCAAGACCGTAAAAGTTTGCTTGAAACTTTTTAGTCCCTTTTTGGAAGAGACCATCAATGGTCCAATACTCTTCCGGAATGAAGGCTTTTATTTCATTTTCACGATCGATAATGAGCTTGAGAGCCACAGACTGAACACGTCCAGCAGAAAGTCCTTTTTTAACTTTCTTCCATAAAATAGGTGAAATGGAATAGCCGACAATCCGATCCAACACACGCCTCGCCTGCTGAGCGTCAACTAAATCCATATCGATTTCACGAGGCTCCACAAAAGCATTTTTTACGGCGTCTTTAGTGATTTCATTGAAAACAACACGGTTTTTAGCCTTTGGATCTAAATCCAGAATATGGGCTAAATGCCAGGAAATGGCTTCTCCTTCACGGTCCGGGTCACTTGCCAAGAAAACTTGTTTAGCATTTTTGGCTTCTTTTTTAAGAGAATTGATCAAGGGACCCTTACCACGGATATTAATATATTGCGGCTTATAGTTGTCGTCAAAATCAATTGACATACTGGATTTTTTCAAATCTCGGATATGCCCCACTGAGGCAACGACCTTATAAGAACGCCCTAAATATTTTTCGATGGTTTTGGCTTTGGCAGGCGATTCCACAATCACTAGATTTTTTTTAGGGGTGGCCCGTTTTTTACTTGTTTTTTTCGTTTTTGTTTGGGTTTTTGTTGCCAATATCTTGCACTTCCTAAATGTAATAAACTCCTAGCATAATATATCATTTTAGAAAGACTGTCAAGAACAAACTTTTCTTATAGGAGAACTTGTTTTAATTTAAGAGTTCTGAAACAATGTCGAACCCACTTGTGACGCACTTTGCCCCCTCTTGAATGAGATGATGGCAGCCATCAGATTTACCGTCTAAAATAGAGCCTGGTACGGCGAAAACATCTCGTCCTTCTTCCATCCCTCTTTCACAGGTAATCAGACTTCCAGAACGCATCTTAGCTTCGGCTACCATAATTCCCTGACATAAACCTGCGATAATGCGATTTCTTTCTGGAAAATGGAATTTTAAGGGCTGACTTTGGGGGCCGTATTCGGATAAAATCAGGTGATGCTTCCCAATATAGTCCTGGAGCTTCTGATTTTCTTTGGGGTAATACGTGTCCAATCCGCATCCGATGACGGCTATTGTGGAGCCACCGTTTTTTAAAGCTGCTAAATGAGCGGCGGTATCAATACCTCTAGCTAGACCGCTTACAATGACAAACCGTTTGTTTAATTCATTGATAATCTTCTGAACAGACTTACTGCCGACTGAGCTAGCATCGCGCGAACCTACAACTGCTAATTTAGGTTTTTCCAATAGACTGAGATCTCCTTGGTAAAACAAAAGAACAGGAGGGTTATAGATTTCCTTTAAAGATAAGGGATATTCTTTATCTAAAATAGATAGGGAGGGGAATTTGGTAAATTCCTTCCTAAGTGTTTTGCTGTCTAAATTTTTATAGTTTTCAATGAATTGCAAAGGATTTTTGCAGTCTGAGACCACGGCTATATCTCTAAGAGATAAGGATTTTTGATGTTTTTCCTGATAATTGAGGATATTAATAACATTGAGGTTATTTAAGCCCGCTTTCTTTAATTTATAGATGTCGAAATGATTCATAAGCCCTCCTTCTACCCTCTTATTCGTAAACTAAAAAAATTAGGAGGCTTATCCTAATTTTAAATCTTTAAAGTGACAAAAGGCACCTATTAAATTGGCATTATTATAAAAGCGACACGTCTTTAGGGTTAGTTTTTCAACAGACAGCGCATGATCATTTTCTTCTAATAAAGTATGGTACTGGTGCTGGACTTCTTTCAGCAAAAGCGGTTGGCAGCTGATACCACCACCTAACACCACTCTCTCTAGGCGGAAGACCGTTTGTAGATTCAAAATGAGCTGAGCAATTTCCTGACAGTAATTTTCAAATAATTGAATCAGAACGGTATCTGAATTTTCCGTCAAGACCTTAAAAACAGCCTGTCCATCGTCATGGGGCAAGGCGAGATGGTCACTTGCCTTGTGGATAAACTGAACTGCTGACCCATTGTTTTGCAACAGACTTTCAATACCTCTTACGCGAAGATTGAGAATATCTTTTTGAGCCATGAACCGAGCGTTTTTCTGCACATCATTGGTGGTCGGTCCAATTAACATATGATGAGACTGAAGATTCCTAAACGAAAGCAAGTTACCATCTGATATCAAGGCCAGACCAACGCCAGTTCCTAAAATTAAGGCTGCTCCGCACGAGCAGTCCCTAAGATTACCCAATCTAGCTTCTGCTAAGCCAGCTGCATTGGCATCATTAATGACTGTTACTGGTAAGAGGCTTACACGTTCCAAATGGCTTGCTAGAGGAAGGTTTCTGAGGTAAGGAATCAGACCTCCTCTATGAATGAATCCTACTTTACTGTTGATTTGACCCGGACAGGCAATAGCAACCCCTGAAATCTGTTGTTTATGAGTAGCAATCAGTTCTTTCACATGGGTCAGAAAGTCGGTTAACGTATTGGGTGTCGGTATTTTATCAGTTTCTAGGAGATGATAGCTGTCATCAATTAAAGCATATTTAATAAAAGTTCCGCCAATATCAATCGTCAGATAATATTTCATATCTTATCCCTAGTTTATAATTCTTTGATAACACGTGCGGGATTGCCTGCAATCACAAGATTGTCACCAAAGGATTTAGTCACAACGCTCCCTGCACCGACAACAACATTGTCTCCGAGTGTTACGCCGGGTAGGATAGTCACTCCTCCAGCAAGCCAAACATTGTCACCGATGGTGATTGGGGCTCCGTATTCTTTTCCAGAGATACGCTCTTGAGCATCCAGAGGATGTAAAGGTGTCAGAAGCTGACAGTTAGGGCCTAGCATGGCGTTGTCACCAATATGAATCTCACAGACATCCAACATGGTACAGTTAAAGTTGGCATAGAAATTTTCTCCGACATAGATGTTGCTGCCATAATCGCAGGCAAAATGAGGCTCCATGTAAATAGCGTCGCCTGTTTTTCCTAACCATTTCTTCAGGAGTTCAGAGCGTTTTTTCCCATCCAGCTCTGCATTAAAATCTTGCATCAGCAAACGTCTTTGTTCCCGCATAATCTTCAATTCTGGATCTGAAGCATCATAAAGCTGTCCTGCTAACATTTTTTCTTTCTCAGTAACCATATTTGCTTCTCCTTTTTCTATTTCATTTATTTTTGAATTAGAGATTTGATGGGTTCAAAACTTTTGCGATGAATAGGCGTAATCCCCAATCTTTCCAAACCGGTCAAATGCTCTGCGGTGCCATAGCCAGCATTTTGGGCAAAGCCATAGCCTGGATAGGTTTGGTCATAGTCGGCCATCAGCCTGTCCCTGGTCACCTTGGCCACGATGGAAGCCGCTGCGATCGATAAGGAATTGGCATCCCCCTTGATGATGGATTGCTGAGGGATGGGGGTGTCCAGCTTCATGGCATCGATAAGGAGGTGCTGAGGGGCTGGGTTTAGCTTACCCAAGGCCTCCAGCATGGCTAGCTTGGTCGCCTCATAAATGTTCACTTGGTCGATAATCTTGGCATCTTTTATGCCAATTCCCACTGCTACTGCTTGCTCCATGACTTCGTGATAGATGGCCACGTGCTTAGACTTGGGGATTTTTTTGGAATCGTTGAGGTGTTTGATTTTGCAGCCCTTGGGCAGAATGACTGCTGCTGCCACCACAGGTCCTGCCAAAGGACCGCGGCCGACTTCGTCAATACCGGCAATCACCTGAAATCCTTGCGCGTAGATTTCCTTTTCATAGCGAAGCATGGATTCGAGGCGCTTATCTTCAGCTTCTTCTGCTTGAATCGCTTTTTTTCGCTGTAAAATGACCTTTTGTACACCACTTCTGCTATCTACTTCAAAGTCTGCCCATCTCGGATCTGCTAAGTCAGTTACATCTTCCAAGGTAGCTTTTATTTCCTTAATCGTCGCCATCCAAATCACTCACCTTGTCTAATGTATAAGTACCCAAGCGTCCATCTCGAACCTCCTTTACAAAGAGCTGGTAAAAACGGTCATAATCATCACGGAAGCCCAGTTTTTGTGTCCAGGTCATAATGAGTTCAGGTGTTTCCTGGTCCAAGTCCATGCCCTTAAAACGCTCCAGCAAGCGTTCTGGATAGTTAGCCTTAAAATAGTCCAAGCCAAATATAGTGACTTCATCCATGGGCAGGAGCTGGTCTTTGATGGCACCTGTCAGAGCCAATTTGAGGCCGACCTCTTGGTCTTCAAACTTGGGCCAGAGAATTCCTGGTGTGTCCAAGATTTCCAAATCTTTGTTGCTTTTGAGCCATTGCTGGCCCTTGGTGACACCAGGTTTATTCCCAACAGCGGCAATTTTCTTGCCAGCCAGTCGGTTCATGAGGGTGGATTTACCGGCGTTTGGAATCCCGATAATCATGGTCCGCAGGGTTTCTTTTTGAATGCCTCTTTGGCGGAGGCGTTCAATCTTATCTTTCATGAGACTTTTTGCGGCCTCGGTCACCTTTTTGACCGTCGACTGCTCTTTTGAATTGATAGCTAGGGTTTTAATGCCATGGCTTTCAAAAGAGGACTGCCATTCCTTGGTGCGAACGGGATCAGCCAAATCGACCTTGTTAAGAATCATGAGCTTTGGCTTGTCGCCGACAATCTTATTGAGCATGGGATTTTGACTGGACAAAGGCAAACGGGCATCAACCAAAATTGTCACAAAATCAATAAATTTTAAATTTTCCTGTACCTGTCTCCGAGCCTTGGACATATGTCCCGGAAACCATTGAATAGTAGCCATAGTTATTCCTTCTAATTGTTAGTATATCTATTCTAACACATCTTCTTAGTCTTTGCTCTTTTGGAAGGGACCCTTTATTGTAAGCACGAAAAAAACCTTTTACAAGGTTTTTACTTACTATTTAATCTGCTCGAAGGTCAAATGGACAATAATACTGTCTCCATAGCCGTTACGCTCCAAGTCACGCTGAAGACGATAAGAAATATAGTGTTCTGCGATTTTGATGTAACCAGCATCAAGTAAACGATGCTCAACCATTCCTTGAATAACACTAATCGTCGCTTTTTCGATTTTAGCTTCTTCTAAGTCAATCACGACTTTTTTGGTAACTTGAGCTAACTCTTGACGCAGGTGATCATCTAGGACATAAACGCTCTGAGCAGCCTTCAAAATAGCTTGGTAAATTTTATCTGGATCAAAGTCAACAATCTGACCATCACGTTTTATAATTTGCATAGAAACCTCTTTTCTACTAAGGCGTGGTTTTTAACTATCTTTATTATCTAAAGAGTTAGGTCATTTGTCAAGTTATTTTACTTTGGTTATCAAATGATTTTCACCCTCAATTTCTTCAAGCGATTATATTCTAAATATCTCGTTTGTACTGCAAATCTCTAGCTTCTGCATTGTCATGGCTATTGTCAAGGATATGATCCAAAATAAAACCTTCTTTTTCATAAAAAGGAATGCCAATGGTGTTGTCTTCAGCAACACTGACCCATTGCTCTTTGGCATTAAAATGCATTTTCTGATAGTCCGTAAGAGTTTTTAGTAGGAGGTGCCCAGCCCCCTGACGCTGAGCTTTAGGGGAAATATAGAGAACATAGACATTAGCATGTTCTTTCTCATCCATTCCACCAGCAATACAACCTAGAATTTCACCTTCTTTTTCTGCCACCCAGTAGCCATTCCAGAAAGAACTATTCTCAAGAACATCTTGTTTTAAACGTTCTAAATTGTAGTGTTCGTCAATGACTCGGTCGATATAGGCTGTTGTGTAAATATCATGATAAGTCGCTTGCCAAGTCTGCGAACAGACCTCCTGGATAGCTCTAATATCATCTAGATTAGCTTTTCGTATTGTAAACATCTGCAACTCTCCTTTAGTAAAAAACACACTAGATAGCCAGTGTGTTTAGTTATTTTCAACGATATCAATGATACGCTGCGCTTCTTCTGGCTGACAGGCAACTAAAGGCAGACGTAAAGGTCCTACCTCAATACCACGGCTGTTTAAAACAGCCTTAACCGGAGCTGGACTAGGCAGAGAAAAAAGAGCGTCTACCTTAGGCAACAAGCTGCGCTGGATTTTAGCTGCAGTCTTGATATCACCATTATCAATGGCCTTAAACATATCAAAAAAGTCATCTCCATTAGTATGGGAAGCAACACTAATAACACCATGAGCGCCCAGAGCTTTAGCATGAAAGGCCAAGCCATCTTCCCCTGTATAAATCAAGAAATCTGCAGGAGCATTTTCGACTAAATAAGCAATGTTTTCAACACCTGTACATTCCTTAACAGCAATGATATTAGGATGTTGAGCAAGTCGAATGGTTGTTGCTACATCTAAGGAAGCCACAGTTCTTCCAGGGACATTATAAAGAATAATGGGAAGGTCGCTGGCATCAGCGATTTTTGTAAAATGCTGATAAAGGCCCTCCTGACTTGGTTTGTTATAATAAGGAACAACTGCCAAACCAGCTGCAAACCCTCCGAAGTCTGCAACTTCCTTAACAAAAGTCACAGAATCCCTTGTATCATTGGTTCCCACGCCGGCAATTAGAGGCACACGTCCATTGACGATTTTTTGAACTTCTGAGAAAAACTCTAATTCTTCATCATGGGTTAAAGTCGGACTTTCCCCAGTTGTTCCTGCCAATATCAATCCTTGCGTATTGTGCGCCAGCAACTCTTCGATTAGTTTGGGCAGTACATCGAAATTGATGCTGCCATCCTCATGGAAAGGCGTTACCATTGCAGTAATGATTTCAGCATTCTGTAAAGCGTCTATAGACATATTAGGCCCTCCTTTATTGATCTATTTTAACTCAAACACAAGTTCTTCGGTTGGTCTTACCAAGTGGCGTTCGTGTAATTTTTCAGCGATTTGGACAGAATTCCAAGCAGCTCCTTTTAAGAGGTTATCTGCCACCACCCACATATGAATTCCTTTTTCAGCATCTAGATCCTTGCGGATACGGCCGACAAAAGTCTCACGATGGCCCACAGCATTAACGGCCTGAGGATAAATTTGCTGACTTGGGTCATCCTCTAGGACAGCGCCAGGGAAATTCGCGATTGCCTCTTTGACTTCCGCGATTGGTGCTACTGCTTTGGTTTCGATATAGACAGACTCAGAATGACCAGAAAGCACAGGAATACGAACACAAGTCGCAGAAACCTTGATGTTATCATCTTCCATGATTTTTTTGGTTTCTTTAGTCATTTTCATTTCTTCGTAAGTGTAGTCATTGTCTGTGAAAACGTCAATCTGTGCAAGAGCATTAAAAGCGATAGGGTAGTGCTTTTTATCGCCACCGCTTGGTAAGATTTCCGCTCTTAGGTCTTTAGGATTGACTCCGTCAACGACTGCCTCATGCAACTGTCCCAATGTTTCATGGATAGCATTAGCTCCCGCTCCTGAGACCGCTTGATAGGTAGAGACAATAACGCGCTCAAGCCCCCATTTTTGACGAATTGGCTCCAAAGCCACCATCATCTGAATGGTAGAACAATTTGGACAGGCGATAATACCCTTGTGTTTTTCCAAAGCATGTTCATTCACTTCTGGCACAATAAGAGGTACATTCGGATTTTGACGATAGAAAGAAGTATTATCTACGACAACAGCTCCTGCTTTTACTGCATAAGGAGCAAATTTAGCAGATGTAGAGCCTCCCGCTGAAAAGAGAGCAATATCTACGCCTGAAAACGACTCTTCTGTTGTTAATTCAACTGTCACTTCTTGGCCCTTGAAGCTAAGGACTTTTCCAGCAGAACGTGTAGAGGACAAGTATCGAACCTTATCAACAGGAAGCGATGACTCTTCCAGCATTTTGATCATTTGAGCTCCGACAGCACCTGTGGCACCAACTATAGCAACTGTATATCCCATTTTTTACCTCACGTTTGATCTTTACAAGGAACACATCAAATGTCCTAAAAATTATTTTGTCACAATTATACTATTTTTTAACAGAAATGGAAAGGTGAAATCGTCTGAAAAACAAAAAATCCCTTGTTAAAACAAGGGGAAGGGCATCTTGTAAAAGTAAGATGAATTAGGACGGTTCACACATCCTAATAATGTCCGCTCCTGCGTAATGACATCCCTAGCGCAAATGTGGCAGTGCCACAATCGACTCATCGCATAGAAATAGTTTATCAGGGGTCTCCGAAAAAGTCAACTCCTTAATAAGTTACAACAAAGGAGCCACCAATTTAACCACTATTCCAGTTATTTTGGTGGTTAATTTTTCTTTTCGCAGGCTGGCTCTGGTTACCCGCTGACATTGTTTGAGCGTCTGGTTAAAATCTTCGGTAATATCAGAAATACAAGCCGTTCGATACATATAGGTTGCACATTCAAAGTGATGATAAAGGCTTCGATAATCTAGATTTATGGTTCCCACAACTGCTTTAGTGTCATCAGCAACAAATACTTTAGCATGCACAAAGCCAGGCGTAAATTCATAAATTTTCACACCTGAATCAAGCAGACTTGGATAATAACGCTTGGCTAAAGCGTAGGGAACTTTTTTATCTGGGATGCCTGGCATGATCAGTTTAACGTCAACCCCTCGCTCGGCCGCAAACTTAATCGCATGTTCCATCTCACTATCAAGAATTAAGTAGGGGGTCATAATATGAACATAATCTCTTGCCTGATTCAGGATATCAATATAGACATTTTCACCGACCTTTTCATGATCCAAAGGAGAATCACAATAAGGAATGACAAAACCAGCCTCTTGGGGAGAACTCGCTTCCTCGGTCAAGTAAGGTTCAAAATGATAAACTTCACTTGTCGTGGACCACATCTGCAGGAACATCAAGGTGAACGAGCGAACCGCTTCTCCTTCTAGCATAACGGCCGTATCTTTCCAATAGCCAAAACGATTGATTGCATTAATATATTCATCTGCTAAATTAATACCGCCGTTGAAAGCGACTTTGTTATCAATAACTAAGATTTTCCGATGGTCACGATAATTGTAATAAGTCGATACAAACGGTGTAATCGGAGAGAAAACCTTGGCCTTAATACCTAGTTTTTCAAGTCGCTTGCTATAATCCAGCGAGAGTGTTGACAGTTCAATCATGCCGTCATACATCACACGAACCTCAACCCCTTCAGCGACCTTTTGCTCTAAGATACCTAGGATTTCTCCCCACATCAGCCCTTCATCGATGATGAAATACTCTAAGAAAATGAATTTTTTGGCTTTGAGCAGCTCTTCCTTGAGAGCTTTAAATTTCTCCTGACCAGAAGGGAAATAAGTCACTTTGGTATTTTTATAAACAGGAAATCCGCTGGCTCTGTGAAGGTATTTGGCTAAATTATAAGTTGTTGAATGGCGCTCAGCTAATTCCTCCATGATTTGATCGTCTTGTCTAAAATAAGGTTTGATTGCCAGAGTTGATTGTTTAACTAACATCTTCAACTCTCGCACTCCCCAGTCTCTTTTGGTGTAAATCAAAAAGACCGAGCCTAAAAAAGGGAAGGGAATAATGACAAAGAGCCAGGTAATAATAGATAAAGTATCCATTTGACTATTGATGAGATACAAGACTGTCCCCGTCATTAAAATAAACCCTAAAATATCAATATAGATACGATATTGACTAAACCAGATAAAGGAAGCACCTAAAATTCCTAGCTGTATCAAAATCAGGAGGAAGAAAATACTGGCTCGACTAAATATCCCTCTTAAAAATCCCAACTTACTCTTTGTAAGGAGTTTAACAACTCTTTCTTTCCCCTTGCTGATGGCTCTTTCCTCCCAAATAATTTGTTCCTATTATACCATATCTAAAGCAAAAATAAAGAAGCCCTGAGTAAGGACTTCTTTATTGAGGTACGTTTAAAGTGTTATGATTTTACCTTTGAGTGACGGAAATAGACTCCAGCAAGCAAAGTAAATCCAAGAGCCATCAGCCAAACACCGGTTTCGTCTCCTGTAGCTGGCAGACGTTTCTGAGATTTAGTCACTGCAGTTGTTGAAGGAAGGGTGCTTGTCGTACTTCCTGTTCCTGTAGTTGTACCAGAGGAAGTAGAGCTTTGACTCGTTCCTGATTCTGTTGTCGTCTGTGTTCCACTTGTCGTGGTTGCTTCTGTAGTAGTGCTTGTTGTTGATGTTGTTTGACTGGTAGTAGTTGTTTCGGTCGTTGTTGTCGTTACGATGTTACGTCTAACACGAGAGCGTGCGGCACCATAAGCTGCTTCAATACGTGCATAAGCTGTTTCGTTGGAGTATTTGATGTTATTCCCAGAAATCGCAACTGTATTACTCATATCTGTACCAACGGCCTGAGCTTTGGTCAATTTTGTATCATAAGTAATATAAATCGCGTTGTTGCTTGGTGTAGGGATTGTATAAGTGAAACCGATGGCCTGACCCAAAACATCATTTTCATAAGTTACGCTCTTAGAAAAATCTTCAGCATAGGGGCGCGAAGCCGCTTCGTCAAAGCTGTCAATAGGATCACCTTCGATATACTGAGAGCGAACCGCCAAAAGAGTTTCCTTAAGGATATATTGATCTGGACCAACGATATCACGTAGAGTCAAATTATCAACACTTGCTTGATTACTGTTAATCAGAACTTTCCAATGGATAATACTAGGGTCATTTTCATCTTGGTAGCCCGTCTTATTGAGAGCGGGGCTGATAGGAACAACTGTATTTTCGTTAACAAATACAGCATAAGCTGTTCCGCTATAAACAAAATTAATAGTATTTGGAACAACAACATTATCATGATTGATTTGAACATTGAAGTTGAGTGACATTGCCTTGTCTAAAGGGAATCTCTCAAAAATATCTGTAAAGGTAACGGTTGCTTTTTGAGAGAAAGGATCAACGGTTGCTTTACCGGCCAACTCTCCATTTGTGTGCATCACATCAAAGGATAAGGTTGTTGTGAAACGCAGCTGCGGAGGTAAGGTAATGGTGAGCGTATCTCCTGCTTTAATTTCCTGTTCATCAGGGAAAGTAATGTTATTACTTACGGATAAAGGCTCCCAATAATCAATGGCTTGTGCTGCTGTAATGGCAGTTCCATCAGCCTTTGTGATAGAAGCCGTATTAGAATAATTCGTAATTTCAGTAGCATGTACTGCTCTGCTCGTCAGTAAAATACCAAAAAGGATTGTTAGAATAGAAACAAAGCCTAAGAGTTTATGTTTCGTTTTCATAAATAAAATGTAATCTCCTATTTTTTAGATAATTTGTCATATTAAAAACCAATTATTGGTACTATTTTAACATAAAAATAACGCCAGTGATAATCTAAAGAGGATTTGTAACTGTTTTGTTATATTGTAAAAAACTTATTTTTGACAGAAAAGTCAGCTAAATGTAAAGAAAAAAGGTATACAAAATAGATTAAAATCCATTTTTGATAATATTTGTTCGTTTTCTTTAAAGTATTGTTTGTATAACAACGAAATATTCTTACAGAAGTAAATTATGATATCAATCGTTTCTGCATCCAGATAATATCGTGCCACTGATTAAACTTATAGCCAATTTTTTCAAAAAAACCTACTTTTTTAAAGCCATTTTTGAGGTGAAAGTGAATACTGGCATCATTAGGCAAGGAGATACAAGCTAGCAGATTAACAAATCCCTGTTCTTTTAAGGCGTTTTCTAAGGCCGTATAGAGCTGCTCTCCCACTCCTTTCCCTCGTATGTCTTGTCTCACATAAATAGATAATTCAGCTGTCCAATCATAGGCTGTTCTATCATAGTAGGTAGAGGCATAAGCATACCCGACTATATTGCCACTATCTTCTACAACAAAATAAGGAAAGCGGGCTGCGGTTTGATTTACACGATGTTTAAATTCAGCAAGATGGGGAATGTCGCACTCAAAAGTGATGGCTGTATTTGTGATATAAGGGGTATATATATCCAGGATGCCTTGCGCATCAGTTTCTGTGACGGGTCTAATTTTCATCTAAACTCCTTTATAACCAATTGAAAAAAGCCGAACTGTCGGCTTTAATGTTAAAATAATCCGATTGCTGAACCATCTTCGGCCACATCCATGTTTAACGCTGCAGGTTCTTTGGGTAAACCTGGCATGGTCATAACATCTCCGGTCAAGGCTACGATGAAACCTGCTCCAGTCTTAGGGACAAACTCTCTGATGGTAATGTCAAAATCGGTTGGAGCTCCTAGAAGAGTTGGGTTATCAGAAAAAGAGTATTGTGTTTTAGCCATACAAATCGGTAGTTTATCCCAGCCGTTTTTAGCGAATTCTTTCAGCTGATTCTTGGCTTTCGGAGCAAACACAACTGAACGGCCGCCATATATCTCCTGAACGATGCGTGTCGCCTTTGTTTCAAGACTGTCCTGATCATCATACAAGCGTTGATACTCATTACTATTCCCGTTTTCAACAACATTAACTAAGGTTTTTGCTAATGCCACACCGCCATCAGCCCCATCAGCCCAAACACTGGCCAGTTCAACAGGAACATCAATTGATTGGCATAGTTCTTTAAGAGCAGCAATTTCAGCTTCTGTATCGGTCACGAATTCATTAATTGCAACGACAGCCGGAAGTCCAAATCGCTTGACATTATCAATGTGACGTTTTAAGTTGGCAAACCCAGCCCTAAGAGCCGGAATATTCTCTTGTGATAGCTCTGCCTTTGGAACGCCCCCATGCATTTTTAAAGCTCTTAGAGTAGCTACTACCACAACAGCATCAGGTGCAACCGGTAGGTTAGGGACTTTAATATCAAGGAATTTTTCCGCACCTAAATCAGCTCCAAATCCAGCTTCTGTAACAGTATAGTCCGCTAAACGAAGAGCTGTGGAGGTCGCTAAAACAGAGTTACAGCCATGTGCAATATTGGCAAACGGACCTCCATGTACAAGAGTGGGTGTGCCATAGATGGTTTGAACGAGATTGGGTTTAATGGCATCTTTAAGGATAAGCGTCAGAGCACCTTCGACCTTGAGATCCTTAACATATACGGGTGTCCGATCAAAACGATAACCAATAACAATGTTTGAAAGCCGTTTTTTTAAGTTAGCTAAGTCGGTTGCCAAGCATAAAATGGCCATAATTTCGGAGGCAACAGTAATATCAAAGCCGTCTTCCCTAGGGATACCATTGACCGGGCTGCCCAGACCAACTGTGACATGGCGCAGCGCACGATCATTTAAATCAACTACGCGCTTCCAAATGATACGGCGCTGATCAATATTCAATGAGTTACCTTGGTGGAGATGGTTGTCAATCAAAGCTGCCAAAGCATTATTGGCGGTTGTGATGGCATGCATATCACCTGTAAAATGAAGATTGATATCCTCCATAGGCAGCACCTGAGCATAACCACCTCCAGCTGCTCCGCCTTTAATCCCCATAACAGGGCCCAAAGAAGGTTCACGCAGGGCGATCATCGTCTGCTTCCCAATTTTATTGAGGGCGTCTGCCAGACCAATGCTCATGGTTGACTTGCCTTCCCCTGCTGGAGTTGGGTTAATAGCTGTAACCAAAATCAGTTTTCCAGGCTTATTAGCTTGAGCAGCTTGAATTTTATCAAATGACAGTTTAGCCTTATATTTACCATATAATTCTAGATCATCGGGTTCAATACCAATCTTAGCAGCAATCTCTGTAATAGGGCTTAGTTGACTGTTTTGAGCAATTTCGATATCAGTTTTCATAGAAACTCCTTCTTCTTTTTATTCATTATATCAAATCTTAGCAAACAAGAACAATATCCCTTAAAAACAAAGGATAAAGTTCGTCTCTAACATTCGAAAAACATTTAGATATACATTTAATATACAAACAGTGGCAGTTATTTTCCCTGCATAAAAGGAGTAAAATGTAAATTTGATGTATACTATATGTATATGTTTTTGATATCCAGAAATCTTTCTACCCTCTTTTAAGGGGAGTGGTTGCTTAACTTGCGAAGAATGTACTTTTATGCTATTCTTTTTCTAATAAAACTAATGACTGGAGATTGTTTTGGTTGAGAATAAGTTAAAACAAATTAACATTAGGGTAACTGAGGATGAAAAAGAACGCATAGCTGCTAAAGCTGAAGAAAGTGGTGCGAAGATATCAGATTATATTCGCAACAAACTTCTTAATGATTCTGCTGAAGCCAGTAGCCAATTTTATCAAATGAGATATGACTATATTCAAAAATTGTATGCGCAAGTAACAGAACATTCCAAACAACAGCAAAAAACGATTGATCAGCTTTTTGCTATGTTAGAGGCTGAACGCGAAAAGAATCAGTCGCTCCTTGAAAACCAGCCCAAAGCCAAAAGATCTTTCTTTAAATCTTGGGGAGCTAAATTTAAAAAGCCCAAGAAAACGGATTAAAGACCTCGCTTCTTTAGTTTACGTATTCCTGCTTTTTTTGTAAAATACTATTATTATGAAAATTTTGATAACATCCGGTGGCACAACAGAAAAAATTGATCAGGTCAGGGCCATAACTAATCACTCTTCTGGCAGGCTTGGCAAAGCAATAGCTGAGACATTTTTAAAACATGGTCACGATATCTGTCTTGTGACAACTTCTGCTGCTGAAAAACCGACTTCCCATCCCAAGCTATCTATTGTTCTGATAAGCAATGCCCAGGAACTTGCAGACAAGCTGGAATCACTCGTTCCTGAATATGATTGTATCATTCATGCAATGGCTGTCGCTGACTATACTCCACTTTATATGACTAGTTTAGATGAGGTTGAACAAACACATCCTGTATCGCAATTGTTAGAAAATCGCAACACAGAGGCTAAGATTTCTTCTGATAAGGATGTTCAGGTGCTTTTTTTGAAAAGAACCCCCAAAATCATTTCTTTAGTGAAAAAATGGAATCCCAACATTAAGTTGATTGGTTTTAAACTTTTAGTTGGTGTTTCAAAAGAAGAGCTCCTGAAAGTTGCTCGCCAGAGTCTCTTGAAAAACAAGGCTGACTGCATTCTGGCTAATGATTTGCTTGATATCAACTCTTCTCAGCATAAGGCTTACTTGGTGTCTGCTCAAGATGTTTTCCAAGCAGGTACTAAAGAAGAAATTGCACACTTAATTTATGAAAAGGCTGTTCAAAATGACTAAAACAATAGCACTCGCTGTTTCGGGCAGCATCTCTGCTTATAAAGCTGCTGACTTAACTAGTCAGCTCAGAAAATTAGATTATGATATCCATATTCTGATGACTGAAGCTGCGCAATCTTTTATTACCCCTTTGACATTGCAGGTTTTATCTAAGAATCCTGTTCATTTTGATTTAATGGCTGAAGACAAGGCTGATCGTATTAATCATATTGATTTAGCCAAAAAAACAGACCTGTTCATCGTGGCCCCTGCTTCTGCTAATACAATAGCGCATCTGGCTCATGGTTTTGCAGATCATATAGTCACAGCTGTGGCGCTAGCCCTTCCCCCTCATGTTCCTAAATTAGTGGCACCAGCAATGAATACTCACATGTATCATAATCCAGTGACTCAAAGGAATATTGCCACCTTAGAACAATTGGGTTATCAAGAAATACCACCTAAATCTGCTCTCCTAGCCTGTGGAGATGTGGGAAAAGGAGCTTTAGCGGATTTAGAATTTATCGTGAAGACAATAGAGGAGAGAATGAATGGCTAGAAAAAATCGTTCACAAAATATTGCAGTAATTGCTGTTTTTTTTGCTGTCATGTTGGTGGTTCATCTTCTTTCAAGCCTTGTTTTTAATTTTTGGCCTGTTCCTATCAAGCCCACCATTATTCATATCCCTGTAATCATTGCATCTATTGTTTATGGTCCTCGGGTCGGCGGTACTCTGGGGGGATTGATGGGGCTGGTTAGTGTGATTCATAATACCATCTTCCTCATGCCGACGAGTTATCTTTTTTCGCCATTTGTTGCGCCAGGTAATGTTTACTCTCTTATTATCGCCCTTGTTCCGCGGATTATGATTGGTATCCTCCCTTATTTTGTTTACAAATATTTGAAAAACCGATTTGGCTTACTTTGTGCTGGTGCCGTGGGCTCTGCTACAAATACGGTTCTTGTTCTCTCGGGAATTTTCATCTTTTTCGTTCAGGCTAACAATAGCAATGTTAAAGCATTCCTAGCCACAATTGTATGGAGTAATTCCATAGCTGAGCTCCTCATTGCAACAGTAGTAACTGTTATAGCCGTACCTCGCTTACAGAAATTAAAAAAATAATCACGGAAAAACGTGATTTTTTTTCATGAAAATGGTATAATGAAAGCGTTTAAAAAAATAAAAGGAGTAGGTTATGGCTTATCAAGACAATTATCAAAAATGGGTAGACTTCAATCAGCTTCCAGATTATCTCCGTAAAGATTTGGAAGCCATGGACGAAAAAACGAAAGAAGATGCTTTCTATACTAACCTTGAATTTGGTACAGCAGGCATGCGAGGCTATATCGGTGCTGGAACAAACCGGATTAATATCTATGTCGTGCGTCAGGCTACCGAAGGCTTAGCTAAACTTATTGAGACAAAAGGGGATGAAGCCAAGAATCGTGGGGTCGCTATTGCTTATGATTCGCGCCACTTCTCTCCAGAGTTTGCACAAGACTCAGCTCGTGTATTGGCAGAGCATGGTATAAAATCCTATGTCTTTGAAAGCCTGCGTCCTACGCCTGAGTTATCGTTTGCTGTAAGACATCTTAACGCATTTGCTGGTATTATGGTGACAGCCAGCCATAATCCTGCTCCTTTTAATGGCTATAAAGTGTATGGGGAAGACGGCGGACAAATGCCTCCTGCCGATGCTGATGCCTTAACGGATTTTATTCGTGCCATTGACAATCCTTTTGCCATTGAAGTTGCTGATTTTGAAGCTGCTAAGTCAGAAGGACTGATTGAAATCATTGGAGAAGCTGTTGATGCCGAATACCTTAAAGAAGTTAAGGAAGTTAATATCAATCAAGATTTAATTGATAAATTTGGCAAGGACATGAAAATTGTCTATACACCATTGCATGGTACTGGCGAAATGCTTGCTAGACGTGCCCTTGCACAGGCTGGTTTCCAATCTGTTCAAGTGGTTGAAGCTCAAGCGAAAGCTGATCCTGATTTTTCAACGGTAAAATCACCTAACCCTGAAAGTCAGGCTGCCTTTGCTTTGGCTGAAGAATTGGGGCGTCAGGTTGATGCTGATGTTTTGGTGGCGACCGACCCCGATGCTGACCGTCTAGGTGTTGAGATCCGTCAAGCTGATGGCTCTTATTGGAATTTATCTGGTAATCAGATCGGTGCCTTAATCGCAAAATATATTTTAGAAGCCCATAAACAGGCCGGTACTCTTCCAGACAATGCTGCTTTGGCAAAATCAATCGTCTCAACTGAACTGGTAACCAAGATTGCTGAAAGCTACGGGGCGACGATGTTTAATGTTTTGACAGGTTTCAAGTTTATTGCTGAGAAGATTCAAGAATTTGAAGATACTGGCAATCATACCTACATGTTTGGTTTTGAAGAAAGTTTCGGCTATTTAATCAAACCCTTTGTTCGCGATAAAGATGCAATTCAGGCTGTTCTCATTGTTGCTGAAATTGCAGCTTACTACCGTTCACGTGGTCTGACACTTGCTGATGGTATTGATGAAATCTTTAAAGAATATGGTTATTTCGCTGAAAAGACCGTTTCTGTAACGCTCTCAGGTGTTGACGGTGCTGCTGAAATCAAAAAAATTATGGACAAATTCCGTACTTCTGCTCCTGCAGACTTCAATGCCACACCTATTTCCCTAACTGAGGATTTCCTAGAACTGACAGCCAAAGATAAAGATGGTCAGGTCACTACTTTGACGACTCCTCCAAGCAATGTCCTTAAGTATACTCTTGCTGATGACTCATGGATTGCGGTTCGCCCTTCTGGAACAGAACCAAAAATTAAGTTTTATATCGCGACTGTTGGGCAAACCTTAGAAGAAGCTGAAACAAAAATTGCTACGATTGAAAAGGAAATCAACGACTTTGTTGGTTAATCAAAAAGAACTGAGATCATCTCAGTTCTTTTTAATTGTTTTGTTTTACAGTCGACTGACCAATTTGATTAAACCTAAGTTAAACTGGACTTGTTTCGCATAGTAGATGTTGCCGCCATCCTTATATAATTGACCGCCGCCATAGAAAAGAGCGACTGGATTATAATATTGGTAGGTTTCACCACTGGTATTGCCTAAACTTGGAGCTACCACATTTTTGGAATACTTCTTAGCCAACGAGATGGTATTCTTACCACCATTTTTAGAAACATAGGCAATATAGTTTTTCCCAAAATTGTAGGCCTGTATAGCGGTCCAGACATCCGTCTTCTTTTCTCGAGCTTCCTGGAGATTCTCAGATAATACAGTTACGCCCTGTTTCACACTTTCTCGGCTGTCTGTAATGGTGTTTTTGACTCCTGTCGAACTTTCGCTTGACTGCATGAGATCACTCTCCTGGCCTTTGGTTTCCGTGTAAATCATGGCAAGGACTAGGTCTTCATTGGTTTTATTATCATTTTCATCAAGAATTTCCTTAACCATGGTTCGATAGACAAGGACATTCTTCACGTTGTTATAGGTAATGGCCAACTGATAACCAAGAACGATGAGTATGGCTAAGAGAACCAGTTTAATTAGTCTTTTTTTCATATCACTTACTTTGTATGTCTTGAATATTTTTAATCAAGATAGAATAGGTCCCGTCTTGATTTTGGATAAATTCTACCGACTCAGCATCTTGAAAAACACGAGTGGGAACCAACATTTCAATGCCATTTGACAAAGAGAGTTTTTGGTTCTCAAGTTTTTTGGTTTGGCGTGAATGGTCAATATCAGAAATGTTAATGGGCTCTGGAATGGTTTCTTTCACTTGGTCTACAAAAGATAATCTAGCTGTCAGATTGGAATCAAAGAGTTGATCAGCCAGTTTTTCAGGAGACAGCTCTTCTTCTCCTTCCAAATGATCGTAGATAACGCTCTTCATTTTCGATTGGAAGGTGAAGTCATCTTGGTTGAAGTTCTCCGCAATTTTTTGAGCGGTATGTTCCAGAGTTTTAATTGATTTTTTAACAGATTGCTCGGGCGTTACCTGCAAAAGATTCTCGGAAAAATAATTGGCAAAGGAGCCGTTATGCTTGATACGTTTTTCGATGAGATAATACTGTCTGCTTGTTAGATTAACAACCAGGGCTTCATCTGGCGTTTGGGCTGCGCTGGGTAAATTATTCTGGGTGATTTGAATAGGACTTTCTTCCCCGATGATGTGTGCCAAATGTTCGCGTAATGCGAGCCTAAGAAAAGCAAAATATGACACACCATCTTTGTCAAACTGAATGAAAATCAAATCGTTTGTTTTTTGATTTTCGCTGATAACAAAGGCTTCTCTCCAAAGTTTAGCAATGGTTTGTGAGGAGACTGCCAAATCATCCTCAATCTTTGCAAAGAAAGGGCTGTTGGCTTCAAAATAGCCCCGTTTCGCTTCCTCTGAAAAGACACGACTTAATTTTTTTCGAAAATAGTCATCTAATCTAGGGGTCAGCTCTATCGGCGAAGTAGCTAAATGAAGTTCTGTGTCGTCGGGCCGAAACTGATGAATAATAACTTGTTTAATATAAAAGTCCATCATTTTAGAGGTTCTCGTATAGCGGATAAGCCTCGGTCAGCTCTTTAACTTCTTGACGGACCTGGTCTAAAACGTCTTCGTTCTCGATGTTTTCAAGCGTCTTAACAATCAGTTCAGCGACTTTGCGACATTCCGCAACACCAAATCCACGTGCCGTAACTGCTGCTGTTCCAATTCGAATACCTGATGTTTTGAAGGGAGATAGTTGCTCAAATGGGATAGAGTTCTTGTTCAAGGTAATATTGACCTCATCAAGAACAGTTTGGGCTATTTTTCCATTTTCAACCACTTGAGTGACATCAACTAAGAAAACATGATTGTCTGTTCCGCCTGAAATAACACGGAAATGATCGTGCTGGTTAAAGACTTCGGCCATTGCTTGACAGTTTTTAATGATATCTTGGGCATAAGTCTTCCATGATGGGTCGAGATTTTCCTTAAACCCAATTGCTTTAGCAGCAATGACGTGCTCCAAAGGTCCGCCTTGCAATCCTGGAAAGACTGCAGAATTGATTTTTTTAGCAAGATCATCATCGTTGGTTAACACCAGTCCACCACGTGGGCCGCGGAGTGTCTTATGAGTTGTTGTTGTCGTGATATCAGCATAAGGGACTGGGCTTGGGTGTTCACCGGCAGCTACTAGGCCTGCGATATGAGCCATATCAACCATTAGTTTCGCTCCGACAGCATCAGCAATCTCACGGAATTTAGCAAAATCAATGATACGTGAATAAGCAGATGCACCAGCAACAATCAACTTGGGCTGCACTTCTTTAGCTTGTTCTAAAATTTGATCATAATCTAGCAATTCTGTCTCTGGATCAACATTATAGGCAACGAAGTTATAGGTTTTCCCTGAAAAGCTAACGGAGGCACCGTGTGTCAAATGACCGCCCGCAGCTAAGTCTAATCCCATAACAGTATCGCCTGGTTCGATTAAAGCCATATAGGCCGCTGCGTTGGCTTGACTGCCTGAATGCGGCTGAACATTGGCATGCTTAGCTCCAAAAAGTTCTTTAGCGCGTTCAATCGCCAATGTTTCGATGACATCAACACATTCTGTGCCGCCGTAATAACGTTTCCCTGGGTAGCCTTCTGCATATTTATTGGTTAAAATAGTGCCTTGGGCAGCCATAATCGCTTTGGAAACGGTGTTTTCTGAGGCGATTAGCTCAATATTGTTCTGCTGACGTTTTTCTTCGGCCTCGATAGCTTCCCAAACATCCGTATCATACTGCTTAAAATTTTCTTTATCAAAAATCATGCTTATTGCTCCTTTTAAAATCTTATCTCTTTTATTTTATCAAGAATTTGCTCTTTTGTGACAATACCTTGTCTTAATATTTTAGCACGGTCACCTGAGATATCTAGAATTGTTGAATCCACTCCTTGGATAGCCATATCATCTTCAATCCCTGGAATTTCAGGGAAATAGGTTTTTATTTGGTGGAAATACTGGCCGCTTTTTTGACCGGAAATATTGGCAGACGGTCCAATTAAAGGGCCAAAACGTTTAATATAATCAAGTGTTTTGGCATGCTTGGGAATCCGAAAACCGACAGTATTCTTGCCAGAATTAATCCATAAAGGGACTTGGTCATTGGCCTGAAGAATTAAAGTGAGCGGACCTGGAAGAAAAGCGTCCACCAGATCTGCTAGGTAGGTCGGAGGGTTCTTTGAAAATCGTAAAATATCTTGAAGGGAAGCCACATTCAGATTCATGGCTTTTTCTTGAGGACGGTGTTTGAGCTGGTAGACTGCTTCGACGGCTTTCTTATCAAGGGCTTTGGCAAATAAGCCATAAACCGTTTCTGTTGGCAGAATTACGGCCTGACCTTGCCCCAGTGCATGAGCCAATTTATCCATAATCAACGACCACCATTCTCTCTTTATCAAAACTATCTTTTAATACTCGAACCCTTCGATTGGGAAAGGCTTGCTCAAAAAGTTGTTTAAGGACCTCTCCCTGCTTGTAGCCTATCTCCAGATAGAGTTTACCTCCTTCTGTCAAATAGGAATTAGCCGATTGGGCTATGTGTCTGTAGATGGCAAATCCATCCTCATCTGCAAAAAGGGCTAGATGAGGTTCGTGTCGGAAGACATTCTGATCAACCTCATCCTTATCTTTATAAGAAATATAGGGAGGGTTAGAGACAATAATATCAAACTTTCCTGAAATATTCCTAAAAAGATCCGATTGAATCAAATTGAGCTGGACCTGATTTTTTTCGGCATTTTCCCTAGCAAGCTCTAAAGCGTCACGGGAAATGTCACTGGCTGTCAGCCGCCAATTTTTTTTGACCTTTGCCAGAGCCAACGCAATGGCGCCGCTTCCTGTTCCAATATCAAGGACATCTAGCTTCTCGTCGGTATTTTCTTCAATGATTAGCTGAACCAACTCTTCCGTTTCCGGCCTGGGAATGAGAACTCTGTCATCTACTTTAAGCACCAACTCCCTAAAATAGGCTGTTTTAGCAATGTATTGGGCTGGTGTATGTGTTTTTAGCTGCTCTGCAATCTCTATCAGTAAGCGGTTGTCAGCAGCTTCCACTTCTTTGGAGAGATTAAGCACCAAATCGGTCTGATTCCATCCTTTGAGTTCCTTGAAAGCATAAAGAAGGCTCTCTTTGTCTTCGCCAAAAGGGCTTAATTCCTGTTCAAGCTGATGGATAATCTGTCCGTAATTCATTACTTGTTCAGCTCTTCTAATTTTTGTGTTTGATCATAGAGTACTAAGGCATCAATCACTTCGTCTAATTTACCTGACAGAATGCTGTCCAACTTTTGCAGGGTTAGACCGATACGGTGATCGGTAACACGATTCTGAGGAAAATTATAGGTTCTGATGCGTTCGGAACGATCGCCTGTTCCGATGGTTGATTTACGCTCAGCATCTTGCTCGTCTTGCGCGATTTGAGCAAAATGGTCTGCGACTCGGGCTCGAATTATCTTCAGGGCCTTGTCTCGGTTTTTTTGCTGCGTTCTTTCTTCCTGCATCTCAACTTTGATATTGGTTGGGATATGGACCATTCTGACGGCTGTAGCGACCTTGTTGACATTTTGCCCGCCAGCACCAGAAGCGTGGTAGATATCGACCCGCAGATCTTTAGGATCAATATCATACTCGACTTCTTCAACTTCTGGCATAATCAAAACGGTTGCTGTCGAGGTGTGAACACGGCCTTGACTTTCGGTAACAGGTACACGCTGGACTCGATGTGCACCGGATTCATATTTCAGTTTCGAGTAAACTGATTGACCAGACACCATAGCCACTACTTCTTTGATGCCACCGACACCATTATAAGAAGCTTCCATCACTTCAAAGCGCCAGCCTTGGTTTTCTGCATACTTTTGGTACATGGCTAATAAATCACCAGCAAAGAGAGCAGCTTCATCTCCTCCGGCAGCACCTCTGATTTCAAGAATGATGTTCTTATCATCATTGGGATCTTTTGGAAGCAGAAGAATTTTAAGTTTTTCTTCGTAGTCTTCCTTGGCTGCTTTAGAGTCTTTCAGTTCTTCTTTAGCCATCTCTTCTAATTCGGCGTCTCCAGAGGCATCTTTAATCATCTCTTCGGCATCTGAAATGTTTTGAATGATTTGTTTGTATTCGCGGTAAACAGTAACAGTTTCTCTGGTTGAAGCCTCTTCGCGAGACAAATCCATAAAGCGTTTTGTATCGCTGACCACTTCTGGGTCACTCAATAATTCGCCGAGTTCTTCGTAGCGATCTTCGACCGCCTGTAATTGATCGTAAATATTCATTTTGCTTTTTCAACCTCGTTTGTTATGTCAGGATGGAAATAGTGTTTGCGGCAGACTGGGATATAAGTCTCGTTACCGCCGATTTGAATCTGATCGCCTTCATAAACAGGCTGCCCGTCTTTGGTTCTTAAAACCATCGTAGCCTTCTTTGAACAGTATTGACAAATCGTTTTAATTTCATCAATCTTATCAGCTAAGAGCAGTAAATATTTCGAACCTTCAAACAGTTCGTTTTGGAAATCATTTTTCAGACCAAATGCCATCACAGGAACATTCAAGTCGTCAACTACTTTGGCCAAATCGTAAACATTTTTTTTACTTAAAAATTGACATTCATCAATCAAAATACAGTAAGGTTTTTCCTTAAGCTGCTCAATATATGCAAAGATATCGGTCTCATCAGAAATGGGAATGGCTTCTCTTCTCATGCCGATTCGACTAGAGACAACCCCAAAGGTGTCGCGATTATCTAAGGCGCTGGTCATGATAACAACCGGCTTATTTTGTTCTTCATAATTATGGGCAACCTTTAAAATTTCAATCGTTTTCCCAGAATTCATCGTGCCATACTTGTAGTATAACTGTGCCAATTTCGTTTTTCTCCATCCGTTTCATTATCTTTTCTATTTTACCATAAAAGCAGGCATGTGGCATAGACTTCTCTTCTAAAACGTTTCCAGAAACAGCTATTTATGCTAAAATAAAAACATCTTAAAGAATAGAGGAACTGCTTATGCCATTTGTTAAAATCGATCTTTTTGAAGGACGTTCTGAGGAGCAAAAAATAGAGTTGGCTCGTGAGGTCACTGAAGTCGTTTCACGTATCGCTAAGGCCCCTAAAGAGGCTATTCATGTTTTTATCAATGATATGCCTGAAGGAACCTACTACCCTCACGGCGAGCTGAAAAAGAAGCCTTGAGTCGGCGGCTGGCCGACTGTTTTTAGGAGGTGACTGCTCTTGTTGGCACAAAAACAAGTTCATCTAATGGGAACGATTATCGATATTTTAGTTGAGGCAGATAGTCATCCTGATTTGTTGGCAGAGGAGGCTTGTCGTTTATTGGATATCTATAATAAACGGTTCAGTGCTAATGATACTGATTCAGAACTGATGGCAATCAATCATGCCGCCGGAAAAAGGCCTGTCGAGGTAGACAAGGACTTATTTGAATTGATTAAAATTGGAAAAAGGCATAGTCTGGCTGATACCAGTAATCTCAACATCGCAATCGGTCCTCTTGTACAAACTTGGAGGATTGGTTTTAGCGATGCCAAGCTGCCTGACCCAGCTGCCATCAAAGAAAAACAAGGTTTGATTCAGCCCGAAAAAATTGTGCTGGAGGATGGTCAGCAGACGGTTTTTTTAGCCCAAGAGGGGATGAAAATTGATTTGGGAGCCTTGGCTAAGGGCTTCATCGCTGATAAAATCATGAGCTATCTAAAAGAACACGGTGCTCGTTCTGCTCTGATCAATTTAGGGGGAAATGTTTTGGTTTACGGGCCAAATCAAAAACGCCCCGATAAACTTTGGTATATCGGAATTCAGAATCCTCAAAAAGCAAGAAATCAAAACTTGGGTCTGATCAAGATTGCCGACCAGTCGGTCGTTACATCAGGGATATACGAACGTCACATGGTTGTTGATGGCACCGATTATCACCATATTTTTGATAGTAATACCGGCTACCCCATTGAAACAGAGATGGCGAGCTTAACCATTGTATCTGATTTATCACTTGATGGAGAGATTTGGACTAGCCGCCTTTTCGGACTGCCTTTATCTGATGCTGTTGCCGTTATTGATCAACTGCCACATATTGAAGGGATTATTGTCACTAAAGACAATCGATTTTTTGTATCAAAAGGTTTGAAAACGCGATTCATTCCTTTATTTTAAACTAAAAACACTCTGATAAACAGAGTGTTTTTAGTTGTGCTTGCGGTTAAAGACTAGATTCAGAATAATCGAAAATAGGGTTGCCATGACGATACCGTTGGTTAAGAACATTTGAAGATTTATCGGCAGACCGCTAAAGAGATTGGTGTTGTTAAAGCCAACTCCTGCTGCTATGGAGACAGCCGCTATGATAAAGTGGTTTTCATTTGTATTAAAATCAACTTCGTTTAGAATATGCATCCCTTGAAGAGCGACCATACCAAACATCACTAACATTCCTCCACCCAGAACTGGACTGGGAATAATCTGCGCAACGGCACCAAATTTAGGGATAAGTCCCAAGATCATAAGAAAAAAGGCGGTGTAATAAATTGGCTGTCTGGTCTTAATCCCAGATAACTTAACAAGGCCAACATTTTGAGAGAAGCCAGTATAAGGAAAGGTATTAAAAATGCCTCCAAGCAAAACAGCCAGTCCTTCAGCCCGATAACCGTTTCTAAGGCGTTTACTGTCCAGTTTTTCATCGGTTAAATCGGCCAGAGCATAATAAACACCTGTCGATTCTACCAGAGAAACAGTCGCAATAATACACATCATGATGATGGAAGAAATTTCAAAACGTGGCTGCCCAAAATAGAAGGGGGTTGGAATGTGAATAAGAGGCGCCTGGCTGACCGCCGAAAAATCAACCTGTCCCATAAAGGCGGCGATAATAGTCCCTGAAACAAGGCCGATTAAAATCGAAATGGACTTAAGAAAACCCTTTGCAAAGGCATTAACAGCTAGAATAATAACAATGGTCAAACTGGCTAAAATTAGACTTTCGACACTGGGTTTATCAACATTGTTTCCCATATTTCCTATGGCTACTGGAATCAAAGTCAACCCGATGGTTGTAATGACGGAACCTGTGACAATTTTAGGGAATAGCTTGGCGATTTTAGAAAAAAATCCCGAAACTAGAATAACGTAAAGGCCTGAAATAATTAGAGCTCCAAACATGGCACCATTGCCATGCTTGGCTCCGATAAGCGATAAAGGGGCAACAGACTGAAAAGCGACCCCCAAAACAACCGGTAGGCCTATTCCCAAATGTTTCCAAAGCTGCAACTGAAGCAAGGTGGCTACGCCGCACATAAAGATATCAGTAGCAATTAAATACGTTAATTCTGCTGATGGATAGTTCAAGGCACTCGCGATCATAATAGGGACCAAAATAGAGCCTGAATACATGGCTAAGAGGTGCTGAAGCCCCAATAGAGCTGACTGTGATTGTTTTTCTTCTCTAAATTCCATGACTATGCATCTGCCTCCAAAAACTTAATCTCACCATTTTCACACCGTCCCAGTCTGGCTAAGGATGTGACAGGGACTCCCATCTCTTCTAATAACTGTCGGCCGCTCTGAAATGATTTCTCAATAACAATGCCGACCCCAGCCACTTGTGCTCCAGCTTGCTCAATCATCTCAATCAACCCCTTGGCTGCCTGTCCATTAGCCAAGAAATCATCAATAATCAATACCTTATCACTTGCCTTTAAAAATTTCTGTGCAATCGAGACCTGACTGGTTACCTGTTTGGTAAAGGAGTAAACCTGAGCCGTCAGGATATCTTCTGTCATAGTGATATTTTTAGACTTTTTAGCAAATACCATGGGCAAATCTAAAGCCTCCGCTACATAAAGTGCCGGTGCGATCCCAGATGCTTCAATGGTCACAATTTTAGTGATGCCTTCGTGTCGATACTTAGCAGCAAAAACGCGGCCAATGTCTTTCATCAATTGATAATCCACCTGGTGTGTCAGAAAACTGTCAACTTTTAAAATCGTTTCCCCTAGGAGTTGCCCGTCTTTGATAATACGCTCTTCTAAAACTTTCATGACTGTCCTTTCAACTAAAAAAGCTCGCAAAAAGCAAGCTTTAAGCTCACTTATTGTTAGACATTACGGTGTCTTGTAGAAACGCTGCGCCAATTCACAGCCTAAATAAGTTTTTTTTATTATATTTGGTCGCCATTCCATATCGAATTTTTGACAATCACATAGTCGACATGACGAAGACTGGCTAAATCATTTCCGCCGGCATAAGAGATTGAGGACTGTAAATCCTGTTGCATCTCAGTCAGTGTGTCTGCTAAATGCCCTTTCGTAGGCAAAAGAATCTTTTTACCTTCCACATTTTTATGCTCACCTTTCTGATATTCGGAGGCTGAGCCATAGTACTCTTTGAAGGTCTGTCCATCTTTTTCAATGAGTTTTCCGGGGCTCTCTAAGTGTCCGGCAAAGAGAGAACCAATCATCACCATGCTGGCACCGAAACGGATCGACTTGGCAATATCGCCATGTGTCCGAATGCCGCCGTCTGCAATAATAGGCTTTCTGGCTGCTTTGGAACACCAACGGAGAGCTGCCAATTGCCAGCCGCCAGTTCCAAAGCCTGTCTTAACTTTTGTGATGCAGACTTTTCCTGGTCCGATACCTACTTTGGTAGCATCTGCTCCAGCATTTTCCAGTTCTCGAACGGCTTCTGGAGTGCCGACATTACCAGCGATGACAAAAGTTTCTGGTAGTTCCTGCTTAATATGCTTTATCATCTTAATCACGCTGTCAGCATGACCGTGAGCAATGTCAATCGTCACAAATTCTGGCGGATCATTCTTCAAGCTAGTCACAAAATCGTACTCGTAATCTTTTACACCGACAGAAATGGAAGCAATCAGCTTCTGTTCGTGCATTCGTTTAATAAAGACTTGTCTACTTTCTTCCTCAAAACGGTGCATAATATAGAAATAACCGCCTTTGGCCAATGCTTCTGCAATGTCTTCGTCAATAATGGTTTGCATATTGGCTGGAATAACCGGCATTTTAAAGCGGTATTTCCCAAGTGATACACTGGTGTCAGCCTCAGAACGGCTATCGATAATACATTTATTGGGAATCAGCTGGATATCTTCATAATCAAAAACGGGGATGTCGTTTAACATAAGTTAGCTCCTTAATATAGTAAAAAAGACCTTCCTATGCAATTTCTCGCATCGCTAGGTAATCACTTACCCTTCCAGACTATATTATAGGTTGTCGTTAGGTTTCCGTCAACAATTCAAAATCAATCAAGCAGAATGTTCGGATTTTACTGGAATTGGTTAAGAAAATTTTCAGTTTTCTTTCAGCCTTTTTTAAGTTGCCGCTATTAAACTGATTTCATCAATATTTTGGAGGACAGTCCCATGAATTTTATTAAACGCGCCTGGTTGGCAACGAAAGCTAAAAAAGGGCGCACCGCATTGTTGACTTTAGTAACCAGTAGCATTCTCATATTTGTCTTGGCTGGTTTAACGATTAAGGCAGCAGCTGATAAAGCTGTTGAAAATGCCAAAAAAGAAGCCGGAGCTACTGTCAGTCTTCAAGTCAATAGAGAGTATATGATGAAACAGGCTCAGTCATCTTCTAGCTCTTCTTCAAGCAGTCAGCCACCTAAAATGGAAATGCCACCAATTTCCTTGGCTACCGTTGAAAAGATTGCCAATATGTCAGGTGTGAAATCTTATTTATTCACATCAACAACGACAGCAACCAAGGGCAACATCTCACCAATCTCTTCTTCTAGCTCGTCAAGCTCGTCTTCCTCAGATTCTTCTACTTCTAACAATTCTGGTGGACCTGGCGGTATGGCTTCTGGTGATTTTACGATCACGGGTGTCAATACGACCAGCAATGTTTCTGATTTTACAAGCGGCACCAATAAAATAACTTCAGGTTCTGATATTACTGAGGATTCTGCAAATAATGAAGCGGTGATTGAATCTGATTTAGCCGAAGCTAATGATCTCAAGGTTGGTGAGAGCTTCACTGTTAAAGTGACCGTAGACGATGCTGAAAAAACAGTTACTCTCAAAGTTGTCGGAATCTATAAATCAAGCTCTAGCGTTACTTCTTCTCAATTACAAAACAACGCTTCTAACCCATCTAACAACATTTATACCAATCTCGTGACCGCTAACAGCATGAAAGGGGAAACCGATACTGTTGACAGTGCAACTTATACTCTTTCAGATCCTGCGCAACTGTCAGCTTTTGCTAAAAAAGCAAAAACCAAGATTGATACGGAAAAATTCTCCATTCAAACAAGCGATCAGCTTTATCAACAAATGCTGAGCCCGCTGAATAATGTTGCAAGTTTCTCTAAGAATATCGTTATTCTCGTTGCTTTAGCCGGAGCAGTTATTCTAACTTTAATTGTCATTCTCAGCATTCGGGAAAGACGCTACGAAATCGGTGTTCTGATGAGTTTAGGTGAGAGCCGCCTCAAAATCATTGGTCAATTCTTTACCGAATTATTTGTTGTAACACTGGCTTCTTTAGTGATTGCGACAGTTGCTGGAAATTACGTCGGCAACCTAGTTGGCAATCAGTTGCTGAGTCAACAAACCTCAGCTCAGACATCTAATCGACAAGGCGGACCGGAATCTGATTCTTCAAGTTCTAAATCAACGCAACCGCCATCCGGACGAAGCATACCTGGAATGAATTTATCAAGCTCTGCGATTAGCCAAATCAACAAATTAAATGTGAAACAAACCCCTGAAAGTATCGCTAAACTGGGCGGCATCGCTCTGCTAATCTCCTTTGCAGCAACGATTTTGGCAAGTATAGGGATTGTACGAATGAAACCGAAGGATATTCTATCTTCCAATTAGAAAGAGGACGCTTATGACTTTAACAACCACAGATATCGGCTATTGGTACTCCAATAATCCAGAGGACTATCTTTTCAAAGAGGTTAATCTAACCTTTGAAAAAGGCAAGGTTTATGCCATTCTGGGACAATCGGGAAGCGGCAAAACGACTTTTCTCTCTCTCTTGGCTGGCCTTGACAGCCCTAAGGCGGGACAGATTTCGCTAAATGATCAGGATATTGCCAAAGGTGGTCTGACCAATTATCGTAAAAATGCAGTATCGACCATCTTTCAGGCTTATAACCTCTTCCCTTATATGACGGCCAGACAGAATGTCGAGACAGCCTTGGACATCTCTAATATCTCTTCGACAGCACAAGATGTTGAACAGCTTTTCCAAGAGGTTGGGATTTCGAAAGACTTAATTGATAAACCTGTTCTGCAACTCTCAGGAGGACAGCAGCAAAGGGTCGCTATTGTCAGGGCCTTGGCCAGTGGTCACGATATTATTATCGCTGATGAACCAACAGGAAATCTTGACGAGGAGACAACCAAGGATTAGGAACCGTTTCCGCCAATCATGCCATCTAAACCAATTTCCCAGAGTTCTGGCTGCATTTCAGCCCGACTTCGCCCCGTACAGACAAAAACGAGATGACCATTGGCTCGCGCTTTTTGGATGGCTTCACGGGCAGACTGAGGAATTCGGTTTTCATAATCGACCAAGGTCCCATCAACATCTAAAAAAATCAGTTTTCGCATGAACAAATCCTCCATTTTCATATCCATTATACTAAAGCTAAAAGTGGAAAAATAGTAAGATAGGCTTAAAAAGTGATACTATCCTATGAATAATAGAAGCAAAAGAATTGCTTCTCAGCTTCCAAATGGGTATGATAAAGACATGATGAAACTGAAACCCAACCTCTTGTGCCTCTATCAGGCCGATCATCCAGATGAAATCCACTTTTTCCAACAAGTGGCTCAACACTTTGATGACCTTTTTCAAATAGTTGTCCTTGAGAAGACCAAAGAAGTCAGCTGGTCTGACTACCAAGGAATCCTATCGCTAACCAATGAACCCTACCCTCTGCCTGTTTGCTCATTAACAGACTTTCATCTGGAGACGATCTGGGAAGATCCCCTCGCGCTCTTAGCCTTACAGAAAAAACTGCTGCATTTTTACAGTACCATCCAATACTCCCCTTTGGACGACCTGCCTTTTCATTTTTCCTATTGTGATATTAAAGGACAGGTTCTTTATGACAATTTGAAGTCAGATACAGGCTTTGCCGCTTTTGGGTCTGAAGCCCAAGACATTGAGGACTGGCTAATCGCTGACTTAGAGCAGTCCTCAACCCACACTCTGCACTTTCAAATTCCTAATGATTCCTTTGATCAAATCTTAATGCAGACCTACGAGATGCTTTACGATGCTAAAGGAGCCCCTCGAGGCATCCTGCAACAGGTTCAGGATATCAGACCGCTTCTAAACTCCTATCTCGAAAATAGCGGCCAGGCTATCGTAGGCTGGTCCGATGTCACCTCCGGTGCTTCCATTAAAAATAACTTGTTAGACGACTAAAAAGACCAGCTTATGTCTGGTCTTTTTCGATCACTGCTGCCTTGTGCTGGTAGTGTTTATAAAGAGCAGCGTAGCGGCCTTTGTAAGCTGGATTCCAAGGTTTGTCTTTACCGCAAAAATGCAGAAAAACAGTATTCGCCATCACCCAATCCAGATCCCAGTCTCCCCGTCCTCTAGCCTTATAGAGGACACTGTAGCGCGTATCAAAATTATAAATCTGATCCGGCAGCAGAATGGTTCGATGCCCATAGAGGGCATTCAGCACATCTTGGTCTGGCAAAATTAAAGTTTGGGCATTTTGGTTGATATAATCGAGAATAGCCTCTTCATCAACCACTCGACGACAGGCCTCAAGGTTAATCAGAAGAACACCAGTATTAAAATAACTTTCTGCTTCAAAATTATGCAGCCGTAACTTATTAACCAAATCAGCGACAGAGGAATCATTGACATGACTGGCTGCTGCATAGAGGTGATTCCCCATTTCCATGTTGTAAAGCGGTAAGATATTATTGATGCATAATAAATCAACATCTAAGTATAGAATCCTATCTAGGTTTTCAGGGAGATACTTTTGTGCCAAAAGACGATAATAAATAGTTTCTGGGTAGCGATTGCTGACAGGCGCTTTCTCAAAAGCATTTTCTCCAATAATGATCGGGTGATAGGTCATGCCAAGTTGCTGACAAAAGGCTCCTAAGGCCTCATTAGCCTCTAAGGCTTCTTTTTGCAACAGATAGACCTGGTAATCGGCTTTTTCAGAATTATTGAAAAGTGATATAAGCACCGTTTTCAGATGGTCAACATAGCGATCATCCAGTGTAAAAAGGAGATTCAGAGGCGTCATGAGAGTCCTTTCTAGTCTTCTGCCAAATGCCAAGGACCAAAACTTTGAGAGACCGGCATGAGTTCTAAACGGTTAACATTGACATGTTTTGGCTGCTGAAAAAGCCATAAAACAGCATTAGCAATATCTTCCGGCTGAAGGCTGCTGACTCCTTCATACACCTGCTTGGCTCTGTCAGCGTCCCCTTTAAAACGAACTTTTGAAAATTCGGTTCCACCACAGAGACCAGGTTCAATAGTTGAGACACGGACGTGACTGCCAGCCAAATCCGCTCGTAAATTAAGACTGAACTGCTTGACAAAAGCCTTAGTCGCGCCATAAACATTCCCACCGGGATAGGGATAGCTTCCTGCGGTAGAACCAATATTAATGATATAACCTTCTTTTGCGGCCACCATTTGGGGCAATAATTTTCTCGTTAAATAACTGAGCCCCATAACATTAGTCATAATCATGGTCTCCCAATCCTTAAAATCAGCTTCATAGGCCTTATCAAGTCCCAGAGCAAGACCAGCATTATTGACTAAAAGCGAAATCTTGGACCAGTCCTTTGGTAAGAGAGCAAGAGCCTTGTCTACGGAGTCCTTATCGGACACATCCATCTGCAGAGGGTAAAACCTCTCCCCTAATTCATGAGCTAAGTCTCTTAGCTTATCTTGGCGTCTGGCTGCCCCAATGACGCGATAGCCCTTACTGACGAAAAGTCTGGCAATCGCCTCCCCAAATCCGGCAGATGCTCCTGTCACTAAAATCACTTCTGACATAAACGTCTCCTTTTCTTCTTTTAAAAGGTGTTTTACATAAATATAATTATGTAACAATTATTCCTTGTAAACCTTATCTTAATTTACATTGTACCACTAATATACTATAATAGGGGCCAAGGAGGAGATTTTATGATTAGATTTGAACATATTTCCAAATATTATGACGCAAAAGCGGCCTTGAACGACCTTAATCTGACGATTGAAAATGGCGAGATTTTCGGCCTGATCGGCCATAATGGCGCAGGTAAGACAACAACCATCAGCCTCTTAACCTCAATCATCGAAGCAAGTTCTGGTAATATCCTAGTGGATCAACTGTCTTTGGCAGAACATCGTGATGAGATTAAAAAAAGAATTGCCTATGTCCCTGATTCACCCGATATTTTTTTGAACCTGACTGCTAGAGAGTATTGGAATTTTCTAGCCAAAATTTATGGCGTTGATGATGCAGAACGCGATACGAGAATAGACTATCTCGCTCGTCTTTTTGACATTGCTGAGCGACAGTTTGAAACCATTGACAGCTTTTCTCATGGGATGCGTCAAAAAACAATTATCATTGGTGCGCTTATCCCTAATCCCGACATCTGGGTTCTGGATGAGCCACTGACAGGGCTTGATCCGCAGGCATCTTTTGATTTGAAAGAAATGATGCGTCAACATGCGCAAGCTGGCAACACGGTCTTATTCTCTACCCATGTCTTGTCTGTTGCGGAACAACTCTGCGACCGTATCGGTATTTTGCGCCAAGGAGAACTTATTTTTGTTGGAAGTCTGGAAGAACTGAAAACGCATTATCCTGACAAGGACCTTGAAAGCATCTATCTCGAATTAGCGGGGCGCAAAGAGGAACCAAAGGCAGGTGATGATCTATGAATCTCAACAATGTATGGGAATTAGTCAAGATCAACATTCTTTATTCCAATCCTCAAGCCTTGACAAACATCCAAAAGAAACAGGCTAAGAATCCCAAGAAGAACTTCTCAGCTTACAGGTCAATCCTTCGGCAGCAGATTCTTATGATTATCTTTTTCATTTTCATCTATGCCTATATGTTTGTTAATATTGACTACCGTCAGTCACAGGGCTACTTCTCTTTCCAAGTGGGCATGTTTGCTTTGATAGCGATTGTTTCAGGCTTTACAACCTTATTCTCCGTTTTTTATGACAGTAATGACACAAAACTTTATCTGCCTATCCCTGTTAAAGAAAGTGAAGTTTATCTCGCTAAAATCCTCTCATCACAAGGCGGCAGTCTTCCATTCCTGATGCCTATTTTTGCCCTTTTTCTCATCGCTTACCTACAGATGACCAACCCTTTTTTAGCGGTGATTTGGACGCTTATTAACTTTCTAATCCTAGTTCTTTTCACCAATGCAATCAGCATTTTCCTAGTCTATTTCACAGGGCAGATGCTGATGAAAAGTCCTCATAAAAAAATGATTTCCACTAGTTTAATGGTTCTATCAACGCTCTTGGCTGTTGGCACAATCTTTTATTTGTCATCTCAGAGCAACAGCCGAGATATGACCTTGACGACAACTGTTCAAATGCCTCTCATCCCTTATTTTAGAGGATTTTTGGAAGTCCTTATTAATCCTTTCTCAATAAATAGTCTGTTGAACTACTGGCTAGGTCTCTTGGGCTTGGGAGCACTGCTTTTTCTGATTAGACAGCTTGTCATCACTAATTATTTTAAACATTTTCTATCTATGGAAGCTGCAAAGCCAATCAAACGGGTCATTCAGCGAAACAGTAAGCCCGAGAGCTTGACTAAGACTCTCAGAAGGCATCATCTGTCCACTATTAAGGATGGTACCTTGATTATTCAGACCTACCTCATGCCGATTATCCTAGTTTTTGCCTTTATGGGGCCTGCTTTGACAAATAGTCGCTTAGGTCTATCCCTTGTAACACCTGATTTCTTTGGAATTGCCTTCCTCATTGGTACTCTTGTCGGGAGTATGCTGGCAACACCAACCAGTTTCTTAGCTGTTGCCATTTCTTTGGAAAAAGAGAATTACAACTTTTTAAAGACCTTGCCGATTTCCTTTAAAAAATTTTTAGTCGGGAAATTTCTAATCCTTTTAGTCGCTCAATTAGCTCTGCCCCTTGCCATTTACCTATTTGCCGGACTGTTCTTTCTAAAAGCAAATATGGTTCTAGTTCTAAGTTTTTTACTCGGAGCTGGTATCGCCGCAGCATGCCTTGGGCAATTGATGTACTGGCGAGATTATCGCCTGCTTAACCTAACCTGGCAAAACATCACTCAGCTGTTTTCTAGAGGTATTGGTCAATGGTTCAGCTTTATCCTTTTTATAGGTATTTTTGTTTTTGGCGTCGCCTTGACGGTCTTTAGCATAATTCTGGCTCTTCATAGCTCAGCTATCCTTGTCAGCCTTATCTTAGTTGCTGTTATACTAGCTGTGATAGCCATCATTCAAGTCATCATTTCTCAAAACTTCTGGAAAAAACTTCCTTAACCCAAAAAAACACCTTGACCATTCCTCTTTACAAGATTGGTCAGGGTGTTTTTATTATTGATTGTCTACGGCCTGAGCAGCTGTAATAATCGCAAGTTTGTAGATATCTTCAGCACTTGACCCGCGTGATAGGTCATTCACTGGCATATTTAACCCCTGCAAAATAGGGCCAATGGCATCAAACATTCCCAAACGTTGGGCGATTTTGTAACCGATATTGCCTGATTGAAGATCCGGGAAGATAAAGACATTGGCCTGACCAGCAACTTGGCTGTCAGGTGCCTTAATTTTGGCAGTATTGGGAACAAAGGCAGCGTCAAACTGCAATTCTCCGTCTAAGGCCAATTCTGGGTGAAGTTCCTGAGCGATTCTTGTCGCTTCTTGAACCTTGTCCACCTGAGGGGATTTAGCACTTCCCTTAGTAGAAAAGCTGAGGAGAGCAATTTTAGGGTCGATATCAAAAATATGAGCTGTTTCTGCTGTATTAACAGCAATTTCGGCAAGTTCCTGAGCATTTGGATCAATATTGATGGCACAGTCCGCAAAAATCAGACGCTCTTCTGTATTTTCACGATTCATCAGGAAGACACCTGATGTCCTTGAAATACCTGGTTTCGTCTTGATAATCTGCAAGGCTGGACGAACGGTGTCAGCTGTTGAGTGGATAGCGCCAGATACCATACCATCTGCCAGACCTAGCTTCACCAACATCACACCAAAGTAATTGACGTCACGTAAAATCTTATCAGCATCTTCGATGCTCGCTTTGCCCTTTCGAATATCCACAAATGCTTGTTTCATTTCCTCGAATTCAGCATAATCATCGGGGTTGATAATGGTATAGTGGGGATCAGCAAAACCTAACTCAGAGAGTAATTTGCGAACATCATCAGGATTCCCTAGAATAATTGGCTCTACCAGCCCTTCGAATTTAAGACGGGCCGCCGCACGAACAACACGTTCGTCATTACCTTCCGGAAAAACAATTTTGATGTTTTTGCCAACAATTTTTTCTCTCAAACTACCGAATAACGATCTGATTCCCATTTAAAAACCTTCTATCTAATTTTGTGATAATCCTATGATAACGCTCTCAAAGTCATCTGTCAAGGAACTTGTGTACTCTCTGTGTTCTTTTGAAAACGGATTAAAAAACTTCAAAGAATGACAATGCAGAGCCTGCCGGCTGATGCCGTATGTCATGCTTCCTCCGTATAGGTCATCTCCCAGAAGAGGAAAACCGATATGGGCAAAATGGACACGAATCTGATGGGTCCTTCCGGTATGGAGTTTAATATCGACCAACCTAACCTCGCCATACTGTGCGATTACCTGATAAGAGGTATGAGCGTACTTTCCTGATGGATGAACACGGCGCGTAATGATACTCTGGTCATCACGAGCTATGGGGGCGATAATATCCCCTTTTTCTGGCAAATTTCCCTGACCGGCGACTAAAGCATAATAGCGTTTCTCAAGGGTTTTAGCCTGCAGCTGCTTGTCTAAGCGAGCGTGGGCATACCCATGCTTTGCAAAGAGCATTAGACCGCTGGTATCCTTATCAAGTCTAGTAACAATATGAATCTGCTGATTAGGGTAATGGTTTGCCACATAGTAATGTTTGACGAAATTAGCCATGGTATTGGAATGGAGAATACTGGGAATGCTGGCAAAACCAGCAGGTTTATCAAGAACTAAAAAATGATCATCTTCATAGACAATAGCCAGAGGATGATCAACTGGTCTTAAACTTTCATGCGGTAATTCAGGCGGAATATCAATGCTGACTTGATCGCCAGCATTTAAAAGATAAACAGCATTTTCCTCTTTCCCATTAACAAGAATTTTCCCACCTTTAAACTTGACCTTAGCAAGCAAGGCCTTGGAGACATCATGGCTTTTCAAAAGCGTCTTGACCTTGACTTCTCTATCTGCAAGAAAATCAAATCTCATGAGTCAAATTCTCCGATAAAGGCATCCTTGACCCGCGCCCAAAAACTTGTATGACTGGGGGTCGCTACGAAATTAATCTTCTTTTTGTCAATTTCATATTCAATCTTGGCCACATTACGGTGGGTATAAGTTTTATTGTCAACAGACAGAAAATAGGTGCCCTGACGTTTAGGAATAATCTCAATCTTATCTTTTTTAGGAATAATGATTGAGCTGCCAATCGTTCTGAAGACACGGTTATTTAGACTGGAAATTTCAGTCAGCTGGAGGGCCTCAATGGTTGGGTGCAGAATAGCACCACCTAAGGACTTATTATAAGCCGTACTTCCTGTTGGCGTTGATACGGAGATACCATCCCCGCGAAAACGTTCAAACTGAACCTTGTTAATGACAACATCTGCAACCATGGTTTTTTCAATACGTTTAATAGTTGCTTCATTTAGAGCCTTGGAAGTGAACTGACGGCCATCCTCCAATGTTGTTGTCACTTTTAGAATCGGATAGGCAATCTTCTCCCCTTTGTCAGATCTCAAAATGTTCAGGAGCTCATCTACCTCAAAATCACGATAGTCCGTGTAAAAACCGAGATGCCCTGTATGGACACCAACAAAACGAACACTGTCCAAGTATTTATCATACATATGGAAAGCAGACAATAGCATCCCGTCTCCGCCGATAGTAATGACAATATCTGGATTTTTTTTCGTCAGGTAAAAAGCGTCATCGTCACGTAAAACAGCAAATAGTTTAGCTGCGACCCGCTTACTTTGATATTTCCCGTTGGCAATAATGGCAACCTTGGTCTTATCGGTAAAATTCATCTGTGTCATCGCTATTTCCTACACCATCATTTAACTTTCTTTTCTCCACATCAAATAAAATCTGCGCTTCTTTGATGTCATCACGAATTTGCCGCATCTCCTCGTCCAGCTGATAAGCAATCTTAGCTGTAATTTCCAAGCGTTGCTTGATTTCTTCGGGAAAATCACCATGATACTTATAATTTAAAGAATGCTCAATCGTTGCCCAAAAATTCATAGCTAGGGTTCTGATTTGTATCTCTGCCAAAACTCTTTTTTGACCATCAATCGTATCCACTGGATACTCAACAATCACGTGATAAGAACGGTAACCGCTGCTTTTCATGTTGTGAATATAGTCGCGTTCCTGCACCACCTGCATATCCTTGCGCTGCCGCAAAAGCTCTAGGACCTCGTCCACATCATCAACAAACTGAACCATAATCCGAATCCCGGCAATATCCTGCATATCCTGTGCAAGATGCTCTTCGTCAATAGAACGCAGCAGCATTTTTTCTTTGATGCTTTCAACAGGCTTAACCCGCCCAGTCACAAACTCAATAGGAGAGTGTCGCTTTTGCTTTCGAAATTGTTTCCGGATACCTCTAAATTTAATCTTTAGTTCGCCAACCGTTTGGATATAAGGATCAAGAAATTCTTCCCAATCTATTGCCACGATACACGCCTTTCTTGTCAAATGCCTGACTTTTTTATAGAATATTACTAACTTCATTATTATAACACATTAAGCCTGTCAAAGGAAAACAAGAATGACCCACCATGAAATTGAATACAAGACTCTTTTAAGTCAAGAAGAGTTTCAAAAAATAGAAAAACAGCTGCTTCATGTTGAGCCTGTCAGCCAGACCAATTATTATTTTGATACTGAAGACTTTGCTTTAAAAGGCCATAAAATGTCTCTACGCATCCGAACCTATTCTGATCGGGCTGAACTGACTTTAAAAATTCCTCAAGATGTCGGAAATCTGGAGTATAACCAAGCACTTTCTTTGGGAACAGCTGCAAGCACTATTGATAGCCTCCAATTTCCCGATGGAGAGATTAAAAGCATCATTTCTCAGCACATTCCTATTGAAAATCTGAATCTTTTAGGCCATTTAACAACCGTTCGTCGAGAAATTCCGACCAAAATCGGACTAATGGCACTTGACTGCAATACATACGCTGGCAGGAAAGACTACGAATTGGAACTTGAGGTAACAGAGGCTCAGAAAGGTAAGGCTGATTTTGAAGCCTTTTTACAGGCCAATCAAATCAAATTTAAATATGCTAAAAGTAAAGTTGCTCGCTTTAGCGCTACTTTAGCAAAATAAGAATAAGAGGCAGGAATAACAGTTCCCGCCTCTTTATTTTGAGTTATTAAACGTTTTTTAAGGTCGATTGCTTCGTGCCCGCAAGGCTGAAAGAATAGAGACTGTATCAACAACTTCTTGCAACATAGCCCCAATCAAAGTCGGAATAATGCCCGTACTTGCAACCAGCATTAAGAATAAACAGATGAAGAGACCGATTAAGACAGACTCTCTAGCAACTGTCATCGTATCTTTGGAAATTTTAACAGCCATAGCGACTTTACTCAAATCGTCTTTCAAGATAACAGCATCGGCACTTTCACTTGCTGTTGTTGAACCGTGTGCCCCCATAGCTATCCCAACATCAGCTGTCACAAGAGCCGGGGCATCATTAACACCATCTCCAACCATGATAATCGGCCGCTCTTGACTCGCAGTTTCTTTTAGGCGATTGATTTTATCTTGTGGCAGACAGTCTGCCACCACTTCTTTAATCCCTACCTCTGCGGCAACTTCTTCAGCAATGGAGGCCTTATCCCCTGTCAGCATGACAATATGTTCCAGACCAAGTTTTCTCAGTTCAGCCACTGTCGCAGGGGCCTCATCACGAACCGTATCCTTAAAAGAAATATAGCCGATAAAATCACCATCTGCGCTGACATAAACCGATGTTTGCTGAGAAACATACCCTTCTGGAATGTGTAGGTCTTCTCTTGCTTTCCCAGCATAAATGTGGCGTCCGCCGACCAATCCTTCAATTCCCTGGGCAGTTATTTCTTTCGCTTGGTCAACTTCCCTTAGGCTAATTTGCTCCTCTTTCGCATACGCGACTAAGGAACGGGCAAGGATATGAGAAGATTCCTGTTCTAAACTGGCAGCTAAGGCTAAAAATTCTTCTCTGCTGATATCGCCATAAGGAACGACTTGATCAACATGCAACTTCCCTTGAGTAATGGTACCTGTTTTATCAAAAGCAATGGATTTGGCTTTTTCTAATTTTTCAAAGGTTGTCCCTGTCTTAACGACAATCCCGTTCTTACTGGAACGACTCATTCCCGCTACCAAGGCAACTGGGGCTGCCAAAATTAAGGGACAGGGCGAAGCAACGACCAAAACCTGTGCAAAGCGTACAGGATCTTTGGTAAAGAACCATGCTAAGCCACCAATTACATAAGCCGCAATTGTAAAGGGAACAGCATATCGGTCAGCCATACGAACGAACTGGGCTGGTTCTTCCTCGGACTGTTTAACCAGTTTCACCAAAAGCTGATACTGACTGTCCTTAGCTAATTTGCTAACTTTAAATTGAATAGACTGATCGCCATTGACAGATCCTGATAAAACCTCATCGCCGACTGTTTTTTCAACCGGAACAGATTCACCTGTCAGGGACGATTCGTCAAAGCTGGAGATTCCCTTAACAATGTCGCCATCAACCGGTACTGTTTCTCCTGGTTTGACTAAGATAAGATCTCCAATCTCAGCTTGATCAACCTTGATATCTTCCATTCCTGCTTCCGTTATTCGGTGCGCAATTTGAGGAGAATTATCAAGAAGACTCCTTAATTCCTTACTGGCCTGACGACTGGCAAAATCTTCCAGACTGTCTCCGCCTGTCAGCATGATTAAGATCATCAGGCTGGCCCAGTAATCACCAACAGCCAAGGTCGCTACAATAGCTGTGACTGCAAGAATGTCTACTCCGTACTTTCCTTCTTTAATCGTTTCGATCATCCCCAGTAGCATACTGAAGGTTACAACACCCCCAGCTAGGGCTACGACCAAGAAACTGAGTCTTGGCTGATGAAAGACAAATTCACTCATTAAAGCAATGAAACCAATTGATAAGGTCAATACAAATTTTTTAAAATTAGTCATATAATCCTCTTTTATTTAGAACTATTCTAAATTATTTTTCTTAATTAGAATGATACTAAATAAAAAAGGAAAAGGCAAGTCTTTTGCCTCTCTTTTTTATGATAAAAGATGAAAAAAACTTATATTTTTGATAAAATGATGTCAGACTAATACAAAAGGAGCACTTGTCAAGCATGTTAGATACCTACCCTGACAAACAAATAAAATTATTTTCTCTGACCTCCAACACAGAAATTGCCGAGAAAATTGCTAAAACCGCAGGTATTCCCCTAGGTAAACTTTCTTCGCGTCAATTCTCAGATGGTGAAATTATGATTAACATAGAGGAGAGTGTCCGTGGCAGAGATATTTATATCATTCAGTCTACAAACTTTCCGGTAAATGACCATCTTTGGGAGCTTCTGATTATGGTTGATGCTTGTAAACGTGCAAGTGCCCGAAGCGTTAATGTTGTTATTCCCTACTTTGGTTATTCACGTCAGGACCGAATTGCAGCAGCACGTGAGCCTATTACAGCTAAACTGGTCGCTAATATGCTGGTCAAGGCAGGTGTTGACCGCGTCCTGACACTTGATTTACATACCGTTCAGGTCCAAGGTTTCTTTGACATTCCAGTAGATAACCTCTTCACGGTTCCACTCTTTGCCAAACATTACATCGCCAAAGGACTGACGGGTGATGATGTTGTCGTTGTCAGTCCTAAGAATTCAGGCATTAAACGTGCCCGTAGCCTGGCCGAGTACTTAGATGCCCCTATTGCCATTATTGACTATGCCCAGCAGGACGACTCCAGCAGAGAAGAAGGCTACATCATCGGAGATGTTGAAGGCAAAAAAGCCATTTTGATTGATGACATTTTAAATACCGGAAAAACATTTGCAGAAGGGGCTAAGATTTTAGAACGCGAGGGAGCTACTGAAATTTACGCCGTTGCCAGTCATGGTCTCTTTGCTGGAGGTGCTGCTGATATTTTGGAAACAGCACCGATTAAAGAAATTTTGATTACAGATTCTGTGCTGACAAAAGAAAAACTCCCGCAAATGCTCCATTACATTTCAGCAAGTGAATTGATTGCTGATGCCATTATTCGTATTCACGAAAAACGTCCCATCAGTCCTCTCTTCGCTTACAACCACAAGGAAAATTAGAGGCTTATAATTTGATTTATTTTGATAATGCAGCAACGACAGCTTTATCACCAACCGTTATTGAGGCCATGACTGATGTCATGACCTCTACTTTTGGCAATCCCTCCAGTACTCATGCTTATGGCCGAGAAGCCAGCAAGCTGCTCCGAGAGGCTCGTCAAAAAGTAGCTGACATCTTACACGTCAACAGCAGAGAAATTATCTTTACCTCCGGTGGCACAGAGAGCAATAACACAGCCATCAAGGGTTATGCCCTGGCGAATCAGTCTAAAGGGAACCATCTGATTACCACTGCTATTGAGCACCATTCCGTCTTACATACCATGTCCTATCTGGAAGAAAGATTTGGCTTTGATGTTACCTACCTGAAACCAGTCAATGGCCGGATCACTGCTAAACAAATCCAAGATGCTCTCCGAGAAGATACCATTTTAGTCTCTGTCATGTATGCCAATAATGAGACAGGTGATCTTCTTCCTATAAAAGAAATCGGTCAAATCGTGGCACAGCATCAAGCAGTACTTCACGTAGATGCCGTGCAAGCCTTGGGGAAAATCCCTGTTCATCCAAAAGAACTGAATATCGATTTTCTATCTGGATCTGCCCATAAATTTCACGGCCCCAAAGGTATCGGATTTCTCTTCGCGGAATCCCTGCATTTTGATTCGCTGTTGCACGGTGGTGAACAAGAAGACAAGAGGCGGGCTAGCACAGAAAATTTAACAGGTATCGTTGGACTCGGTCAGGCACTGATTGACAGCCAGGAGCGGCAAAAGGAGAACCTGGAGCATGTAGACAGGCTTCGGAAAACTTTGCTAGACGGTCTTAAGGATTGCGACTTTTACTTAAACTCTGCTCCTTCTGCCTTCCCTTATGTTGTCAACTTGGGATTTCCCAAGCGAAATAAAGAGACCCTCTTGACACAGCTTGATTTAGCAGGCTTTGCCGTCTCAACGGGGTCTGCCTGTACAGCAGGGACAGTTGCTCCCAGCCACGTCTTAGAAGCAACCTTCGGACAGGACTCCCACCGCCTAAAGGAATCCATCCGAATCAGCTTCTCTGAAAATAATACTATCGAAGAGGTCACTCTTCTAAGCAAAAAACTAATAGAAATTGTAGGACATTAAAAATGGCTTTTGAAACAAAAATCACACTCCCAGATTGCAAATACAGCTATGCCATCAGCCCCAAAATTAAAAAATACACACTGCGTGATACAACCTTTAACCAAAATCGGCTTGGCAATTATGAACTTAACCGTCTTCTGGAAAAAGTTCCAAACAGCGGGAATGGTTTTCCTCTAAAAATCATTATCAACAAAGAACTGACTGGTTTTAAACTTAGTATTACAGATCTGTCCGGTCTTCGCCCTGTCAATATTTTCAACAAAGAGGAACACCAAATCCTGCAGGAAAAATTTTACTTCCTCATGGATAGTCTCGTAGAACGTGACATTTTTGAAAAATCGGATAATGTAAAGGCATAGAAAATACTGTTCTCTGACAAAGTGTTTTATCAGAGAGCAGTGTTTTTAGTTTAAAGAACTTCCAAGCAAAAGTTGTTGCTTTTTTCACAAACTTTTCTTACAATAGTATCTAGACACTGAAGGAGAAAAGTATGGCTTCACTAAATAAATCTATTCCAAAAGCGACAGCAAAACGGCTGTCTCTCTACTATCGCATATTCAAACGTTTTAATGCTGAAAAAATTGAAAAAGCCAGTTCTAAACAAATTGCAGATGCGATTGGGATTGACTCCGCAACAGTTCGCAGGGACTTCTCCTATTTTGGAGAACTTGGACGACGTGGCTTTGGTTATGATGTCAATAAGCTGATGAACTTCTTTGCAGATATTCTAAATGATACGTCAACAACAAATGTGCTGCTTGTCGGTGTGGGAAATATCGGACGTGCCCTCTTGCATTATCGTTTTCACGAACGGAATAAAATGCGGATTGCCATGGCTTTCGATACGGATGACAATGAGTTGGTCGGCAGCAAAACGGTAGACGGTATTCCAGTTTATGGCATTTCTGACATTAAAGCTAAAATCCAAGGGACTGATATCCAAACGGCTATTTTAACTGTTCCCAGTAACGCTGCTCAGGAAGTGACAGATCGTCTGGTAGAGGCTGGTATCAAAGGCATTTTGAGTTTTTCACCTAGACATCTGTCCCTCCCTAAAGGCATCGTTGCTCAATACGTTGATTTAACCAGTGAACTGCAAACTCTGCTTTACTTTATGAATCAAGAGAAAAAATAAAAGGAGACCTTATGGCAAAACCTGTGATAGGAATTTCGGGAAACGAAAGGCCACACGCTAAATTTCCAGATATTTTATGGTCCTATACACCAACCGGCTATGTCAAAGGCGTCCAGGAAGCCGGAGGGCTTCCATTGATTATTCCAGTTAGTTCTGATACACAAGTTGTCGCCAGTTATGTCGGCATGATTGATAAACTTATTTTAACTGGCGGTCAAAATGTGGATCCTGTCTTCTATGGCGAAGAAAAGGATACTTCTGACGATGATTTCTTCTTAGAACGCGACCTGTTTGAGTTTGCCCTTGTTGAGGAAGCCATTAAACAAAACAAACCCATTTTTTCCGTTTGTCGCGGGACACAACTGATGAATATTGCTCTGGGAGGCAGCCTAAATCAAGATATTGAGAATCATTGGCAGGATGCTCCAACCGATTATCTAAGTCAAGATATGGTTATTACTCCTGGGACTGATTTGGCAGGTATTTACGGTACTGCCACTAAGATTAACTCTTTCCACCACCAAAGTATTAAACGCCTTGCAGATGGTCTTGAAATTATTGCAAGAGATCCTCGTGATGATACTATTGAAGCGGTTCTTTCCGTAAAGAAAGACCTCCGCTACCTCGGCGTTCAATGGCATCCTGAACTTCTTCGAGAGAAACGGCCAGAAGATCAAAAACTCTTTGACTACATCGTCAATGACTTTTAAAGCAAATCCGTCTCCTCGCGAAAACTATAATACTCTTTTTTACCAACGATGATGTGATCCAAGAAAACAATACCAAGGTCATCACATGATCGTTTTATTTTTTCCGTAAAGTGCAAGTCATTAGGGCTTGGATGGCTTGTTCCAGATGGATGATTATGCACAACAATCAGGGAGGTTGCCATATACTTACACGCATAGTGTAAAATCTCCCTTGGTTCTGCTACCGATCTCCTGACACTGCCGATGAAGATGGTTTGCTTTCTAATAATACGGTTTTGTGTATCCAAGTAAATCGCAACAAGGTGCTCCTGTTTCTTCTCAGAAAGCTCAGCCATCATCATTCTGGCTAAACGCTCACTGCTTAGGATCCTCTCCTGCTTAATATACTCTGCCTGATTGATGCGTCTGGCTAATTCCAACATCGCCTTGATTTCAATGGATTTCACCTTCCCAATCCCCCTAATCTTTTGTAGCTCTGACAAAGAAAGCTGACGCAAGTCGGCGATGTTATCCAGGGTACCTAAGATAGATTGGGCGAGTTTCAGAACATTTTCCTTTTTGGTACCTGTTCGTAAAAGGATGGCCAATAGCTCCTGATTACTGAGTTTTTCAGCCCCTTGGCTGACTAGGCGCTCACGCGGTAGAAGAGCCTCTTGGCTAAAATTGATTGTATACATAAACCACCTCCACTCCACTTATTCGTATTTAAAGAGGATTTAAACTAAAAAACAAGGCTAAGAGCCTTGTTTTTGACTTTGTTTTTTACGAACATGATCTTTTAGCATTTGGTAAAGACTGGCCGATAGAGGTACCGCAATCAGCATTCCCAGCACTCCTCCCAGAGAAGCCCCGATGGTAATCACCAAAAGGACCCACATGGATGGCAAGCCAATAGAACCACCAACTACTCGTGGATAGATGAGATTCCCTTCAAATTGTTGTAAGACAACCAAAAAGATGACAAAAATCAGAGCCTGCGATAAAGACTGGGTCAAAATCAGAATGGCCCCAATAGTGACACCGATATAGGCACCTACAACTGGAATTAGGGCTGTAAAGGCAATTAGAACGCCGATAGTGGCTGCATAAGGAAGTCCCAAAAGTGTCATTCCTATGGCAGATAAACTTCCTAAAATGATGGCCTCAATCGTCTGTCCGACAAAGAAACCGTGAAAACGTTCATGCAAAATCGCCTGGACATAATGAATGTTATGAGCAAATGGCGATAGATAGGTGTCTACAAGTGTCTTGAACTGGGCACCCAATTTTTCTTTGCTGACTAAGACATAAATTGAAAAAATCAGGCTGACAAATACTGACACTACCGCTGAGGCAATGGAGGTTACCGAAAGCAAGAGATTATTGAAGACCGATAACACTTGACTTAGAATCTGCTGACTATATTTTGAAATAAGGTTGCTTATTTCTGCTTCAGAACCGATTTGAGCCAGCCATTTTGAAATGAGTTTATTATGCTGAAGCTGACTGATAACTTTCTTGATATCATTCGGATTGATTGATAAAAGCGATTTTAAACTGGCGATTAGGTCTGGCAATACAATATTAAAAATCAAGACTAGAACAGCGCCAAAGGTTGCATAGGCTAAAATCATAGACAGAGGGCGCTTGATTTTTAAAAGCTGGGGTATTTTTACCAATTTCGTATAGAGAGTCTCGTAAGCTCCCATGACAATATTAATGATATAGGCAAGGGCAGCCCCCATCAGAAAAGGCTTTGAAGCGGTCAATACCGTTGATACTAGCTGACTGGCAGCGGACCAGTTTTTCTGAATGGCCAGACACAAGGCAAAAATAAGGACAGGATAGATAATATATTGCTTATTGAGTTTCATGAGATCTCCTTCAAAGCTCTATTATACACTAAAAAAGAGGCTTTTAGAAACTGAAATGCCTAAAAAAACCAATTCTAACGAATTGGTTTTTCTACTAAAGTTCTGTTCCGTTGCTGGCAATCACACGTTTATACCAGTCAAAGGATTTCTTCTTGGAACGTCTAAGTGTTCCATTTCCTTGATTATCACGATCCACATAGATAAATCCGTAGCGCTTCTTCATCTCCCCGGTACCTGCTGATACTAAATCAATACAGCCCCAGGTCGTATAGCCCATCAAGTCGACACCGTCAATATTGATGGCATCATTCATGGCTTTGATATGTTCTCTCAGATAGTCAATTCGATAATCATCTTCCACATAGCCATTCTCATCTGGTTGATCTACAGCGCCCAAACCATTTTCGACGATAAACATAGGTTTCTGGTAACGATCCCAAATGGTATTGAGAGTAATACGAAGGCCCAGAGGATCAATCTGCCAACCCCACTCAGAAGCGTCCAAATAAGGGTTTTTAATAGAGGCGAAGATATTACCTTGGGTCTTATCTTTAACATCTGGTTCACCAGAAGCCACTCGGCTAGAGTAATAAGAGAAGGAAATAAAATCTACGGTATGTTTTTTAAGAAGAGTCAGGTCTTCTTCTGTCATTTCCAGTTCAAGCCCTAATTTCTCCCACTTCTTCTTGGCGTAATTAGGATACTCACCACGAGATTGGACATCAATGAAGAAATAGTTTTCGCGGTCCTCTTGCAAACCTTCCCAAACATCACGAGGATGACAGGTGTTTGGATAGTATTGTCCAGCAGCCAGCATACAGCCCACCTTGTTTTCAGGATCAATCTCATGGGCCAGCTTAGTTGCAATGGCAGAGGCCACTAATTCATGATGGGCTGCTTGGTATTTGACCAAATCTTGATTTTCACCTGCCTCAAAGTAGAGGCCTGCTCCCATGAATGGCGCATGCAGAATCATATTGATTTCATTAAAAGTCAGCCAGTACTTGACCAAACCTTTGAAACGGGTGAATAACGTTCTGCAAAGACGCTCGTAAAATACCAACATTTTCCGATTGCGCCAGCCGCCGTATTCTTTAATCAAATGCATCGGACAATCAAAATGGGTAATCGTAACCAGAGGTTCTATCCCATGCTTATGGCATTCTTTAAAGAGGTCTTCATAGAATTGCAGACCAGCCTCATTGGGTTCAAGCTCATCTCCTTTAGGGAAAATACGCGTCCATCCAATGGAGAGGCGATAGGTTTTAAAACCCATTTCGCCAAAAAGGGCAATATCTTCCTTGAAATGATGGTACATATCAATCGATTTTTTAGCAGGGTAGAAATACCCTTCTTCAAAATCAAACATTTTTTTCTTACCAGTGATAATCGCTTCACGATCCTCACCGATGGGCACAACGTCAACGTTAGCCAGACCCCGTCCGTCGGCATCGTAGGCCCCTTCGCATTGATTGGCAGCTGTTGCACCGCCCCACAAAAATCCTTTTGGAAATGCTTTTAATTGACTCATTTTTTACTCCTTTTGATAAATGATTTTATGATTTAAGGGATCGATAACAGCAAGCAGATCAAAATCGGTACCATCGTAATTGAACTTTAGAATCCCACAGTTCGTCATGCGGACTTTGGGGAAATTCTCTATGACATGGCGTGAAAATTGTGCCATAGCAGCTCCATGACTGACCATTAAGATTGTCTCCGCCTTTGTTTGATCAAGCACACCTCTAATCGTCTGATCCATTCGCAGGCGAACATCCATATAAGACTCTCCCCCGTAAGTGACAAAATAATGACCGTAACCAATATCACCTTGGAGAGGGGGATTTAGGTATTCCTGCTGTCCTTCAAAGGCTCCGAAATCTTGCTCTTTCAATCCTTTCAGCCGAATATAATCTGTTCGACCGCTTGCTAGCTCCGCTGTATCACAGGCCCTCTCCTGAGTCGATGAATACACCTCATCAAAAACAAGCTGATGGGCTTCAAAATAGGCAGCCGCCGCTTTGGCCTGAGAAATCCCTTCGTCTGTTAAGGGGGAATCACAGGCTCCTTGGATACGCTTTTGCTCATTGAAACGAGTTCGTCCATGACGCATCAAATAAAGTGTTTTCACCATAAAACCTCCTATAACAGGATTTCTTCTCTGGTCAAAGGGTTGATTAGAGCTTCCAAACTTAAGTCCTGGCGAGAAATCCCAAATTGACAAACAGCACAATTAGAAAAACGAAAGTCAGCTGGCAGAGTGATTTTCAGGTGCAGGATTAAGCCCCAAAGCGCCGCCCCATGACTGACCATTAACATCGAGTCATCCTTTGTTTTGTCAAGCACTTCCTGGATGGTCTGATAGACACGCTGGCCAACTTGATTAATATCTTCACCACCATAGGGAACCAATAGGTCCTCAAAAGAGTTGGCACCCGGACGAAACTTGGGCAGGAGATTTTCCTCTCGAGCTTCAAAAATACCGAAATTCATTTCCTTAAGCCCCTTTAACTGCTCGTAGGGAGCATCCGTAACCAATTTCAAGGTATCGGTCGCTCTCTCCTGAGTCGAGGAGTAGGCCTTGTCAAAGAAAATATGGCGTTCTTTAAAAAATCGGCCAGCATCTTCTGCTTGCTGAATACCTACTTCTGTCAAGGGGGAATCAGACCAGCCCTGAACTCTCTTTTGCTGATTGAAAAGCGTCTCTCCATGACGCATTATATAAAGTTTTCTTGACATCATGTTCTCTTTTCTCTTTTAAATGACACAGATAAACAAGTTAACATTACTGCTTATAGTGTAAAATAATAAGAACCATTCTTCTTGTAAAATCTTACGGTATTCTGATACTATCCTTTGTTTTTCATCTCTATAAGTCCCAGTGAAGCAGTTCAGCTAACTTAGCATAGCCGTCAGGAGTCAAATGGAGCCCATCAGTGGTAAAAGAAGTTGCTAGATTTCCCTCTTCATCTACTAAATGGGGGAAGAGATCAATAAACTCAGCTCCAGGTAAAACCTTTAAATTGTCGTTTAGGGATTTAATCAGCTGATTAGAGCGAATCTTAACCTTATCGGCATAGCGATTATCTTCATTAACTGGCAAAACCGATAGCAGGTAAATGCGAACGGTCAACGAATTGTTTCTAATCTGCCCAATAAGCTGACCGATCCGGTTGAAAACTTCTGAAACAGAGTAGCCTAAACCAAGATCATTGGTGCCAATCAATAAGAAAATCTTTTCTGGATCCAAAGCAAGAATCTGCTCATCCAGGTGTGCTAGCAACCAATTGGAATCCGTTCCCGAAATCCCTCGATTTATCAACTGCTTCTCTCTTCCTAAATATTTTTTAAGAGGAAAAAATTCCACAATGGAATCTCCTGCAAAAACAATCCCTCCCTTTTTAAATCTCTCATTCTCCTGCTTAAAACCTTCCAGGCGCGCTAATTGGTATCGTTCTAAATCTTTGGTAATCACTTCTTTCTGACCTGCCATGATATCCTCTCTTTCCTAGATCCTAGTTTAAGTCATCAATGCCCATCTAGATAAGCTTCAATCGCCTCTAGGACGCCGTCCTCTTCATTGGATTTTGCTTCAAAACGCGCAGCCTCCTTGACATATTGAGGCGCATTGGCCATAGCATAGGAATAGTTACCTAAGCTCAGCATCTCTAGATCATTTCCACCATCACCAAAAACCATTAAATTATCGCTGGTATAGCCCCACTCATCAAGCAGCTTCGAGAGAGCCCATCCTTTATGAATTCCCTTAGAAATGAGATCAATACAGCCAAAACCGCTCGTCGTTCCAACAATCCGCTTACCTGTGTCTCGTTTTTCAAGAGCTGCCATAATCTCCCAGGTTTCCTCCTCAGGAACGTCTAAGGTCATCTTGAAGAAAGAATCATTGGGAAGCGGCAAAAAACTGGCTACTTGTTCTAAATTGATGAGATACGGTTTCAATGCATCAAAAACATCCTTAGGAAGGTTTTTCTTGAGATAAGATTTTTTCTGACCTGACAAGGAGATAATCGCATGGGGAAACTCTTTTTCGATAAAAGCAATGATATCCTCAAGATCTTCCTTGCTCTGAAACATTTCAAATAAGGGGATGTCTCTATGAATAATGTTAGCACCATTTTCCCCGATAAAGGTCAACTTCTGGTGACATTCTGGGAAAAAACCTCTTAGCTGTCGGTACTGGTTGCCACTAGCCACAACAAAACGGATATCACGCTCAGCCAGGCGTTCCAATAACTTAGTAAAGCGTTCTTTATCATAAGAGCGGTCACCTTTCAAAAAAGTACCGTCCATATCTGTTGCAATCACTTTAAGTGTCATTTCGCTCCCCTTTCTAAACAATCGACAATGTCTTTTTTGTCCATCGCAAACGGTTCATGAAAAACCAAAATCAGAGTTTTACGTCTGTTATGTGCTGCCCGCCTCTCTTACGTTTTATTATATCAAAAAAACAACTTCCCTTTGGAGATTATAAAGGCAAGCTGTCTAGAAACAAAATAAGAAAAAATCAAGGCTGATTTCTCTTGTTTAGGGGAATTATATAAAAGTTTCCTTCAAAGAACCAACACTATCCTTTGAAGAACTGGTATTATCCTACTAAAAAGAGCCAGAAAATTGTTCTGGCTCTTTTCTGTCGTCATCTTCAAATAATGAGCAACGTTTTTTACAGATAGATGAATCGAACGCCTGACTGCGGGGTAACAAGACGCCAGTTAAAGACGTTCTGATTAACCATTTCGCTGATGAGGAAGCTGCCATCTGAATTAACATGTTCCACAAAAGCGACCTGACCATTTGCACTTGCTCCTGCCACGCCTGGGCTGAAACAAGCTGCTGAACCAACTCTAGGATTGGTTCCAACGGAATAACCTTGAGCCTTAGCTCTATCCACCCATTCAGAGGCATTTCCTAAGCTTGCACTGATACTATGACCCGTCTGTACAGCACGGTTGTAGACGTACCAAGGACTATAACCTTTACCGTAGCGATTGCCAGCGTAGCCTTCTTTAAGGGTCTTATCTGTCGGCAAAGCATAGGTCAAAGCAGCTGCCTGCTGATCTGTTAGACGCACATTATAGAATCCGGATAATCGAATATCTGCTTTTGATGGAAGAGCTTGAGCTACTGCTTTCAAAGTCTGACTTGGCAAGACATAACCATGAGTTTCTCCCTTATCATCTGTCAGGTAAGCATGGACATAGTAATCTCCGCTGACGTTTTTATGATTTCGGATGTCTGCTGTAATCGTCAGACTGCCATTGTTAACCTTATCAGTCTTGTACCAATAAATATTTTCCTGCTTGTCTTGAGACCATACTGCAACTGCTATTGAAACGACTTTCCGCTGATCATCTCTTTGAGAAATAATCACATCAAAGGTTCCCTTATCCTGGTTAAGGTTGGTCACTTCCTTGATAGAGGTCACAGTTAAAGTTCTTGTCCCCAATCCAACGATCTGATTGCGATAATCTTTGCCATAGACATGGATATTATAGGTACCGGTTGCATAGTTATGCCTTGCTAAAGAAAGCTCCAGCTTATAAAGGTCATCTCCTTTTTTAGCTGCTGGATACCAAATGAGATCATCCTGTCCTTTTTCTTCAGACCAGATAGGTACCAGAAGCGATTGAATGGTTTCGGAAACACCTGTTATCTCAAGGCTGTACTGGCTATCAGACTTCTTCGTAATGTTAACGCTGGACATTTTTGGTTTAGTGACCTCAATCTGACGGCCACTGATTGCGTAAGGTTTGCCACTGTCGAACAAATAAGCATGGACATTGTAGTTGCCATAGTCTCGATGATTTTTCAAAGGAGCCTTTATCTGACCTGTCTTATCGGCAGTATACCAGACCAAATCATCCTGACCCTTGTTTTCAGACCATATTGCTGCAGCTAAAGAGACACCCTTAGGAGCTCCATGCCCAAAATCAACAAGGATATTATCTCCCTCAATCTTGACTGCAATCTCTTTTGGTTTTGGGCGTTCTATAAGGCTGGCATCAAGCCCAATCATTCGATTTCCCATGTTAAGATAAGAGTGGATAAGATAACTACCATATCCAGAGTGATGACTGAAAGGTACTGTCAGTTTTCCTGCCTTGTCTGTATCGTACCAAATGAGATCATCCTGCTCTTTATCTTTTGACCAAACGGCCACTTTATAACGACCTTTATCGGGAGCCGGACGCTTGAAGTCTACCAAAAAAGCATCTGCGGTCACGGCAATCGTAGGTTTTGCCTGATGAATCATGACACTGCCGGCATTAGTTCCCTGCCTGCTGCCATCCATAAAAGTCGTGTAAGCATGAATATGGTAGAGGCCAGCTTGATTATGATGGTTTGCAATATCAAAGTTGAGAACCACCTTACCTTCTCTTACCTGAGAAGAACTATACCAGCGTAAGTCATCTTGATCATTTTCTTGGGACCAGATAGCAACATCAACGTGTTCAATGGTCTTAGATGAATTGGTTTCAGAAACGACAACATCAAAACGACCTTTTTCTTGATCAATGGCTGAAAGGGTCACACTGGCTTGACCCTCTTCAACAGAGGTCGCAACAGCCTGCTCAGTTCCTTCTGCACTTGCTTTGCTATCGGTGCCTGAGTCGTTCGTACTATCTCCGGCCGGTTGCTGAGGGATTTCGGAAGGAGATGCTTGCGAAGGATTTTCTTCGCTTGATTCTTCTGCACTGGGCGTTGGCTGATTAAGTCTTTCATTTTCAGAAATGTTTTGATCTGCTGCAGTTACTTGATGATCACCTTGTTCAGTACTTGATATCTGGCCTGCTACCAGTTGACTAGTTTCAGCCTGATTAGAAGCTGCTTCATCTGCCGAAACAGCCTGAGCGATACTCACAGAAGCCAATAATGTTGCGCAAAGTAGGAAACTTTTGTTTATCTTTTTCATCAAAATCACCTCATTTAATTCTAGGCAGTAGCCTTTATTAAATTATTCGCAAAATATTTCTTTTTTACACTTAAATTATAACGCTAAATGTTACAAATATCAACGTATTATTTCATTTATGTAACAAAAAGATTTCTTAAAAATTCTTATTAGGCATTTTTCTCACTTTAAAAAGCCTTTATGTTACAATGATACTATCCTATGATTTTGAAAGGTCCTTGTATGAAAGACTTTTTGACAGATGAAAACTTTAAGCATAAAATTGATTTTGATAACCAACTACTGCCCTACAAGATATATGAGACCCATATTATCAACCGTCTTCCGGATACTTTATTTCATTGGCATCCTGAGGTCGAAATTTCCTATATCGTTGAAGGAACTGCACAATATCATATTGATTACGATTATTTTAACAGCCAGAGTGGCGACATTATCCTAATTCGTCCAAATGGAATGCACTCAATTCACCCGATTGATGATCATTACCAACACTCCAAAAGTCTCCTCTTCCATTTAGATATGGTTGGTTATTCCCTGCTGGATCAAATCAGCCTTCACTATTTGCAGCCGCTTCAAAATTCGGGATTTAAGCTGGTTCCCTGTATCAAACCAGGTATGTCGGGTTATCAGGAAATAAAGGACTGTCTTTTTAGTATCTTCGAGATGTATGAAAAACAGGGACGTCATTGGGAACTTTTGCTAAAAGCCAAATTGCAGGAATTTATCTATCTCCTCTATTTTCACCAATACGTTATGCGTAAGCATTCTGATGATATGTACCGGAAAAATGAGAAAATTCGTGAACTTATTGATTATATCCACCACCACTATCAAGAGGAGTTGACCATTGAACATCTGGCTCAAAGAATCGGCTACAGCAAAACACACTTCATGACCGTCTTTAAGCAGCATACCGGAACCTCCTGCACCGAATTTATCATTCAGTATAGACTCAGCAAGGCTTGTGATTTATTGGCCAATTCCATAAAACCGATTCTTGAAATTGCAACTGAAGTGGGTTTCAATAACCTCTCTAACTTTAACCGGCAGTTTAAGACCTATTATAAAATTACCCCAAGCCATTACCGCAAACAGTTTCGAAAAACAGCTCAATTTCCCCTTAATTCTTGAGACATTAGAAAAAGTAACCGTTCAGGTTACTTTTTTAGTGGCGATACATTTTAAATTGCAGGTACAAATCATTGTAAATCCCCAACCATTTTTGGCCCAAATTATCATAGACTTCCAGATTTTGAATCGTGGCATTGCTCGGATAGAAGGCTTTATTGTTTCGAATCTCGGCAGGGAGAAGTTTTTTAGCCTGAATATTTGGTGTCGCATAACCGATGTATTCCGCATTTTGCGCTGCATTTTCAGGTTCTAACATGAAATTGATAAAGGCATAGGCTTCTTTTGAGTGGCGAGCGGTTTTAGGGATAACCAAGTTATCAAACCAGAGATTGGATCCTTCACTGGGAACGATATAACGAAGCTTATCATTAGCATCCAGCATCTCACTGGCTTCGCCAGAAAAGGTAATACCGATTGCTGCGTCTCCCTGAATCATATAGCCCTTCATCTCATCTCCAACGATTGCTTTGACATTTGATGTCAGCTGACTGAGATGTTTTTCAGCCTGTTTCAATTGACCGATATCTTTGCTGTTCAGGCTGTAGCCCATACTGTTAAGGCCCACCCCCATGATTTCGCGTGCACCATCTACTAACATGATATCACCGCGATATTCTTCTTTCCAAAGGTCTGACCAATGTTCTGGAGTGTCTTGTACCATGTCAACATTGTAAACAATACCTACCGTTCCCCAAAAATAGGGAATCGAATAATCATTATTTGGATCAAAACTTTTTCCTAGAAATTCAGACCCTATATTGTTTAAGCCTTTCAACTGCTTTTTATCTAGTTTGACAAGAAGATTTTCCTTAATCATTTTGTCAATCATATAGTCACTAGGAACAGCTAGGTCGTAGGTTGTACCACCTTGCTTGATTTTGGTGTACATAGCCTCATTGGAGTCAAAGGTCTCATATTGAACTTGGTAGCCCGTCTCTTTCGTAAATTTCTTTAAAAGAGCTGGATCAATATAATCTCCCCAATTGTAAATGACCAATTTATTGGAGGAGCCGCCGCCATTTGACTGCTGAGTCATGTAAAAAGAGAGGCCCGCAAGAAGCGCAATAATGGCCAGAACACCGACTAAAAAGGAATAGAGTCTACGCATCCTTGTCCTCCTTTTCTTGAGAAATAACATAGTAGCCAGATACTAAGAGTATGGAAAAGAGGAAGACGATGGTTGACAGGGCATTAATCTCTAAAGAAATCCCTTGGCGGGCACGCGAATAAATTTCAACCGAAAGGGTAGAAAAACCATTTCCTGTGACAAAGAAGGTCACTGCAAAATCATCCAAGGAATAGGTAAAGGCCATAAAGAACCCTGCAATAATAGTTGGGGTCAGATAAGGCAGCATGACTTCTCTAACCATTTGAAATGTACTTGCCCCCAAATCATAGGCAGCACTAATCATATCGTCATTCATTTCTTTCAATCTTGGCAAAACCATGAGTACCACGATAGGAATAGAAAAGGCGATGTGACTTAAGAGAACAGACAAAGCACCCAGTTTAAATCCGATAATGGTAAATAAGATGAGAAAGGAGGCACCAATCATCACATCTGGTGCAACCATCAAGACATTATTGAGAGACAGGAGGCGATTTTGATATTTCTGCTTGGTCCGATAGATAAAAATGGCGCCAATCGTTCCTATTATCGTCGCCAACAGAGAACTCAAAAAAGCTAATAGAAAGGTTTCAACCACGATAAGCATCAGTCGGCTGTCATCAAACATGGCTTGATAATGCTCTAGAGTAAAACCTGTAAAACCATTCATATCTCCTCCTTTGTTAAAGGAATAAAAAAGGAGGTAGAAGATCGGGAAATAGAGAATTAAAAAAACAAGTGAGAGATAGAGGTTGGCTATTTTTTTCATTTGCTTCTCTCCTTTGTCATCCACATAATAGTCGCCATAGCTATAATTAAAATAACACCAATGGTCGACCCCATCCCCCAATTTTGTGTAGTCAGGAAGTGTTGTTCAATCGCTGTCCCCAAAGTGATAACACGATTACCACCAATAAGACGGGTCAGCATAAAGAGACTGAGACTGGGAATGAAAACAGCCTGAACGCCACTCCTAACACCATTAAGCGACAAAGGGAAGGTAATCTTCCAAAAGGTTTGAAACTCGGTCGCCCCTAAGTCTCTGCTTGCATTTGTCAGATTTGTATCTAGGTCATCCAGAGCATTGAAAATCGGCAGAATCATAAAAGGGATTTCAATATAGGAAGCCACAAAAATGAAAGCGAAGTCGGTAAACAGAATTTGCTGGGGAGCAATTCCTAGAAAAGACAAAAAACTATTGATATTGCCTTGCTGACCAAAAAGCCCCATGAAGGCATAGGCTTTTAAAAGCAGGTTAATCCAAGTCGGTAAAATAATCAGCATCAGCCAGAGCTGCTTGTGTTTCATTTTGGTTAGGATAAATGCTGTCGGATAAGAAATGACTAGGGTTACAAAGGTAATCACAGCGGCATAGATGACCGAATTAAAACTCATCCGCAAGTAAGTCCGATTACCGAAAAAAGTCTTGTAATTGTCTAAGGTCAGCTGACCTTCAATATCAAAAAAAGACTGGTAGAGAATCAGACTGACCGGTGCCAGAACAAATAAAAATACCCAGAGAAAATAAGGAATCGAGTACCAGTTAGTAATTTTCTTCATGGCGCTCCTCCTCAATGGCTTGAAGCAAGCCTTCTTCAGCTGCTTCAGTGTCGACATACTCTTCAATACGGGCGTCAAATTCTTCTTCGGTTTCATTAAGCCTCATGATATGAAGATCTTCCGGAGTAAAGTCGAGTCCTACAACTTCACCTTCAATAGCCTTGCGCGTCGAATGAATCATCCACTCATTCCCCAAGTGATCATAGGCAATAATTTCGTAGTGGACCCCTCTGAACAGCTGGGTATCAACTGTTACCTGAAGTTTTCCGTTTTCAGGAAGAGTGATTTGTAAATCTTCCGGACGGATAACCACTTCGACGGGTTCATTGGGACGCATACCACCATCTACCGCTTCAAAACGTTTCCCGTTAAACTCTACCAGATAGTCCTCAATCATAATACCAGGAACAATATTGGATTCACCAATAAAAGTGGCAACAAAATGGTTAATCGGTTCATCATAGATATCAACGGGGCTCCCAGACTGAACGATTTCGCCCTCGTTCATAACAAAAATCCAATCAGACATGGCCAATGCTTCTTCCTGATCATGTGTGACGAAAACAAAGGTGATTCCCAGTCTTTGCTGCAACTCCCTCAGCTCATACTGCATTTCTGTCCGTAATTTCAGATCTAAGGCTGATAAGGGTTCATCCAGCAAAACAACCTTGGGCTGATTGATAATGGCTCTCGCAATAGCTACCCGCTGGCGCTGACCGCCCGATAATTTCTGAATGGAGCGTTTCTCAAAGCCCTCTAAGCGCACTAGCTTCAGGACTTCTGTCACACGTTTTTCAACATCGCTTTTGGCTATTTTTTGTAACTTCAGAGGAAAAGCAACGTTATCAAAGACTGTCATGTGAGGAAAAAGCGCATAAGACTGAAAGACGGTATGGACGTTCCGTTTATTGATCGGCACATCGTTAATGCGTTTTCCATCCAGAAAAATATCGCCAGAGCTCACCTCTAAGAGTCCGGCGATAAGATTAAGAATCGTTGATTTCCCTGAACCTGAGGCTCCGAGCAAGGTATAAAATTTGCCTTCTTCGAGTTCAAAATTGATATTTTTGAGAACAACTGTTCCATTGTCCTCAAAAACTTTAGACACATTTTTAAATGCAATAATGGGCTTGGTCAATGGTCATAAATCCTCCGCTACTTTTCTTTTTCACCAATAATCCGCACTTCTGGTTCTAGTGTAATTCCAGAGTGCGCCTTTACTTTTGCAATAACAGCTGCAATTAAATCTTCATAGTCCTTCGCATTACCATCGGCAACATTAACCATAAAACCGGCATGCTTAGTTGAGACTTCCACCCCACCAATACGATAGCCTTTTAAATCAGCCTCCGTAATCAGCTGACCGGCAAAATGACCCACCGGACGCTTAAAAACCGAACCGCAAGATGGATGCTCCAGTGGCTGTTTTAACGCTCTTAAATGGTTGAGACGTTTCATTTCCTGTGTAATCTGCTGATAATCACCTGGTTTTAAGGCAAATTTAGCAGAAATAACCACTTCTTCTTCATCTTGAAGGATTGAATGGCGATAACCAAAATGCATATCTTTGCCGTCAATTGTTTTAATTTCTCCGGCTTTGGTTAATACTTTTGCCGAAACTAAAACATGCGCAATTTCCCCGCCATAGGCACCTGCATTCATAAAAACAGCACCGCCGACGCTGCCGGGAATGCCACAGGCAAACTCAAAGCCTGTCAAACTATGAAACTGAGCGACTTTAGTCGTTTCAATCAGGTTGGCTCCTGCCTCTGCTTCGATGGTATAGCCGTTCACGGTTACCATATTTAGTTTGTTAAACATGATGACAAAGCCACGGATACCGCCATCACGAACAATCAAATTACTGGCATTTCCTAATACAAGCCAAGGCAGGCCATGCTTGTTGGCAAACTTAACAATGCGCGATAGCTCATAGCCATTTCTCGGAAAAGCAAGAAAGTCTGCCGGGCCGCCAACCTTTGTATAAGTATAATTTTTCAGGGGTTCGTCTCGACGAATATCAATGCCTTCCAGGCTGATTTTCATTTCATCTATCATTAATTTTCTCTTCTCATTACATACTAAAAAATCGGCACAGGACCGATTTCATTATAACAAATTTTAGACCTTTTGACGATACCATTAGCCCAAATGTTTAAAAAGTAAGACTAATCCTGAGACCATTTTTCAACATCGGCGATATCCACTTGAGACTGTAATTCCCTTATGGTCTTGTTTAAGACAGGATGTTTTAAATCTGCTGCTAGTTCTGATAGCGGCACCAAAACAAAAGCGCGCTCATGCAGGTAAGGATGAGGAATGGTCAAAGACTTCGTATTAAGGCTATGCTTTCCGTAAAACAAAAGGTCAATATCAATGGTTCGAGGTCCCCAATGTTCTAAACGAGTCCGACCCAAGGCATTTTCAATTTCCTGACAATAGGTCAAGACTTCCTGAGCGGATAAATCCGTTTCTAATTGACAAACCATATTTAGAAAATCCGCCTGGTCTGTTTTTCCCCAAGCCTTCGTTTCATAAAAGCAGGATTGTCCTTGTAGCTCTGTCTTTGGAACTTGCTTTAGAGCCTTTAAGGCAGCCTCTAAATAAGCGCTTCTGTCTCCTATATTGGATCCCAGGGATAGGTAAACCACTGTCATTTTCGGCCTCTCTCTAGGCTGATGCCAACAGCATCATAGTGACCAGCAATAGGCGGATTTTCCTTGGCGATGCTAATGTTGACCGTCTGAACTTCTGGAAAATGTTCAAGGATGTTATCACAGATTGCACCACCCAGTTTCTCAATCAAATCATAGGTCTGATGCTCCACCTGCTTTTTAACGGTCTCAAAGATAAGTCCGTAATGAACCGTATCTTCAAGTCGATCGGACTCCGAAGCCCTGCTTAGGTCAAGCTCCAATTCAAGATCCACCGTAAAAATTTGTCCTAACTGTTTTTCCTCTGAAAAAACACCATGGTAGCCATAAAAACGGCAGCCTTTTAAAAAGATCTTATCCATATTCCTTTACCTTACTTGTTCAATCACCCTGACTATATCTCTGTTGGCTGCAACGTTGTGTACCCGGACTATTTGACAGCCTTTTTCAAGGGCGAAACCTGATAAGGCAGCCGTTGCCTGATCACGTTCCTTAGGGGCCGTATTGCCTCCTAACAGATAATCGACAACACGTTTGCGAGAAATCCCAAATAAAACTGGGTAGCCGATGCTGGTCACCTTATCCAAACCTTTAAGCAGAGAAAGATTATGCTCAATGGTTTTGGAAAAGCCAAAACCAGGATCAATCCAAATATAATCCTTACGGATACCCGCGTTCTCGGCCGCTTGCGCTCTTTGGAGAAGAAAACGGCAAACGTCTTCGGTGACATCCTGATAGCTTTCCTCTTTTTGATTGTGCATCAGGATAATAGGAAGGTTATATTCTGCAGCCAGATTAAACATTTGTCCATCATACAAGCCTGCCCAGACATCATTTAAAATGTCCGCTCCAGCTTCAACGGCAGCTCTGGACGTCTCTGTTTTGTAGGTATCAATACTGACAAGGCAGTCAAAGTTTTCCTTGATAGCCTTAATCACAGGAACAACCCTGTCAATCTCCTCCTGCGCAGACACAAACTCTGCACCCGGCCGTGTCGATTCCCCTCCGACATCAATAATAGTGGCCCCTTCTGCCAACATTCTGCTGACTTGTTCAAGCGCTTTTTCGATAAGCGTATAACGGCCTCCATCAGAAAAGGAATCTGGGGTCACATTAAGAATCCCCATGATAGCGGCATTGTGATCCAATCTATGCTTGCCGATTTTCATATGCACTTCTCCTATCTCTGAATCATGGCCAATACTTCCTGACGCAAGGCAGTATCTGTCTGATAAACACCTTTAGCCACACTGGTCACCGTTTTGCTTCCCGGTTTTTTAATGCCTCTCATGGTCATGCACATGTGTTCTGCTTCTACCATAACAAAGACACCTTTAGGAGACAGGGCTTCATCTAGAGCAGCCGCCACCTGACCAGTCAGTCGTTCTTGCAGCTGAGGTCGCTTACTGGCAACCTCTACCGCTCTGGCCAACTTGCTCAAGCCGGTCACACGGCCTCCATCAGGGAGATAGGCAATGTGGGCTACTCCATAAAAAGGCACTAAGTGATGCTCACACATGGAGTAAAAAGGGATATCCTTCACTAGAACCACTTCTTCATAGGACTCCGAAAAAACAGCTGTAAATTCTTCCTTGGGGTTTTCCCCTAATCCAGAAAAAACTTCCTGATACATTTTGGCAACTCGGCTGGGTGTATCTAAGAGCCCTTCTCTATTAGGATTCTCTCCAATAGCTTCTAACAACTGATAAACAGCCTGCTCAATTTTTTCTTCTTTTAACATATCATTTCCTATCATTCTAGAGATACTGACTATTATAGCCTAATTGGCTACGCTTTTCAAAAACCATTTTCGCACTTCTGAAATAAAGTAAAGGGATCCTGTGATGAGATAAAACTGATCGGTCTCAGGAGGTTGATAATGTTTAAGCCAATCTTTGTAACTGCTGACACGCTGGTAAGTTTCTGGGTAATCATCAAGTTCGAAGGCTTTGGGATAATCAAAACTGGTCACACTCAGACTCTGAAACTGATCAAGCTGCTCCAGCATACTGTCAATCGGTTTGGTATTGATAGCTGCAAAAAGGACATGTATCTGTTTATCAGGATACCTCTCCTTGAGCAAAGCAACCAAGACAGAAATACTCTCATTATTGTGGGCACCATCAATCATAAGATTGGGCTTTAATAATTCTGTTCGTCCCAGCCAGTGACTTTCCAGAAGGCCTTCTTTCATAAGATCTTTGCTCACATTTGGAAACTTATCCTGCAATAAAANACAAGCCATAACAGCCAAGGCTGCATTGTTTATCTGATGTCTGCCTGGCATTCCAGACTTAAGATTTTCCAGACAAACATTGTCATAACAAAAATCAAACCTATCTCCCTTGATGTTAAGCTGAAATGCTCTTCCCAGCTCATAAGTTGGACAGCCGATTTCCTTGGCTTTTTGGTCAAAAACCGCTTTAACATCTGGATGATCTTCTGCAAAGATAAAGGGGATCCCTTTTTTTAAGACACCTGCCTTTTGACTGGCAATTTCCTGATAAGACTGCCCTAAAATATCTTGATGATCAAGACCAATAGAGGTACAGATGACAGCTTGGGGCTTGAAGACATTGGTCGAATCGTAAAGTCCACCTAAACCAGCCTCAACCAGTACAATATCTACTAGATGTCGTTCACCAAAATAGAGAAACATCATGGTTGTGATGATTTCAAACTCGGTCGCAGAACCAAGGTCAGTTTCCTCGGGTAAACGCTCCACAACAGGTTTCACTCTTTGAACCAGGTCAACGAGGTCATTTTTCGAAATCATCTGCCCATTAACCGTGATGCGCTCTCTAAAATCCATGATATAGGGTGATGTGAACGTTCCGGCTTGATAGCCAGCTTTTGTAAAAATGGTCTGTAAATAATTAACCGTTGATCCCTTACCGTTAGTACCGACAATATGGAGGCCGCAAATCTTGTCTTGGGGGTTACCCAATTGGCTGAGCAGCCACTCCATCCGTCTAACACCTGGTTTAATCCCGAATTTTAAAGTTCCATGAATCCAGGACAGAGCTTCTTGATAATCCATTTTTCTCCTCTCAAAACTTAAGCCTAGTTCATCACTAGGCTTTTTTCGTCTTAAAAACGATTAGCTGACCGATGACGAAAAGAAAAACCGCCAGCCAAATCAAGGCAAACCCCAATAATTCTCCCCGACCGATCGTCTCGTTAAAGACTAGCACAGCAATAAGCAACTGCATTGTCGGATTGATATACTGGATAAACCCAATTAAATTAAGCGGAGCTCTTTTAACCCCTTCAGCAAATAACAGCAAAGGAAGGGAAGTGACTATTCCCGACGCTGCTAAAAGCAGATTTTCCCGCAGGGAATAATCAGACAATGATTCTTTGCTAAAAAAGACGAGATAAACAATGGCCAAAGGTGCAATAACAGCTGCCTCTACCAACATGGCCAAGTCACTCGGCAAGCGGACATTTTTCTTAAGTAGTCCATAAAAAGCAAAACTGAAAGCCAGCAAAATCGTTATCTGAGGGATTTTTCCAGTATTTGCCACTAGGATACAGACACCTGCTCCTGCTAGACAGACAGCATAAACCATCCATCGACTTAGAGATTCTTTCAAAAAAATAAGAGCTAAGACAACTGACACCAGAGGCATAACATAGTAACCAAGACTGGCTTCTGTTGCTTGGCCGTGTCCTACAGCATAGATATAGGTCAGCCAATTCAGGGCGATCAAAAAACCGGCCATAACCATAGTCCAAAACAGCCGTTTATCAGCCATCATTTCCCTTAAATACCGACTGTAAAGCCTCGTCCTTCCCGAAATCAGCATATATAGCAACATGGTGACTACGGTCCATAAAACACGATAAGAAAGCGCATTATAAGCATTAACACCGGACAATTGTTTCCAAAAAAGGGAGATAACTCCCCATAAAAGATATGCCGACAGGGCAAATAGCAGCCCCTCTTTAGTCTTCTTCAAATCGAACACCTTTTGTATCAACCGATAAAATATGAGTTTCCCCGCTAAGAACTAAGCTATCTATCGCTTCTTTTAAAGCCGCCTCTTGACCCTTGGCGGTTAATAGCATGACCGTTGGGCCGGCCCCTGAGAGGTAGGTCGCATAAGCTCCTTTTTGGGCGCCGATTGCTTTTATCTCTGAAAACTCACTAACCAGAGGTTGGCGAAAACGCTCATGAAAAAGATCCCCTTCAATGGCTCTTCCAGCTGTCTCCAAATCCCCTGTCAGCAAAGCTGCCACAGCAACATTGGCTACAGAAGATGCCGCTACTGCTTCTTTGTAAGAAAGATTATCCGGCAGAACACCTCGACTATCACTTGTCTTTAGTTCATAGTCTGGAATAAAAGCGACAAAAGAGGCTTCTGGAAAATCAGCAACAACGTGATTCAATTCATGATTGAGATAACTTGAAACGACAAGATTACCATAGATAGCGGGGGCGACATTATCTGGGTGCCCTTCAATTTCTGTTGCGATCTCCAATTTGGTCTCGTTAGACAAGTCAAGTTTCCCTAGCTGATTAGCCAGTTCTATACCAGCCACAATAACAGAACTGGAAGAACCAAGACCGCGCGCCAATGGAATATCACTGGTCATCTTCAGGCGATGTGGAGCTAAATCAGGTTTGACCTGCAAGGCCGTTTGAAGCAATAAATTAGTTTCATCACTAGGGATATCTTCTAAATCATGCGCAATAAACCAGCTGTCAGCTGCTTCCAAGATATCAATGGTTAAATATTTTGACAGAGCAACACCAACAGAATCAAAACCGGGTCCAATATTAGCTGATGTTGCCGGTACCGTAATTCTCATCATCTTATTCACCCAAAACTTTGAAAGTATTCAGCAATTCAAAGTCAGATACTGCTGTTAATTTTTCGGTAACATTAGCCAATTGCGTCTTGCTGAGCTCATGCGTGATGATAACGACACGGGCTGTTGTGCCGTTAGCCTTTTGCTGAAGGACTTGTTCAAAGGAAATATCCTCGGAATTGAAAATTTCAGCTAAACGAAGCATTTTCCCTTTTTCATCGGAGGTATTGATCGCGAAGTAATAATTGCTAGTCACATCAGCAGGATCTGCAATCTTAGTTTCGCGGCTAAATTCATTGAACGGTTTGCCAACATTGCCATCTTTGATACGGCGAGCAATGCGGATAATGTCAGCAACAACTGAAGTCGCCGTTGGCTTTTGTCCGGCCCCCGGTCCATAATACATGGACTCACCAATGCCAATCGATTCGACAAACACCGCGTTCATGACATCATTGACGCTAGCCAAGGGGTGTGATTTAGGGAGGAAGGTTGGCGAAACTTCTGCAAAAATACCAGAAGCCGTTTCCTCGACAGAACCTACCAATTTGATGACATAGCCTAATTGCTGTGCAACAGCGACATCATCAGGTGTAATGCTAGAAATACCTTGGTGAGAGACCTGTTCGAAATCAATAGCCATACCGAAGCCAAACTGACTTAGAATAACGGCTTTATATGCGGCATCAATTCCCTCGACATCATTGGTTGGATCACTCTCTGCATAACCTAGCGCCTGAGCTTCTGCCAAAGCGGCTTCATAAGTCCAGCCTTCGTCCACCATCTTGGTCATCATAAAGTTAGACGTACCATTTAAGACGCCTAAAATACGGGTTACTTTATCAGAGGTCAGGGAATTGGCCAGAGTCCTCAAAATTGGAATCCCTCCAGCAACTGCCGCTTCATAATAGAAAGCAAGTCCTTTATCTTGAGCAAGAGCGATTAAGTCTTTACCATGTGTTGCAATTAAATCTTTATTGGCAGAAACGACATGTTTTCCCGCTTCCAGAGCTTTGGTAATAAAGGTACGAGCCGGTTCAATGCGTCCCATCAATTCAACAACAATCGCAATCGACTCATCCTGAAGAATATCATCAATATTTGTGACAAAATTAAAGTTGTTGCCTGCCGCTAATAAACGCTCCTTCTCTTCTTCATCCTTAACCAAGACCTTGGCAATTTCAAGCTGGTCACGAGATGCATCAAGAATCTTAGAACTATTTTCATGTAAAAGGAATGGGATTCCGCTGGCAACCGTTCCAAAACCAAGCAAACCAATTTTTATAGACATATCTACTCCTTGTCAAAATGTTTTTTTCATTATATCAAAATTTTATCAGAATTTACAGATAATATCTCCTTTCATTGTGTTATAATCAATTAAGAAGGATATTTTATGAAATCAAGAAGAAAACGTAGAAAAACACTTTTAACGGTCATTAATCTCTCATTGTTGTTTTCGAGTTTGCTGGCGCTATTAGCTCTTTTTTTCTTGCTCAGACAGCCGGAGCAAAGCAAAGAAAATCAGTTGGAATCAGCAAGCAGCCAACAAGTGACCAAACAAGAAGAAAAAGCATCCTCAGAGCAGGTAAACTGGACGGTTCAAGATCAGCCTGTTAAGATTCCTATTCTGATGTACCATGCCATCCACGAAATGGCTCCTGAAGAGGCTGCAAACGCGAATCTGATTGTCTCACCAACCACCTTTGAAAGTCAGATTAAACGGCTGGTGGATGAGGGCTACTACTTTTTAAGTCCCGAAGAAGCCTACCGGGCCTTGACAGAAAACAGTTTACCTTCATCAAAGGTCGTCTGGCTGACCTTTGATGATAGTTTGCTTGATTTTTACACCATTGCCTATCCTATCATGACTAAATACAAGGTCAAAGCTACCAATAATGTGATTACTGGTTATACCGAAAGCAGTAAAGCCGGTCATCTAAGTATTGATCAGATCAAAGAGATGGCCAAAAACGGAATGTCTTTCCAATCCCATACCGTTAATCACCCAGATCTCGAGATGTCTGCTCAAGAAACGCAGGAGAGCGAGCTCAGCCAGTCAAAATCCTATCTGGATACAGTCCTCAAGCAGGAAACCACAGCTATCGCTTACCCCGCAGGGAGATACAGCCAAACAACGCTAAGTTTGGCAGAACACTCCTACAAACTTGGTGTCACAACAAACGAAGGCATTGCTTCTGCTGATGATGGACTTTTGTCTCTGAAGCGGATTAGAATCTTGCCCAATACCGACCCTGATACCTTAATTGCCAGTATGACCTCTTAAAAAAGAAGTTAGCCTCTCGACTAACTTCTTTTTTTCTTTAGATTTCTCCTGAGTAAGAGGACAAGGTTAATGAACAGTAGGGTTCCCCAAATAATGGTATAGAGGACATTACCTTTTACTAAGTTTGTGAAAAAGCCCAAACTATATAACAAAATAAAGAGGAGAGACATGAAGTTAGCTGTTTTTGTTTCTCGGTCGGTCATCTTTGACTCCTTCATCATTAGTAGCTCTATTATAGCAAAAGCGTCCGATTTTTCCCAGATACTTTCCACGAAAAAACCGACAGCCCTAAAACTGTCGGTTCATCTCTCATCAAGATTTACTCTGAAGCACTATTACTGCTGGCATCTTGGTTCTTAGCTGAAGTACCGGAAGCAGACGCATTGTCTTGTGCATTGGTTTCTGCTTCAGACTGTTTCGTATTATCTGAAGCAGAATCCGTTTGCTGCTGACTGCTTGTGTTTTCCTGGCTTGGCGAATCATTAGAAGTATCCGTCGAAGCATTATTCGATGCCGAACCTGAGTTTTCCTGATTGTCAGAGGAAGACTGCTGACCAGTATCCGCAGCGGTATCACTGGTATCAGAGACCACCTCTGCTTTAATCGCATTGATCCGCAATTGAAATTTCTCTTTATCTTTCTGAACACTAATCTTATCAACCGCCGCCTGTGCCTTGGTTAAATTATCCAGGTTTTGTTGATTTTCTAGAGATTTAACAGCCGCTTCTGCTTCTTTATTCTTGATTTCAATAACCTTAGCGATTTTCACTTCATCAATTTGCTGCTGCAATTCTTTTTGCTTGTTGGTGTCTGTTACCTTGTTTACTAACTTTTGTGCCTTTGTCAAATTCTCACTGTTGTAACTGGTTTTCAAAGTCTCAACAGCCTTTTGCGCCTCTACTAAGCTACTATTTTTCCTAGACAGATAGGGCAAAGAACGAGTAATCTTATTAGAAGGTGTATTTCCTGATTGATTAGCCAGATAAATCCATAAACTCAAAAAAATCAAAACAATGGTAGGTAGCATTAACAGCCGTTCGCGCGATTTTCCTTGAAAAAATGACATTAGTTTAGATTTCATAATTTCTCCCATTTAGGATACTTTATTGAGATTATAACATAGGCAAAATCAATCAACAAGATAAAAAGGAGGCTTGTAATGGAATTGATAAAGCATTTTAATCTTGCTCTTACTTCATTTGTAGTGAGGCCAAGAAAAATTAAAAAGAAACAGCATAAGCTGTTTCTTTTATTCTGAAGCCGAAGCATCTGAAGCCCCCTGACTCGGGGTAGCAGGATCAACGGCTTGCCCTGTATCTGCAGACGGCGCTTCTGTGACGGAAGCCTCTGGGACAGAAGCTGATGAGTTTTGATCGGGTGCTTGATACTGCTGACTCGGTACCGTTTGGCTGCTGCCACTAGCTTGACTTGATGACGAGGAGCTTCCCGACTCCGAAACGTTGGCGCTGGCTGTATCACTTTCAGCCGCTGCCGCTGCGGCAGTAGCCGCTATTTTGGCAGCCATAGCACGTTTAACAGCATCAATTCGAGCCTGAAACTGTGCTTTAGCATCAGCATTGATAACTTTGTCCGTCGCTTCCTGTGCTTTTGTCAGATTTTCATCAGCCTGGTTATCTTCTAGAAACTTAACAGCAGCTTCCGCTTCTGCTATGGACGCCTGATTGGCAATATCTAACTTAACTGCTTCAATTCGATCTTGCAGAGCCTTCTTCTTTTCCCCTGCCGCCAACTGATCAACCAAGGTCTGAGCTGCGGTGAGGTTCTCATCTGAGCGATCTGACTCCAATTTCTTGACGGCCTCCTCAGCCGCTTTCACCTGTGCTTTTCTTTTGGCAATCAGCGCAGATCTTGTGGCTTCCTGAGAAAAAAGGGTAAGACTGGTATGCGTGATAAAATAAATCCAAAAAACAAGGATAATTAAAAGCGATGTCCCTGCAATTAAAAGATAATTACCTGTCTTGGAACTTGGTTTAGAACGTTTCATTAGTTTGTTTAACATGGCCTCCCCGATAATGTCATATCTTATCAATTATAACATATTGGCAGCCATATACCAAGGTATAGCACTAAAAGAGGCTGTCCCATTTCCTCTCATTCACCCATTATTGAGCGCACTAGCTCCATTACTTGCAATCAAGTCCCTGTAATAGAAGAAGGAATCCTTGCGAGAGCGGTCAAAGGTTCCCTGACCTTGATCATCCGCATCGACATAGACAAAGCCGTAGCGTTTGGACATTTCAGAAGTCGAAGCTGAAACCAAATCCGTACAGCCCCACCAGGTGTAGCCCATGAGCTCCACTCCGTCCTCAATAGCTTCGTACATCTGCTGGACATGTTTTTCCAAGTAATCAATCCGGTAGCTGTCATGGATAGCGCCATCTTCTTCGACCACATCCAGGGCACCCAGGCCATTTTCCACGATGAAAAGGGGCACCTGATAGCGGTCATAGAGTTTGTTGAGGGTGGTCCGAAGTCCGACTGGGTCAATTTGCCATCCCCAGTCAGAAGCTTCCAGATAAGGATTGGCTTCGCCCAAAATCAGATTTCCTGCAGCGGCTTTTTGCTCAGGACTTTGGTTGTTGGGGTGACGGGTCACAGAAGTCATATAGTAAGAAAAACTCATAAAGTCAACAGGATACTGCTTGAGAATGGCTTCATCTCCTGGCTCAAACTGAATCTGGATATTGTTTTCCTTGAAGAAACGATTCATGTAACGAGGATAGGCTCCCCGAATTTGGACATCCGAATAAAAGAGGTTGGCCTGGTCCTTTTGTACCGCATGGAGGATGTCATCTGGATGGCAGGTTGCTGGATAAGCCTCCATCCGAGCCAACATACAGCCCACCTTGTTTTCTGGGTCAATCTCATGGGCAGCCTTGGTCGCCAAGCTTGAAGCGATAAACTGATGATGAACTGCTTGATACATTTCATCCAAATGGAGTTTGCCATCTTCAAAGAGGAGGCCGCCTGACAAGTAGCCTGTCAGACCGAGAATATTGATTTCATTGAAGGTCAGCCAGTACTTAACCTTACCCTTGTAACGCTTGAAGACCGTTTCCGCATAGCGAACAAAGAAATCAATCACCTTGCGGTTCTTCCAGCCACCGTACTCGGTCACCAGATGAATGGGAAATTCATAGTGGGACAGGGTCACCAAGGGCTCGATACCATACTTGTTGAGCTCATCAAAGACCTTATCATAGAAAGCCAGTCCTTCTTCATTGGGCTCCAACTCATCTCCCTTTGGAAAAATCCTTGGCCAGGCAATGGAGAGACGGAAGGTCTTAAAGCCCATTTCGGCATAGAGGGCGATGTCTTCCTTGTAACGGTGGTAAAAATCAGAACCCCAGCGTTTTGGATAGAGTCCTTCTGTGTCCTGAAGGGCAAAATCCAGTCTTTCACGGTTCATGGGTGTTGTAAATTCTCCAGTCATGGACCTGCGCTCTTCTGGATTGACTGCCCTGGCTGTATCAGAGGTCGCAAAGCCGCGGCCTCCCTCACCAAAGCCCCCTTCAAACTGGTTGGCGGCGGTTGCTCCACCCCAGAGGAAGCCATCTGGAAATCGTTTGTTTTCTGCCATCTTCTTACCTCACTATTAAATTTTTGTCCTGTGCGGCCTGCACTTTTCACATGCAAGAGGCTACACACGCTTTCTCTTCATTTTAGCAGGAAATGTAAGCCTTTTCCTGTCTTATATCATGAAAAACTGATACTATTATCTGTTTTCTTAGTGATTAAAAGAGTTTGGGACAAAAGTAGTTCCAAACTCTATTTTTTCGTTTTTGATACTTATAGCGCAGTGGTTGAGTGGGCTCTAATGCGCTGATAAATCAGCTTTTACAGCCCTACTCAACTGTGCGGAGGTGGGACGACGAAATCGAATTTCTCCGAAATTACCGATTTCTGTCCCACTCTCAGAATTTATACAAAGATGAGAACAAGGGCGGTATAGACGACAATGGTCACCAGCATGTAGAGGGAGATGAAGGTGGCAGCATAGGTCCGGTCTTCCTCACCTTTAAAGGTCTCCTCAATCAAGAGAGGCATGGCAAATCCTGTTGGACACATAAAGTATAGCAAGACAGCTATCAGGAAAGTCTGGTCTGCCATGTAGTTCGGAAAGAGGAGGAAGAAGCCGAGGATAACCAGCACATAGTAGACCACGCGGACAGACATCAGCCGCAACATGGCCTTGAGAGTATGAAAGTCAACCTTGAAATCGTAGCCCAAGACAAAGAGAATCATGCCCAAAATGGGCCCCGTCACCGTATTCATAATCCCCGAGTAGAGGGGAGCAAATGGTGATTGGATAAGCCAGGAATAAAGACCTGAAAAATTGAAGACCAACCCCAGAAGAATCGCGATGACAAAGGGATGGGAGACGACTTCCCTGGCCAGTTGCAGCCTTGGTTTTTTCTCCTCAGAAGCCCCTGCCACCATGATGGGAATGACTAAAAAAGCGATGATGGAGCCAGCTAAGTCAAAGATGACCGTATTGCTGGACTGGCCCACGATAGAAAGATAAAGGGGAAGAGCGACCGAGCCCCCTTCGACTGTTGTCAGGAGATAGGGTGAAAAATGGCCTTGTCCCTTACCAGTAAAGCCCGCCAGCTTCCTACCCACAATCATGGCCAAAAAGAAAGCAAGGGTGACATAGACAATCACCACAGCCGTCTCCAGCTGTAATTGTGCAGAGCCTAATAGGTTAAAAATCAGAATGGGAAAAAGGACGGTGAAGACAATAGTATTGGCTCCTGCCTTCTGGTCTGGACTAATCCAGCCCTTGACACGGGATAGATAGCCCAGTCCCAACATGAAAAATACGGGTACTAGGGTGGTTAATGCTGCCATTGGCTACCTCATTTCTATACGATATATACTAGTTAGTCTATCATAAGCAAGGAGATCTGAACTAGTCTTTTTGCAGGAGATTCTGATACTTTCCTCTTTTTTTCAAAGGCCTCAGTCTAAACCCAGCCATTCTTCAAGGGTGGCCAATCACATGCCTAGCAGCCGCCTGAACAGGACCAGAGGCGTTGGCTACTGCATAGGAGTGAGGAGTCAACTCCAACATTTCAATGTCATTGCCTCCGTCCCCAAAGGTCATGACTTGGTCTGCTTTCAGACCATAGCGGTCCATGAGCTGGCGAATCCCCCAAGCCTTGTGAATCCCTTTTTGGATAAAATCAATGGCCCCATAACCACTGCCGACTGCCACCAGATTGCCAGGATAGTTCTGATTAAAGTCTGCGGCAATCCTCTCATGGTCCTCCGGAATCATCATGGTTAGCTTGCTGACTGGCTCATCTGCTGGAATCTGGGAGAAATCATCCACAGGCAAGATATGGCTGATAAACACTTCAAATTCCTTGGGTTCAATCAAGCCCGGCCGGTAATGAAAACTTGACTCCTTGAGGCGGTAGGAGTTGTTCAGTCCCGAAACCACTGCCCTGTAGTCGACCAATTTGTCTGAAAAATAAGCCAGTAGGGCATTCAATTCCGACCTGGGCATGGTCTGATGAATAAGGGTCACTCCCTTTTCCACCAGGCGGGCCCCATTTTCAGATACGAAGGTCACTTCTTTCTCAAATCCCTCAAAGATACGATTGAGGCGGGTCATGTTATTGCCGCTGGCAGCCACAAAGTGAATGCCCCTGGCCTTCATCTCCTTCAAGAGCCTTTCAAATCGCAGGCGGTCATAGGTCCCCTTTTCATCTAAAAAGGTCCCGTCCATATCGGTCGCAATCAGTTTGATGGTCATATTTTTCCTCCCTTGAAAAAGAATGGCCGCTGGAGGCAGACCATTCTTAGATAAATCTTAGGCATCTTTTGATTATTCCAAATCCTGACCGTTGCTGGCAATGACTTTTTGATACCAGTAGAAGGAATCTTTCGGAGTCCGCTCAAGGGTTCCATTTCCAGCATCGTCCATGTCCACATAGATGAAACCGTAGCGTTTGCGCATTTCACCTGTACCTGCTGAAACGAGGTCAATACAGCCCCAAGTGGTGTAGGCAATCAGGTCCACCCCGTTGGCGATGGCATCTGACATGGCCTTGATGTGGGCCCGGTGGTAGTCGATGCGGTAGTCATCATGGATAGAACCATCTGCTTCGACGGTATCGAAGGCTCCCAGACCATTTTCTACTACCATCAAAGGCACTTGGTAGCGGTCATAGATTTTTTCAAGATAGTATTGGAGACCCATAGCATCATGAGCCCATCCCCAATCAGAATAGGTCAGATAAGGATTGCGGACCCCTGCTGAGAAGTTACCTGCCACCTTATCTGTGATTTCATGGGTGGTGACATTGTTGGACATATAGTAAGAGAAGGTATAGATGTCTACCGTACCATTTTTTAGGTCATCCAAATCTTCTTCTGTTATCTCCAATTCCACATTGTGCTCAGTCCATAGTTTCTTGGCATAGGTACCATAGGCCCCCTTGACCTGCACATCTCCGCAATAGTAGATACCCGACTGCCACTTGTGCTCTGCCGCTAAGATATCAGCTGGGTCGCAGGTTGCTGGGTAGAAGGTAATGCCACAAATCATATTTCCAAATACAAAGTCTGGATTGATGGTTTTTCCAAGGCGGACTGTCTTGGCAGAGGCAACGAATTGGTTATGGAGAACTTGGTAGCCCTCTTGGTAATCTGCATCTGTCCCATGGCCGCCCATCATGTCTAGGAACATGGTGGTATTGTTGATTTCGTTGAAGGTTAGCCAGTATTTGACTAAGTCCTTGTATTCCTTCATGATAGTTTCGGCATACTTGACATAGAAACCGATGAGTTTACGGTTTTTCCAACCTCCGTAGTTTTGCTCTAGGGCCAAAGGGGTATCAAAATGCCAGATGGAAACCAGGGGTTCGATATTGTACTTATGGCACTCTTCAAAGACCGACCGGTAAAAGTCCAGTCCAGCCTGATTTGGCTCCGCATCATCTCCATTTGGGAAAATCCGAGCCCAGGAAATGGACAGGCGGAAAATGGAATAACCCATTTCAGCAAAGAGCTTGATATCTTCCTTGTAACGATGATAAAAATCAACCGCCTTGTGGTTAGGATAGTAATAATCATCCAGGACCGCAAAGGTTGCCCCTTCTGGAATACGGGCATTGTGGCCCATTCCACCAGCCTTTCCTGGCTTGCCATCCTTATCAATATAGGTCGTATAGCGGGGGCTGTCCACAGTGCCACCCGTTGTCACGTCAGTTTGGACAAGGCCACGGCCATCTTCGTTATAAGCACCTTCTGCCTGGTTGGCTGCAATGGCGCCACCCCAGAGGAAATTCTTTGGAAATTGTGTCATGTAACATGCTCCTTTTTTAGTTTTCTTGTCTAGGTCCAGCCTAAACAGTTAATTCAATCATATTGTCTTCAAAACCTAGCAGACAGGATTCGTAGTAGCCATCCCCTGTTGTTCTGGGACCTGAAAGTAGCTCATAGCCATCAGCTACCAAACGCTGGGTCAGCTGGTCTACCCTTTCCTTGCTCCCCAGAGAGAAAGCCAAGTGGATAAAACCGAGGCGCTCGAGAGGCAACTGGCTCTGGTCAAGGCTGGTCTTGGTCATGATTTCCAAACGGGCCCCATCCGTAAAGCTCAGGAAGTAAGAAGAAAAGCCTGTCTTAGGATTGTGGTAGAGGTTGTTGGACTGGGCCTCAAAGTAGGTCTCAAAGAAGGCTTTCGCCCCCTCCAAGTCCCTGACATAGAGAGCCAGATGCTCGATTTTCATCCCTCTCCCCTCCTTGCTTGTCTTTTTGTTATAAATATAGTATAAATGGATTGAAAGCCCTTTTCTTAGCCAATAATATGATATACTGATACTATCATCTGATTTCAAAAAGTGAAGACTTGATCTTCTGCTTTTCTGGCTTAGAAAGCAACTTAATAGAGGAAACACCCACTTTACTGACAATCAATTAGAAAGGACCACAACGTGATGATTACAATGCAACTCTACTATACTGGGAAAAACGGGAACGCCCTGAAATTCGCTCAAGAAATGGAAAAAGACGGTATCGCCGATAAGATTCGGGCGGCTGAGGGAAACTTAGCCTATCGCTACTACCAGTCACTGACTGATCCAGAAACCATCCTCTTGGTCGATAGCTGGAAAGATCAGGCAGCTTTAGACGACCATCATGCTTCCCCTATGATGCAGGATATTCTGGACTTGCGTCAAAAGTATCAGTTAAATGTCCAAGCTGAGCGCTACATTTCAGATGCGGCAGGAATTCCTGAGAATGATAGGGACTATTTGAAAAACGAACGGTAAAAGGAGTTGACTTAAGTCCAACTCCTTTTACTAATTACTAATCACTTAACTGCTGTCAATAGGTAATCACCGCTATTGACTTGACTTTCTTGAGTTACTAGGATATCTGTAAAGTCATCCGTATTCGTCACCACGATTGGGGTAATCACTGGCAGACCAGCCTCCTTGATGGCATTAAGATCAAAGGCCATCAATTTTTGCCCTGCCTCGACCTGATCACCAACTTGAACAAAAGATTCAAAACCTTTACCGGCCAAAGAGACCGTATCCATACCGATGTGAATGAGAATCTCAGCGCCATTTTCTGTCTGAAGACCAACGGCATGCTTGGTTGGAAAGACTAGGGTTACCTTAGCTTTGGCAGGTGCTACCAAAATTCCGTCAGAAGGATCGATAGCAATTCCTTTCCCCATAGCGCCAGAAGCGAAAACTTGATCAGGCACATTCTCAAGTTTCACCACATTACCAATGAGTGGTGAGGCAATAATTTCCTGTTTGATTTCTTTCAGTTCTGTGACTTCGTTATGCTGATCATCAGCCTTTTTCTCACTAGGATCTCCGTAGAGATAAGGAACGGGTAGCATCATTTGAAGCGCGAATGAAACCAGAATGGCTACGACTGTCAAACCAATAGCGATGTACATCGGCATTAAATTGCCGGTTTTGGGGTTTACCAATGATGGATAAAGGAAGACACCCATACCGCCAATACTGTATCCACCGATATTTAAAACCTGCATAGCTGCGCCAATCAGACCAGAAACGGCACATGAGATGTAGAACGGCGTTTTCATTGGAAGGGTCACACCATAAATAGCTGGCTCTGTGACACCGAAAATGGAAGAGATAAAGGCAGGCATTGCCACGGACTTTACCTTTTGTTCTTTTGTCTTCAAAATAATGGCTAACAGAACACCTGTCTGCGTAAAGTTTGGTAAGAGAGCTGGTGCAAGGATTGTTGAGAAACCATTGGTCGCAACGTCCAAAATGGCCAACGGAACAATTGCCCAGTGCAAACCGAACATCACCAAGACTTGCCATGAGACCCCTAAAATCAAACCATAAAGCAGCGGACTGAAGCTTTGAATGGCTGTAAAAGCACCAGACAAAAGGTCAGAAAGGAAGTTTGCGACAGGCCCTACAACCAAGAAGGTCAATGGAACCGTCACCAAGATAGTCACAAATGGTACCACGAAAACTTTGACGACATCTGGCGTTATCTTCTTCATCCATTTCTCGATATGAGAAGCAAGCCAAATCGCTAGGATAGCCGGCATCACAGTGGATAAATAACTGCCCGAACTTGGAAGAGCAAATGGAATTATACCAAAGACATTATCCAAGCCTGCTTTTGTCAGCACTTCCAAGGTTCCTGGTAAGGTTGGGTAAACAAGCGCCATCGCAATGGCAATCGCTGTAAATTCGTTCATTCTGAACTTACGGGCTGCTGTCAGTGCAATAAAGATTGGAAGGAACTGGAAGAAACCATCGCCAGCCGCTTCAAGAATCGCATAGAGGGCACTGTTGGTACTATTCCAGCCAAGAGCTGTTCCCAAAATAGCGATCAAGCCCTTGATGATACCGGCTGCCGCCAAAGGACCTAGGAAAGGCTGGAAAACGCCTGCTACCAAGTCAATGAAGCGATCAAAGAGATTGCCCTTGGGCAGATCACCTTCATCAATATCAAGACTGCCATCTCCTGAAATACCAGCCACTTGCTGTACTGCAGCATAGACATCTGGAACATGGTTTCCAATCACCACCTGATACTGTCCCCCTGCCTGCACTACTGTCACGACTCCATCACGGCGCTTCAGGTAGTCTGTATCCGCCTTACCTTCATCCTTGAGTGTAAAACGCAGACGTGTCACACAATGCTTAAGGTTGCTGATATTATCCTTGCCACCCACATGAGCAACAATATCTGCAGCCAAATCTGTATAATCCTTTGCCATCTATACGGCTCCTTTCTTTTACTGCAAAAACAGAAAAAACCTAAACATATACCTAATACTGCCCTTTGGAGATAACCAAAAAGAGTATTGTGTATATATTTAGGTTTTGCCTGCCTGACAGTAACAATCCTTTATGATGTTATTAGGATAGCATAGATTCATCAAAGTTGCAAGCGTTTTCTTCAAAAAATTATCTTCGTTTCAATCGCTGGATATGAATGGTCAAATAAACTTGCTCATCTTTGCTCATTTCAAATTGGTAGGATTCACTGATGAAACGTTTAATCTTCTGCGTGCAGGCAAAAGATTGCGGATAATTATCCTTCACTTGTTCGTAGAGAAAAGCATCATTGCCCCCTTGAACCAAACCATTGATGACTCGCTGGGCAAAGTACTGAACATGAGTCGCAAAGCGATGGTAACTTGTGTCTTCTTCGTCCATTTCAAAACTAAAATGGAGACGGACAATATCTAAAATCTGAGTCACAAGTCTGCTGATAGCGTAAGATTCCTTATCAATAGCTCTATTATTCTGAGCGTTCACAAAATGCAGAGCAATCGAAGAAGCTTCTGAATGCCCCAGTTTCTGTCCCAAACGCTCTTCTATCAGGACCAGTGCCTCGAGACCAAGCTGATACTCTTTTGGATAAAACTTGCGAATTTCCCAAGCTAGGGGATTTTCAATCGTCAAGCCCTGCTCAGTCCTTTCCAGCGCAAAATGCAGATGATCTGCCAGTGCCACATAAAGAGAGAGTTCAAAACTGGTATCCAAAACGACCTCTGCCCGACGAATGAGCTGATTAATCAGTTGTATCTCATCATGCGACAAGGCATCAAAAATTTGCTTAAGGTCTATCAACTGCTGATCATTCTGTAAAATAAAGGTTTTTTCGATTCTATCAGAGTCGAGAATGTCTCCCGGTTTCTTTTGGAAACCGAGCCCCCGTCCCATAACAATTAGTTCCTCCCCTTCCGTATTGCTGGCCTGAACTACATTGTTGTTGTAGACTTTATCAATCTTTAGCATCATTTTCTCCGATGATTTTATAAAAAAGAACCTAAACAGCTAAGAAGTGTACCAAAAGGTTGCACTCCTCCTATCTGCTTAGGTTTTGCCTGCTTACCAGTAACAATCCTTTAGGCCTATAATACCAAAAAGAGAAAGCATTTGCAAGCGCTTTAGAAACATCGGACTTATTGGAGTATGCTAAAGACTTGTCGATGTCTCACAAAGCACCGACGATTTTATGCGGTAAATAATTTTCATCCAGAAAGGCCATGTCTTTATCTGTCAGAGTCACATTAAAAGCTCCCATGAAATCATCTAAGTATTTTTCTTTTGTCACTCCTACAATCGGTGAATCAATACCTTTTTCCCAGAGCCAAGCAAGCGCAACTTGCGCTCGTGTTACCCCATACTTTTCGGCTATTTCTGCAACACGCTCAACAATAACTTTATCCTGTGCTTCTGTGCTGTCGTACTTAGATTTAGCAATTTCATCTGTCTTACTGCGCGCCGTATCTGCGTTCCAATCACGTACTACGCGCCCTGCTGCGAAAGGACTATAGGGTGCTAAGCCCACACCGGTATCCTTACAGAAAGGAATCATTTCCCGTTCATCCTCACGATAAAGCATATTGTAATGATTTTGCATGACAGAAAATTTTGTCCAGCCATTTTTCTCCGCTACATACTGTGCTTTTTGGAATTGCCAAGTGTACATGGCTGACGCCCCAAGATAGTGTACTTTACCCGAACGAACTAAATCATTAAGGGCAGCCATGGTTTCTTCAATCGGTGTCTTGTAATCCCAGCGGTGAATATAAAGCACATCAATATAATCTGTTCCTAAGCGTTTCAGACTGGCCTCTACCTGACTAAAAATGGCCTTACGCGACAAGCCGGTTGTATTTCTGCCCTCATGCAGACCATCCCCAAAGAAAACTTTGGTGGCAATAATCACTTCATTACGATCAGCAAAGTCACGCAAGGCACGCCCCAAGTATTCCTCACTGGTTCCATTTCCATAAACATTAGCGGTGTCAAAAAAATTAACCCCCAAATCAAGTGCTTTTTTAAGGATAACACGTGATTTTTCTTCATCCAGCAGCCAGCCCGAATGAAAACCAAGACTGGCATCCCCAAAACTCATACAACCCAGACATAATTTTGACACTTCAAGACCAGTATTTCCTAATTTTGTGTACTCCATAAGAGATCCCCCTCAATTTTTAGTTTGAAACGGTCTCATTATATACCTTGGAGTTAACTCTAAGTCAAGTCAAAACAGTCTATTCATCTAAAATCACTTACGACCTTACCCAACCGTGGGGAAACGGATCGCGATAATCTCTACTTGAAACTTTTTCTAAAGACGTTTTAGATGGAAAGAAATAATGCTCATCATCATAACTAAAGTAACCAAAAAGGCTATCACAATTAAGGCCAGAGAAAACTGGAGCATTAAGGAGCTGATAAGAAAGCCTGCTAGAGGCAGACCAAATGCCATCCAATAAAGACCTGCTGTAAATTGATGGCTGCGTTTATTGTAAGGCTGATGCGCCAAAACCCCGACCATCAAGATGCCAATACCAAGATATAGAAGACTGACCGAGAAAAGATTATCCGCTGTTTGGTCTCCTAAAAAACTTAAAGAAACCGTAATAAGGCTAAGTCCCAGCAGAATTGGATAATGGCAATAAATAGCACCATTTCCTGTCACCCCCTCCTGATTAACTTCAATCATATGATCGATTTCAACAATATAAATCATAAACAAATTAGTCACGATAATAAAAATCAAAAAAGATGCTACTGATAAACGTTCTGTTGAAAAGTAAGGCGCGATCCCAATAATCATTTCACCAAAAGTGATAATGACAAGAAGCGATAAGCGCTCAATCAAGTGCGGAAAATTAATCGCACGTACATCCTCTGACACATATCCCTGTTTTGGATTGGTTAGAACCCCTGGCAAAATCCATGTCAGCAAAACTCCAGCAACAGCCACAATCAAACCAAGCTGATAGGGTAAAAAGATTGACACCAACAAGGTCAGTGAACGAATACCCAAGATATAAAAATATTGGCGAATTAAGCCGCGATCTGCTTCCGCCTCAGCCTTAAAATACTCAACGATATACTGCACCAAAAGAATTAAGGAAATAAAAGCCATTGGTAGGATAAATGGAACAAAACTCTTCGACCATTCTTCTGTCACCGCCGTTGAGGCAATCAAAAGACAGAGCATTTGCGCAAACATAAACAGAATATTGGTCAAACTGTTTTGACCAAAACGATTGGTAAAAACCGTTTGCACCATCCAAGAATTGATAAAAATAATCAGGGCGATAACAAACGTGAAAAAAGCATAGGGCGTTACGAAGCCGTGATGAACATGATGAATGATAGAGGTTAGCTGACTTATGGTATAGACGTAAACTAAATCATAAAAAAGCTCCGTAAGCTCTACCTTTTTATGTTTAATAAGTGACATAAAACCTCCTCTAAAATAAATGCGTATAGGTTAGCCTTATCAGTATAACACCGAAACTAAGGAAAGACAATGTCATAGGCGATACTGTGTTTTTACCACAGTTTATCTCCACTTTCTATTGACTCGTCAGATAGGGATAAAAAACAAACACCCCCACAAGATTTGCGGGGGTGTTTCCAAGGGGCTTCAAGCGAAGTCATCCTTTTTTACCATTAAATGATTATTTAAGTGTAACTGAAGCACCAGCTTCTTCAAGTTTCGCTTTAAGTTCTTCAGCTTCTGCTGCTGCAACACCTTCTTTAAGAACAGATGGTGCGTTGTCAACGAGAGCTTTCGCTTCTTTAAGGCCTTCGCCAGTGATTTCACGAACAACTTTGATAACAGCAACTTTCTTGTCGCCGCCAGAAGTCAATTCGATATCGAATGAATCTTTAGCAGCAGCTTCTTCTCCACCTGCTGCACCAGCTACAGCTACAGGAGCAGCCGCAGTTACACCAAATTCTTCTTCGATTGCTTTTACAAGATCGTTAAGCTCAAGAATAGTAGCTTCTTTAATTTCAGCAATAATGTTTTCAATGTTCAATGCCATTGTGATTTTCCTCCAAAAATGTTTTTAATTAAATAATCTGTCGTTCAAAACGACGCCTTGAAGACTTATGCAGCGTCTTCGTCTTTGTTTTCTGCAACAGCTTTAACTGCGTATGCAACGTTGCGAACGGGCGCTTGAAGTACAGACAAGAGCATAGAAAGAAGTCCTTCTCTGCTTGGCAATGTTGCAAGAGCTTTGATTTCTTCTTTAGAAGAAACAGCACCCTCAATAGCACCACCTTTGATTTCAAGTGCTTCAGCTGTTTTCGCAAAATCGTTAATGATTTTAGCCGGTGCTACAACATCTTCATTTGAAAATGCTACAGCAGATGGTCCAGTAAAGACATCTCCGAAACCTTCGAGACCTGCTTTTTCAGCAGCACGGCTCAAAATTGAGTTTTTAATTACTTTAAACTCAACACCCGCTTCACGAAGTGAACGGCGAAGAACAGTGTCTTGCTCTACTGTAAGACCGCGAGAATCAACGACTACAATACTTGCAGCAGCTTTCATTTTCTCAGCGACTACATCAACTAATTCCGCTTTTTTAGCAATACTAGCTTCACTCATCAGTGTTTAACCTCCGTTTTTATTTTTGGCTGGGTACAATAAAAAAATCGCACCCGAACCCAGACACGAAAGTACAATACGTTTAAAATTGACGTTTTGTGCCTCGGCAGGAATCTTATGAGTCTAGCTCCCCTGCTGTCTTAGGTCAGTTTTATTCAAAACCTTATTTATCATACCATATTTAAGCTTATTGTCAAGCTATTCTTTCTAAAGAAATCACTCTAAATTATTTTTTATTATATAACACTTTTGTATTGACATATAACAGTTAGAGAGGTATAATTATAGCATAGATGGTCATACAGAGCATTAGGGCTTTTCTACCCTACTGAAATCACCATCTGTACTACCACACAGCAGAAAGTTTTTCTGCTACAGCTACTTTTAAGAAATACGAGGTAATGATTATGGCAAATTTTGATCATTTTGATAACATGGACGATATTTTCAATCAATTAATGGGGAATATGGGAGGCTATAATAGCGAAAATCGCCGTTACCTGATTAACGGTCGTGAGGTGACGCCCGAAGAATTTGCTCACTACCGCCAAACAGGAAAACTTCCTGGCAGCGCAGCTGCTCAGCACTATCAGGACGGCAAAGCTCAAGCCCCTAAACAAGATGGTATTTTAGCAAAATTAGGTCGCAACCTAACTGATGAAGCCCGCCAAGGCAACCTTGATCCCGTCATTGGACGAAACAAGGAAATTCAGGAAACAGCAGAAATTTTGGCTCGTCGTACCAAAAACAACCCTGTCCTTGTCGGTGATGCCGGGGTTGGTAAAACAGCTGTCGTGGAAGGATTGGCTCAGGCTATCATCAACGGAGATGTTCCGGCCGCTATTAAGAACAAGGAAATCATTTCGATTGACATTTCTGGACTCGAAGCAGGTACGCAGTACCGTGGTTCTTTCGAAGAAAACATTCAAAATTTGGTGACAGAAGTGAAGGAAGCGGGCAATATTATCCTCTTCTTTGACGAAATCCATCAGATTCTCGGTGCCGGAGGAATGGGAGGCGACAGTGGTTCCAAAGGGCTCGCTGATATCTTGAAACCTGCTCTTTCTCGCGGAGAACTGACAGTTATTGGGGCAACCACTCAGGATGAATACCGCAATACTATCTTGAAAAATGCAGCCCTTGCCCGCCGTTTTAATGAGGTTAAGGTCAATGCTCCTTCTGCTCAGGATACCTTCAATATCCTAATGGGAATTCGGGATTTATACGAAAAGCACCACAACGTTGTCTTACCAGATGATGTCCTGAAAGCCGCCGTGGACTTATCTGTCCAGTATATTCCACAGAGAAGTCTTCCGGACAAGGCTATTGATTTGGTTGATATGACTGCTGCTCATTTGGCGGCCCAGCATCCTGTGACAGATGTCAAAACGCTTGAAAAAGAAATTCAAGAGCAAAAGGACAGACAGCAGGCAGCTGCCGATAAAGAGGACTACGAAGAAGCCCTCAAGGCCAAGACAAAGATCGATCAGCTTCAAAGTCAAATTGACAATCACACTGAAGGTCATAAGGTAACTGCCAGCGTTAATGATGTCGCTGAGGCAGTGGAAAGGCTAACTGGGATTCCTGTTTCTAAAATGGGAACCAGCGATATCGAACGTCTCAAGGAAATGAATTCACGTTTGAAGGGCAAAGTTATCGGACAAGATGAAGCTGTCGAAGCTGTTTCTCGAGCTATCCGCCGTAACCGTGCTGGTTTTGACGAAGGCAACCGTCCTATTGGCAGCTTCCTCTTTGTCGGTCCTACCGGAGTCGGTAAAACAGAATTAGCCAAACAGTTGGCTCTGGATATGTTCGGCTCCAAAGATGCTATCATCAGGCTTGATATGTCCGAGTACAGCGACCGCACAGCTGTTTCTAAGCTGATCGGAACAACCGCAGGCTATGTTGGCTATGATGACAACAGCAATACCCTGACCGAACGTGTCCGCCGCAATCCTTACTCTATCATTCTGCTTGATGAAATCGAAAAAGCTGACCCTCAGGTCATCACACTTCTGCTTCAAGTTCTTGACGATGGCCGCTTAACGGACGGTCAGGGGAATACCATCAATTTCAAGAATACCGTAATTATCGCGACTTCTAATGCCGGCTTTGGAAACGAAGCACTCACTGGTGACGATCAGCACGATCAGGATATCATGAAACGGATTGCACCTTACTTCCGTCCGGAATTTCTCAACCGTTTCAATGCCGTGATTGAATTTTCTCACCTGACCAAGGAAGACCTCAATGAAATCGTAGAATTGATGCTGACAGAAGTTAATCAGACACTTGCCAAAAAAGGCATTGATTTAATTGTCAGCGATGCTGCGAAAGCTCATCTCATTGAAAAAGGATACGATGAGGCAATGGGAGTTCGCCCGCTCCGCCGGGTTATTGAACAAGAAATCCGTGATAAGGTTACTGACTTTTACCTTGACCACACCGATGTGAAACACTTAAAAGCTGACATGCAGGACGATGTGTTAATCATTGAAGCTCATGAGGCTTAAAACAAAAGCTTAAAACGACTTGGGATGCTTTTCTCCCAAGCCGTTTTTAGTTTGCTCTTTGGTATATTTTTTTGAAGATGGGATAGAGAATAGGAACAGCTAAGACGGTGAGCAGAGAGGTGCCGAAGGTGCCTGTTATCTTCACAAGGGCAGCCAGAAAAGCTGGGGTTAGGTTTAGACTGCCAATCGTCATATTAATCAGCGTGTATTTAAAAGCATTCATGATGATTTTAGAAATCGCCGCCACAAGACCAACCAGAAGGATATGGCTCGGTCTGTCGTCTGCCTTTAGCCCTTTTTCATAGACCAGATGAATCACGTAGCAGACCAAAAGCGCTTCAAGAATGGTTATCCATACCTCTGCGGCATAGCCATTAAGAATATCAAAGAGTCCTAAACCAATACTAGCTGCTATGGCGCCTTTCCGAGCTCCAAAAATTAAAACCCCAATCACAACAAGAGCATTTCCAAGATGAATAAATTGTGCTCCTACTGGTATCCTTAAAAACTGAACAGACACCATAATCAGGGCTGCGAATAAACTAATTTCAATAGACTGACGTAAATGCTCTTTTTTCATCTCTCTCCTCCAATAGTCGTTGATAATCTCTAATGAAATCTCCTAAATGCGGCTCAAAACAAAGACCGAATTTCAAATCTCTGTTTAAGGCCAAAGTCGTCTGGAGACTCTTGTTCAAAAAAGCTAAGGCAAGTTTAGCTGCAGCAATCAGCTCCACTCCCTGAAAATAAGCTGCCGCCAGAATACTGGTTAAGACATCTCCTGTGCCGTAAAAGTGATCGGGATAGGCAGGAGACATCAGGTAAGTCACCTGTCCTTTTTGAGAGATGGCGAGGCCGATTTTCCCGCTTTCAAATGAAACACCCGTTAAAATCACGATGGAAGGACCAAGCTGGCTGAGCTTCCCCAAGAGATCTTCAATCTCTTGGGGCTGGTAGCCTTCTTCTAAATAAGGGGTCTCTGTCAGAAGGGCTGCTTCTGTTAAGTTGGGGATGATAAGGTCTGCCTGTCTTGACAGGCGCCGCATTTCAGATACCTGATCATTGGTGAAACCCTGATATAAGCTGCCATTGTCTGCCATAATCGGATCCAGAAATAGTGGCAAGGGTTTTCGCTCAAGAAAATCAAGCAAAAGCCTTATCTGCTCCTTGCTTCTGAGATATCCCGCCACCAAACCATCAAAAGAATAGCTACTGTCCTGCCAAATTTTGAGAATCTCTGCCATTCCTCTGCTGTAATCATCAGAAAACAAGGGACTAAAGCCAGCCGTATGCGAAGATAATAAAACTGTCGGCAAGGGAGCTGCCTCAATCTGACAGGCAGCCATCAGAGGCATCGCTGCCGCCAAGGCAACTTTTCCCACACCAGGTAAATCATTGGCGATAATGACTCGTTTCATTATGAAGGCTCCTTTTCTCTCAAAAACTATGAAAATATTGTAAGACATTTTCAAATATAGTACAATAGGCTTAAGTTTAAACTGTATGGGGACAAAAAATGCCTAGTAAATTCCAAAAAATCGTCAGTCATCTAATAGAGGCTATTGAACAAGGCCAACTTAAACGTGGGGAGCGTCTACCCTCTATCCGAAAACTCAGCCAGACCTATTCTTGCAGCAAGGACACCGTTCAGAAAGCACTGCTCGAATTAAAATACCAGAATTATATCTACCCCGTCGCTAAGAGTGGTTACTATGTCCTGGATAACAACCAAGAAGAACTGGACTTGCCTGAGCTGTCGTCGTCTGAACAGAGCTTCACCTTTGATGACTTTAAAAAATGTCTTAGCGAAACCTTGGTGGGACGAGAAGATTACCTCTTCAACTATTACCACGATCAGAGAGGACTGAGCGAGTTAATCCGTTCGCTCCATCGCTTGTTTTCAGAAAATGATATTTACAGTAAAGAAGAGCGTATCGTTGTGACGTCTGGAACCCAGCAGGCACTCTATATTCTCAGCCGGATGCATTTTCCAAACCATAAAAAAACAATTCTGCTTGAACAGCCTACTTATCACAGGATGAACAGAATCGTCAACAGTCAAGGAATTCCCTATTTAACAATCCAAAGGGGATTTGAAGGGCTTGATTTTGACAGACTGGAAGAACTCTTTCAGCAGCATGACATCAAATTTTTCTACACCATCCCCCGCCTCTCCAATCCATTAGGACTCTCCTACTCCCACCGAGAAAAGCAGACTCTGGTTGAGCTGGCTGACAAATACGATGTTTATCTGGTTGAAGATGATTACATGGCTGATTTTGACCGGCCAAGTAATGTCCCCCTTCATTACTTAGATACTCATGAAAAAGTTATTTATCTTAAATCCTTCTCAACAACGCTGTTTCCTGCCTTACGTCTGGGAAGTCTGGTTTTGCCTAAGGCGCTCTTAGAAGCGTTTTTAGCTTATAAAAGTCTGATTGACTATGATACCAATCTCATTATGCAAAAGGCTCTCTCGATTTATATTGATAATGGCATGTTTGCGGTCAATACGGAAAAACTTCGACAGCTCCATCGACAAAAAAGGCAGCAGCTGAAAACATCTCTTACACATCATCAGTTGGCCTTAGAGGGGCGCGTCCTGACTGACAGCCTTGTTTTGAAATTACCCGAAACCCACCACCTATCTGTTAAAGATTGGGATTTTCTTACCTCCTCTTATATTGGTGACAATCCCTATCGCTATCTCTCTCTTCGAAACGATGGCTCTCTTGATCAGACATTAAGCCAATTAAAAGACACTTTCTCATCGTGAAAGTGTCTTTTTCATTAAGCTTCTAACCCTGCTTTTAAGCAGGCAATATCAGCCGGTCTTGTTCGACAACAACCGCCAACAACTTTAGCGCCAAGAGCCAGCCAAGTTTGAGTATTTTCCAGCAGTGAAGAGTCGGAGGCACTACCCTTGTGCCAGGTCTGGGTTTTGCCATCATAAATCTCACCCGAATTGGGATAGGTTACCAAGGGCTTGGAAGAAACCTTTCTGATTTTTTCCAGCAAAGTATTGAAAAGCAAAGGTGAACTGCAATTGATACCTATGGCAAGGATTTGAGGTGAGGTTTCCGCCAATCTTGCGACTTCTTCAATAGCGCTGCCGTCTGTCAGGTGCTGACCATCCTGAGAGGTTAGACTAAGATAGGCCTCTGTTTGCGGAAATTCTTCTGCCAGAAGTTCTACAAGCGCTTCGACTTCTAGCAGATTCGGCATGGTTTCTAATGCCAGCAAATCGACGCCTGCTTCTAGGAGCAGCTTGATGCGAGAGCGATGAAAATTTTTCAAATGCTCCTTATCTATAACACCGTAATCTCCCGTGTACTCAGAACCATCTGCCAGATAAGCCGCATAGGGGCCGACATCACCGCTGATCAGCGGGTAAATACGGCGAGCACGTTCTTTTGGAAGCAAGTCGCTCCAAACCCTTTCTCTAGCCTGATTAGCTAAGTGAACGGTTGTGGTAATCATCTGTCTGGCTTCTTCTTCGGAGAGACCATAATCTAAAAAGCCCGGTATGCTGGCCTGATAAGAGGAGGTTGTGACGATATCAGCTCCTGCACGGAGATAATCTTCATGAATGTCTTGGATCAGCTCAGGCTGCTCAATCAAATAACGGGCAGACCAGAGTTTCCCAGAAACGTCTTGTCCTCTAAATTCCAATTCAGTCCCCAAAGCACCGTGTAAGAGCAAGTAGGGCCGATCCCCTAATAAGCCTTTAAAACGTCCCATATAACCTCCTTAGAAACGCTTATAGCGCAGGTAATAATAAAGATAAGAGCAAATCACAAAAGGAACCCCAAAATAGAGACCTGCCCGCTGTGAAGCATCCCAAGCAATCCCAATCATAGATAGCAGCAAAAGACTGATAGTGACATAAGGAAGAACGGGATTAAAAGGCGTCTTATAAGTCAACTCCTCCTGGGAGTGGCTTTTCAGGAACTCTTTTCTAAAATTAATCTGAGCAACGGGGATTGACAGCCACACTGCTACAACAGCAAAACCAGCAATAGACACAAGCGCCAGAAAGACCGTATCTGCTGCATAAACACTCGCAAAAAGAGCTAAAAGGGCACCAACCATTGACAGCAGCAAAGCCCGCATGGGAACACCATGCTGGTTAATCCGAACAATCTTTTTAGAAATCATCCCTTCATTGGCCAAGGACCAAAGCATCCGACTTGAAGCATAGAGGCCAGAATTGCCAGCTGATAAGATGGCGGTTAAAATCACAAAATTCATGATATCAGCTGCGAAGGGAATTCCGATACGGTCAAAAACCGTAACAAAGGGTGCTTTAGATACGCCCGCTTCCTTCATTGGCAAAAGAGAAGCCAATACAATAATGGTTAAAACAAAGAAAATCACAAGACGGCCAATAGTCGTTCGAATGGCTTGCGGAACAGCTTCCTGCGGGTTGTCCGTCTCACCAGCAGCAATCCCAATTAACTCTGTTCCAGAAAAAGCATAGTTGACGGCCAGCATAACAGAAACAACAGCTACAACGCCATTGGGGAAAAGACCATGCTCTGTCAAATTGCTGAAGAAAGGTGCCTCCTGACTGCCTTTAAAATCAATTACCCCAAACATGGCTAACAAGCCCAGTAGAATAAATAAAATAATGGTGATAACCTTGATGCTTGAAAAGTAGAATTCTGCCTCAGCAAAGGAACGAACCGACAGAGCGTTAAGCAAAAAGATAATCGCAGCAAATAAGGCGGCAAAAATCCAGGCCGGCACTTGCGGGAACCATCGCTCCATCAGCATCCCTGCCCCAAGAAACTCCGTTCCTAAAGCTACCGTCCAACATATCCAATAGAGCCAAGCCACAGTAAAGCCTGTCCCAGGACTGATAAACTTAGTGGCGTAAGTGTGAAAAGAACCTGTGACAGGCATGGCCACCGCTAGCTCTCCTAGTGACAGCATCACCAGGTAAACCACCAGAGCTCCCACTAAGTAAGAAAGGATAGCACCAAAAGGACCAGCCTGAGCAATGGTATAACCTGAACTAAGAAAAAGACCTGTCCCAATAACGCCCCCCAGAGACAGCATAAAGAGATGTCGGCTGGTCATTTTTCGCTGAAATTTCCCCTCATCTTCAAAATTATGATTTTCCATAAGACCTCCAAAAATGTAATAAATCTATCATACCACACTTAGAAGCCTCAATAATTAGTTATTTTTTATAGCTAGCTAAAAAGACCGCCTATGAGCGGTCTTTACAGATAAGATAAAATGGTCTCCCATGATAAATCCAAACCTTCCTTGCTAACAGAAGAGAAGACAATGAATTGGTCTGCTTGGTCAAACGCTAACTTTTTCTTGATGAGAGACTCCTGCTTGTTCCACTTTCCTCGGGGGACTTTATCAGCCTTAGTCGCCACTAGAATAACTGGGATGTCGTAGTACTTCAGAAAATCATACATCTGAACGTCATCTGCTGTCGGCTCATGACGCATATCAATCAAACTGACCACAGCTCGCAGGTTTTCACGCTGGGTTAGGTATTCTTCTATCATCTTACCCCATTTTGCGCGTTCACTCTTGGAAACCTTGGCATAACCATAGCCAGGGACATCAACAAATCGCAGCTTGTCATCTATATTATAAAAATTCAGAAGCTGGGTTTTCCCTGGTTTACTGGATGTCCGTGCTAAATTCTTTCTTCCCAGAAGCGTATTGATAAAACTTGATTTGCCAACGTTTGAGCGACCAGCCAAAGCAATCTCTGGAAGATCATCCTGCGGATAATGAGCTTTAGAGGCGGCACTCAGAAGAATATCAGCTTTATGGGTATTTAATTCCATTGAAGCCCCCTTAAGAAGCTGTTTCTAAAATAGGCTTATCACGGCCATCAACGGCAGCCTTGGTAATACGGACAGAGGTAACATCTTCCTCACTTGGAATTTCAAACATGATATCCAGCATGGTTTCCTCAATAATAGAGCGAAGGCCGCGAGCACCTGTTTTACGTTCAATAGCTTTCTGAGCAATCGCTTCTAAAGCCTCTCTGTCAAATTCTAATTCTACACCGTCATAAGACAGGAGGGTTTGATACTGTTTCACCAGAGCATTTCTGGGCTCTGTCAGAATTTTAACCAAGTCGTCAACTGTCAGCTGCTCAAGAGCTGCAATAACTGGCAGACGACCGATGAACTCTGGAATAAGACCAAATTTTTGAATGTCCTCGGAGATAATTTCCTGCATATAAGAAGCCTGATCATCAATTTTGCGGTTGGACTGACCGAATCCGATAATTTTCTCACCGAGGCGCTGTTTGACGATTTCTTCGATCCCGTCAAAGGCACCTCCAACGATGAAGAGGATATTCTTCGTATCGATTTGAATCATCTCTTGCTGCGGATGCTTGCGCCCTCCTTGTGGGGGAACACTGGCAACCGTACCTTCAATAATTTTAAGTAAGGCCTGCTGAACACCTTCACCTGAAACATCTCGGGTGATTGAGACGTTCTCGCCTTTCTTAGCAATCTTATCAATCTCATCTACATAGATAATGCCACGTTCCGCACGTTCAATATTAAAATCAGCAGCCTGAATCAGCTTAAGCAAAATGTTTTCAACATCTTCTCCAACATAACCGGCCTCGGTCAAAGCTGTCGCATCTGCAATCGCAAATGGAACATTGAGGCTCTTAGCTAGTGTCTGCGCCAAGAACGTCTTGCCTGAACCGGTAGGGCCGATCATCAGGATGTTGGACTTTTGCAAATCAACATCTTCTTCATCGCGGCTCTCAGTAAAGCTGACACGCTTGTAGTGGTTATAGACAGCAACAGCCAAAGCCCGTTTGGCACGATCCTGACCAATGACATAATTATTGAGAATATCCAGTAGTTCTTTCGGTTTAGGGACTTCTGCCAAGTCTGACAGGACTTCTTCAGACAATTCCTCACGAATAATCTCTTGTGACAATTCGACACATTCATTACAGATGAAAACGCCGTTACCAGCAATGATTTTTCTTACTTCGTCCTGACTTTTGCCACAGAATGAGCAGTGGACAGTGACATCGTTAGTTCTTGTTCCAGTCATTTTTTCCTCTATTTTCTTCTATACATTAAAACAAGGTGCCATAAAAGGCGTGAATCGTGTTGACAATATTCGTGAAGGCATTCAGCAAAAAGAATATGCCCAAGCCATAACGATTTTTTCTAAACGCCGGAATGGCACATAAAATACAAATGGCACATAAAAAGGCAGTAAATACTCCAAAAATACTTCTCTGCATGAGTTGATTTCTTCTCCTAGTTCTTCTTTTTTAAAACCTCAATCGTAAAATCATAGGCATTCTTGTCATCTTTAGTAAAATCAGTTTGTGAAATGCGTTCAAAACCAGATAAATCAAGATTGGGGAAATAGGTGTCTCCCTCAAACTCCCCTTGTACTTTCGTCCGAATTAGTTCATCATAATGGTTTTCAAAGGCCTTGTAGATACTGGAGCCTCCAACAATGTATAAGTTTTTATCCTGTTTATGGTACCAGTCTAAAGCTTCCTCTACACTATGAACAAGAGTCACATTGGCATCTGACTGATCCAAAGATTTGCTCAGAATCAGAGTTTCTCGTCCCGGCAGCACACGCCTGTTCATCCCGTCAAAGGTAACCCGCCCCATTAAGAGTGCATGTCCCATCGTCGTTTCTTTAAAGTGCTGTAATTCTTTTGGTAAGCGCCAGGGCAGACCGCCGTCAACGCCAATCAAACCATTCTTGTCTTCTGCCCAAATGGCAATGAGTTTCTTTGTCATTCTTTTGCAATGCCTTTACGTTTATTAAAGTATTCTATCAGATTTTCTCAAAAAAAGCTTGAAAAAAGTGAGGACAGCTGCTTTAGATGGCTAATTCAAAGGTCAACTGCGGTTTGACAGGCTCGTAATCCAGCAATTCAAAATCTTCTGGTTTAATATCAAAGAAATTAGTTTTGTCTGGTACATTGAGCACCAGGCGAGGATTAGAAGCAGGTGCCTCACGTCTTAATAATTCTTCTGCCTGTTCAAATTGATTGTCATAGATGTGAAGATTATTGACAAAATAGAAAAATTTACCCACTTGCCAGCCAAAGTGCTTGGCAATCATCATTTGCAGGGCCACATACTGCATGGCATTGATATGATGGGCGACCAGCATATCATTGGAGCGCTGCGTCAGGGTGGCATCCAGATAAATAGTGTCACCTACCCGTCTCACATCAAACATAGTTTGAAAGGCGCAAGGCAGCAATCCTAGAGACTGATCAAAGGCCTCATAATCCCAAAGGCTGATGATATTGCGACGATTCCATGGGTTCTCTTCCAGCTGTTTCAGAATTTTAGTGATAATCTCATGCTTTTTGACGATGGCTCCATAGCGTTGGCCAATAGTTCCGGTTTCACCGACTTCCCAATCATTCCAATACTTAACCTTGTATTTGTCATTAAGGACCGATAAGTCATTGCTCTGATCTTGGTAAATCCAAAAAACTTCTTTAATAGCTGACTTTATCGCAATTGGCCTTAGGCTTGTGATGGGAAACTCTCCCTTTGACAAGTCGTATTCTGCAAAAGCCCCTGTAATATACTTGGAATTAGCCGTCTTCCCATTTTTATATTTAGGCCGAGCCTGCTCGCTCCAGACCCCTTCTTCTAAAATACGTCTGATATTTTCTTTGAAAATCGTATCTGCTTTTGTCATTCTAACCATCTTTCTGAATTAAGTTTCTTTCTTATTTTAACCAAAAAAAAGAAAAAAGAAAAGCCGGAAACGTTCGCATCTCATCTGTTACAATAAGACAACAAGGACATGACGAAAGATTTGTGAAGTCAAAGTTTTATTGTCATTTTTTGTTCTAAAATATGATAGAATAGCAATGGTAATATGCCTAGGCATATAAACAAAGGAGAAATGATTTTATGATGCCCATTGGAATTGATAAAATCGGTTTTACAACCAGTCAATACGTTTTAAACATGTCTGATCTTGCCCAAGCACGGGGAGAAGATCCCGAAAAATTCAGTCAGGGACTGTTGTTGAATGCGTTGAGTATTGCACCAGTCACCGAAGATATTATTAGCCTGGCAGCTTCTGCTGCTGATCAGATCCTCAGCCAAGAGGATAAGGAGAAAATTGACATGGTCCTGCTGGCAACGGAGTCCAGTGTCGATCAGAGCAAGGCCGGTGCCGTTTATATTCACAGCCTTTTAGGGATTCAGCCTTTCGCCCGCAGTCTCGAATTCAAAGAGGCCTGCTACAGTGCTACCGCTGCCCTGAATTATGCCAAACTCCATATCGAAAAACACCCTGAATCCCGTGTCCTTGTTCTGGCGAGCGACATTGCTAAGTACGGCATTGGAACTCCGGGAGAATCCACTCAAGGGGCTGGCGCTCTTGCCCTCCTAGTCACCAAAGAGCCTAGAATTTTGACCTTTAACGACGACAATATTGCTCAGACCCGTGATATTATGGATTTTTGGCGGCCTAATTATTCAACAACCCCTTTTGTCAACGGAATGTATTCCACAAAGCAATATCTGGATTCCTTAAAAACCACTTGGGCTGAATACCAAAAGCGATTTGACGGGCATCTCTCCGATTTTGCAGCCTTCTGCTTCCACATCCCCTTTCCTAAACTGGCTTTAAAAGGGCTTAACAAGATTATGGATAAGTCATTGACTGCTGAGAAAAAAGCTCAATTATTGGAAAACTTTGATGCCTCTATCAGCTACAGCAGTCAGGTCGGCAATATTTATACCGGTTCACTTTACTTGGGCTTCCTCTCACTTTTGGAAAACAGTACGGATTTAAATGCCGGTGATAAAATTGGCTTTTTCAGCTATGGCAGCGGTGCTGTCTCCGAAATTTTCAGTGGACAGCTGGTTGAAGGCTACCAAGACCAACTAAAAGACAAGCGTCAGCAAGATTTAGACCGGCGCCAGCCTCTTAGTGTTGCTGACTATGAGAAGTTATTCTATGAAGAACCTCAACTAGATAGCGCAGGGAACTGCCAATTTCAGGAATACCTGACGGGACCATTTGCCTTGACGGCTATCAAAGAACACCAAAGACAATATCAAAGAGTGATAAACCATGACAAAACTTAATTGGGCAGGTTTTTCAAAAAAAACCTTGCCGGAGAGACTTGAACACATTAGCAGGTCTGGCCTGCTATCAACAGCCACCGACCGCCTCTTAAAGGAAAATCAGCAGCTGCCGCTTGAAACAGCCAATCAAATGGTCGAAAATGTCTTGGCTACCTTTTCGCTGCCATTTGCCTTAGTTCCTGATGTCTTGGTGGACGGTAAGGTCTATCAAGTTCCTTTTGTGACCGAAGAGCCTTCTGTCGTTGCCGCCTGCAGCTATGCTTCAAAATTAATGAAACGCTACGGCGGACTGACAACAACTGTTCATGGCCGGCAAATGATTGGTCAAATTGCCCTCTCAGGCGTTTCTGATATGGAAAAAGCCTCGAAGGCTATCTTAGACCAGCAAGCTAAGCTGCTTGCTCTGGCCAATCAGTCTTACCCTTCCATTGTCAAGCGTGGTGGGGGAGCCGTCAGCTGCCGGCTTGAGCCGCTCGCCGCTGAAGACAATCATTTTCTTGTCTTCTATCTTTCCGTTGATACTCAGGAAGCTATGGGAGCCAATATGGTCAATACCATGATGGAAGCCTTGGTGCCTGAATTAGAAAGACTGTCTGGCGGACAAAGTGTCATGGCGATTTTATCCAATTATGCAACTGAGTCTCTTGTCACTGCCAGCTGTCGGCTGCCAATCCGCATCCTTAGCCGAGATAAAAAAGAGGCGAAACGACTGGCGGAAAAGCTAGTTTTAGCAAGTCAACTGGCTCAAGCCGACCCTTTTCGGGCCAGCACGCATAATAAAGGTATTTTTAACGGGATTGACGCTCTTGTCCTAGCAACCGGCAACGACTGGCGGGCTATTGAGGCGGGCTGTCATGCCTATGCCAGTAAGGATGGAGGATATAAAGGACTGTCAACTTGGACTTTTGATTCCCAGCAGAATGAGATTATCGGTCAATTAACCTTACCGATGCCAATCGCGACGAAAGGTGGCTCTATCGGCTTGAATCCTATGGTTCAGGTAGCTTTTGATCTTCTGGGGCAGCCTAACGCTAAGGAACTCGCTTCTCTCATTGTAGCTATTGGACTCACGCAAAATTTCGCAGCCCTAAAAGCGCTAATCAGTACAGGCATCCAGTCTGGCCACATGAAACTTCAAACAAAATCATTGGCACTTCAGGCAGGAGCAACTGAGTCTGAACTCCCCTTGCTGCTGCCCCTCCTAAGCAAAGAAAAGCACGTTAATCTTGATAAGGTTCAATCTATTCTGGAAAAAATACGAGCAAACAAATACTCATAGCGCTTTGCGCTATGAGTATTATTATTTTTGGCTAGATGGATTCTGTCCTTCTCGTAACCGTCCATAGAGCAGATAGTCAACCGTCGACAGTTCTTCAATGTTTTTGACATTCAGCGCACACATAATGAGGCGCAAATCCTCCTTCCAGCCTTGAACGATTGCGATGGCGTCTTCCAGTGGATGATTTTCGACCAATTCCAACATCGTACGGGAAAGACCGACGCCTTTCGCCCCAAGAACAAGGGCTTTAATCATATCAAGCGGATGGCGGATACCGCCACTAGCTAGGATTTCAACCTTGTTCATCATAGCTTGTGCGTTAAGGAGGGCCTGAGCAGTTGACTGCCCCCAGTCATCCAGATAGGGACGATTGCCGCCCCGACGATTTTCAATATAGGCAAAACTAGTCCCGCCACGTCCTGATATATCAAAAGTGGTGATACCAAGTTCATAGGCTTCCTGAATAGTCTTAAGGTCCATACCAAAACCCACCTCTTTCAGGATAAGCGGGCAAGGGCGTTCCTTAACATAGTCGGCTAAATGCCTTTTCCAAGATTTGAACTCTCGCTCTCCCTCTGGCATTAAGAGTTCCTGCATAAGGTTGGCATGAAGCTGTAAGCAGACGGGATCCAAATCATCAATCGCCTTGAGACCAGCTTGAAGGGGTTTATCAAGACCAATATTAGTTCCCAACAAGAGCTGGGGATGACGGTCTTTAACGTGAAACGAGTCATCCCTTGGATTTTTCAAGGCTGGACTGTAAGAGCCGGTGATAAATAAGAGACCGCAGCTTTCAGCCAGCTCAGCCAGTTTTTGATTGATGGCTTTGCCTTTTTGGCTGCCACCTGTCATGGCATTGATATAGAAGGGAAAATCAAAATCTTGACCGGCGAAATGAGTCGATAAATCAATCTCCGATACATCATAATCCGGAAGAGAGTGATGGATTAGCTCCATATCGTCAAAACTATTGTAGGCAGATTGGTAGGAGAGGGCGTGTTTGATATGGTCGTCTTTACGATTGGTCATCTCTTATTCCTTTTTCTTGATAAAGTAAGGTAATTCCGTCCTGCTGCCAGCTGTCTATCAAGGCAGCACTATCTTTCTCGCTAAAGGAGAGGGCAATGCCACAGTCACCGCCGCCTGAACCGCTGCTTTTGCAAACGACATCTAAATCTGCAGCCGCTGCCTTCAGTCTCTTCAGAGGTTTCGTATAGATAGCCGGATGCAAGTCTTCCAGCAAATAAGTAATCCGATGAAGAGCCTTTTTGACAGCTTCTTTTTCTCCTTTTTTCAAAGACTGGCAGAGTTGCACTACCTCTGTTTGAGTTTCTTTCAGAAAAGCAGGTGTCATTGAGGATTTAACCTCATCAATCATCTGGCTAGTGATGGCAGGCTGCTGGGTCCAGCCCACTAGAAAATCAAAGGAGACAGCAGGCTGGATTGGCTCAATAACATATCCCCAGTCCTTCTCCAGTAGGTCATCTAGCGGCATCTCTTCTGCCCAGCGGGCGATTTGCTGTCGGTCAAAAGACTGATAGTAGATGAGCTGGTCGGAAACAATACAGGCAATATCTCCCATAGATCCCTGATCTCCCAGCCGAATCAGCGTATAAGCAGCCAATTTAAAGAGGTAATCATCGCTCAAATGAAGTTCATAAAGGGCTGATAGAGCTTTTAAAGTCAAAACAAGCACACTGCCACTAGAACCAAGACCAAATTTTTTGCCATCTTTTTCCATTTTTCCAGAAATAAGTAACTGAAAAGGACTCAAGGACTGCTGCCGGCTTTCTAAAAATAAGGCGAAGGTTTGAATCGCTTCCTGAATGAGCCTGTAATTGCCGTCTGGTGTCAGGTCTACAGCATAATCAAACATATCCGAGCGAATATTATACTCTCTACTCCTGCTGATCTCGGCTGTCATATAAATCGGGATATTTTTTAAAATGGCCCCCTGCTTAGGAACAAGGACAGCATACTCACCAGCTATATAAAGCTTTCCAGGTGTTTTAACGGATAAAGACATGTCTAGAGCTCCTTGGTTTTAGAAAGAATCACCCGATAATCTTTTTGGAAAATGGCGCCAAGTCTCTCTAAATCTTCCTCTAAGCACAGGACTTTAACATTCGGACCCGCATCCATGGTGAAATAGCAGCGCTCACCTCGAGCACGAAGCTGTCTCACATCGTCCATAGCCTTGTAAGTAGCATCTGTCAAATAAGTGAAGGGGGGATTGGCATCCTCATTAACAGCATGCATCCGAAGCGCATTGGCCTCCGTCAGTTCCCCAATCTTTTCAAAGTCATTAGCGGCCAAATAGGTTTTCATCTCCTCGAAATCAAGCTCAGACTGCATCACCCACTGGTCGAAAGAGCTTGACGTTTCTGCACAGCGCTTCATGCCTTCTCGGCTCGAAATTGGTTTTTGATGGGCATCAATCATCAGCATAATCATGGCCAATTTTAAATCCGTTTTAATGGGATAGATGTCTCCGCTGTCTTTATCCCAAGCAGCTAAAGGGCCAAAGAAACTTCTGGCTGATGAACCGGAAGCAAATTTTGCTTTCTGAGCTAGTTCTTTTTGATTTAGATGAGTGCCAAAGTAGTCATTAGCAGCTTTCACCAGGGCAGACAGACCGCTTGAACTTGATGATAAGCCTGCTGCCGTTGGCATGTTATTGGTCGTCTCAATTTTGACAAACTCTTGATTATCCTGACGAAAAAGGTCTAAAATCTGTTTAACCTTTTGGTGTTCCGCTGGACTTTGCAAAGAGCCGTCGAGATAAAATTGGTCTGATTCACCATCCTCTGAGGGGCTTAGACGTGTCTGCGTAAACATATTCTCTAAGGTCAATGAAATACTGCTTGTGGCAGGAATCATCTTCTCCGCATCTGCCTTCCCCCAATATTTGATGATAGCAATATTCGCATAGGACTTAACGCTCACAGGTTTTCGATCCATGTATTGATGGCTCCTTCTTCTCTTAGTGTTTGGGCAAGCCGTTCTGCCTGCTCTTTTTTCTTAACAAGGGCTATAATACAGCCACCTAAACCGCCGCCACTCATTTTAGCCCCTAAGGCACCAAAGGACATTGCAGCATCGACCAGGCGGTCTGATTGCGGACAGGAAACGCCTAACTGCATCAGAACCTTATGCGCTTCAAGCATTCGATTGCCAATCACTTCAAGGTTTTTGTCAGCAATAGCATCCTCCACCTGACTGGTGTATCTTCCTAATTGATGAAGCAAAATCAAGGCTTTTTCTTCAAGCGCTTCTACCTTGGCTACTGCCTCTCTGGTATGACCATGAATTCCTGTATCAGCAATGACCAAAAAAGCATTCAAGTCCATGTCAAGCTCTGAAAAACCGATATTGCGAATAAACTTGATGGCTTTATCACTTAGGCAGGTCTTGGCATCTAGTCCGCTAGGATTATTGTGGGCAATAATTTCAGCTTGATTGGCCAACATTTCCAGCGTTGCCTGATCCAATTCCGCCTCAAAGTAGTCAAAAACAGCCCGAACTGCAGCAATGCTGACAGCTGCTGAGGAGCCCATCCCCCGCTTTTGAGGGACCGTTGATGCAATGGCATAAGTAATCGGGTGATCCTTGATCTCAAGATATTCCAGAGCTGCAAAAATAGCTGTTGACAAGGGATCCTTGATATCCAGCTTTAACTTTTCCTGAGCCGGTCTGATCGAACAGGTGACCTCTATATTTTTTAAGGGAAGGGCAATGGCCGGATACCCATAAACGACCGAATGCTCTCCCATTAGGATAATCTTGCTGTGCGACTTTCCAATTCCAATCTTCTTCATAAGGTTATTATTCTTTACTCAATCTTTTCAAAAACGTTTCATTCACCTTCCTATTTTAATATAATTATTCAAAAATTGCGACTGTCAAACTGAGAGAAAAAAAACTAGCTAAACAAAATTAGCTAGGAGTCAAGAATTTTTGGTCAGGTGTTTTTGAAAGTTTGGCACGCTGATGAGGCTGCGACCAGATAGCATCATAGTCAATTTGGTCAGCAAAACGGGAATTAAAATCAAGGAAAAGCTTTTGCTTGTCTTTGTCCCACCCATGCGCAATGGAATGGAAATAGGTATTCTCCTTAAAGGCAGGAATAGCATATAAATCACGTGCATAGCCCCAAATATTGGGATAATCAATTATCCGATGTTTTATGGGACCTAGGTTTCGGTAATAATGCGTGTCAAAGCGTGCTAGGGTGACAAAAAGCCGGACATCTGAATCCGTTACATAATCACCGAATAAGAACCGCCTGTCGGCTAATCGTTCTTCAATCTCGTCCAAGGTCCGATAAAAATCCTCAAAAGCTTGATGGTAAGCTATCAGAGACTGGGCAAACATCATCCGGTAAACACCATTATTGATGTTTGGGAAAAGAACATGGTCATTATAATCATCAATCTGGTCACGCAGGTCTTCAGGGTACAGATCTGGCGCGCCTATCTTGTGAAAGGGTTTAAAAGCCACTTCCAAATAGTTGGTCAGCCTATGGTAGTCATTGTTCACCACTTTCCGGCTTTGGGTATCCACTAATGCAGGGACCGTGGCACGCCCCTTATAATCGGGATCGGCTCTATCATATAGTTCACTAAGAAACTGATCTCCAGTCACAGGATCTCTGCGGTCTTTATCGTAGACGAATTCCCAGCCGTACTTCTCATTTTCCCGACTGTGACCGACTAGGTTAATGCTGATGACCTCTTCAAGTCCCAAAAGCTGTCGAACAATTGAAGCACGATTTGACCAATGGCAGCCCTTAGCCCAAATCAGATGGTAGCGGCCAATCTCTGCTGACAACTCCTTTTCTCCCTGTCCAAAAGGGGTGGTAAAATGATTCGGCTGACGCTGGAAAGCTCCTGTTTGGTCAATTTCTACCTTGGTCTCTCTCGGTCTTAATCTCGGCTTTGTCATCTTAGTTCTCCTTCTTTTCAAATTTGGCACGATCATGTGGTTCTAGCCAGATGCTGGTATCCGGCCCCTTGGGCAGGATTTGATGGGGGTTAATGGTTGCACTGAGATGATAGTGTTTCTTGATATGATCAAAATGGGTCGTGTCTTTAAAAGCGGGGATTTGGTATAAGTCTCGCGCATAATGCCAGAGATTGGGAAAGTCCACAAGCCGTTTCCAATTCAGATTAAAACCGTTATAATAAGCGATGTCAAATCGAACCAAACTGACATAAAGACGGATATCCGATTCTGTTATCTGGTTCCCCAATAAATAACGCGTCCTGCTAAGACGATCTTCAAGCTCCTCCAGACGATTAAACACCTTGTCAAAATTCTCTTCGTAGACTTTTTGGTCTGTCGCAAAACCTGCTTGATAGACACCGTTATTGACATCCTCAAAAATAATCTCATTTAATTCGTCAATCGATTGCCGATAATCTTTCGGGTATAAATCGGGAGCTCCTATCTTATGAAAAGACGTCCACTCTGTCTCCCAGTAACGGGTTAAGTTAAAGTAATCGTTATTGACCAACTTTCCTGTCTTAAGGTCAACAACTGCCGGAACAGTAAAGCGTCCTTGATAATTAGGATCTGTTTGAAGGTAGATGTCACTAAGATACGGAATCCCTAAAACAGGATCTTTCTTATCCTTATCAAGGGTAAAGGCCCAATCAGTCCGTCCTAGACCCGTCGGTCGGACTGGGTCAACAAAACCAATCGAAATCACCTGATCTAGACCCAATAACTTAAGCACGATAAGCTGGCGATGAGCCCAAGGACAGGCATAGGATACCAGCAAACGATAGCGATGCTTTTCAATGGGCAGCTGACCTTCCCGATGACCAAAAGGTGTTGTAAAGCGATTTTTCTGACGGATAAACCGGCCTTTATGATCCATTTCTTGTGCTACGAATTCTGTTGGCATATCACTTTTCCTCTCTTTGCACTTCCCAGTCGAAACCTGCATAGAAGTCACTGCTTTCATAGGGAAAGCCATTGAGACGCAGGAAGTTTAGTCGCTGACAAACAGCCTGATTTGGCAAGTCTGTCTGTCCTCTGAAAATCTGAATTATTCTTATCATTAGTAGCGGCCTTTCTCATCGTCAAAACGAAAATGTTCTGGTAAAAAGAAGCCCTCGTCTTCCATCCATTGAAAGCCCTCTTGATCAACAGCCTGAAAATTGGCAAAGGCTGTTTTGTTGCGTCTAAAACCGTATTTCTCATAAAGCCTTAGGGTTTTAGGGTGTGTGTATAGGATAATATTTAGGCCTCGCAAACGGTCAAGAAGCAGACTGATAATGGTATGGCCGACTTGCTGTCTTTGATAGTCCGGATCAACTGCGATGTTATAGATGGCAGCCTGTGCGATGCCGTCACTCAAGGCACGTCCCACACCAATAATACGGTCGCCATCTTTAACAAAAATCGTTTCATCACTATTTCTGAAGACTTTTTCCTGTAAGTCAGCATCGACCGTCTTCACTAAACCGACCTTTTCGAGAAGTTCGGCCACCTGTTGAAAATCAATCGTTTCTGTATTGCTGTTGATGGTATATTTAAATGCCATAATCCAATCGCCTCTTAATCATAAGTTGGTGAGTAATCTGTCCCGAAATATTTCAGATTGATTTTCTTGGACGTCCCCTCATCAACAACTTCTTTTAGTGCCTTGTTGATGTCCTTGACCAATGCATCATTATCCTTCGAAACAATCAAATAGCTGTAAGGCTCTGGCAGCAGTTCTTTTTTCAAAGTGCCTGACACAGCCTTTGCTTCTAGGTCGAAATGAAATTCTTTTTGATAATAATCAAACATGGGTTTATCCATTAAGAGAAAATCATATTTGCCGTTTTCAATGCTCCTCAGCTGGGAGGCCAAGTCTTCAGCCGAATAATTGAAATCAATTTTATGATTAGGATTGGCTTTATTATAAGCTTCAATGGCTGTTGTGGTATTGACCCCTGTCGCGCCAACTGTCGAAAGACCTTCCAAATCCGACCAGGACTTAACGGTCTTGGCAAGCTGACTTTCCTTTGGATAAACAACAACATAGGAATTCTTAAAGATGGGGTCCGTAAAGAGATAGTTTTTCTCCCGTTCGGCATTTTTGGCAAAATTATTAACACCGATTTGATAGCGATCTGATGACAGACCTGAAAAAATGGACTCAAACTTTGCCTTTTCAATTTTCAGCTTATACTGAGGCAATTTTTTAAAGATGGCTTTTAGCAATTCAATATTGTGGCCAGTCAGCTGGTTTTTGCTGTTGACATAAGTAAAGGGTTTAGGTTCACCGCCTGTTGCTGCAGTAATGGTCACCGTTTTCTTGTCTGCCAATACTGTCTCAGTCTTAGAAGCCCCCAAAGCTATCACGGTCAGTAAGAGTAAACTAACGAGGCTAAACCCTTTTAGCAATAAAATCTTTTTCATCTTTTTCTCCTTTAACGTAAGCATAAAACCATCTTATCACCTCCAAGCTCCCTTGCATAATCTATCTTATTTATGCTGGGCTATAAGTTTAAATTATAGGTTGGACAAGAAGAACGGTCAGAAAAATACCTTATCTGACCGTCTTTCTCTATAAAATATAATTTTCGGTGTAGGAAGCATCCACAAGAATTCTCGCCAAAAACTTCCGTGTCCTTTCTTCCTTGGGATGTAAGAAAAAGTCCTTGGGTTTACCTTCTTCAATAATACGCCCCTCATCCATAAAAACAATATGAGTCGCTACGTCTCGCGCAAAAGCCATTTCATGGGTTACAACAATCATGGTGACTCCCTCTTCTGCCAGCTGCTTCATGACCCCCAAGACATCACCAATGAGTTCTGGATCAAGCGCTGAAGTGGGTTCATCAAAGAGAATTAGTTCGGGCTTAACCGCAATAGCTCTGGCTATACCAATACGCTGCTGCTGACCGCCCGATAACTGATTAGGGTAATAATCCTTATGGCTCAGTAAGCCAACCTTTTCTAAAGCTTCTAAAGCGATTTTTTCTGCCTCTGATTTTGGGATTTTTCTGGCAATGACAAGTCCCTCCAAAATATTTTCTAGGGCAGTCTTATTGGCAAATAGATTATAGTGCTGAAAAACAAAAGCAGTTTTCTGCCTGAGTTCCAGAACATCTTTGCGTCCGATTTTAGCTAAATCATAAGTCTTGCCTTCTAGTTCCAAAATCCCCGAATCCGCTTTTTCTAAGTGATTTAAAGAGCGTAAAAAAGTAGTTTTTCCCGATCCGCTGGGGCCCAGAATAACAATCACATCCCCCTTGCTGACTTCCAGACTAACTTTTTCTAAAACGGATTTCCCATTAAAGCTCTTACTTAATTCTTTTACTGTTAACATCTCTCCTCCTTATGCCAAACGGCGTTCAGCGTACGAAAACAAAAGCTGAATCACACCGCAAATGACAAGATAAATCATAAAAATAACCAGATAGGATTCAAAATACTGATAGCCATAAGCCGCCTCTATCTTAGCAATTGCAGTAATATCTCTGACCGTCATGACAAAAACTAAGGATGTTCCTTTGATTAAGTTGATGACCAGATTGCATAGATTGGGAAGCGCAGCTTTCAGCGCCTGCGGAAAAACAATCCGGCGATAGGCTTGACTGGCAGTAAGTCCGATTGCTTGAGCTGCTTCCATCTGCCCTTTGTCAACGGTCAGAATAGCCGATCGGATAATCTCCGAGAGACTACCAGTAGTCATCAGACTAAAAATAATAAAGGCATAATAGATGGGATTAAGCTCAAAAACATTTAACCCGCTGGATTTTAACATCGTATTCAAAACACTTGGCAGAAGGCTATAGAAAAAGAGAATAAAGAGGATTGGCGGTGTCGCACGCATAAAAGCAAGATAAAGCAAGGAAAAACCCGTCACCCCTTTTATCTTGTAGATTCTCCCCAAAGCAAGAAAAAGAGCAGGAAACAAACTGAGCAGGATAGAGACAACCATAATAGATAATGTCACAGGAATCCCTTTCAGCGAAAGAACAAAGGTCTTAATAATATAATCGATAGCCATTCGCTCTGCTTCAACTCCTTCCTCTGTCTAAATAGCCCTCTAGGACATACGAAACCAGTGACAGCGCAATAGCTATGCCCCAGTAAATAACTGCTACCGCTGTGTAGGTCTCTAAAGAGTAATTGCCTAGGTTCTTTCCAATCAATAAATTGCCCGCTCCCATAACATCAACAAGTCCAATGGTATAGGCTAAAGCAGTATCTTTCATAAGGTTTAAAATCGCTGTTGTCATATTGGGTAAAGCAATCTTAAAAGCCTGCGGCATCACAATACGGTAAAAACTCTGAACATCTGTAAGACCGATACTCAGAGCAGCTTCTGTCTGTCCTTTGGGAACAGCTAGATAAGCCGCTTTGAAGACTTCAGAGATTGATGCTGCAAAGAGTAAAACCATGGTGACAACGACAAAAATTGTACGAGACCAATGGTCCAAGTCAAGACCCAGCCACCAGGAAAAAAATTCAGGCAATCCGTAAAAAACCATAAATAAGAGAACAATAGGGGGTGTGCAGCGCAGGATAAAGACATAGCCCCTTGCAGCCTTGATTAAAAATGAATCCTGTCCCAACTGTGCCCAAGCAAGACCTAGCCCCAGAAAAGACCCGAAGAGGACGGTCAGAACAATAATCCACAAGGTTAAAGGCAGGGCACTGAGAATGTGAGGCAAGAATTTTAAGACATAAGATGGTGTATAAGAAACCATAACCCTCTCCTAATCTGTCACATAAGTAAAGACATCTTCCCCAAAATATTCTTTTGATAACTTTTCTAAAGTTCCATCTTTTTCAAGTTCTTTGATTGCCTTATCGTAAGCATCTGCAAATGCTTTATTGCTCTTATTACGGTGAATCAAGGGATAGGTTTTGATACCTTTGTAAGGAAACCAAGTCAGCTTATCCGCATACTTGTGATAAGCACCGCCCTCATTTTTAACTGCTTCTTCAAAGGACAATTTAATATCAAAATAAGCATCATAACGCCCTTCCAATACCCAAGCATAAGCATCTGCTACTGTGAAACTTTCAGCTGTTTCCAAGGCAATAGGGGTATCGGGGTGCTTTTTATTATAATCCTGGATGACATTATATTGGGCATTCTGAGGTGAAATCGGGACTAATTTGCCGCCGGATTTTGCAAATGAGTCAATGTCTGTTATCGTTTGTGCCTCGTCTTTACGGATGGTAAAACCGATAACGCTGGCGCCGACAGCTTCTTTAGGAATAAGAAATTTTTTAGCCCGTTCTGCCGTATACCAGGCACCTTTAGTGCCGACATCATACTTGCCAGATTCAAGACCAATCAGCAAGTCTTCGTCACTTGTTCCAGTATATTCAAATTTATAGTTTTTAAGTTTTTTATCTACAGCCTTTAAAACCTGAACCTCATAACCATCGCTCTCCCCTTTGTCATTGACAAAATCATAAGGGACATAATTTTGTGTATGCGCCACCTTCAAGGTTTTCACATCTGTTGTTCCTCCTGATTTGCCGGTCAGCTGCCGACCAATGATGGTACCACCAACAAGAAGAACAAGTACTCCGCCTGCAATAATCCATTTTTTCTTTGTCATCCTAATCTCCTTTTATTCTGCTACTGCTTCTTTGACCCAGAGAATCCGCTGAGGATCAATATCGCTTGGGATAGTACAGTCAGCTCCTATAATGATTCCCTCATCTCCTGCTTCCTTTATCAGACGATGGACTTCTGCTTGAATAGCTTCCTTATTGCCTTTATACAATAGGCCTTCTTTTGTGTTGACAAAACCGCCTAAAACAGTTTTATGATCAAAAAGCTGCCTTCCTTCAGCCAATGTAATACCTTCTGGGACAACTGCCCAATTAACAACCTGAACAGGATAATCTTTAAATAGACTAACATCATTGGTTGCACCTTCATAACCGCAGATATGCAAGACCGTCAAACCGCCAGCTTCTGCAGCAGCCTCAATCAATGCCACATCACTTGGCGCAATGATTTCTTTATAATCTTTGGAACTTATACGATTGTCCTGAATAGACTGAACACTCAGATAAATCCCCTCAATATCAGCTTCTTGGATGACTTTCTTAACAAGAATGGCGATGTCATCGGCAATCACTTGCAATACCTGTCTAAGCAGCTGGGCATCTTCTTTTAAAAAATCTGCCAATATTTGATCCCCGTCAGCAACTTTTCCTGAAAGCTGCCATTTGAGATAGGTTGCTGGAGAGAAGATATTATAAATTGCTAAAATATCCTCAACAAAGGTACTTTTGATATGCTTGATGAGATCCACTTGTTGTTGAAACCAAGGATGGTCTGCACCGATGGATTGAATGCCTGCAAGCTCTTTGACAGATCTTACCTTGGTTGAAATCAGACCATTCGGATAGGTAAAAAAACCATCACTCATCAGCTTAATAAAGTCAGGTCTAACAGCCTCAATGAAGCGCTTATGCCCCTCGATATTTTGCTGGACCACTTGCACATCTGCCGGTCCACGTCCAAAATCCTTTTCCTCTGTAAAATGATGCCAGAAACCAACCGGAATCCGATCCACTTTTTCCCCTCTAAAAGCTTTCAGCACCCATTCTTTCTTACTAACCATAAACAATCTCCTTTTCAAAACTTGTTTCTATCTTATCACCTCCAAGCTCCCTTGCATAATCTATCTTATTTATGCTGGGCTATAAGTTTTACTAATAGAAAAAGACAATCCCCTAGCCAAAATGACTAGGGGGAAGCTTAGTTTAAGCCGGACTCATTTCTGATAACACGTTTCACCATGTTGCCTCCTATTCTTGCCTATAATAATCAAGAAGCCTTATTGCATTTTCAACATAATAGTTGACGGCAATAGGAAGAGCAGCATCTTTAACGATGAAATTATCATGATGCCAATCGGGTGCATTTTCGTCTCCATTTGAGCCAATGAAGGCGAAGACACCTGGGACTTTTTCTTGGTAGGCAGCAAAATCTTCCCCGCCTGTCGATGGCAGGGTTTCGATAACCTGGGCAAAATCTTTTGAACCTTCAGCTACCAAGGGCGTCAGCTCCGCATCATTAAAGGTCACCTTCGGCGAGTTGCCCCACTCAATCGAAACCTCTGCACCAAATTGTGCTGCAGTCGCCTCAACCACCTTGGTAAACTGATCAATCACCGACAAGCGAACCTGAGGATCAAACGTACGGATTGTTCCTTCAAAGAAACCTTCTGCCGGAAGGACATTCCATGTTGTCCCAACATCAAGATGCGTGACCGACAGGACAGCTGACTCAAAAGGTGAGACCGTCCTTGCGACAATTGCCTGCAGATTATTGACTATGCTTGTCAGCGTCGGAACCGTATCCACTCCCAGATCGGGACGGGCTGCGTGAGCGGAGACTCCCTTCACATGGACACGGAATTGCTCGACTCCAGCCATAATAGCGCCGGATCGCAGCCCTATCTGACCTGGCTTCAGGTGGGGATTATTATGGTAGCCCAAGATAGCAGATACTTGATCCAGACCGCCTGCAGCAATCACCTGATAAGCTCCCTGAAAATTTTCCTCAGCTGGCTGAAAAATCAATCGTACGGTTCCCTGCAATTCTGCTTCTCGCGTTTTCAACAATTCTGCTGCACCAAGCAAACTGGTCTGATGAAAATCATGGCCGCAGGCATGCATGGCCTGGTTTTGACTGGCATAGTCCACCTCTGTTTTTTCAACAATAGGAAGCGCATCAATATCTGCCCTCAAAGCTATCACCGGCAGACCCTTACCAATCTCAGCGATAACGCCTGTTGTCAAGGGATAATCTAAAGGTTTGATTCCTAAATCTGCCAAATAAGATTTGATATAGGCTGTGGTCTCAACTTCTTGTTCCGATAGTTCCGGCTTACTATGAAGATAATGTCTTACTTTTGCTAGTTTTTGGTAAAATGCCTCTGTCATATGCCTTCTCCTTTAAAAACTTGTCTCTATCTTACCACCTCCTCATCCCTCTGCATAATCTATCTTATTTATAGCAGACTATAAAGTTTGCTTATAGAGCTATCAGTTGCATGAATGGCAGGCTATAAGAAATTCTTATCACTCCTTTATGTTTTTCAATCAGGGTTTTGCTGATTTTTTCGAAGGGCTTCTGTTATAATGGCTAGAAGATTGATTTAAGGGGAGATATTATGAATTTTCAACAATGCCGTTATGTCGAAGCGATTGCAAAAACCGGCTCTTTTAGTGAGGCCGCCAAGAAACTTTTCGTCACCCAGCCCAACCTTTCCTCCTCTATCAAAGAATTGGAAATCGAACTAGGTGTTCAGCTCTTTATCCGCTCTAATACGGGTGCCCGTCTAACCGATGATGGTTATGATTTTCTAAAATATGCCAAACGCATCTTAGGAGAGGTTGAACTGCTCAAAGAACGCTACCAGGGAAGCTATAAAAATAGCTTTACTATCTATGCCCACCACTACGATTTTCTGTCCATTCCTCTCCTAGAGATTGCAGAGCAATTTAACAACGACTTCCAGCATTTTCACATGGTGGAAACCACAACCAAGAAAATCTTGGAGAGTGTTCTGAGCTTTGAGAGTGACCTAGGGATTCTCTATCTCAATGATGACAACCGTCATGTCTTGGAGCGCTATTTCAGTCAGCACAATCTGACCTTTACTCCCTTGGGGGACTTTCCAACCCGTATCTTTCTGAAAAAAGATCACCCTCTTGCTAAGGAAGAAGTCATTTCCAAAGACCAGCTGTCTCCCTATATGCAAGTTCGCTTCCGCCAAGAAACCTCGGGACTAACTTTTGATGAAGACACGCTGGACACACCTGATAATCGTTCCGTATTTTACAGCAATGATCGAGGAACTGTCATGAACTTGCTGTGCGGTTCTAATGCCTATGCCTCTGGTCTTGGAATCGTCAATAGCTTTATCAAGGATCAAATTGTACTGATTCCGCTGAAAGACAGTGACATTCATACCCTGGGATTTGTCACCAATAATCATAAAGAAAAAAGCCCTATTGCACAGGCTTTTATCCAAGCGGTTAAAAAGAGTCTGGCCGAAAATGAAGATGACTCTCTTTTATAAAGTCATTTGGGTTGCTAAATTTTCTTATTCTGGCTATAATGAGGACATATTTGGAGGAAATCATGTCACTTATTAAAAGCATTTTAGTTGTTTTTGTTGCTCTGGAATTTTTTTACATTATGTATTTAGAAACCTTTGCGACCAGTTCACCAAAGACTGCGCAAGTTTTTGGCATGAGTCAGGAAAAATTGGCTGAAAAAGAAATCCGAACGCTTTTTCAAAATCAAGGAATCTATAACGGCCTCATCGGCTTAGGACTATTGTACGGGCTCATTTTCAATCCTAGTATCATTATCCCCATTCTCATCTTCATTATCTTAGTCGCCGCCTACGGGGCATACAGCAGCAATCCTAAAATTTTGCTGACTCAGGGTGGTTTGGCTATCATCACACTTCTGCTTTATCTCTTTAACCGTTAAAAAAGACATCAGGGTCATGTTCTAAGACATGGCCCTGATTTTGATTATAAGATAACCTTAAACGTAATCGTATCCCCTTTGTAATGAACCGAAATCTTGCCTTTAACAATGCTGACAATACTCTGCGCCATAGATAGACCGATACCGTAGCCAGATTTTTGACTGTTATGCGATTCATCCTTGCGGTAGAAGCGTTCAAAGAAACGGCTGTAATCAACATTTTTGCCAGCCTTATAGGTATTGGATACTTCTAGTTTTGCTTTTCGGATGGGGCTATTGGTCCGAGAGAGGCGGACCGTGACCGTACCCTCATCATCGCAATACTTATTGGCATTATCGACTAAGATTGTCACTAGTTCAAAAAGTGACTGATGCTCCCCCCTAACTTTGAGGTCAGGCTCAATAGCCATCGAAAATGTCTTGCCATCTTTAATCACTAAAGCCTTAAAGTCCTCTGCGGCATCCTGAACAAGATCAGAAAAGTCCAGTTCCTCAAAGACAAGGTCTGTCCGTTCCTCCAATCTAGCCAGAGTCACCAACTGGTTAATCAGCGATGTCAGACGGCTGACCTGATCCTTGGTACTCTTGGTCCATTCCGTTTCGCCCGTCATCAACTCCTGCAATTCATTATTAGCAGAAATAATGGCCAAAGGTGTCTTCAGTTCATGCCCCGCATTGGTGATGAATTCTTTTTGCTTTTCATAGTTCTCCACAAAAGGTTTTATGGCAAAACCAGAGAAAAGACTGACAACCAGAATAAAGAAAACTAAACTATAAAGAGACATCTGAACGGATAAAGCAAACAAATCTGACCGCTCATTTGTAAAACGGGTAATATCCAAAACAACGACAAGATAGCTTCCATTTGTCTTATTTTGCTTCACTTGATAAGAGTAAACATGTCCGTCATACCTGAAAATGCCTCTTTTAGAGGATAAACGCACTTTATCCAGCATCTTTTCGAGATCATTCTGACTTACATTGTTGATATGTTTGAGATTAACGGTGCTGACTTCCTCATCCTTATTCAAACGGTAACTGTAATACTGATATTGATTGATGTCAGCAATGTTGATATCTCGGTTGCTGTCTTCTTTGATGACCTGGGCAGTTCCTGGGAACTCCCCTTTATGATTGGACAGGATAGATAAAACGGTATTGATCTCATTATTGTTTCGGACAATGCTGACCGAATTTAAAACACCTATAAAGGCAATTAAGATACAGGAAATGGCTAAGGCAGCAATCAGAATAAACCGAAAACGAATTTTACGAAACATGGCTGTCACCTGCTATATGAACTAACTGAAAGTCACCATCTTCCTCACCTAGAATTTGCAGGTCCGCTTTAATAGCCTTTAATTTCTGCCGCAAGTAGGAAATATAGATGAAGACGTAACCCTCATCTACTTCTGAATCCTTATCTTTTCCCCAGACGTGTTTGAAGATTTCCTGAGTAGAGATTGTCTTTGTGGCATTTTTGATGAGAAAGGCCATAAGCTGTGCTTCTTTCCCAGCTAAACGAATACTGTTGCTGGCAGCTAATTCCTGCTGAGGAAGGTCAAGACTGACCTGACCATAGGTCAAAACCTTATCATCATAGCTATCAAAACGCCGTTCCATAGAGCGCAGACGAGCCAGCAGCTCCTTAAGAGAGATGGGTTTTGTCAGATAATCATCAGCACCTGCATCTAAGCCGGTGACTCGGTCATCGATCTCACTCATAGCCGTCAGCATGATAACGTGTGTCTTATCTCCCTTTTCCCGAATTTCCTTGAGGGCTTCCAGCCCCGTCTTGACAGGCATCATGATGTCTAAAATCATCAGGTCATAAGGATTTTCCTGAGCCAGATCAACTGCCTCCTGACCATTAGAAGCCTGATCCACATCATAGCCTTGATGGCTCAAAGCAGCGGTATAGACACGGGAAAGCTGCTCTTCATCTTCTGCCAATAATATCTTTAAAGTCATTCGTTGTCACCACCCTCTGCTATTAAATCACGAATCGTCTGCATGGACAGGTCACATGAGGCCAGTTCGTCAGCGCAGCGCTTTAATTCTCTGACAATACGCTCTGGATTTTTAATGTCATTCTTATACTTCATCTGATGTTCCAAGCTTGCCCAGGAATCCATCGCAATAGTTCGCAGCTGTACCTCTATAAAATATTTGCCTGGCTGCTGCCCCAAACAATCTTCAAAGTCTGTTTCAACTTCTAAAATAAGATGATAAGAGCGATAGCCATTAGGTTTTGCATTAGAAACATAGTCTTTCTCATTGTAGATGGAAACCCCATCAAGTCCCTTGATAACATCTATAGTTCTATAAATATCATCTACAAAGCCACAAACAATTCGGATTCCGATACTGTCACGAATCTGCTTCAAGGCCGACTCTGCTGTCTGAGGAAGCCCCTTTCGCAGGCATTTTTCAGACATACTGTCGGCCGTTTTCACACGCGCAATATAGTGCTCGAATAGCTTAAAACCGGTCTCTTCTTTGGCCTTTTTGCTGGCTTCCTGGATTCTGCTGCCAAAATCCTCTAAAATGTACTCCAAGTAAGGTTCAAACTTACCATAAATTGTCTGACGTTCCATACGCATTTCCTAAATCATATTTCTGATAACTTATTATAGCATAAGACCTTATTTCTGACTTAAATGAATTAAAAAAACCACAAGACTGTGGTTTTTGTTAAAATTATTTGACTGCCTCAAGAGCGGCGTCGTAATCAGGGTGCTGAGACATTTCATCCAAGTACTCCACATAACTAATCTGATTGGTCTCATCAAGGACAAAGACTGCACGCG
>NZ_AQVD01000002.1 GCF_000372425.1 Streptococcus ferus DSM 20646
CACTATTGACACGGTTGAGGGCTTTTTCGGATAAATTAGCCATGGCGTACTGGGCATTCATCGAGCCTAGGGAATGACCGTAAAGATTGACCTTGGCATTGGGATAGGTTTTCATAATCTTATTCAAGGCATCTGAGGCTGCTCGTAATTGGGCAGTTGACTGGTCATAGTTCCGCGGATAGGGTGTTTTTTCTTCTGTCCAGATACGATTAGCCAGAACCATATCGTTTTCCAGCCAGTCATTCCGAAAATCCTCTGTCAGCACTTTGTCCGGACCTGCAGACCCTCGGAAGAGAACCGTCACTTCCTCAACCTCACTAGGCTTTTGATTGAGATTGTCTACTACCGCATAGACCTGCTCGCCAGCGCCAGAAGTATTGTCGTAGACTTTAGAAACATAACCTACAGTTTTACCATATTCAGTCTGGACTCGACGCTCAACCTTATCCATATTCGGCTGATACTCAGTCATAGCAATTTGAAGATTATCCTCGTTCAAATATTTGTCTTTCACCTCTATTCCTCCTTTCCATAGTATTTTTCTTGAGTTTTCCAAAACTTGGGAGAACTTGTATAATAAGCTGAATAGTATGTCCCATCTTCATTTTCGATTAAATTTAGGCCTACATCCATTTTTTTATCTTCATTGATAATTAATGTAACCATTAGCCCCCCCATGGGATTATAGTCCAAAGAACTTTTTTCTACTTGATAAGAATGGATAAATCCTTCACCAGTAAATGCATTAGGGTCTTCATTCTTCAAATAGTCCTCATAAACCTTCCTCGCCTCTGGGCTAGTGGCAATAGCAACCATTTTCTCATGTTCTCTGTGCTGCATGTAGGCTATTCCTCCTCCAATTGTGATAACGACTGTGGCAATAACAGCCAGAATAATTTTTACTTTCTTACTCATTACTTTAGCTCCTTTATGTTAGCCTATCAAGTAAGACAATGTCTTACCTCATAGTATAGCATAACTATCCTAAAATCTATATATCTAAATTAAATAAACAATCGGGCGATAGAATAACAAAAACCACAAGACTGTGGTTTTTTTTAAACTATTTGACTGCCTCAAGAGCGGCGTCGTAATCAGGGTGCTGAGACATTTCATCCAAGTACTCCACATAACTAATCTGATTGGTCTCATCAAGGACAAAGACTGCACGCGCCAACAGGTGCAGTTCCTTAATCCATACCCCGTAAGCCTCAGCAAAGGAATGGTCAAAATAATCCGATAAAATGCTCACGTGGTCAAGACCGGCCGCAGCACACCAACGCTTCTGAGCAAAGGGGAGATCAACCGAGACTGTAATCACAGCAACTCCACTATCAGCCAAAGCTTCATTGAAACGTCGCGTTTGCGCATCACAGACACCTGTATCAATAGACGGTACGACACTGATGATTTTGGGACCTTCAAAATCAGTCAAGCGCTTCTTACTCAAATCGGGTGCTGTCAGGAGAAAATCTGGTGCCAAATCTCCGACCGCTAAACGATTGCCTTCTAAAGTAATGGGTGAACCTTTGAATGTAGCCATATGTCAGCCTCCTTTATGCTTACATTCATTGTAAACCAAATCATATCGGCCTGCCAAACCATTTGATTGTGAAAAAAATCGTAAATCAGCTGACAGCGGATAAACTACCAAAAAAGAGACTGGGTAAAAGGTTCCAGCCTCTTTAGATAAGCCTGTAATCAGCTGACAGACCTGAGTGAAAATTATGCTTCTCTCTTAGGCTGCCTCTTCTGTAAACTGACTATTATACAAGTCAGCATAAAAACCGTTCTGAGCCATCAGCTCTTCATGATTTCCCTGTTCAATGATATTACCGTCTTTCATGACAAGGATTAAATCAGCGTTTCTGATAGTCGACAGGCGGTGGGCAATGACAAAGGAGGTACGTCCTTCCATCAGTTTATCCATGGCTTTTTGAATCAATTCTTCCGTTCTCGTATCAACCGAAGAAGTCGCTTCATCCAAAATCAGTAAAGGAGCGTTTTTCAGCAAGGCACGGGCAATCGTCATTAACTGTTTCTGACCAACTGATAAGCTAACCGAATCATCCAAGACCGTATCATAGCCCTGAGGAAGGGTCTTGATGAAATGATGTACTCCGACAGCCTTCGCCGCCCTTTCCACTTGATCATCACTGATACCTTCTTGATTAAAGATTAAATTCTCTTTGACCGTTCCTTCAAAAAGCCAGGTATCCTGAAGTACCATTGAAAAGGCATCATGTACTTCTTCGCGCTTCATGTCATGAATATTGACCCCATCAATCGCGATTTTACCGGTATCAATCTCATAAAAGCGCATTAACAGATTGACGATAGTGGTCTTACCGGCTCCCGTTGGACCGACAATCGCAACTTTCTGACCAGGCTTAGCCTGAGCGGTAAAGTCGTGAATAATGGTTTTGTTCGGATCATAGCCAAAGGAAACATTCTCAAAGTCAACCAGACCTTCCACCTTGTCAAGCTGCTGACTTTTTTGATCCTCTGCTTCCATTTCTTCCTCTCCTAGGAATTCAAACACACGTCCCATAGCAGCATTGGCCGACTGCAACTGGGTAATCCCTTGAGCAATCTGAGAAATTGGTTGAGTGAAAATACGAACATAAGTCATAAAGGCTACAATCGTCCCAATGGTAATATCCCCCTCAATCGCCAGACTGGCACCAACAATACAAACCATAACATAGCCAAAATTTCCGATGAACTGCATCATGGGCATCATAATACCTGAAAAGAATTGAGACTTCCACATACTGGCGTAAAGCTTCTGATTAAGAGACTCAAATGTATCCTTGCTTTGCTGACGGGCATTGTAACTGCTAACCACGTTATGACCTGAATAAATTTCCTCCACAAAACCGCTGATTTCAGCAAGATTAGCCTGCTGACGCTTAAAGAGAGGCTGACTTCTCACCATGATAATACTGCTAAGGGCAAAGCCGGCAAAAACAGAAATAATTGCTGTTGCTGCCAGACTGCCATTTGTCTTAATCATCATGAAAACAGAGCCAATCAAAAGGACAATAGAGGAGGTCATGGTGACCAAACTTTGGTTGAAAGACTGGGTCATCAAATCCACATCGTTGGTTACCCGCGACAGCGTATCCCCTTGAGAATGGCTGTCAAAGTAGCGAAGCGGAACCCTATTGATTTTATCGGCAATGGCATTTCGCAGCCGTTGTGAAAACTGTTGAATCAGAGTTGATACAATGAAGCTAGCAATATAAGAAACAAGGGCGCCACCAATGTAGAGCATGGCCAAGGTCAAGGCAATACTGGCAATTTTGTCCAGATCAATTGTGCCTTGAAGCCCTTTTGTAATGGTATCGGTCATCTCCTTAAGACGGTCTGGTCCCAGAACAGTAATAACACTTGAAATCGCCGTAAAGATAAGGGCCAGGCCAAAAGCTGCCTTGTAACCCTTTAAGTAAGGAGCCATCTGACCTAATAGTGATCTTGTCTTTTTAGTTTTCATTGTCCAACTCCTCCTTAGATAATTGTGAGTAAGCAATTTCCTGATAAATAGCATTGCTTTCAAGCAATTCTTTATGGGTTCCCTGACCAACAACCTTCCCTTGGTCTAAGACTAAGATCTGATCTGCATCCATAATGGTTGAAATTCGCTGAGCCACGATCAATTTTGTCATATCTTTCGTTTCCTCAGCCAAAGTTTGACGGAGCAGGCGATCCGTCTTGTAATCAAGCGCCGAGAAGGAATCATCGAAAATCAGAATCTCAGGTTTGCGGGCAAGGGCTCTGGCGATGGCCAATCTCTGTTTCTGACCGCCGGAAAAGTTAGAACCGGACTGAGCCACAGGACTGTCCAGCCCCTCTTCTTTGGCTTCAATAAAGTCTTTGGCTTGTGCCAATTCAAGAGCCTGCCAAATCGCCTCATCTGTCAAAGGAGAGGCTTTACTTTGGCCAAAGGTCATGTTCGATCTGACCGTACCGCTAAAGAGAACTGCTTTTTGAGGGATATAACCGACTTTATCATTCAAATCCTGATGAGAATAATCTTTCACATTAACCCCATCCACTAAAATTTTTCCTTCCGTCACATCGTAAAAACGCGGAATTAAATTAACCAAGGTTGACTTACCAGATCCAGTAGATCCGATAAAGGCAACCGTCTGACCTGCCTCAGCTTTGAACGAAACATGCTCAATAACCGCACGTGAATTTTTACTATAACGAAAAGAAACATCGTGAAATTCAATTTCTCCTGTCTGCCCATCTTCTGTCGCAGATGATGCTCTAAAGATGACAGAAGGTTCTAGATCCAAGACTTCATTGATCCGCTTAGCAGAAACCAAGGCTCTCGGAAGAATGATAAAGATAGCCACCATCATCATAAAGCCGATGACGACCTGCATGGCATAAGAAGAGAAAACAACCATATCGCTAAAGACGGATACTCTGTCTTTTATCGCTGAGGCTGCAGCAGCCATGCTGGTTTGAGGAATCTTGACATCATTAATCAGGTAGGCCCCTATCCAATAGATGGCTAAGGTCAGACCACTCGAAACCAAGGTCATGACTGGATTCATCAAAGACATGAGACGGTAAACAAAGAGGTTAAGCCTCGTCAAATTGTCATTGGCAGCCTTAAATTTATTGTCCTGATAATCTTCGGCATTATAAGCACGAACGACACGAACCCCTGTCAAGGATTCTCTTGTAATAGCATTAAGAGCATCTGTTAGTCCCTGTACCTTGCGCTGTTTAGGAAAAGCAACAAAAAGCAAAACACTTAAAAGAATCATTACGATAAAAACAGCAACCCCAACAGACATCGTCCATTCACTGCTTTTACCCCAGATTTTGGTCATGGCCCAAATTGCCATGATTGGCCCTTTGGTCACCACCTGCATCCCCATCGTAATTAACAGTTGGAGCTGGGTTAAATCATTCGTTGTCCGTGTCAAGAGACTAGGGATTGAAAAGCGCTTGACCTCCGCCTCTGAGTAATCCATGACCTGATGAAAAATATCAGACCGCAAACGAGTGGTAAAGCTGGCCGCTGTTCTAGCTGCAAGAAAACCAACTAAAACCGAGGTGAAAAAGCTGCCAAATGAAAAGAGGAGCATCTTGGAGCCTGGATCCATAATATCAGATACCTTTGTCCCCTTGGTTTGAAGCAGGGTTGTAATATCTGACATGTATTCAGGGGTTTTGAGGTCCATCCAAACAGCCAGTCCCACTAAAAGTGTACTGAGCAGAACCATCCCCCATTCTTTGGTATTTAATCGTTTAAAAATCTTCAGCATTCTCTTCTCCCTTCAACTGTTCCTGCCTGATATTTTCTTTCAGCTGCAGAATGACGCGCCTGACTGTTTCAAAATCCTCTGGACTTAGGTTCCTGCCCAACAATTCATGAACATGGTCCTTAAAGACTTGAAATTTCTTAGCTTTCTCCACACCATAATCGGTTAAGACAAGATATTTGACCCGCTTATCTGCCTGAGAGGGACAAACCCTGATAAAACCATTTTTTTCCATTCGCTTGATTAGGTTTGAAGTGACCGATTTAGAGGTCTCCAGCATCTTTTCGATATCCTTGATGGATAGCTGGGTCTCTTGATGGCTTAAGAGATAGGTGATGACCAGCCCTTGGGGTCCTCCTAGATGCTCAACACCGTGAATCTTAGCCTGATGATCCAAAAACTGCTCAACTTCCTTCACAAAACCTCTCAGCATTTGCAGTGGATTTACCATACAATCTCCTTTTGTTCTCATGAGAACCTTTTTTCGCTAAGAGTATTCTATCACTTTCTCCCCTCATGTCAAGAAAAAAAGTTCTCATGAGAACTTTTTTCACTCTTAAAGAATCCAATCCTAAACCACCTACGGTTTTCACGACACATAAAAAGGACTTGCCTAAAAGTCCTTTTACCTGAAATATGAAATCATATGCCCTTCCGACAACTTTTTCATCGCAAATAACTGGTAAAAATGGTTGTCTACGGGGTCTTCTAAATCTGTAACAACATGAAACATTCTGACATGGGAAAACTGATCCCAGACTTTTTGAAAAAGGGGTGCTGCCAATCCCTTGTTGCTGAAATGCTTTTTCACAATCAAATCTTGAACAAGTACCATATATTCTCCATCACCAATACAGCGGACAAAGCCTACTAAAACGTCCTTGTGATATGCCCCTAAAAGATAGAGAGAATGGTCAAAGGCACGCGCTAATTGTGGTTGTCGTCTGTTAAATAAGATAGCCAATTTGCTTCAGCGTAGATGTCTTTAACAGCTTCCAGCTCCTGACTGGTGACTTTTTTGTAAACAATCATCCCTTTTCTCCTTTTGTCGAAAAAATATAGACTCCTCGTTACTTATGTCTCCAGTCATAAATTGCAATAGTTGGTCTATCATTAGTTCCACCCCAAACGCTGATACTGTATTTTTCGTTAACTATAATCGAGTCATTTCCATCAAAATCATATCACAAGCAGTCAACCTTAGGCAAGTCAATAACATCTAAATGATAGATTGTTGTAGCGATGACAATTAGACGTCTGCTTAAATAAAAAAAGAAGCCTTAGGCTTCTTTTATCTTATTGGAGAACAACTTAAACAACACCTTGCGCTGACATGGCTTCGGCAACTTTGAGGAAGCCTGCAACGTTAGCACCCAGTACAAGATTGCCTTCTTGGCCAAATTCTTGAGCTGCTGCCGCTGCATTTTCATAGATGTCTTTCATGATACCGTAAAGTTTGGCATCCACTTCTTCGAAGGTCCAAGGCGTCCGCTGACTGTTTTGAGCCATTTCAAGGGCAGAGACAGCCACACCGCCTGCATTGGCAGCCTTGGCAGGACCGAAGGAGATACCTTCCTTATGGAAAACAGCAATCGCTTCAAGGGTTGAAGGCATATTGGCACCTTCGGCAACTGCGATACAGCCGTTAGCCGCCAGTGTTTTAGCGTCTTCTTCATTGAGTTCATTTTGAGTAGCGCATGGGAAAGCAAGGTCAGCTTCGATGGTCCAGATAGAAGGGCCGCCTGCTGGTGTAAAGACAGCACTCGGATGGTGTTCCGTATACTTCACAATACGGGCGCGTTCCACTTCTTTCAGCTGCTTCAAGGTATCCAGATCGATGCCATTTTCATCGTAAATATAACCTGATGAATCAGATACCGCAACAACCTTAGCCCCTAACTGGTGAAGCTTTTCTGTCGCATAGATAGCTACATTTCCTGATCCAGAAACAATGGCTGTCTTGCCGGCAAAGTCTTCACCGCGCGCTTTAAGCATTTGTTCTGCAAAGTAAACAGCACCGTAACCTGTCGCTTCTGTACGGGTCAGAGAACCGCCATAAGTCAAGCCTTTACCTGTCAAAACACCGGTATATTCGTTACGAAGACGTTTGTATTGACCGTAGAGATAGCCGATTTCGCGTCCGCCGACACCAATATCACCCGCAGGAACATCTGTATCTGCACCGATATGCTTGCTCAGCTCAGTCATAAAGCTTTGACAGAAACGCATGATTTCTTGGTCTGATTTTCCTTTAGGATCAAAGTTAGATCCTCCCTTACCGCCGCCAATAGGCTGACCTGTCAAGGAGTTCTTAAAGATTTGTTCAAACCCAAGGAATTTGATAATGGACTGATTAACTGATGGGTGGAAACGAAGACCGCCCTTATAAGGACCGATAGCGGATGAGAACTGTACACGGTAACCGCGGTTGACTTGTACTTGCCCTTGATCATCCACCCATGGCACACGGAAGGAAATAATCCGTTCCGGCTCAACCAAGCGCTCCAATAAGTTCTCTTCGATGTACTTAGGGTATTTGTCAAAGACGGGTACCAAAGATTCAAATACTTCTTCGACTGCCTGTAAAAATTCTGCTTCATGAGCGTTGTTGGCCTTCACTTTTTCGAACACACCAGCAACATACTCTCTGCCTTTTGTCATCTATCTTATCCTCCGTATCGGCTGTTTTAGCAATCAATCTAAGATTACCCTTAATATTATAAATTTTCAGAATATTCTTGTCAAGACTTTTTCCTAAAAAATAAGAAAGACGTGCTAAGGATAGCACGCCTAAGTTCCTTATAGTCTGATGACTTCCACCTTGTAGCCATCTGGATCGGTTACAAAATAATAGTGGGGCTGAGAGCCCGGAAGTCCTTTGAGGTCCGTAACGGTATAGCCCGCCGCCTGATGTTCGCTATGGCTCTTTTCTAAGTCTTCTACACCTACTGCCAGATGTCCATAGCCATTTCCCAGATCGTAGCCTTCATGACCGTAGTTATAGGTCAGTTCGATTTCAAAATCATCTCCTTGCGTCTTGAGAAAAACAAGTGTAAATTGGTGATCGGGAAAATCCTTACGGCGAACTTCCTTGAGCGGAAAAGCCTTGGTATAAAACTCAAGAGAGGCCTCCAAATCCTTGACACGGATACAGGTATGTAACATTTTCATCACATGACTCCTTTTTGATATGATATACTCATCATAGACCAAAATTTTGCCTTTGACAAGTAAAAAAAGCTTTTACTTTAGGGCTTTTTCTGTTATTCTTATAGGTAAGTTTTATCTAGATGATTAAGGAGATGTTTCATGAAAAATCTGACACTTGTTGTAGGTCTCTTAGCTCTTTTGCTGGGAATCTACCTTTTTACCAACCCCTTACTGACCGTAGCCTGGCTGGGCTGGCTGCTGGGACTGATTGTCTTGATTTCTGGAATTGTCGGTGTGGTCAGTTACCTCAATCGAGATGAAACCTCTAAAAATGTCTGGCAACTGATTCAATACCTCATCTCCATCTTTTTAGGGTTCCTGCTTTTGTCCAGTTCCATTTTCTCGATTACAAAAATCGCCTTCACCATCGTGGCCTATTGGACCGTTTTTATTGGCATCACACGCCTCATGGTTGGTTTTCGCCTCCGTCAGGCGGGTCTGACAAATGGCAATAGACATATCCTGTCAGCCCTTATCACTATTTTAATCGGCCTGATTTTTCTCTCACAGCCAATCTTGTCCTCCGCTATAATCGGTCGCTTTATTGCCCTTCTTTTTATCACAGCTGGGATTTCAACACTATTCTTATCCTTTAGACTGCCTTCTTAATAACCATTTAAGTCAAAAAACAGACGCCTAAAGCGTCTGTTTTTTTTGTCTCCTTACAAGTAGCGAGCTACGCCATTGCGGTCAATCGTAATGACTCGACCATTAGGAAGTGTTACCCGACGGCGATTATAGACAAGACTTCCTGTCTCTTTGTCATAATAACGCAGAATACCTCTTTCATCGGTTGCCACATCTCCTTTGACCTGAACTCCCTTATCGTTAAAGAAGAGTTTCTGACCGTTGATGGTTTGGCTGCCTTTAAGTGCCTTACCGTCCGCTCCGAGATAATACCAGTTGCCGTTGCTGTCTGCTTCAAAGCGGTTGGTTCTAAGTTCTCCAGAATTGGCATCATAGTAGGTCACATTGCCTTGCGCATCGGTGATAAAGACCCCTTTAGCTTGTTTGCCGTCGCTATAGAAATACAGTTTTTGACCATTGATGGTCTGACTGCCTGTGACAGCATTGCCGTTTTGGTTAAAGTAATACCAGTTATTCTGACTGTCAGCGACAAAACGATTAACAGCCAGCTCTCCGGAGTCTGCATCATAGTAGGTCTTTTGTCCTGAAGCTATTGTCACAATGACTCCTTTAGCCTGCTTGCCATCACTGTAGAAATACAGTTTTTGACCGTTGATGGTCTGGCTGCCTGTAACAGCACGGGCATTGGAAGCAAAATAGTACCAACTTTCACCTACTTGGACAAAACGATTGTAAACAATAGCGCCTGAGTCTGCGTCAAAGTAAACCAGACCGCCATTGTTCGGCAGGCTGACCAACTCGCCCTTGACCTGTTTACCATCAGCACCAAAGTAATAGACTGAACCGCTGATGGTCTGGAGACCTGTCAGGACAATGCCATCATTGCCGACATAGTACCAGTTGCCGTCGCTGTCGTTGGCAAAGCGATTGGCCGCCATAGTACCAGAATTATCATCAAAATAGCGTTTCTTGCCGTCTTTGTCTGTTACCCACTGTCCCTTAATCTGGAAACCATTGTCATCAAAATACTGGGTAACGCCATTAATCGTCTGAAGACCAACTGCCATACGACCGTCACTGAAGAAATAGCGCCAATTGGTGCCTGCTGCACTATCAAATGAATAATAGTTGTTCTTATATTGTTCTCCCAGATTACCAAAGTAGAACTTGCTGCCATCAGCATTTTCTAAGATAGCATTTCGTAATTGAACGCCATTAGAAAGGAAATAATAGGTCTCACCGTCTATGTCTTGCTTGCCATAAACCATGTAACCATTTTGATCAAAGTAATACCAATTATCTTTAGCGTCTTTAACGAAGGCTGCCTTGGCCTGATAACCGCTGGTCGAGTAGAAAGTCATGCCTTTGCTGTCTTTTACAAAGCCTGTCTTAGCCTCCTGATTCGTCAGCTGTTTTGGCAAATAGCTCTTGTCATCGCTCAGGGTGAAGTATTGGTCGCTCGCTCCATCTCCCAGAACATAATAAGCCCCTCTGCCCAGGATATTGGTTCCGTTGAAATACTTAGCTTCCCATTCGGTGATTTTTTCGTTTGTCGGCATCTTCTGACCATTTGAAATCTGTACTCGTTCAAAGATTTCTGGGTATTTAGCCTTAAGTTCATCTAAGAAGGCGCCACCATACTGACTTTGATAATCGCTGCCGCTTGACTTGGTATTGGCAACATAGAGTGTGTCCTTGATTTCTGATCCTTGACGGTAAACGCCATAATTATTGACACGTGTTGCTGTCACGACTTCTTTGCCAGGAAGATTATAAATTTGGTCTGGAACCCAGTCAGCAATCGCCTGAATGCCATTTCGGTGCAAGGTTTTCAGCACATTGATTAAATCTTCTTTGGAGCCGTATTTGTTATTCTTGCTCATCGCAAGGTCGTAGCGATCTTCAAAGGCATAACCATTGAGGATGATGGCATCAAGGAATGAGCCGTCTTCAGATGACACGTACTGAGGCGGAAGTTCAAACGAGGTAACGCCCCACTCTTTGAAGAGATTGATATTTTCAACAATCTTCTTATTGGTGTATTGAGACGGGTCTGTGACAAAGTCTTGGAAGTTTGAGAAGCCTTCGTAGATGAGCTGAGAGTCTAGGGCTGCTGAAGCATTGTAAACTTGACCGTCTGCATTAGCTTGATTACTGGCTGCAACGCGGACATCCTGATCCTCACTAGCTCCGACAGGAACCCAGACACCTAGGAAACCTGACACCTGAACATTGCTGTAGCCCTGAATATCAGCGGCTGTAAAGACAAGGTTACCGTTAGCATCTGTACGGCGGATTAAGCTGCTAGGTGTCTCTGCATCGGTAGCATAGATGGACAGGCCATTGGCTGTTGTTGTCACCAATGGACGGTAATCCTGATTGGCATGCGCTTTCCCCATGGCCAGAACCACTTGATCTGTTGCATTCAACTTCAGACTAGGATTATTGCTGGTAATGACACCCATTCCCTGTGTCCGAGTTGCTGCTGTTCCTGCGTCTGTTGCTTCATTGGCACCAGTACCATAGCGGACAGACGTTAGAACACCGTTATAAGACCAGTCCATATTGGCAGTATCTCCCTGAACATAGGTGATTTTCATGTCCTGACCGCCAGCAGCGTACTTGATACGGGCTCTTAGCAGGGCATCAATCGCATCATAATAAGGAGACTTGGTCGCCATATACTGTCCATCGTCCGTGTACATATCTCCATAATAAAGACGGGTAATCGAATCCTTATTGGACAGCATCAGGGCATAGGCCGTTGGGATGTTAAACTGGGTGTACTTCTTATCCGCCTGGCGCATATCTTCATTATAAATCTTAAAGGCCTGTTTCAGTTCATCTAGGGTAAAGGTCAAGCCATCGGTCTTAGGATTGATATTATCCTTGATGATTTTGGCAATAACAGTCTGCACCTCACTGTCATGGGCTCTAATGAAGATATAGTTAGCCATACGGTCACTGCTTTTGCCTTCTGCCGAACGGTCGTTCAAGCTATTGGTAATGGTTGGTTCTAGACCGCTGCGCTCGCTTAAGGGACGCGCCAAAGCGTACAAGAGAGATAGGCGCAATTTATTATCAATCGGCAGCTGAGCGCCTTTCGTATCCTGATTGTAGTATGGATCGTTGTCGGACCAGGCTTCCAAAATGGATAAGTGATTGATGGCATTGCTCTCGCTCTTATCAACTCCATAGTAGGATTTGAAATAGTCTGAAGCAATCTGCAAGAGGTCTGCATTGACATTATCGACAGCATCTACCCGAACACCGTCAAAGTTGGCTTCAGGATCATTGGCCACAATTGTCCCAAAATTCATCAGGTAATGCAGCCAGTTGAGCTGTTCTGCCTGTACGGCAGGGTTGGAGTTATCAATGTCATTGGCTAATAAGAATTCATAGCCACCTATTGAGTTGTCAACGAAATACTTCTGCTCTCCTGTCTGGCTGGTCGGTGTGCGATTCAGGAGACGATAGTCTGAATTAGCATAAGCTGTCAAATCACTATTTTCGTAAAGGAGGGCACCGCCCTGCAAATGATCTTTTGAGCTTGCTGAGGTGTCTGATTCCGTTGCGTTATTCCAATTATCCTGACTTTTAACAAAGCTCAGCATGATCTCACGCAGCCATTGAGTCCCCTTCACCTGAGAAATCTTAGCTTCAATTTTTTGCTGAACAAGCTGTGAAGCCAAGGTTAAATTTTCTTGACTGGTCTCAACATTATAGGTCACACCTGTTCCTAAACCTTGATCATTCATATAATTAAGGTAGGCCACCTGTGTCTGCTTATCAGGCCACCAAGTCATGAGCAAGGGTCTGAGATCACTTTCTGTGGAGGCAACCCACTCCTTACCATCTTTCAAAATGTCCTTAGGGCGGTACCAAGAATCGGCGGTCAGGTAATTGTCAACCGTTTCTAAGTTAGCGGATTCTAGAGAAAGAATCTGATTATGCGGCGTATAGTTGTTAACCAGTGAAGATAAACCTTCTGTAAACTGATAAGCAGAGGAATCTGTTACAGCACCTGTCTCCTTATCAAAGTAAAGCGTTTTTCCATCAACAGTAATGGCAAAATTCTTTTTAGCTTGTCCATCCTCGCCGATGTAGTAATATTTACCATCGATCTGTTTAACATTTGGGATATTAAGCAATGACTCAGTCGCACTAACCGCTGCAGCTGTCTGACTAGTGGTACTGGTCTGCGCTTGGCTGGAGGCTGTCCTACTGGCTTGAGTACTTAAAGTAGCCGATGATTCAGTGGTACTGGCCTGACTACTTGATGTGGTTTGCGCCTCCGTGGTGACCGTCTGAGTTGTCGTTTCCGCCTCAGTGCTGGAGCTGACAGCCTCTGTTCTTGACGAGCTGACCTGACTGGTCGTGGTCACTTGATTCGGATCGGTATCAGCTAGGACCGTCGAGCTTAGACCGGATCCTAAAACCACCACACTGGAAGCGACTGCGATAGTCACCCAATGTTTTTTAACTTTCCTAAGTTTGTAGATTATTTTCTTTTCCATAAAGAATCCTCCTTTTCTACACCCACATTATAAATTGGATTGATTATAAATAGTGTATCGTTTCCGTAACATTTTATAGACTTTGTTGCTATTTGGCGTCAAAAAAAGCCCAAAATAGCTTTCAAAGGCCTTTCTTTTCGTTATTGTCATCAAACTGTCATTAAAGGTTAGATTTGTTTTGATGATTCAAACCATAAATACCACAAAAAAGAGCCAAAAAGGCTCTTTGGAATAAAAACAATTTTATCAGTCTTATAAGTACAGAATATCTGCCAAAGCCATCAGCAAAGGAATACTGATGAGAGATAAGACGGTTGTTAAAAGAACAAGTCTCGAACCATATTCGTAGTCACCGCCATATACTTGACTGAGGAGAGCCGCATTTAAGGCTGTCGGTGAAATCGAGGCAATGGTCAAGGCTAGTTTGAGATCATGAGAGCCTACTGGTAAAAAGGCAATCATCATAATACTAATTAGTGAGGTCACGATAAGACGCAGAAAAGCGGTGTAATAAGCTGGTTTATATAAGAAAAGTTCCTTGAAGCTGGTCTTGTAAAAATAAGAACCAAGTACCAAGGTTGACAAGGGAGTATTGAGAAGGGCAAAAGAATCAATAGTGTCACTTAAGACAGCTGGCAGCTGAAAGGGAAGCATAAAAAGACTCAGCCCCACTGCTGTTCCGATAACCGCAGGATTGACAATCAAGGATTTCCAGTTAATCACCTTTCGGTCCTGCGAAATGAGGTAAAGGCCATAGGTCCACTGCATGCACTGGTTGGCGACAACAAAGCCCGAAATGAAAAAGACAGCATCGGCTCCGCCAACAGCATAAGCTAAAGGTGTTCCCATAAAACCAACATTAGCAAAGAGGGTGGCGTATTGGTCCGTGTTGCGGTGCTTAGGCAAAAGGAAGTTGACGATCGGAATTCTCACCAACAAAAGAACAAAGGCTGCCCCTATCATGATACCAAGAAGTCCCAAACGCTGCCAAGAAAAATCTTGTGCCACGAAGGAAGACACAAACAAACTTGGCGCTACAAAGCGTGTCAAGAGCTTAGATAGCTGAAACGTCACTTCCTTGCTAAAAATCTTTTGATGAGCAAAATAAAGCCCCAACAACATTAAAGCAAATAAAACCAGTAGTTTTTGAAATACCAATGCGGCAATCGTCATGACATCCTCCCTTGATAGCCTTTATTATAACATAAGAAGCACCGGATATCTGGTGCTTCTTGCAATTAAGCCTCTTTCTGACTGAACTGGCTCATATAGAGATCATAGTAAAACCCTTGAGCTTCTAAGAGACTTTGATGGTTTCCCTGTTCAATAATCTGACCGTCTTTGAGGACTAGAATTTTATCTGCCTCCTGAATTGTCGACAGACGGTGAGCAATGACAAAAGATGTCCGCCCTTCCATCAGACGCTTCATGGCTTTTTGAATCAGCAGCTCCAAGCGCGTATCCACCGAAGACGTCGCCTCGTCGAGAATCAAAATTTTAGGGTTGGCCAAGAGGGCTCGCGCAATGGTCAAGAGCTGCTTTTGTCCTAAGGAAATATTGCTTGACTCCTGATTCATTTCCATTTGATAGCCGCCCGGAAGCGTCCGAATAAAATGATCAACATTAGCTGCCTTGGCTGCCTCAATAATTTCCTCATCAGTCGCCTGCAGATTTCCGAAACGAAGATTGTCCTTGATACTGCCTTCGTAAAGCCAAGCATCCTGCAGCACCATACCGAACTGAGAGCGATAGGCTTGACGGGAGAGATGGCGAATATCATGTCCATCCACGGTGATGGCGCCTGAGGTGACATCGTAAAAGCGCATCAACAGATTGATAAGGGTTGTTTTTCCGGCTCCTGTCGGACCGACAATGGCAATCATCTGCCCCGGTTCAACATCTAGATTAAACTCTCGAATCAAAGACTTGTCTTCAACGTACTGAAAAGAGACATTTTTAAAAGAAACTTGGCCTGTCAGATCTTCTGACAACTCCTCCCTCACTTGAGAAATCTCATCGGCTTCGTCCAAGACTTGGAAAATCCGCTCCAGAGATGACTTGGCACTCTGCAAAACACCTGCCAGCTGGGTGATGGTCTGAATAGGCTGACCAACCTGCCAGATATACTGGACAAATGCCTGCATGTTACCAATCGTTAAAGTCCCAGACAAAACCTGTAAGCCTCCGAAAAAGGCAACCAAGAGGTAAGCCATATCTGAAATAGCATGCAGGACTGGCATCATTATTCCAGAGATGAAACTAGCCTTAAAACCAACTTCTTGCAATTCAGAAGTGATTTTCTGAAATTCCTTGCTAGAACGTTCTTCCCGTCCATAAAGTTTAAGGACATTAAAGCCAGTCAGATTCTCCTGGACAAATCCATTCATATCCCCAAGGACATTTGCCTGTTTTTTAAAATAAGGCTGAGACTTGCTCAGGATAAAGCGAGCACTGAAATAAGTTGCCGGAATACTGATGATCACAATCATGGCCAGCTGAAGATTGAGGTAGAGTACCATGCCAACCACTAAAATCAAGGTCAACACAGCATTGATGATTTGGAGAAAACTCTGCTGTAGCGCATTTGAAACGGTCTCGACGTCATTGGTGAAGCGTCCCAGCATATCTCCAAACTGATGCCGGTCAAAATAAGAGATGGGCATACGATTGATTTTCAAGCTCAAATCATGCCGCAGGTCTTTGATAGAGGCCTGAACAGCCTTAGTCATAAAATAGTTAGAACCATAAGAGCCAATCTCATAAAAGAGAGCCCGGGTAAAATAAAGCAAGAGAATCCAGAAGATATAAGGGGTGTTAATCTGAGCTCCTGGCAGCCCCTGCGCCATCGCTAGTAAGTTCTTGGTCAGTTCAGTGATTGCCAGACCCAAGATAAACGGCTCCAAAACACTCATTAGAGATGTCAGAGCCTTCAGAAAGACTGCCAATAGCAGAGAAACTTTGTAGGGTCTCAGATAAGACCAGGTTCTTAAAAAGACATTTTTTTCCTTCATGGACTCACCCCTCTTCCTGCAAGTGTTGGCTATTAAGCTGAGAATTGGCGATTTCACGATAGATTGGATTTGTTGCCACCAATTCCTCATGAGTGCCGCGACCCACAATTTCTCCCTGATCCAAGACAATAATCTGATCAGCGTCCATAATGGTTCCCACGCGCTGAGCGACAATTAAAACCGTCGCATCTTGAGTGATGCTTTTGAGGCGTCGCCTTAAAATAGCATCGGTTTTATAATCCAAGGCTGAAAAGGAATCATCAAAAATAAAGATATCAGGCCGTTTAATCACGGCTCTGGCAATAGATAAACGCTGCTTCTGACCACCAGACAGATTGCTGCCCCCTTCGGCCAGATGGGCTTCAAAGCCTTCCTCCCTGCTGTCAATAAACTCCTTAGCCTGAGAAACATCAGCCGCCTCTTCTAATTCAGACAGACTGGCATCTTCCTTACCATATTTTAGGTTGTCACCGATGGTTCCGGTAAACAAGAGAGCCTTCTGTGGGATAAAGCCAATCTTCGAACGCAGAGCCTTGACATGATAATCTCTGACATCAACGCCATCCACTAGGATTCTTCCTAAGGTCACATCGTAAAAACGGGGAATCAGGTTGACAAGCGAGGACTTGCCTGAGCCTGTTGAACCGATAAAAGCAATCGTCTCACCCGGTTTTGTCTTGAAGCTGATATTATGCAGGACAGGACTTTCTGTCTCCCCCGGATAGGCAAACGTCACATTATCAAACTCTAAATAACCTCTGGTCTTCGTTTCTTTAATGCCATCTTCGTTGGGATTGATGGAAATAGGCAAAGTCATCACTTCTTCAATCCGTTGACTGGAAACTGCCATCTTAGGATACATGGTAAAGAGATTGGCAAATATGAGGAAGGAAAACAGCGCATGGAAACTGTACTCAATAAAAGCAACCACATCACCAATCTGCAGCTGTCCCTTGGCTAACGGATCCAAAGCAAACCAAACAATGGCCACAATCATGGCAATGATAATCTGAACAAAGAAAGGTTCGGTCAGCCCCGTCAGAATGAACAGGCGTTTTGACGTATCCGCATAAAGCGCGTTTTTTTCTTCAAAGCGTTGCTCCTGAAACGCTTCACGGGCAAAGGCACGAATCACACGCAAGCCTGTTAGGTTCTCACGGACATACTGATTGAGTTTATCCAATGTCGCTTGTTGCTTTTCTGAGATAGGACGGGTTTTGACAGCCACATACCAGACCACAACAATCAAAAAAGGAATGGACACGGCAACGATCCAAGCCAAAGACGGACTGGTCAGTAAAATCATAACCACACTAAAGAGCATCATCATAGGCGTGACGATTCCCAGACGTAAGGCTTGTTCTGCAAACTGCATGAGAACAAAGGCATCGCTGGTCATGCGCGTCACCAAAGAAGACACGCCAATCTGCTCATATTCGTGATGTGAGTATTCCTGAAGCTTGTCATACATGTCATTACGCATATCCTTGATCATGCTTGTTGTCAATTTACCGGCTGCATAAATCAAAACAATACGGCCAAGAATACCAGCAAGCACAACCGCAAACATGACCCAGGTCCAAAAATAAAGAGCAGGCTCGTCATTCTTTGTCAGCCCCTGATCAATCATACGCGCTAAAACAGTCGGCAGTCCTAAATTAACCACTACAATGAAAAAGCCGCCAAAGATATCTAATATCAGCCATTTCGGGTATTTTTTTAAATAAGACCAGATGAGTTTCATAACATCCTTTCTTTTCCTTATAAATCTTTTAACATCCAAAGGTCCATGCTAGAGTGGCTACCAGCATCGGGTAGAGGAGCAGGCAAGGTCTGGAAACCGTAGGCTTCGTAAAGCCTTACGGCACTGACAAGTCTTGGCGTTGTTTCTAGATAGACCTGCTTATAGCCAAACTTTCTGGCTTCCTCAAGAACAAAGGTCAGCAGCTGACTGCCATAGCCCTGCCTGCGATAGGTTTTATCCGTGTAGAGTTTCTGAAGTTCACAAACCGTATCTGTAATAGGAGCGAGACCACCCCCTGCCACAACTGTCTTATCTTGCTTAATGACCCAGTAGCCAGCTCTGTTAATCCCTTGATAATAATGGTAAAGGTCGTCTAGCTGAGGATCCGTATAAGCAGTTCCTGGAATAGCCAGGCCTTCTGCTTCTAAAGAAGTCCGAATGAGGTTGGCAAGGTTCTCATTATCCTCAGGCGCCATCTTGCTGATTGTCATTAGGTCTCCAATTCACTTAAGTAGTCGTAGCGTTCGTATTTTTCAAGCAAGCGCTCGTTTTGAGTATCAACTTCTTCTTGCAGCTCCGACAATGCCGCAAAATCGCTGCCGCAGTCCTGCATAGCCTCTTCTAGACGAGAAATAGTCTCTTCAAGTTCAGCAATATCAGCCTCAATCGTTGCCCATTCTTGTTTTTCAAGGTAAGACATCCGGTCTTTAGATTTCTTTGGTTTTTCAGCTTTGGCAGAGACTTTTTCCATCAACGGATCCTTATCCTCCTGATGGTCTATAAACGCTTTTTCGTCCAAATAGTCCGTATAGTTTCCATAAAACTCTCGAATATCCCCTTCCTCAAAGGCTAAAACCTTAGTCGCTACCTTATCCAAAAAGTAACGGTCATGACTGACCGTGATAACAGGTCCTGAAAAATGCTGCAAAAATTGTTCTAAAACTGTTAAGGTGGCAATATCAAGATCATTAGTCGGTTCATCCAACAAGAGAAGATTAGGTTTTCCAAGTAGCAGTTTCAAGAGATAAAGCCTCTTCTTCTCACCTCCCGACAGTTTAGCAATCAGGGTTCCATGCATAGATCTAGGAAAGAGAAACTGTTCCAAAAGTTCTGAGACGCTGGTTTTTCCCAGACTTGTATCAACCTGATCAGCCACATCCTGAAGATAGGCAATCAAACGCTGGTTGGGATCCATATCCTTTATAACCTGTGAAAAATAAGCAATCCTCAGGGTCTCCCCTCTGATAATCTGACCAGAATCTTCTTGCAAATCCCCCTTGATCAAGTTTAGGAGGGTTGACTTCCCAACACCGTTATCCCCTACAATACCGATGCGATCCTTATTTTGAATCAGAAGATTAAACTGCCTTAAAATCTCTTTTGAGCCAAAGGAAAACGACACATTCTTAAATTCAACCACCTTTTTCCCAATACGACTGGTATCAAAATTCATTTCCAAGGAGGCAGACGAAGACACTCCTGTCAAATCACCTTTTAGGTTATGAAACCGATCAATGCGCGCCTGCTGCTTGGTCGCTCTGGCCTGAGGCTGTGTCCGCATCCAAGCCAGCTCCTGCTTATAGAGCTGCCTTTTCTTATGCAGACTGGCCGCATCACGCTCATCTTGCTCAGCTTTCAGGCGGACATAATCTTGATAGTTCCCTCGATACTCTGTCAGCTTTGCCTGATCTAGCTCAAAAATGCGTGTCGACACCTGATCTAAAAAATAACGGTCATGGGTGATAAAGAGGACCGTTTTTTTGCTGGTCTTCAAATAATCCGTCAGCCAGGCAATGGTTTCAATATCCAAATGGTTGGTTGGCTCATCCATAAGCAGCAAATTAACATCTGATAGAAGGACTTGAGCTAACTGGACACGGCGCTTCATTCCTCCTGATAGCTCTTTGATTTTCCCATGAATCGCTGTAATTCCCAATTTTGACAGAATTGTTTTGACTTCACTTTCAATTGCCCAGGCATTAAGCGAGTCCATTTCAGCCATAATTTGATTTAACTTCTCCTGATGACTGTCATCATAACCAGCCAAAAGTTCCTCATAAGCCTTGATAAGCTGCATTTCCCTCAGTTCTGATGACAGGACTGTCTTCAAAACAGTCTCTTCCTCATCAAAATAAGGTTGCTGCGTTAAATAAGCCATCCGATACTGACTTTTTGACGAAAAAGGAGACCGATCACCGTCAAATCCCAGTTTGCCCGACAGAACATCTAAAAGCGTTGATTTCCCTGTCCCATTGACACCGATAATGCCGATTCGGTCAAAAGCATGAATGATAAATGAAATGTTATGAAAGACAGTCTTATCACCGACTGTCTTGCTCAATCCTTCTACTAAAAAATCGCTCATTCGTGGTCTTTCTTTCTAATAAAATCAAAAATAGCTGCCTTGTTATTAGCCAACTGTCCTGCGACAATTAAGGCTTCTATTTCGTTCAGAAGACTGCCCAATTCCGGCCCCGGTTTAAGGTTCAGTTCTTTGATAAGGAGGCCTCCATTCACCACTATTTCATGACGGTTATGGATTAAAAGCCTCTTATCCAGTTCCTCAATTAAGTCAAAATCCACCTCTAATCCCTGAGCCTGCCTCAGCTCCTCACAGAGAAGCAACAAGTCTTTCCCATAGCGGTAAGCATCCATGGCCTGAAAGCTGCCAGATAACCGATATCGGTACAGAGATACCAGCTGGTCTACGGTTTTTTGAAAAGCATTTGACGTTTTCCACTTTTTTAAAAATAAATCTGGTTTTTGCTTGGCGATAGCCAGCAACAAAGCAGCCCAGGCTTGCTCAGAATTGGTAAAAACAAAATCGGGCTGATAAGCTGTCAGCAAATGCTTCAGACCCTCTTGGGCATCCTGCAATAGAGGAAGATAGCAATAAGCCTGACTCGTCAGCAAAAGCTCTATTCCTTTTTTCCAATAGGGGGCTGTCAGCAGCTTATCAAATTCGATAAAGGAACGCTCAACCGAAATTTTTTCCAAAAGCGGAGCGTGTGTTTTCATCGCTGCAAAGGTTTTTTCTTCAATCCTAAAATCAAGACTGGCAGCAAAACGCAAGCCTCGCATAATCCGTAGCGCATCTTCCTCGAAACGTTCGTCTGCTACTCCAACCGCCCGTAAAATCCCATTGTTTAGATCTTCCAGTCCCTTAAACTTATCAATCACCCTTGCTTCATCATCAAGAGCAAACGCATTGATGGTAAAATCACGGCGCTTGAGGTCTTCTTCTAAAGAGCGGACAAAAGACACCTGACTGGGCCTGCGATAGTCAACATAGACATCCTCAGTCCGAAAAGTTGTCACTTCATATTCGCGATTTCCTTCTAACACTAAGACCGTTCCGTGTTCAATTCCGACATCAATCGTTTTAGGAAAAATCGCCTTGGTTTCCGAAGGATAAGAACTACTGGCAATATCAACATCGTGAATAGGACGCTGCAATAAGGCGTCACGGACACTGCCTCCCACAAAATAAGCCTCATAGCCGGCTGCTTTGATTTTTTCCAATATGGGCAAAGCCTCCTGAAATTCAGAAGGCACGTTTTTTAATCTCATAACAAATGTTCCAAACCATAAACAAGCTGATGGCGTTTAACCACTTCTTTTATCCCAATGTTGACACCACTCATAAACGAAATCCGATCATAAGAGTCATGCCGAATCGTCAGGCCTTCTCCCTGAGCCCCAAAAATCACTTCCTGATGGGCAACCAGACCTGGCAAACGAACACTGTGAATCCGAAAACCGTCAAACTCAGCTCCGCGCGCACCTGCTAAACTTTCTGCCTCATCTTCTGCTCCTTGCTTTTTGAATTGACGGACATCACGAATCAATTCAGCGGTTTTTAGAGCCGTTCCACTCGGTGCATCCTTCTTCTTATCATGGTGAAGTTCGATAATCTCCAAATCTGGGAAATATTTAGAAGCCTTAGCTGCAAACTCCATCAGGAGAATAGCACCGATGGCAAAATTAGGTGCAATCAGCCCTCCTAGAGCTTTTTGCTGCGATAGCGCAATCAAGTCCTCAATCTGCTTTTCCGTAAAACCAGTTGTCCCAACGACCGGAGCAAAGCCATTCTCCAGCGCAAAATGAGTATTGTCATAGGCCACCTTAGGCATGGTAAAATCTACCCAGACATCAGCAGCAAACCCAACCAGCTGCTCCTTATCTTTAAAAACAGGAACACCGTCAAGTTCTTCTTCCTCAGCAAAAGGATCAAGTAAGGCAGCTAATTCTAAGTCTTTATCTCCTTTGACCATGTCAAGAGCGGTTGCCCCCATCTTTCCCTTAAATCCTGCAATGATGACCTTAATACTCATATTATCTCCTCCTTAAATAATCGGTGTAATCCCCAAAGCGATGGCCCCTTCACCCAAATGGGTCGCAATAATGCCATTAAAAGGCACTACTCTGACATTGTTGTGGTAGCCAGCCTCTGTCAGCATGTCTTTCAAGGCTTCCGCCTTAGAAGGCACATTGGCATGGATAATATCCACCGCATAGTTGCCTTCTGCCGTCACCTCATCCAAGATAGATAGAAGACGCTTGATTGCCTTTTTCTCTGTGCGTATCTTTTCATACACTTCAATCCGACCATCCTTAAAATATAGGATGGGTTTGATACTCAATAAATTCCCGAGAAGGGCAGCTCCATTAGACAGACGTCCGCCTTTAACCAGATGGTTCAAATCATCAACCAAGATAAAGGCATTTGTTCCGGCAATCTGCTGGTCCAATCTGACCAAAATATCCTCAAAGGCCAATTCTTCCTCTTCCCACTTAAAAATATTTTCAACCATCATTCCCAAAGGACTGCTGGTTATTTTTGAATCAGGAAAAGCAATTGTTAAGCCAGAATGCTCCTCTATCAAGTATTGAATGTTTTGATAAAACCCTGAAATACCGCTTGACAGAAAAAGACCAATCACATGAGTGTAGCCGTCATTTTCAAGATGCGTCAAGGTTTCGTCCAAAACTGCCAGACTGGGCTGGCTGGTCTTGGGAAGGTCCTTGGCCTGAGCCATTTTGCTGTAAAAAGACTCAAGTGTTAAGTTCTTACCTTCGATAAAACCTTGTCCATCAATCGAAATTTCAATATCAAGCACATAAAGGCCTTCGTGCCAATACCCTTGCGGAAGAAAGGCACTGGTGTCCGTGATAACCGCTAATTTCATTTACCTAAAACTCCAAATTAACACCAACGCGATCCAGCGCAATTTCAGTAACTTCGTATGTCAGACGATGCAGCATATCGAGCAAAGGCGCTGCTAACCCCTCAACTTCTTCTTGTGAGAACTCACACGGTTCATTGATAATTCTATCCTTAATCGTCACCATTTGCGAAATCACTCCGCTGATAACAAATTCTTCACGGACAATCATGAACTGGAGAACAGCAACCATCGTCGTTGCTTTTTGTTCCTCATCTTTATTGACTAGCTGAAAGGTCACTTCCACATTGGTCTCAGGTGTTCCGTTTTCTTTTTCCCATTCAAGATTCCGAGCATCATAATGGTATTGATTGACAAACTCTTGTTGACGTATAACTTCCATGGTTTTCTCCTTGTTTACATTACTTCCCATTATAACACAGTTAAGGGCAAAATTAAAGAAATCCTAGATTAGAATTTCTTTTTGGGATGCTTATCGATAATATCGGGATGCCGCTCCAGCAGCTCTTTCCCCTTGTCTGTCAGTAAGTAACCTCGGACGCTGAAAAGGTCCTCCAGCTCTGCCTGACTAAAGTTCGCTAGAAGCACTTGGTCAAGCTCCTGTCTTTTCAGTTTAGAGAGACCCTTGATGGCCTTCGTACCTAAAAATAGTTTAACTTGCCCTGCCGATAAATGGCGGAGCGACTCCATAGCTGATTCTACTCTGACATAGCCTTCTTTGATCAGCAGCTGCAGCTCTTTCTCCGCATCAATACCATAGCTCGTCGCAAAGTATTTATGATGTGGCGAATCCGTCCGATAGGTTCCAAACTTGATACGCCACAGCAGGATAATATGCCCCGGCAAAAACCCTTCTGCCGTTCTCACCATATTTCGCTTGGGAATCGGTTTAAGTATCAGTTCTTCCTTGTATTGTTCCGAAATAAATGGCATTTCTGCATGATCTTGATAGACGTCACTTAGTGTTTTCATGTTTTTATTATACCAAAAAGCCTCTTCTTCCGAAAAGGCTTATGCTCAGTGTTTATCGCCAAAATGAGCGTAACCAATTACCTAAGGTCGATTGTTCGGTCTCAATCCGGATATTTGGTCTCTGAGAACGCCGAGCAGTGCTTGATTGCTCCGGCCGCTTATTTTGCCGCTCTAAGGCTCTTTCAATGGCTTCGTTCATGAGATAAGGGTTCCTTGAGGATGTCTGCTGCTGCCTTGTTCTTGATAATAATGTACGGTTTGCCATGATAACGCCTCCTCTCTATATCCTATCAGGATAGTGGCAGTCTAACCAAGAAACCTTAATCTTAGCTTTTAGATTCCTTAAAAAATACTAAAAGAGCCCTCAGGCTCTTTTTTGTATGTAATCAATTAAACTACTCGTCAAATCATACCTCAGGAAAGGCGTAATAAGGTAAATCCCATTAAAATGCTCTAAGGCCTTATCAATCAATGCCTTACTCTCTTCCAGAGCCAGCTTCTGACAAGCTTCCTTGTCCTCTTTGACGGCTTCCAATCTGGCTAGGAATTCTTCTGACAAATCAATTCCCGGAACCTCATTGTGCAGAAAGACAGCATTGTTGTAAGAGGTGATTGGCATAATTCCAATGAAGAAAGGTTCTTCATAAGGCTTGGTCAGCTGACTGAGTTCGTCAATTTGATTTTGATTGAAAATAGGCTGGGTGATGAAATAATCCGCTCCCGCAGCTATCTTCTTTTCGATGAGGCGACCGGTTCGGCTGAGATTTTTCACATTAGGATTAAAGGCTGCTGCAACCGTGAAATTCGTCGCCTGCTTGATACTGGCACCACTGTACCCCTTCCCCTGATTTAGCTGTTTAATCATAGACAGAAGTTTAAAGCTGGTCGCATCATAGACACTGGTCGCACCTGGGAAGTCCCCGATTTTAGACGGGTCTCCTGTAATCGCCAGCAAGTGGTCAAAGCCATGAATGTGCATCCCTAAAAGTCGCGATTGAAGACCAATCATATTGTGATCGCGGCAGGCCAGATGGAGCAGAAAGGGTGTGTCAATCTCCTCCTTGAGAAGACTAGCAATGCTGACATTACAGATACGGGTCCTGGCCAGCGAATTATCGGCCAGCGTGATGGCTGCAATGCCTTTCTTATCCAGTGCCTTGACCCCTGCCACAAATCGGTCGATATCTAAAGTCTTAGGTGGATCAATTTCAGCGATAATAGTGACCTCTTTTTTGACCTTATCCACCAAGGTTTCACTTTTTTGAACCTGCTTAATCAGTTCTTCCTCCGTCATTAGAGGGGTGATGATTTTGCGGTCAATCGGTTTTAATCCTTTAATCCCGCGTTTAATAGCTTTAATGTGGTCTGGTGTGGTTCCGCAACAGCCACCAATTAGACGCACACCTTCTTCGACAAAAAGTTTAGCGCAGTGCTCAAAATAGTCAGCATTTTGGCTAAAAGCAAATTGATTCGTCTCACCATTATCCGAAAACGACAGCAGACTGGCATTCGGATAGACAGACAAATAGGACTGGGCAAACAACGGCACCTGCTTCAAAGACTGAATCATGTGGTAAGGCCCCAGATGGCAGTTGAGACCAACCACATCAGCCCCCAGCATGACCAGCTGACTAAAGGCCTCGACGAGAGGACGTCCATTTTCTGTAATACCTGCCTCATAAAGAGAAATATTGGCGATAATTGGCAGATCAGTGATTGGACGAATAGCCTTGAGAACAGCTGACAGCTCTTCAATATCGTAGTAGGTCTCAAACAGTAAACCATCAATCCTTGCCGTCTCAAGGAGATAGTTTACCTGTTCGACCGTTTCAGAAACAATCTCTTCTAAGGACAAATCACATTGCCTAAGGCCTCGAGAAGCACCAATAGTTCCCAGGACAAAAACATCTTTGCCTGCTGCTTGACGTGCCAAGGCTACCGCTTCCTGGTTGATGGCTTTGATTTGCCCATCATAGCCAAACCCTTTCAACTGGTGCCGCTTAGCGGCATACGTATTGGTCTGAATAATGTCAGCTCCGGCCTCAATATAGGCTTTGTGAATGGCTAAGATCTGCTGAGGCTGACTCAGGTTGTAGTATTCATGGCAAGATTCCAGTCCATTGGCATACAGGAGAGTGCCCATGGCACCGTCCGCCACTAGAATGTCTGTTTTCAGTTTATCTAGCAATTTGGACATGGCTTGCACCTCTTAATTCCCTAATTTTTCCCGCACTTCCTTGGTCGCCGCTACTAAAATCTCCAGAGCTGCAACCGTTTCTTTTTCCTGACGGGTCTTCAGACCGCAGTCAGGATTAACCCAAAATTGTTCCTTGGACAGCTGACGCAAAGGCCGTTCAATATTGGCAACCACTTCTTCTTTGGTCGGCACCCGCGGTGAGTGGATATCATAGACACCCAGACCAATTCCCAAAGGATAAACAGCTGTCTCAAAAGATTCGATAATATCTCCATGGCTTCGACTGGTTTCAATCGAGATAACATCCGCATCCAATTCCCGAATCGAGTCGATAATCTCATCAAACTTAGAATAGCACATGTGTGTATGAATCTGTGTCTCATCTTTAACCGACGAGGTGGCAATCCTAAAGGCATGTACCGCATCATCCAGATAAGCCTTTTGTTTCGCCTTACGAAGCGGCAATCCTTCACGCAGAGCGGCTTCATCTACCTGAATAATGGCAATATCGGCATCCTCTAAAAGTTTAATTTCATCTTTGATGGCTAAGCCGATTTGATTGAACAGCTGAGCACGAGGAATATCAGTCCTCTCAAAAGACCAGTTCGTAATGGTAATTGGACCAGTCAGCATCCCCTTGACAGGACGGTCTGTCAGACTTTGAGCGTAGACCGTTTCCTCAACAGTCAGAGGCTGGATATGCTGCACATCTCCATAGATAATGGGTGGCTTAACCGCTCTTGATCCATAAGACTGCACCCAGCCCAATTTGGTAGTGGTAAAACCAGCTAATTTTTGTCCAAAAAACTCTACCATATCGACCCGTTCAAACTCTCCATGAACGAGAACATCAAGATCTAAATCCTCCTGAATGCGAATCCAGCGTTCAATTTCGGCTTTGATAAAGTCAGTATAAGCCTGATCGCCGATGTTGCCGCGTTTCCAGGACAGACGTGTCCTTCTGATTTCCTGCGACTGAGGAAAGGAACCAATCGTTGTCGTTGGCAAAAGAGGCAGCTTCAGCTTATCCTGTTGGACTTGGTGACGCTCCGCAAAATCACTGGAGCGTCTCGTCGCAACTTCGTCAATATTTTCTAAGGCAACATTTCTAAAATCAGCCTGCTGCAAGGCATCGTACTGAGCAATATGTTCTTGATAGACAGGGTTGTCTATACCGTCCAGTTCATCAGCCAAAAGTTTAATCTCTAGCAACTTTTCATCCGCAAAGGCAAGCCCTTTTTGCAGAACGGGATCTAAATCTGTTTCATTGTTGGTCGTTACCGGCACATGGAGCAGTGAACAAGAAGGTTGAATGACCAAAGACCCGACCTTATCTTGAAGACTAGTCAAGAGCTGACTGGTACTAACAAAGTCATTGGCCCAAACATTACGCCCATCAACAACCCCTGCAAAGACTTCTTTGTCTTTGAAAAGACCACTTTCGACAGCTGCTAAATTGTCTTCCAGACCATGAACAAAATCCAAACCAAAAGCGGCCACAGGCAGGTCTGACAGTACTTCTGCATTGATCAAAGCTTCAAAATAAGTTTGGAAGATAAGGTTTGCCTGTGGAACTTCCTTGGCAAAATAAGCATAAACAGCCTTGGCTGCCTCCAGATAATCAGCTCCTTCATCGGTCGCAAAGATAGGTTCATCTACCTGGATATAGCTTGCACCTGCTTCTACTAACTCCGTAAAAATTTGTCGATAAAGCGGCAGTAAGCTCTTAACAGCCGCTGTAAAGTCCTCTACGCCTGTCGACAAAGCCACATAGGTAATCGGACCCGTAATGACAGGCTTTGCCTTATCTCCGACAACTTCTCTTGCCTCCACATAAAGATCCAAAAGACGCTGGTTGGTCAGCTGGGGCTTTTGTTTCGACCACTCCGGTAAAATGTAGTGATAGTTGGTATTGAACCACTTTTTCATCGAGGAAGCCACATTTTCCTTATTGCCACGAGCAATGGCAAAGTAGAGATCAATGTCATTTTCATCCTTAGCAAATCGCTTTGGAATAATGTTGAATTGAACGGACAAATCCAAAATCTGATCGTAGAGGGAAAAATCACCAACTGGAATCAGATCAAGACCGGCATCTGCCTGTTTCTTAAGAAAGGCCAGTCGCAATTGCTTAGCCTCTGCAAATAAATCTTCTTGGCTAATCTTCCGAGCCCAATAAGACTCAATCAATTTTTTCCATTCACGATTTTCTCCCAGGCGCGGATACCCCAAACTTGAAACTTTAGTCATTTCTTCCTCCCTTAGTCATAAGTTTTCCCAATGCCGAAAGAGCATCATAACCTATAAACTATAACTCTATTTTTTTACTTGACTTAAATAATACTAGATAAATACTGTAATGACAATAGATTTTGCCTTTTTATCTTTTTATGCCAAGGTATAGTTATCAACTATATATTTAGGGGTTGTTATAGCTAACAACTATATCTTAATCAAAAAAGCCGGGCCAAAGCCCGACTGTTGCGAATAGTATACTATTTAGCCTTACGAAGGTAGCCAAAGAGGAAACCTGACACAACCGCTCCAATAGCAACATAGAGAAGATAAAGGAGAGCATTGCTTGTCAGTGCGATAACGAAGATACCTCCGTGAGGTGCCATGAGTTTAATACCTGAAAGACCAACCAAAGCTCCTGTCAAGGCTGACCCTACAATGAAGCTTGGAATAGCACGCGCTGGATCTGCCGCACCAAATGGAATCGCTCCTTCTGTGATAAATGACAGTCCCATGATAATGTTGGTTAAACCAGCATCACGTTCTTCTTTAGTGAACTTATCTTTGAAGAGCAGAGTTGCTACAAAAACGGCGAGAGGAGGAACCATACCACCTGCCATAACTGCCGCCATGACGACGGAACCACCGCTTGTGACGGTTGCAGCTAAGGTCCCTGTACCAAAGACATAGGCTGCTTTGTTAACTGGACCTCCCATATCAACAGCCATCATACCACCAACAAGGAGACCTAGAAGAATAGCAGACCCGCCAGACAGACCATTCAGGAAGTTGTTCAGAGCTGTGTTGATGGCTGACATCGGAATGTTAACCGCCAGCATCAAAAGTCCTGTAATGATCACACCAAAGAGTGGCAAGATGAGGATAGATTTAGCCCCCTCAAGCGAGCGAGGAACTTTAACATATTTTTTAAGAGCTAATACAACGAAACCAGCTAAGAAGCCACCCACAAGCGCACCTAAGAAACCAGATGGAACACCTGCCAGCGCTAGGCTTGCCTTACCACCTGCCGCATAAGCTACCTTACCGTAGGCCAAGCCACTTGACGCAATAGCTCCTGCCACAAACCCTGATACCAGACCAGGTTTTTCAGCGATAGAATAGGCAACATAACCTGCAAAGACTGGAATCATGAAACCAAAGGCCGCCTGACCAATCTTCATAAAGATAGACGCAATCTCATTGTAAGAACCAAGATTAGACAACTGATCTTTTGGTACACCGATTATATTATCAAGCAAGAAGGCCAAGGCAATCATGATACCGCCACCAATAACAAATGGCAGCATTTGAGACACACCGCTCATTAAGTGCTTGTAGAAAGCACCTCCTAGGCTTGTTTTTTCGTCCGCTTCGTCTCTTGCTTCTCCAGCCTTAGCCTGATAGTTATCAGCCTTGCCATCCAAGATAATAGTGATGAGTTCTTCTGATTTTTTGATACCATCTGCTACTGGACGTGAGATCAAGGATTTGCCATCAAAACGAGCCATATCAACAGCCTTATCTGCAGCAATAATAACCCCTTTGGCTTTGGAGATGTCATCAGCGGTCAACTTATTGCCGACACCAGATGCCCCATTGGTTTCCACTTTAATACCTACTCCCATTTCAGCAGCTTGCTTTTTAAGGGCTTCTTCTGCCATGTAGGTGTGGGCAATCCCTGTTGTACAAGCTGTCACGGCAACAATAAAGTCTTGACCTGCTGCTGGAGCGGCAAGATCTTCAGTTGCTTTCTTTTCTTCCTCGGACGCATTAAAGAGATCAATAACCTGATCAGGACTTGTTACTTGGCGCAATTTATCCGCAAAACCATCTTTCAGCAGGTATTGAGATAACTCAGCTAAAGCTGCCAAATGCGTATCATTGGCACCGTCTGGAGCAGCTATCATAAAGAAGAGATCCGTCGGCTGGCCATCTAAGCTGGCATAATCAACGCCGTGATTTGATTTGGCAAACAGAACGGTCGCTTCCTTAACCGCAGCATTTTTACTATGTGGCATCGCAATACCATCACCAAGTCCTGTTGATGTTTGCGCCTCACGATTCATAATGCCTTCTTTGAAAGTATCAAAGTCAGTCACATCTCCATGCGCTACTAAACTGCCGATCATTTCATCAATAGCAGCTTCCTTAGTCCTTGCCTGAAGGTCAAGCAACATAACATCCTTTTTCAGTAAATCCTGAATTTTCATAATTTTTCTACCTCTACTTTATGATAAGTTTCTTTTATAAAATCAAGCTCTGCTAAGTCATCTGAGAAAGCTGTTGCGGTACCGCAAGCCACTCCCCATTTTAGAGCTTCGATAGGATCAGCCGTTTTGACAAACTCTCCCGTAAACCCTGCTACCATAGAATCACCAGCACCAACAGAATTCTTGACGGTTCCCTTAATCGGTTTCGCAAAATAGGCTGCATCCGGTGTTACCAGAAGGGCTCCGTCGCCTGCCATTGAAATGATGACATTCTGCGCTCCCATAGTCAAAATTTGACGGGCGTACCGTTCAACATCTGCCACACCAGCCAACTCTACTCCGAAAATAGCTTCCAGTTCATGATTATTAGGCTTAACCAAGAGGGGCTGATAAATAAGCGCATCTAGCAAGGTCTGACCTTCAAAATCGCAGACCACCTGAGCCCCAGCTTCCTTAACCAGAGAAATCAGACGTTTATAGACGGTATTCCCTAAACTTGATGGGGCACTACCTGCAAAAACAACCGTATCATCAGCTGACAGTTGGCCTAGCAAACCTTCTAACTCAGCTAGTTGTTGGTTTGAAATCTGGGGACCCGGACCGTTAATTTCGGTTTCCTGATCTGCCTTAATTTTGACATTGATTCGGGTATCTTGGTCAACATGGATAAAGTCTGCTTTAATACCTGCCTCAATCAAACCATCTTCAAGAAAGTTTCCTGTAAAGCCGCCGATAAAACCGGTCGCTGTGTTGTCATAGCCCAACGTTTTTAAAACGCGGCTGACGTTAATCCCTTTACCACCCACAAACTTATCATCACTGTCCATCCGATTGACACTGCCAATAGTGACTTTATCGATACGGACGATGTAGTCGATTGAGGGGTTCAAGGTTACTGTATAAATCATACTTCAATCACCTTTGTTTTCTTCTTTATTTGTTCTACTAAAGGGCTATTTGAACGGTTGGTAATCAGGCCGCCCTTTTCCAACCGATCCACTTTGACAAACGAAGTTTGGTCAAGTTTCGAGGCATCTGCTAGAACAAATACTTGATCAGCATTGTCCATAATGGCCTTTTTGACGGCCGCCTCCTCGATATCCGGTGTTGTGAAATAACTCTCATCAACTCCGTTCATTCCAATAAAAGCCTTATCAAAATTAAGCTGATGAATCTGCTCAATCGCAAAGCGCCCGATACTGGCATCTGTCACATTCTTGACAAAGCCACCGATAACTAGCGTCTTAACATCGTTTTCTACCAACTTGCTGGCATGATGAATGGAATTGGTCACTACTGTCAGCTCCTTTTGCTGCAAATACTGCAACAAGAGTTCTGTCGTTGTTCCCGCATCAATAAAAATGACATCTGCCTCTTCAATCAGGCTGCCTGCTTTCTGGGCGATAGCTGCTTTTTCCTGAACGTTTTTGATAGATTTTTGGAGATTGCTGAGTTCCTCCTGTAAAGAGTGGGCTCTTTCCGCACCTCCGTGAACGCGCTTCAATTTTTTTTCGTTTTCTAATTCGTCTAAATCTCTACGAACGGTTGATTCAGATGTACCGAGCATATCGACTAAGGCATCCAAGGTCACAAAGTTATCCTGAGACAGCCGATCCACAATAATCTGCTTACGTTCAGATTTTAAGATAAGGAACACCTCCTATCTGCCTGTAATCGTTTACAAAGTCTATTATACCTCCCGAACCTTTCATTGTCAAGCATAATCTTCCATTTTCTGTCATTTTTGTCGCTTGGCAGACCCAAAATAAAAAAGAAAGTTAAACACTTTCTTTGGGGCTAGTCCTGAATCAGCGAGGTCGAGTGAACAACACGATTATCACGATCCGGGTAGATATACTTGATGGCCTGATTAACGGCAATGGGGGCTTCACCAAATCCAGTAGCAATCAGAGCTACTTTTCCTTCATAATCAGCAGCATCTCCAATCGCATAAATCCCTTCCTGACTGGTTTCAAAAAGTGAAGACACGAGAATACTGGAACGTTTGCTGTCAAGCTGCCAAGTTTTGAGATTTTTATTGGAGGTCGAAAATCCATAGCTGACAATCAAGGCATCTAAGTCCAAGGTCGTCACTTGGTCTGTCTTAACTTTTTGGACCACGAGCGCTTCTGCCTTATCCCCCTGTCCCTTCAATTCAATCGGCAGGTAAGGCGTCATTAACGTCACTTTGGAATCTTTAAGAAGCTCAACACTATGTTCATGAGCTCTGAAGGCATCACGGCGATGGACCAAGGTCACGCTGTCTGCAAGATCGTCTAGTGCCAAAGCCCAGTCAACTGCGGAGTCACCACCACCGCAAATCACGACTTTTTGACCGGCAAATTGCTCTAACTGATGGACATTGTAAAATAAATTCTGATCTGCAAAAACTTCTTCATTTTCCAGCCCTAAGGTCCGCGGGGCAAAAGCGCCGTTGCCGCAGGCAATAATAATGGCTTTTGAAAAATGCTGTCGTTTGTCTGTTCCAATCGTAAAAATGCCGTCGACTTTATCAAAGGTTTTAACTTCTTCTTTCAGGCAGATGGCTGTTCTGTCAGCAAAACGATCCAGCTGCTTGAGGAGACTCTCAACCAGAGACTGGCCAGAAACAGCCGGGAAGGCTGGAATATCATAAATCATTTTTTCTGGGTAAAGAACTGCCGGCTGACCACCAAGTTCTGATAAACTTTCAATAATTTTAACCCGAACACCTCGCAAACCTGCATAAAAAGCGGCAAAAAGACCGACTGGCCCTCCGCCAACAATAGTGATATCGTAAAGATCATTTTCATTTATCATGAGTGACATGTCATTCTCCTTCAAACCAAAGTAAATCCATTATAGCATACTTAGAACTGCAAAAACAAAAAGAGCGATCTTCACTCGCCCTTTATTTTGCTTAATATGGCTTCTTCTTCTTCTGATAATGAGTAAGTCTCCAGTAAATCCGGACGTCGTTCATAGGTTTTCCGTAAAGCTTGCTCTAAGCGCCATTTACGGATATTTTCATGGTGGCCGGACATGAGGACGTCTGGTACAGTCATGCCTCGAAAATCGTAGGGACGGGTATACTGGGGGTATTCCAGCAAGCCAGACGAAAAAGAGTCCTCTTGGTGACTAGCTTCTTTGCCAATCACCTCTGGAATCAGACGAACCGTCGCATCAATGATAGTCATGGCTGCCAATTCTCCTCCCGTCAAAACAAAGTCTCCTAAAGAAATCTCATCTGTCACCAAGGTCTTGATACGTTCATCATAACCCTCATAGTGGCCACAAATAAAAATGAGCTCGTTTTCCTGAGCCAATTCCTCCGCATAGCTTTGATCAAAAGTCCGACCGGCTGGATCAAGGAGAATCACACGAGGCTTGTTGACATCAATTGTTTCAATTGTATCAAAAATCGGCTGAGCTCTCAGCAGCATTCCCTGCCCCCCGCCATAAGGTTCATCATCCACATGACGGGCTTTTTCCGCATAATCTCGAAAATTATGATAATGGATATCCAAGAGCCCCTTTTCCTTGGCCTTCCCAAGAATAGAGTGCTCCAGAGGCGCAAACATTTCTGGAAAAAGACTTAAAATATCAATCTTCATCATCCAATCCTTCTAATAGTTCCACATCAACACGATGATTTGGAATATCAACATTTAAAACGACAGGCGGAATATAAGGCAAAAGCAAATCACGCTTTCCTTTTCGTTTAACGACCCAAACATCATTGGCCCCTGGCTGAAGAATTTCTTTAACCTGACCAATCAAGTCCTCGCCTTCATAGACATCAAGGCCAATAATTTCATGGTAGTAAAACTCTCCATCTGCCAGTTCGGTTAAATCCTCTTCTGCGATTTTCAGGGTGAATTCCTTGTATTTCTCAACCTCATTGATATGATAAAGGCCCTTGAATTTCACAATATCAAAATTCTTATGCTTGCGATGACTGGCAATTTCAAGACTGGTCACAAACTGGTCTTTCTTATCAAAAAGCGCCAGACGGCTGCCTTTTTTAAAGCGTTCTTCCGCAAAATCAGTGACTGACAGCACACGAACTTCCCCCTGAAGCCCTTGTGTATTGACAATTTTTCCAACGTTAAAGTAATTCATGTTGACTCCCCAATCTTAATCTCTTTCATTCTATCATCTCAGTCAATCTTTCTCAAGCAAGAAAAAAGCAACAGCTGGGCTGCTACTTTTCATCAATAACAAGTCTTACTTTTTTACCTTGCGTCGGAACGGAATAGACGATTGATCTTATGGCAGTAATGGTGCGGCCCTTTTTACCGATAATGCGACCAATGTCAGTCGGATCCAAGTCAAGATGATACTCAAGAAAATCTGGAGTATCTTCGATTTTTATGGTGAAATTTTCCGGTTGTGAAATCAAGGGTTTCACAATTGCTACAATAAGGTTTTCAATCGTATCCATAGGCTTTTATTTTGAATATTTAGACTCGTGGAATTTTGTCATCACTCCAGCTTTTGAAAGAATGTTACGAACAGTATCTGAAGGCTGAGCTCCTTTAGACAACCAGTCAAGTACACGGTCTTCTTTAAGCGTTACTTGATTTTCAGCGACAAGCGGGTTGTAAGTACCAACAGTTTCGATGAAACGTCCGTCACGTGGTGCACGTGAATCAGCAACATTGATACGGTAGAAAGGTTTTTTCTTAGAACCCATACGAGTTAAACGGATTTTTACTGCCATTTTAAATAATCTCTTTTCTGTTTTTTGTTTGGTCCATAGCAGTGCTATGAACTTACTTTTACTATTATAGCAGATAAACAGATGGTGTCAAGTTTTTTTCTTGACACCACCCTCTTTTTTATCTTACTCCGCAGAAATTCCGCTAATCACTAGCGTTACTCATACCTTAACGCTTCAATCGGATCCAGTTTACTTGCCTTATTGGCTGGTAAAATACCAAAAACAACACCGACAAAAGCTGAGAAAATAAGGCTGATTACAACAACCTGCAGCGAAATAGCAGGAATGATATTTTGGGATTTTAAGACGGATGTCAGTCCCTTAACACCCAGATAGGCAAGTCCCAAGCCAATTAATCCTCCTAGAAGGGTCAATACAATAGACTCAATCAAGAATTGATTCAAAATCTTGCCTCTGGTTGCTCCCAGAGCTTTACGCAAACCAATTTCACGCGTCCGCTCGGTAACAGATACCAGCATAATATTCATCACTCCAATACCACCTACAAAGAGAGAAATCCCTGCAATAACCCCAAAAGCAATGGTGTACATAGAAGCTATCATATTAGCCTGTTCAATGATACTATCCATATTGAAATTTTCATAAAGACCATCTCTGGCACCTGATATTTTGGTCAGTTTTTCCCCGGTCTCTTTCCCGATTCGGTTGGCCTGGCTGACATCATCAATATGAAAGAAAATCTGATCATTTTCCTTAACGCCAAACTCACTGGCAACCTGAGTATTGGTCATAATGGCATTGCCTCCCGAAGTCATACCATAAAGGGACGAACCTGCATCAGGATCCTTATAAACACCCACAACCAGATAGCTCTTATTTGCTAGAGTAACGACTTTATTAAGCGCTTCGGTGTCTCCGCCAAATAATTTTTGAGCTAAGGCAGAATCAAGCATAATGATTCGGCCAAATTTGATATAGTCATTAGACACAAAAGAACGGCCAGCTATGATTTTAAATTTCTTAATAGAAAGATAGGTTTTGTTAATTCCTGTTATATTAACATTTTTAGCTGTTTTTTTCCCGTAGGCCACCGTAGCACTCGTGCTGTTGGTGATGTAATAACCTGAAACCCCTTTTGTATCCTTGGCTATTTTCTCGACCCAGGCCTCCTGAATATCAGGGGCTTTAGCCGTACTTGATTCACCAGCCGTACTTGATTCACCGGTTGGGTAATAGTTCGGGTCTTCCTCCGCCTTTTTTTCCTCTTTCGTCTTGTAGTAGACATTGAGGTTTTTTTGCGATTTATTTACCTGATCATCAATACCATTCTTTAAGCCCTGACCTAAAGCCATAATCAAGACAACAGAAGCCACACCAATAATAATCCCCAGCATGGTCAGAAAAGACCGCATCTTATGACTCAAGATTGAAGAGAGGGCAAATTTCCAATTTTCCATTATTTGTTCCCTCCTTCTATCCTTGGTCCGGCGTCAAACTGTCCTGCGTAATTTCACCATCACGAATCACAATTTGACGTTTGGCATAGGCTGCAATTTCCGGCTCATGGGTTACCATAATAATGGTTCGACCTTCCCGATTCAGCTCTGTCAGCAGCTCCATAATCTGGTTTCCCGTCTTGGTATCCAGAGCTCCAGTTGGCTCATCCGCTAAAACGATACTCGGATCATTGACCAAAGCCCGAGCAATAGCAACCCGCTGCTTTTGTCCACCGGATAATTCTGACGGTAAATGTTTCATCCGTTCAGTCAGTTCGACCTTTTCCAGGTAGTTCTTAGCCATTTTTTTGCGTTTTGAGGCGGGAACTCCTGCATAGATGAGAGGCAGTTCCACATTTTGCAAAGCATCCAGCTTGGAGAGCAGGAAAAACTGCTGAAAGACAAAACCAATCTCCATATTCCGGACATGGGCTAATTTGGCGTCGCTGAGACTTTCAACCGCCTGACCCGACAAATCATAAGAACCTGCCGTTGGCCGATCTAAAAGGCCGATGATATTCATCAGAGTTGATTTACCTGATCCCGAAGGACCCATAATCGCCAAAAACTCACCCTCATGAACAGACAAATCAATCCCTTTCAAGACCTCAAGTTCTTGATCCCCATTTCGGTATGATTTTGTAATCCCCTTAAGGTGTATCAGTTCTTTTTTACTATCATCTACTGTCATCAGAGATCACCCCTCTTCTGAAGAGGTCTTTTCCTCTTGGGGTTTATCAATCTTCTTGCCTTCTTTCAGGTTATTATCAGGATTGGTGATAATCTCTTGATCCTTTTCAAGACCTGTTAAAATTTCTTGAAGTTTCGCATCAGCATCACCTGCGGTGACTTCTTTGCGCAGGACACGTGAATTAGATTTATCGTAGAGCCAAACATAGTTCTTATCTCCCTTAGAAACAAGGGCTGATACTGGAACAACTAGGCTCTGCTGGTCATTGACCACTTCTACTGAAACGGTAAAGCCTTGTTTTAAATCTCCCAAATCACTGGTCAATTCAGCCTTGTACTCATAGCTTGGCGAACTGGTGCTACTGGAAGCAGTTGCATCAGCAGTTGCTGCCGTAGCCGATTGACTTGGATAATTTGAGATATACGTAATCTTACCATCCCATTCTTTATCAGGATAAACTTTGGATTTGATTTTGACAGCCTGATCCACCTTGATATTCGCTAGATCATATTCGGTCAAGGTTCCTTCAACTTCTAGTTTACCTTCGCTGGTAATATGAACCATGGCTTGATTTGATTTACCAGTTGGATCAATATTGTTGTTGACCTCAACAACTGTACCATTAACCTCACTCAAGGCAGAGGTGCTATTCAAAGCAATCTGTGCCTTATCAACCTCTCCTTGGGCATCAGCCTGCGCATCGTAAAGCGCCTGCAATTGCTCTTGATAAGTCCCTTGAGTTGTAATACCGCTAGTGGTAGTCTGACCTGTACTTTCATCAACTGATGTTTCCGGAGCAGAAGCTACACCAGTTGTCTTTAGGCTGGTAATTTGTCTTCCGATTTTATTGTAGTTTCGGACAGCTTGATCATAAGCCGCCTGAGCTGCAGTGGTGTCGTATTGAACCACTTGCTGTCCCATAGACACTTGATCACCAACATTAACCGTCACCGTAGGGTTACTTCCTTTGGTCGCATCGAAATAAACATACTGTTCAGATTGCGCCTTAATAGCCCCTGAGAGCAGGGTTGATGAGGCTACCTTGCCTTCTGTCACCTTGCTGATCGTATAGGTTTGGCTGCTAGCCTTGGTGCCTTGCAGAGATTGGGATTTCCACCATAGTAGACCTAGCAGGACAACCGCTGCAGCTCCTCCAAGGGCAAACCATTTCTTTTTCCCTTGTATCCTTTTGCTTTTCCTAGTCATGTGTCTCCTCCTTTGTTGCTTTCCTTTATCTTAACATAAAGCCTTTTACAAAAACTTACGCTTTTGTAAGATTCCTAAGATTTCATAACTTGTATTAATCTTATAGTTCAATTATACAACGTAATCAAACCCTTGTCAAACCATTATCAGATTTAGCAAAAAAGATGACAAATGTCATCTTTTCAATTTAGATAGGCTTCGTCAGGAAAGCCCGACTTTCCAGAACACGTATCATGGCATCCGCTGTATCAATGGCTGTAAAGAGAGGAACTCCCTGCTCGATAGCTGAGCTGCGAATGGCTTGCCCATCCTCATCAGCTGTTCGTTTCGTTCCGACAGTATTGATGATGGCCTGCACAGCCCCTTTGCGGACAAGAGCCGGGATATCATTCTCGTCATTTTCGCCTAATTTATTGACCAACTTTACAGCTAATCCATTTTGGGCAAAATAGTTGGCTGTTCCTTCAGTTGCGGCAATACTGTAACCGATATTATCAAAACGCTTCGCGAGTGCCAAAGCCTCTTCTTTGGTGTCGTCTGCGATTGTGAAAATGACATTTCCAAAAGTAGGCAAGTGGAAATAGGAAGCCTCAAAGGCCTTGTAAAGGGCTTTTTCCAGTGTGGCATCAGACCCCATCACTTCACCCGTAGATTTCATTTCAGGTCCCAGCAAGCTATCTACCTTAGCCAACTTGGTAAAGGAGAAGACGGGTGCTTTTACATGAACTTGCTGACTTTCAGGGTAAAGTCCATCCTTATAACCCAGATCTGTCAGAGATTTCCCCAAAATCAGCTGCGTCGCTACCTGGGCCATTGGGATATCGGTTACCTTGGATAAAAATGGAACGGTTCGACTGGCACGCGGATTGACCTCAATGACATAAACGGTTTCATCTTTAATAACAAATTGAATATTCATCATACCGATACAGTTAAGCCCAATCGCCAACCGCTTTGTATAGTCGGCAATCGTTTCTTGGACTTTCTGAGACAGATTTTGCGGTGGGTATACTGCCATGGAATCTCCTGAATGGACACCTGCTCGTTCGATATGTTCCATAATCCCTGGAATCAAGACATCTTTGCCATCTGAGATAGCATCTACCTCACACTCTTTTCCTACGATATAAGAATCAACCAAGACGGGATGATCCGGACTGGCCTTAACAGCAGTCCTCATATAAGCACGTAAATCTTCCTCGTTTTCAACAATTTCCATGGCACGGCCGCCAAGGACATAAGACGGTCTGACAAGAACTGGAAAACCAATCTTTCTGGCTGCCGCAACAGCTTCTTCTTCATTCGTCGCTGTGTGACCAGGAGGCTGCGGAATCCCAAGATCCTGGAGGGCCTGCTCAAAGAGATCGCGATCCTCCGCCCTGTCTAAATCAGCCACCTGTGTTCCCAATATCTTAACACCTGCCTGAGATAAAGGTTCCGCCAAGTTGATGGCCGTCTGACCGCCAAATTGAACAATCACACCTTTGGGTTGTTCGAGTTCGATGACATTCATCACGTCCTCAAACGTCAGCGGCTCAAAGTAGAGCTTGTCAGAAACAGAGAAGTCTGTTGAGACGGTCTCTGGGTTGGAGTTCATGATAATGGCTTCGTAGCCAGCTGCCTGGATGGCCTTGACAGAGTGGACAGTTGCATAGTCAAATTCCACGCCCTGACCGATACGAATGGGGCCTGAACCCAAGACGATAACGGATTCCTTGTCGGACTTGATGGATTCATTTTCCCATTCGTAGGTAGAATAGAAATAAGGGGTGGCAGATTCAAACTCGGCTGCACAGGTATCTACCATCTTGTAGACTGGGATAATCTTGTTATCGACACGACGTTTCCGAACGGCCTTGGCATCCATACTCCAGAGTTCCGCAATTTTGCGGTCTGCAAAGCCATAACGTTTGGCTTCTCTTAGCAGGTTCACATCCCCCACCTGAGCCGCCAGTTCTTGTTCTATTTCATAGATGTGCAGCAATTTGTCAAGGAAGAAAATATCTATTTTCGTCAATTCCGCAATTTCTTCGATAGTATAGCCACGGCGAATAGCTTCAGAGACATAAAAGAGACGGTCATCTTGAGCCTTGACAATTTTGGCCACTAAATCATCATCACTGACTTGCCCAAGTTCTGGTATTTCATTATGAAAGACACCGATTTCCAGAGAGCGACAGGCTTTTAAGAGGCTTTCTTCGATATTTCTGCCAATGGCCATGACTTCTCCCGTCGCCTTCATCTGTGTCCCTAGGCGGCGTTCTCCTTTTTCAAACTTATCGAATGGAAAACGAGGAATCTTCGCTACCACATAGTCAAGCGCCGGTTCAAACATGGCATAAGTGGTTCCGGTAACAGGATTAATCATCTCATCCAGTGTCAGACCGACTGCAATTTTAGCAGCCAATTTAGCGATCGGGTAGCCTGTCGCTTTAGAGGCTAAGGCTGATGAGCGAGACACCCGAGGGTTTACTTCTATAACATAGTATTTAAAACTATGCGGATCAAGCGCCAACTGGACATTACATCCCCCTTCAATTTTGAGGGCACGAATAATTTTTAGGCTGGCATCACGCAGCATTTGGTTTTCAATATCTGATAAGGTCTGGGTTGGTGCAAAGACAATAGAGTCTCCCGTATGAATACCCACGGGATCAAAGTTTTCCATGTTACAGACTACCAAAGCATTGTCGGCTGCATCACGCATCACTTCATACTCAATCTCTTTAAAACCAGCAATAGAACGCTCAATCAAGCACTGGGTTACTGGAGACAGTTTGAGGCCATTCTCAGCGATTTCTCGCAACTCTTCTTCATTGGCACACATACCGCCGCCTGTTCCTCCTAGGGTAAAGGCTGGTCTAACAATGACAGGATAGCCAATTTCAGCCGCAAAGGCAGCCGCTTCTTCTACTGTATTCACAATATCAGATTCGGGGATAGGCTGGTCTAGATCTTCCATCAGCTGTTTGAACAAGTCACGATCTTCGGCCTGATCAATGGCCGACAATTTGGTTCCTAAGAGTTCTACTCCCAGTTCCTCCAAAATACCCGCCTTGGACAATTCCATAGCCATGTTAAGCCCTGTCTGACCGCCCAAAGTTGGCAAAAGTGCATCTGGACGTTCTTTACGAAGGATTCGGGTCACAAACTCTAGGGTAATCGGCTCAATATAAACCTTGTCAGCAATTTCTTTATCCGTCATAATCGTTGCTGGATTAGAATTGACAAGAACAACACGATAGCCCTCTTCTTTCAGAGCTAAGCAGGCTTGTGTTCCCGCATAATCAAATTCCGCAGCCTGACCGATGATAATAGGACCAGATCCGATAACCATAATTTTCTTAATATCTGTACGTTTTGGCATCTTGTTACCTTTCTTCTATAATCTATTACACCTGTTAGTAAACCTTGTATACTGACCAAATTTAATGTTGACCATATCGTTTAGATATCATCCCAATCACCATTATTCTTAGTCAAACTAGTCTGAATTGCTGTTCCAAATTCTCCCTTAATATCACTATCAAGTTGGTTTCTGATAGATTCTATACCTCCTTTGGCATCTTCAGCAATATCATCAACAGTCTCATCAAAATCTTTCCTTATCGTTTTTCCCTTGGCTAATTTCAATGGTGCGTAAACCGTATTTACTAGTTCTCTCTCAAGTGCTTTTTCAACTCTGGCGTACGCATCCCAATCGCTCAGACCTTCTTTTAATCCATCGTAGGCATCTGTTATAGTGTTCCAGGTATTTGATAGTAGATTTCCCACGCTTCCCTCCATCATTATTCTTGTTCTAATTGTTTCAATTTGTGATAAATGTTTTCTATCCTTTCTTCTTGGAGGATAGACTGCTTTTTATAATTCTGATTAAGTTCGTCTGCTTTATCTTCTAGCTGAGCCAATTGAAGCCTATATACTTGGTCATTTGTTTCGAGATAGGTTTGAAAAACGTTGTTGGCAATGCTAAAGTAGTCACCTGCCTCTTGATTAGTTACGGCACGTAAGTGACTCTGTACACCGTCAATTTTGCTTTCCAGCCGCTCTCTAATTCCTCTGCTAAAGTGGTCAAGGCGAAAGCCTTCCTCCTCTAGCTCCCGTTTGGCGTATCGATAGGCTTCCTCCAAATCTTCTGCTTTTTGCTGCTCTTGTCTTAAGTTATCTAGTATTAAATCTCTCTTATCCATACCCTTTCCCTCACGATAAACCAAAGAGCTGAGCCAGCTCTGCATCTTGCTCAACCTTAGCCGCAATGCCACGCTCAATCTGACCTTGAAGCGTCGTGAAAGTGGTCGCAAGTTCGGAGACCTTCTTCCTCTTCTCAGAGCAATGCTCATCAATAGCCGTCACAATACTGTTATAATCAACACCTGCTTCGGCATAGGCTGCGCGCATTTCATCCGGAGTCAGGATAAAGTACCATGGCACATCATCGAGTTCCTGATATAGTTGCTCCGCTTCCTCATGGCTCTCTTTTTCCTTGGCTGTGACCAGTTCCAGAGCGGCTTCTGCCACTTGGCTAATCCCCGCTGAAACAATACTGGCTTGGACAGAATCTAGGTAAATCATCTCCCTGCCCGAAAGACTGCCGTCTGCCATAAAGGCCGATTTCTTGGCCGAAAGGTCAGCCATAGAAGCCTTGACTGCTTGGAGTGTTGTTGTCGGAGCAGCTACTGCAGTGAGAAGACTGCTAATTTGAGAAACTTGATTGGCATCATTAACGATAGCATCCAGACCGTGACCGCCGGAAGCGCTCAAGATATATTCTTGACCGAGATAAACGCCCTTTCCTTTATCCGCATAGCGATTAAGAGGGTCTTTTTCAGTAGTGATGCGGGTAACCTGCCCTGTAAAGGCCTTAAGATCCGACTGAATCGCTATAAGATTAACCATGCTATAAGGGGTACCGCCTATACCAGCCCCGACAGGAATATAAAGCGGCGCTGAATTGTAGACTGTGGTACGTTGGACATTATACCTCAGTGCCACCCGCTGGGCAATGTTCCCTCCCAAAGAGTGACCTGTCAGGTTAACTTTATCCGCCCCATACTTCTCAGCAATCTGCTCGTAAAAGGCAAAGGCCGGACCATAGTGCGTTCCTTGACCGAAGCCGATATCTGCGATATCCGTATAAATGTCCCTGCCATACTCCAGTTTGCCTCTAAGGCCTTCCCCGTTGGGATTAGTCCCTGTGTAGGCAATAATAATCTCACCCGTCTTTGTATCTTGAAAAGCCGTCCCACTGGTTCCCGTCCCACTGTCATAAAAGTCATCCACATAGCTGAGATTTTGCGGGATGGCTGTTTCTTCTCTGACTCGTTTTAAAAGATTCCTTGTATTATCAATATTCGGATAGTTCATGCGAACTCTTTCTACTTGATAGGATAAATTTGATGCATCAAGGCTTGGAATTAAGCTTCCCGTTTCTGTAACTATACTCAATATACTTCTCCTATTTTGGTGTACCTGCTATTGTTTCTCTAAAATAATAGTTTTCATTAGCCTTATCTTCAAAAATAACCGAATAATAATAACCACGATTACTGTTGCTTCCACCAAGTCTAAATTTAAGTTCCTTATTTTTAGGTTCATTAAGATAATTGTTAATCATTTTATCCACAATATCATAATCAATACCAAACGCTCCATTTTGAAAGTTATAGTGTTTGTCCGTCATATCTAAACGATTTAAGAATGACTTCTTGACAGCTAACTGTTGAAATAAAAAAACTTCATAAGGCCAAAATATTTTGGCCTTAGCCTCATCTGAAAAAACAAACTTTTTATCCTTATATTCAACATAAATGGTTGTGATTTTTTCTCCTGTTCCTTGATTAATTTGAGTTAAAGTCCCTTTTATAGACCGAGTATCACTATCACCAGATAATTCTATCTCATAGTCATAGTCTCCATCTGTATGTGTCTGTTCAATCCTAAACCCATCCGGAAATTCCTTAAACAAATCCTCCACATTTTGGGTCGGATAGACACGACTGAGCTCCGTTCCAAATTTATTTTCCAGCCATTCTCGGCTATTGCGCTTATCACAACCTGATAATAGTGTCATGATGATACCTCCTATTACAATTACAAATCCTAGTTTAAGTCTTTTTGTCACAGGAATGCTCCCTTTCTTATTAGTTACGTTCAATCAAGCAGAGGTGCTTAACTGAAAGCAGCTAATAAACTGAATATACGTCTGTCCTATCCACCTGAAAAACTATCCCACTGTCATAAAAGTCATCCACATAGCTGAGATTTTTAGGGAGGGTAGTTCCTCCTTCTTTTACTTTTCTTAAGAAACCTGAAGTTCTGTCAATGTTTGAACAATTTAATCCTAACTCGTTCTACCTGATAAGCCAAGTTCGAAGCATCTAGGGTTGGGATTAAGCTTCCCGTAGTTGAAACCGTACTCAAAACATGTTCTCCTTATCTAATCAGAAATAATTTCTGAGAATTCTGTAGCCTCATCATATTCTATTGAAAGTACATAATAATAATTATCTTTTTTATAGTTGCTTCCGGCAAGTCTTAGTGTAAAAAATTTATTTTTTTTCTTGTCTAAATAGTGATTAATATTCTCATTTTGACTATGATAACTAATGCTAAAAGCTCCATTTTGAAAGTTATAATTTTTATCAGTCATTTCTAAATTGTTTAAGTGAGATTTATCAACTGTCAAGTGCTGAAATAAAAATCCATTAAACGGCCAAATCTCCTTTGCTTTTTCCTCGTCGGAAAAAACAAGTTCTCCATTTTGGTATTCTACAACAACACTAGCAGTCTCTTTCTCATCCTTTGTAGAAAGATCAATCTGATTTAGAGTACCCAAAATTGAGTGTGTCTCACCATCACCTACTAAGACCATTTGTGTTAATAATCCGTGAGGCCCGCCAGTTCTGTAACTCTGGTCAATTTTAAACCCATCTGGAAATTCCTTAAATAAGTCTTCCACATTTTGGGTCGGATAGACACGACTGAGTTCCGTTCCAAACTTATTCTCCAGCCATTCGCGGTTATTGCGCTTATCACAACCTGATAATAATGTCATGATGATACCTCCTATTACAATTACAAATCCTAGTTTAAGTCCTTTTGTCACAGGAATGCTTCCTTTCTTATTAGTTACGTTCAATCAAGCAGAGGTGCTTAACTGAAAGCAGCTAATAAACTGAACATACGTCTGTCCTCTATCACCTGAAAAACTGTCCCACTGTCATAAAAGTCATCCACATAGCTGAGGTTCTGAGGGATGGCTGTTTCTTCTCTGACTCGTTTTAAAAGATTCCTTGTATTATCAATATTCGGATAGTTCATGCGAACTCTTTCTACTTGATAGGATAAATTTAATGCATCAAGGCTTGGAATTAAGCTTCCCGTAGTTGAAACCGTACTCATTTCACTCTCCTTTCACTCTTAATTGTTCGTATCAAAAATCCTTTCGCTAAAATTAAATTGATTGATACTTTTCCCTTCTCTAACAGATATAGAATAATAATAACCTCTATTACTGTTGCTACCTCCAAATGCAAGGATATGGCTTTTGCCATTATCAAGTTGGAGATAGTGACTAATTATAGAGTTATCTAATACATATTGAAGTCCAAAATCGCCATTTTGAAAGCTATACTGTTTGTCTTTTAACTTCTGACTAGATAAAAATGATTTATCAATAGAGAGATGTTGAAAAAGAAAACCATTATAAGGCCAAAGCGTTTTTGCCTTATCCTCATCTGAAAAAACAAATGACCCATTCTGATAGTCAACCTGAATGACGACCTCATCAACACCTGTTTTTCGTAAGGTTTGTTTCAAGACCCCACTAATTTGTCGTGTTTCACCATCTCCGCTTAATTCCATTTTTATACGATACTTCCCATCCGTATGAGTCTGTTCAATTCCAAACCCATCCGGAAATTCCTTAAATAAATCCTCCACATTTTGGGTCGGATAGACACGACTGAGCTCCGTTCCAAACTTATTTTCCAGCCATGATCGACTGGAACGACCATTAGTCAGTACGTTATTGAGCATTTCCAGTGCTATAAAGGGAACTATGAGTAGTAAGGCAAATACAGTCACTATTATTAAATTTTTGAGATTTCTTTTTTGTTTCATAGCATTTATTTCTATAAAATGTAATTCTATTATCAAGCAACAGACGTACGCTTCAGTATTCCTATCAGCCTTTTAAAAAATCATCATAGAGGCAGCTCACTCTATGATGATTTTCTGCGCTTGATGAAATACTAAAGTCAAAACCATCACTGATGAATAGGGCACCAATACGAATTATTGATGCCTCTCTTTCATCTCGGCAAATCAACTAAATCTAGCGAGAAGCCTTAAAAGCATCAATCATTTCTAAAAACTCATCAAAGAGGTAGGAGGCATCATGAGGCCCAGGTGCAGCATCGGGGTGGTACTGAACTGAAAAGGCTGGGTAGTAACGGTGCCGAATCCCCTCCACCGACTTATCGTTAATTTCTTCATGGGTGATAATCAGCTCATCAGGTAAATCCTCACGAGACACGGCATAACCATGATTCTGACTGGTGAAGTCAACCCGCCCGGTTGCAATTTCACGGACCGCATGGTTAAAACCACGGTGACCGAATTTCATTTTGTAGGTGCTGGCTCCATTGGCCATGCTGAGGAGCTGGTGACCAAGACAAATCCCAAAAATCGGAATCTTCCCTTGAATACCCCGGATCATGTCCAGCGCCATAGGGACATCCTGTGGGTTACCAGGACCATTGGAAAGCATGACGCCGTCAGGGTTGAGATTGAGAATCTCTTGGGCAGTTACATCATAGGGCATCACCGTCAGATTGCAATTGCGCTTTGAAAATTCTCGTAAAATCGAATGTTTGAGACCAAAGTCAACCACCACTATATTTTTCCCTACGCCGGGAGCCGGATAAGCGGTTTTGGTAGACACCTGTTCGACGTTGTTCGTCGGCAAAACAGTCGCCCGCAGCTGATCCTGAAGATGGCTAATCTCATCCCCTGCTGTCGCCAATGTCGCCTTCATCGTACCATGCTGGCGAATAATTTTTGTCAGGGCACGGGTATCAATTCCCGAAATCCCTGGAATATTCTTTGAGGCCAGAAATTCATCTAACGTCATTTGGTTACGCCAGTTATTCGCTCGGCGGGCATTTTCCGAAACAACAACCCCTTTACAGGTCGGCAGAATACTTTCGTAATCATCACGATTGATTCCGTAATTACCAACTAAAGGATAGGTAAAGGTTAATATCTGCCCATTGTAGGATTGGTCTGTAATGGATTCTTGGTAGCCTGTCATCCCTGTATTGAAGACAATCTCACCCGTCACATCAATATCTGCACCGAATGCCTGACCTTCAAATATCGTTCCGTCTTCTAAAATTAAAAGTCTTTTTGTCATTTTTATAACCTTTCGTAGGACCTCTCAGGTGTCCCTTAACGTTCTATGCTTTTCCATTTAGGATGGCTTCTAAGATGGCCATTCTCACAAAAACACCGTTTTGCATCTGTCTGGCAATACGTGATTTCGGAGCCTCAACCAAACTGTCTGCAATTTCCACATCGCGATTCACCGGGGCAGGGTGCATGATGATTGCAGACTCTTTCAGCTTTTTATAACGCTCTTGCGTCAGACCGAATGCCTCGTGGTAAGCTGTTTTTGCAAATGATTCTTTGCCATCATGGCGTTCATGCTGAACCCGCAGCAACATCATCACATCAGCCGTCTCAATGACCGCATCCAACTCCATATACTTACCATAAACATCAAACTCCGAGGAATACCATTCCTTGGGACCTGCAAAATAAAGCTCCGCCCCCAAACGCTTGAGAATTTGCATATTGGACTTGGCGACCCGCGAATGGGTCAGGTCCCCCGCGATAACCACCTTGAGATTTTCAAAATGACCAAATTCTTCGTAAATGGTCATCAAATCAAGAAGGCACTGGCTGGGATGCTGCCCTGAACCATCACCGCCATTAACAATCGCAGTCTGAATCGTCCGACTGTCAACCAAATCCTGATAATAGTCTTCATCTGAATGACGGATAACACAAATATCGACACCGAGGGCACTCATTGTCAGAACAGTATCATAAAGGGTTTCCCCCTTATTAACCGAACTTGTTTTGGCATCAAAGTCAATCACGTCAAGGCCCAGTTTCTTTTCAGCTACTTCAAAGGATTTGTGCGTCCGTGTGGACGATTCAAAGAAAAGATTGGCCGCAAAATACTGCCGCTTTAAACTGAAATCCGCCTGCTTATTCTTAAAGGCAAGCCCTCGGTTGATCAAACCCAGCACTTCCTCATTGGACAAGGTTTCCATTGTTACTAAATGCTTTAAAGAGACACCGTTATCTGTAATCGCCATAATTAAGCCCTAATCCTTTTCTGGAAGAATTTGATATAAAAGAATTCCTAATAGTGTCGAGAAGGTAACACCCGTAATCTGCAGTCCATTGATTTGAAGGGTTAAGCCGCCAATGCCTGTCACTAGAATAACACTGGCAATCAGCAGATTCTTTTTATTATCAAAATCAACCTTGTTGCTAATTAAAATTTTCAAACCGCTGGAAGCAATGACCCCGAAGAGGGCGATTGAGATACCGCCGATTACCGGTGCCGGAATGGAGGACAGCAAGGCTGAAACCTTACCGATAAAACTCATCGCCACTGCAATAAGAGCCGCACCGGCAATCACATAAACACTGTATATCTTATTAAGAACCATAACACCGATATTTTCACCATAAGAAGTTACCGGTGGAGCCCCAAAGAAACCGGCAATCATCTGCGCCAAGCCATCTCCCGCCAAGGTTCTATCCAACCCCGGATCCTTGAAAAAATCACGATTCGTTAGACTATTGAGCACCATAACATGGCCGAAATGCTCTGTCATCGTTACAAATGCAATGGGTGCCATGGTTAAAATAGCACTAGGGTATAATTTGAAACCATAGTCTAGGCCAATGATATCAAAGTTAGGTACCTGCAGCCAAGCAGCCTCTTCTACCCCACTGAAACTGATAATCTCCTGACCCGTTACAGCCCCCAAGACAAAAGCCAGACAATACCCAACAATTAAACCTAACAAAATCGGAATAATACTGATAAGACCACGACCGTAAATATTAAAGAGGATAACAGCCAGCAAGGTCACCAGACCAATCAGCAAATAGGTAAACTGGTACTTGCCATCTTTGAACATCACATCATTCACAGCAGTTGTCGCCAGACTTAAACCGATTACCATGATAATGGGACCAACCACGATAGGCGGCAGTATCTTGTCAATCCATTCATTGCCTGCAAATCTTACAATTAAAGCGACAATCAGGTAAACCAGACCGCCTGCGATAGCCCCCTGAGCAACTGCCGCAATCCCATCTGTCTTCATCAACGTCTGCATGGTAGCAATATAGGCAAAGCTTGAGCCCATGTAAGCAGGGATTTTAAACTTGGTCACACTGAGATGAGCCAAGGTTCCCAATCCACTCGAAAACAGAGCAATGGCTGGATCAATTCCCACCAAAATCGGAACCAGGACCGTCGCCCCAAACATCGCAAAAAGATGCTGGAAGGACAGGCCAATTAAGTGACCTGGTTTTGGCATATCTTGCACATCGTATTTTATATCCTTCACCTTGACCTCCTGCTACTAGGCATTTTCAACAATGCTGACGCGGTCCTGTCCGTCAATTTCGGTCATTTCAACCACAATCTCCTCAAGGCTGCTTGTCGGAATATTTTTTCCAACATAGTCCGCACGAATAGGCAGCTCACGGTGGCCTCGGTCAACTAAAACCGCGAGACTGACGCGAGCAGGCCGGCCAAGGCTGACCAAGTTGTCAATCGCAGCCCGGATCGTACGACCGGTATAGAGGACATCATCAATTAAGATGACATCTTTATTGGTAATGTCAATCGGCATATCTGTCGTATCTTCCTCAACCTTGACATCATCTCTAAAAGGCTTGGTATCTAACTCTCCAATCGGAACATCCAAGTCTTCAATCTGCTTAAGACGTTCCTGAATACGTCTAGCAATAAAGACTCCCCGTGTCTTAATACCGGCAAGGACAATCTGATCTAAATTCTTGTTTCGTTCGATAATTTCATAGGTAATACGCGTAATCGCACGCTTCATGGTCACATCATCGACAATTTCTTTTGCTTTCATAAAAGATCCTTTCTAAATACAAAAAATCTCCTTGACACAAGGAGATTCCACAAAATACGGCACCGTTTGACAGACAGCACACCTTATTGATCCATTCTCTCCTTGCCTGCCTCACGGGACAGTATTAAAGGATTTTATTTACTCTATATACTACCAAAATTATCACCGTTTGGCAAGAAATATCTGGGAAAAAAGAAGCAAGGGTCCCACCATGTTTAAGGACAAATATAAAAGACAGAATGATTACTATCATTCTGTCTTTTATATTTGGTAATTGTACTAGTCTAGACCATGTCCTTTGACATAAGTCAACTGTTTGGCTTCAGAAGCCTTGAAAGTTCTATAAGATACATTTCCTAAGCCCAATACATTTGACTCAGAGATTAAAATAGAGCCGTCTTCTTTCACCTCTTCTACAATAGCCACATGCCCGTATTTCCCATCAGCCCCTGCCTGTCCTGGTGAAAAGGACACCGCATAACCAACCGCGGGAACATGTGTCGTTTCATACCCTGCTTGAGACTGCCAATCGCCACCGTTCCCCATGAAGGCGCCAAAACTGGTTCCCAGTTCTAAGGCCCGATTATAGACATACCAGGTACACTGCCCCCAAGGATAAGCAGATGCTACATATCCTGACGAATCAATCGGTTTTGAAATATTGAAACCGGTAGGAATTTGAGAAACGCTCGAAATACCAACTACCTTCAGAGAATCTGGTATTTCAGGAGTACCTCCATGCTCATCGATCCACTTATCAATCTTCTCCATTATTTGGGCTCTTCGTTTACCAGAACCAGTCGTATCCGTAAAATAGACACCACCTTCTTTAGAAACATCTAACTTCCCAGAAGCATTTTTTAACGCCTTTTCATCTTGACGCTTAAAACTGGTATTTTGGTTTTTTATGATTGTAACTTGTGTCAGCTGCTTGATAGCCACATCATCATTATAGACTTTAGCATTATCAGGGTTATCATCAAAGGCGCCGTATCCAAAAGCGTTCGCCCCTTTTTCCCTTGCAACACCTGCAGTCCCAAGTGAGCTTTCCGACATCGCGATAGCGATGATTGCTCGGGCATCCAAACCACTTTCTTTTTCCCACTCTAATATTTTCTTACCGTTAAAACGTTCTGAATCGTATTGAATTCCTGTTGATTTCAAAAAACCATCAAGCTGTTCTGCCGTAATCCCGTAACGGTGAGACAGTATATTGTGAGTGTAAGCATCTTTACCAGTCCAGTGTTCTACATAAGTACTGCCATTAACAACTGTAAGCCCTCCATCCAGTATAAAAAGAGCCGAATCAAGGGACGACAAAGAAGGCTGGCTTGGGTTCTCTTCCTGAGGACCAATAACCTTCTCAGAAACAGCTGGCTGATTTGCCTCCGTTTGCACTTTTGTGACAGCAGAGGCTACTTTTTGACTTGTTTCTGTTTCTGCTGATGACTTTTGTGAAGATTCTGTTGAGGTTGTCTCCGTTGTTGTTGAACTGACTTCTGGTACTGCTTCAGCTTCTGTTGTGGTCGAAGCTGAAGACTGCTCCGTCATTGCTTCAGTCACTTCTTCAGACTCGCCTGATTCAGTTTCTGTTGTTGTGGTGGTGGTTGATTCTCCCACTTCTTCAGCGCTAGAAGTCACACTTGTTTCATCCTGAGTAATGGCAAACACAGACGTTACCATCTGTGCCCCTTCCGAAACAAGCAAACCACACGCTACTATCCCCGCTATAACGTTTTGTTTCTTAAACATTTCTCTATTCCTTAATGATACTAATCTTTGGGATTCTCGATTTTAAAAATCACCGCTTTTTATTATACCACTATTTTTCATTTTTGTAACCTTGTTTAACATTTTATTGCCATACAACTTTAGAACATCTGGACTTTTATTAATATTTACGGTAAAGATGAAAATAAAACCCAGTTAATGATAGTTACATTCCAGAAGGGTTATATCTATAAGCTTTAATACGTTTGCTACTTTTGTTGAAAACCATGACATAATAACCCTTTTCTCCATTATCTATCAAAGCATAAGGACTCTCCTTTATTAAATAAACTTCCTTATGGTCATTAGACTGTTCAGCTGGTCACAGGTACTGTTATGTTCATAAGCCCCTGACTGATAGTGAAGATAGCCAAAAATCAATCCCCCGGCTAAAAAAGAAAGAATAATAGAGAAAATGATGATCAGACGGTTCTGTTTTTTAGTCAGCATCTGCCCTCTCTTCTCTTTATAAGTTATCATAAAAATCTTGTAATTATCGGGACTATTCTTTCTTTCGGAGAATTACCACTTCCTAATCACCTTGACCTCTCCCCAGTCATCTGAACTAAAACGGCTCTGGTAGACCGAAACCCAGTCCTTGAGGAGGAGATTCTTCATTCCTTGATTATAATAAGTCTCTAAATCCGATGAACTAACCTGATACCGGTCAAGATAGCTTTGGATGTCAGCTTTATTTTTAATGTATTTTCGTCTGGTCCCATCAGGAATAATCACACTAACCGTCTGTGTCAGACTTTTATTTTTTTCTTTGTAAAGACTGTGAAAGTAAAGGCTGACTTCTTGGTCAAGTTTGTAGGTAAAGTACATGGTCATGTGCTCATTCTTTTTATAGAAATTAAAACTATAACCTGCCTCTGTAATTGGCTGGGAAAGAGCCGCCTCCCTGTAATGCTCGCTTGGCATCTGCGCAAATTCGTCCCGCGCCTCAGCTCTATCCCAATTATTAATCCCAGCCACTTTTGACAAATGCGGATAGCCTTGCCAAGAATGAAAACCAGCATACTCATCTCGATAAATTTCAGAGAAGATATTGCGAGGAGCTGAGAGACTGCGATAGGTGAAAAAACAGAGGGCAAGGAGACATAAACCTATAATGAAAATGAAGCCCCTTTTTCCCATCTTATTTCTCCTTTTCTGCATAATTGCCCATATTACTATCCTCTTCTTCCAAACTTCTCAGGAAATCATAGGAATCTGGGTAATGTTTTTTAAGATACTTCCGCTTTTGCTCCTCAGTAGGTTCTTCATAAACAGTGACGCCTGGTCTAAGAAAGCTATACTTAACCTTACCGGAAGCACTGTCGGGTACTAAATCATAGACTTCATCTTTGATATGGTCAAGGTCAACGTTTTGCTTGAATAACTCTGCACGGGTAACCTGTTTGGTATCAGGATTAGCCGTATCTTCCAAATTGTTGTAATAATAGTTGGAAGCCTCCATAAAAGAAAGGTTCTTTTCTTCCATAATCTTGGTGATATTAACAGCATCCAAATCTGCCTTGTAGTCATCATTTCCCATGGAAGGATTAGCTTCAGCATCCTCTGTAGCATCGCCTCGCCAGCCAGAAACTTCTTCAAGATCCTCTCTTCCTCCAAACATAAGTTGACCTAATTCCCAGTCAGGGTTCAGATGAGTCGCTGTTGTGATTGACTGGTGGGCGAAATCTGTCTGTCCAATATAAGAATCCCACCGATTTCTAAATTCTTCATCAGTTAGCGGGCCATATATTTCTTCCATTTTTGATTTATACTTATTATAGGCACTTCTATCTTGCTCTTTTAACTTATCTGCGGTCTGTGTACTTTCCATTCCAGAAACCTGATTTTGAAGTCTGATATTATAGGATAGTTTCTCAGCCTCTTCCTTAGTTAGGCCTAATTCTTGATATATTTCTAAGAGTGACATCTCTGTATAATAAACATTATTGCCATTCCCCACGTGAAGCTTACTGAAATAATCTTTTAAATCACCTGCCGTATTATTCCAATTAAAGCCTTCATAAACAGGGGCTCCCAAGACTCGATTAAGCAAATAATCCCTTTCTTCCTGAGATTTATCAGGGAATTTCTTATCTATCCCCTTCTTGACTTTTAATATCTGCAAGACCGTTTCTTTATTAAAACCATAGATGCTGGCATAATTCATGATAAACGTTCGTTTTTCCCAGCTTTTATTCACCTTTTTGGTCCACGCTAAGTCTTTCTTACTGGGAAGGGGGAAACCACTCTGAACCGTGAAGCTAGAAATACCTGACTGAAGCTGAGAGATGCCTGTCGTCACCGCACTCTCCAGAGCCGCAATATCACTAAAGAAACCTGACGATTGGGCATCGTATTCCCGCAGCTTGCGGAGTTTTTCTTCCAACTCTGCCTTAGCGGCTGTATCGCTGGTAATAGTGTCCTTGAGGCTATTAATGCTGGATTGAACTGCATCCGTCATGGGGTCTGTCTTCCCAAGATTGTCTACTGAAGTTTGGTTGGCTTCTATGGTTGTCGCATAAGCGGAAATCTGAGCCGTCAGAGTGTCCTCATCCAGATCTTCGCCGCCTACCTGTGCGCGGTATTGATCCGGCAGTTTCTGAACATCGGCTTTGGCAGCCTCCGCCAGAAGGATAAAGGCTTTAACCAGAGGAGTCACAACACTGCTCCCATAATTTTTAACATTAGTATAGGCACTGCCCGAGAGCTTATCCTCATTGGCTAGGCTGTCAAAGGCACTGATAAGACTTTCAAATCCGGCCGTGTAATTGTCAGCCAGCGCTGCCACCGAACTCGCCTGACTGTCAGAACTCCCTAAAACCATTTTGACCATAAGTAATTCCTCTTCTCCCCTTATAACTAATTATCTAACCCCATTATAGCATAAAAACTGGGAGACCTATTCTTTATCTATAAACTGAAACTAAAGTGTAATCAAACCACACAATAAAGAGAAGGTACTCTTTTGAGGTAAAAAAGAGAGAACAATTATGTTCTCTTCAATTTCTCTTTGTTAGCTTCCTCTTGTTTTTCCATAAAGTCGCGGTAAGCTGTCCTAAGTTCCTGTAATTGTGATTGCAGAGAGTCTTGCTGCTTCAAACAAGTTTTCAAGCTATTTTCCAGCGCATCTTGAACAGACTCTCTCAAATAAGATTGGCGGTGCTGTAAATCAATGATGGACAGATTATCTGACTCTGATAAGTCATAATAATCCAGCTGCCGAAATTGTGATAGAGTTTGCGCAAAAGCGTCATCAATTTCCGACTGTCGCTTTTTAATCTCATCTGCCATCTCCTCAAAAGACAATAGCTCCTTTTTAACTTTATTAATTTTTTCCGCAAAAACAAACGGATCTTCTTTTATAGTCTGGCGGTAATTTGACATGATGATAACCTCTTTAATATGATAACTGAATTGTTTCCTAAGTCATTATATCATAATAAAAAAGGAGTGGAAACTTATGATTTTGACGCAAAAAAGAGAGAACGTTCGTATTCTCTCTAGCACATCTCTGTTAGCTTCACATTGTCTTTCCAGAAAATTGTGGTAATCTATCCTACTTTATATCTTCCAAGGGAGCAGTAACTTCTCCTTTAGGAAGATTTTTCCCCTCTGACATCAGCCATTTGTTGGTATAGTTCGTCAAATTGTTTCTCACTTTCATCATAGTATCCTTCAAAGATAACTTTTACGATATTTTGCTCATTAAAATAAAACACATTATTAACGTCTAAACCTACAGGAAACTTACACGCACTATAATCATACCAAATTTTTCCTTTGTCAGTTTCTAGTAAAGGAGCTCGATTTAAAATCATTAACTTTTGTGTACCTTCATGAAGTTGTACAATAGAACCTATACTTAACATCTTGTTCTCCTTTCAATTATCTTTAAACTCATTTAACCCAATAATCATTTGGCCCAAGAAAAATCAGATTACCTACACTCAAACAAAGTAACGGAAGGGTTAGTAAGTTGATATGAACAATATAATTATCCACTTGTTTTGTCCAAAAACCATAAATTATGGCAAAACAAATAGTTAATACCATTAAATAGGCAATAATATACCCAAAGAGAGGGATGAAAAATCGGGGAAAGATAAGCACCTTTTGATAACCTTTTTGTTGATAATAATCTGGCAATTGATATGCTCTAGTCACCCATAGACGGAGACCAATAACCATAAATAATATAAAAAAAGCTAATATATCGTTAAACATATTGGGAGAAAAATTCAAATACTTATTAATATCAAAAATACGCGCAAGGATAAGTGCAGTCCCCCCCGCTCCTAAGCCATAACGAAAACCATAACGACTTAGCACCTGTCTGGCTTGTGCTTTCATTTCAGGAGACTGTGATAGCTCTTCGTACTCAGCCTGTGTAATTGGATAGCAACGATGATGGACAAAATAAATGAATAATGGGAAAAAATAAGTAATAAACAAAGGTCTATCGACATCTAGAAGATAATATTGGTCTGTCGTTTTTAAGATGCGATAACGAAGATTTCGTATCTTTAGTTTTTCAATTTCAGCTTTTTCCATAATAAAACCTTTAGTCAAATGGATTAATAGATTTTAGTCCACTTGAAACAGCCTCTCCAACCTTACCCGAAGTATCTTCTGCCCAATCTTTAACATCAGCCGCTGTCTCTTTTGCTTGGTCAATGACATGATTATCCAGCCAATCACCATTGTTGGTAAAGTTTGCCAATGTTAAAGATGAAACTATCACCCAATTGATACAGTTACATTCCAGGAGGACTATATCTATAAACTTTAATACATTTCCCACTTTTGTTAAAAACCATGACATAGTAACCTTTTTCTCCATCATATATCAAAGAATAAGGACTATCCTTTATTAAATAAACTTCCTTATTGTCATTAGATATAACAGACGAATCAAATTTGCCATAACGAGTCTCAATTTCATGACGGCTTCTTCCAATTATCCATTGATCATCGTATTTCCAGTAAACACGACTGTAGAAGTATAAAAGGGTAAAAGAAAGTAAAATGACTATGAATACTCCAACAGCAATCAAAGCTATTTTCTTATTTTTCACCATGCTCTTCCTTTTGCCTTTCCACACTGTCATCTTCCAAGTTATAATATCGGTCAAAATTACCGCTCTCATTCTCTTCGCCTAGGCCCATATCAGCTCTAATAGCACTCTCTTTCCATTTCGAACCTATAAAGGGGACAGAAGACTTCCAATCATCAACTGCATCTGCATGAAATTCAACTTCTGCAGCAAATGAATTATAATTAACATTACCAGTTGAAACCGCCAATATTGCTTGACGCTCATAATGTGTTAAATTATTTGGATCTTTTACAGTAATATCTCCAGTCTCTGGATTATAAATATCATACCCAGCTTTTTGATTCAGTTCCTCCAGATAACTTGGAATTCGTCTTAACTTTCTAATTTCATTAGATAATCCTTGCTCAGACATTGGTCCAGTTCCCTTAGAAAGACGCTCCTCATCTTTTTTTATTTTAGCTAAAATATTATCCAGTGGTTGAGAATTAATAGTATTGGAGCCATTCTCTTGAATAACTTTACTTGTATATAAATCAGCAATTAAATAACTGGCATCACTCTTTGTATCTTTGAAATAGTCCAGCAAAATCCTATCAGCACTCTGATCTTTATCGGAAACAACCCTTTGAAATTCTTTATAAAAATAATCCGTATCTTGAATTGTTTCACTATCATCCGAAAATTCAAATAACTTAGTAATATCCGTCGAAATAAAGGAAATGGAAACACCGTGTCCTCCTTGTGAATCATCTAACTCACGCATTTTTAAGGCACTATAAGAATATCCTTCATTTCCTTTTATGCCATAGATAAACCAGTCATCATAGATCTCATCAACTGAAACCGATTGACCATCAATAATTACTGTGGTCTTCCCTTTCTCTTTCAATATTTCAGATATGGGTTTGGTGATGATGAAAAATCCATCGTCCGTTGCCTCTATGTCATTAATAGTGATAATATCACGAATATCTTTTGGTAGCGAATTATAAAAATCTCGTTTTTCCCACTGGCTGTTAACAGCCTTTGTCCACTCGAGATCCTTCTGACTAGGAAGGGTGAAGGTGCCGTTAAAGCTGGTCACCCCTGCCTGAAGCTGAGAAATCCCCGTCGTCACCGCACTCTCTAGAGCCGCAATGTCATTGAAGAAGCCTGAGGATTGGGCGTTATATTCTAGGAGCTTGCGGAGCTTTTCCTCCAACTCTGCCTTGGCGGCTGTATCGCTAGCAACTGCGTCATTGAGGCTGTTAATGCTTGTTTGAACGGCGTCCGTCATGGGCTCTGTCTTTCCCAGACTGGTTGCCGACGTTTGGTTGGCTTCTATGGTTGTCGCATAGGCCGAAATCTGAGCGGTCAGCGTCTCCTCATCTAGATCTTCGCCACCTACCTGTGCGCGGTATTCGTCCGGCAGTTTCTGGACATCGGCCTTGGCGGCATCTGCCAGAAGGATAAAAGCTTTCACCAAGGGAGCCACAACACCACTCCCATAGCTTTTAATATTAGTATAGGCATCACCCGAGAGTTTATCCTCATTGGCTAGGTTATCAAAGGCACTAATAAGACTTTCAAAACCAGCCGTATAGTTGTCAGCCAACGTCGTCACAGAACTCGCCTGACTATCAGAACTCCCTAAAACCATTTTGACCATAAACAATCCCCCTTATCCTTTATGATTAATCAGTTAGTTCTTATTATAGCATAAAAGCTAAGACACTCATTCTTTATCTATAAACTGAAATTAAAGTGTAATCAAACTACAAAATAAAGAGTAGGTAATTCTTTTGAGATAAAAAAGAGAGCTTCTTCAGCTTCTCTCTTGTCTAATAAGCGTGGCCAAGTAAAACTGTCACGCGTCCGTCCCCTTCGGTCGTCAAAACATGATAAAATGGTGTATTTTGATTCTGATGATTTTGCTCCAAGGTCCACAGTAATCGTGCATAAGCCTCTTTCGTGAGATTTTCATAATCATGATCAACTGAGGCCATAATCACATTGGTTAGTTCAAAATAAGAGGAAAATCGCATCCCTTCAATCTCAATGTCATCCTCTTCCAATGGTAGGAAAAATTCAATATCCATATAGCCACCTTGAGGGACATTATTCAAGCTGTACACCAGAGGCCCTGCAGGATGACCGCCAGATTTTTCCACTGCCATCACAAAATCAGCTAACTCCTCTCTCATCTGACTGACATGGAAATATTTCCGCTTTCTGATGATATTACGGGCTTCAAAAATATCCTCATTGGTTACACCTTGTGCCACAATATAGTCCATTAGTTCTCCTCCCAATTACTGTAGGCATCTACCGCCACGATATCCTCACTAGGATGATAAAGCACATGATAGACAGCTAGATTGTCTAAGTCTTCTGTTTGATATTTTGAAGATAAACTATCATAATAATCCTGCAACTGATTCGAAGGAAAACTGGCAAAGGCTTCACTAGCCACAAGAAGTTTCTGCTTAAAAAGCAAAAGTCCTGTATCCTCTCCAGTTGGACTGACCTGGTTACCAAAAGTGGTAAAAACGGTCAAGTGATTTGATTCAGAAAAAGGATAACTCTTGAAATACACAGGTCCATCCGAATAAACCGTATCCATCATGTCATCAATAAATGCTTTCCCTAAATCGTAAACAACTCGACAAAGCTGATTTGTCGGAATATCCAATTCATCTTCATAACCAACCATCTGAATAACCAACCATCTGAATAACCAACCATCTGAATAACACTTAATTTTTTGGGATAAATATTCATTCTCTTCTCCTTCTTCCTTTACGAATAGCACCAACCAATATCATTTCGATTCCGGACACTTTCTGACATAGACAGCCGCATAGAGGGCATCTACGAATACCGCAGATAATGTTGATGTCATCAGAATACCTAAGAAAAACCCAAAGACATTCTCTACATAACCGGTTAATAGAGCTGGTACCAAGAGTACGGCACCAAAGGTAATCCCAAAGTTGGTCAGCCATTCCCTCTTTTTATTCCCAGATTTTTGCTGGTTAAAAGCCCATTGTTTCCCTTGATTCTTAGGTAGATAATACCAAGAATAAAGGCCACAAGAAAGGAAAAAGAGGACTCCCATGATGGTATTATAAATTACTGAAATCATAGAATATAAGCCATCATTTCCTACACACATGATTAAACCAATAAAATTCATATCAAGAACCACAATAATGATAATCAAAGAAATCAATACATAAGTGAAACTTTGAAAGTGAAATATTAGTTTTTTACTAAAAGATAGAAGAATACTAAAAAAACTGATTGAAACACAAAATAAAAATATAACTTTAAAGATTCCAACTTTATCAATAAATGTTGTCCCCCATAGACTTATTGAAGATATAAAAAAAGTTATCCAAGGAAATAATTTAATATAACCCAGACTGACTCCATCTGTAATCAAGGGGCCATGGTATCTCTCATTTTTCATCATTATCCACCAAATAAACCTTTCAATCCTGATTTTACTACACCAGTCAAGGAGGAATCCTCTGATTTGCCCCATTTATGATCCATAAGCCATGAAATACCTATCCCTGCTGCTGCACCAACAACTGTTCCTAGGGGACCGCCGACCATGGTTCCGATTGCGGCTCCAGCAGCCGCAGCGCCAGCACCTGAAACGGTATCCACTCCCTGATCAATCGCAAAGTTTCGAATTTTTTCTCCCACAGAAGAGCTTTTATCATCAAAGAAGTGCTCCTTGATATTGCCTCCCACACTTAAAACGGTTCCAACAGCACCAAGTCCCTTAGCAGTTTTCCCCCACTTTGTGAGCTTAGAAGTATCTTTCCAATTGAAGTCATTTGTAATATTTAGAGAGGTTTTAAAGGTGTTTTTAGCAGAAATTTTGGCATCACCCAAAGCATTCTTCCAGCCTGTTGATTGGACACCTCTTCCAATATTAGTCTTTCAAATATCCTCTTCGCCTGTAACACTCTCAAAAGTCTTAGCTGTCCTATTCACATAAACACGACCGGTATCTCTATTGTAGAGATTAATTTGTTTTGATCCCATTCGGACACGGCCTTTAGAATCAACGGTAATATTACGACCATTGATAAAGCGCATTTCCCCTTTATAAGTAACATACTTATTATAAAGTGTCAAAGCTTTTTTGGATATACCAATTGGCTTCTTACCAGAAATAAGCCAATCTAAAGCTTCACTATAAGTAATTCCACCCGCATTAGCTAACTCTTCAGCCGATTGCTCCGTATTAGTTTTCGCAAGTTTGGCTTCCCGATCTTCCCACTGGCTGTTAATGGTCTTTGTCCACTCGAGATCCTTCTGACTAGACAGGGTGAAGGTGCCGTTAAAGCCGTCAGTATAATTATCACTCAGCATCCGATAGAAATCAACTGATCAGAAGCAAACCCTTAAATTCAGGCTAAGAATCTTATTTATTGTACCATATCACACTAATGTTTTCAAAAAGGGAAATAGAAAAAGAGACTGGTAACAGCCTCTTAGCAACAAAGATAAGACCTAATCAATTTGCTTACGTGGGATATTCAAATCCTCTGACCAATCACGATAAATTTCCATAAATCGCATTTCTTCATCATCTTTGTAACCCTCGAAAACTACCTTATCCACATTTTCATGTTGGAAAAAAATCGTTGATTCAGGTTGAAAACCAGCTGGATAAAGGACTCCCATATAGTCCGCAAACACCTGTTCACCACTATCGGTATCATCAAAAATAACCCCACGACCAATAATAACTAGCTTTTGTGTCCCTTCTTCAAGATAGACAACACTTCCAAGTGGAAGCAATTCTGTTGATTTATTCATCATTTAATAACTCCTTGTGTTTTTTCAAATATTTCTTTCCATACCAGTCTTCCAAGCTCTTTCCCTCCCATTCACGGTACTCTTCCGAATATTTCCATTTGTAATAACCTTGGAGAAAAAATGGAAATTCCATGTAAATAATCATAGCAATGATAGCTAAATTCAGAACAATCCAAGTGAGAAAAAGACCTAAAACAATCATGGAATCTGACAACTTTATAGAAAAGCTGGATAATAGGATTCGGATAACAACACCTAAACCTATAACTCCCATTCCATAAACAGCTATCTTATTGGCAATTTTATCACTTAAATTAAGGGGAACATCTATTCCGTATAGGAGAGTTTTAAGGCGTCTGACCCTGCCAGTAAACATGACATAGGCTAAGATTAACATCATCCCCAAGATAGCACCAATTCCCCAAAGAGATAAAGCCGGTAAGGAAACATCAATAGCTAATAAATTAAACTCTAAAGCAAACCAAATTAAAAATGTCATCACATGAAAACGATAGCGGTAAGCTAGGATATAGGTTCGTCTAAAGAATTTTCCGATTAACACCAGTATTAACCATATTAAGAGGCCAATGAGGTAAACTTCAACGGTCAATACAGGATATTGAGACACAGGCCGTGCCAATTCTTCTGGATTATCATGTAAAGATATTGAAAAAACATAGAACATAAAATTCATGCCCACAGGAAAAAGGAGGGTGAGAATTAAGCTCTGAATGGTAAACCAAAAGGAAGGTTGCCCTTTCTTAAAAGCTTTTCCAAGTTTATTGTAATAATCCTTCTTCTGAAACTGCAAAAATCCATCATCTTCTAGATTGAGACTCTCTTCAAATGATGCTTTAAGAATAGATTTTCTCTCCATATGTTATCACCCAAATCCTAGCACCTTGCCGATACCACCTATTCCCTTAGATACTGCATCTGCGGCTCCTTTGATACCCTTTCCAATATCACTCGCCATCTCTTTACTGCCCTTAATCGGATCATCAAAGAAATCAGGCTTCCAAGCTTTAATTCCTTGAATTCCTAGTCCAATGACACCACCAATAACTGCTCCAGGAACACCCCAACTGCAGCCCCAATGTTGCTCCTTCCAGAGGACCTACACTAGCTACTGCTGAGAGAGCTCCTTTTCCAACAGCCTTACCGACATCGCCCGTTTTTTGATATTCAGTAATACCACTCGAAATACCAGCAATTCCAAGTTCAGCGACGATCAACACAGTCCCTGCCTTAGCACCAAGCTTAACGGCCTTACCTAAAAAACCTGTTAGTTTTTCACCTTTGGATAGCCCCTTGGTCACAAAAGTTTCCAGAGTTTTGATATTCGTCACTTTTTCTAAGCCCCATTTAGTAGCTGATTTCAAAGGATTAGCAGCCTTTTCCAACCATTTAAAACCTTTGGAGAATTTTTCACCGAATTTCCCCATACTTTCATACTTGGACAGACCGCTAAGAACAGCTGTCACAAACTTATCCCCTTTGGCGCCTGTTTTCTCAACAGCTGCTAAAATTTCCCACAAACCATCAGACTTCAGAACTGCTTTAGTAAAATTTTTAGGAAGCAGAGCCATGGCCTGACTGAGTCGCTTAGCTTCATTGCTCCCCATCACATTTTTAAATTGTTCATAGAGAGTTTTCTGGTTTTCGTACTGCTCCTTAGCAGTTTCAACGGTCTCATCTATCNTCACATTAGGATGGCGTTTCTGATAAGCTTCAATCGCCTTAACATCTTCGTCATTAAGTTCTTCACCCTTTTTCCCTTTCTCAACCGCTTCAAGATAAGCTTCCCGCTCTTCCCACTAGCTGTTAATGGTCTTTGTCCACTCGAGAGCCTTCTGACTAGGCAGGGTGAAGGTGCCGTTAAAGCCAACAGTATAATATCAGTCAGCATCCGATAGAAGTTAACCGACCAGAAGTAGACCTTTGAATCCAGACAAAGAATCTTATTTATTGTATCATATCACACTAATGTTTTCAAAAGGGGAAACAAAAAAGAGACTGGTAACAGCCTCTTAGTAACAAAGATAAGACTTAATCAATCTACTATTATAAAATATTATTATATAAGGCTTTGGCCATTAATATAGCAAGTTCACCCAAACCCCCATTTTGATAGACTTCATAGAAGTCGAAGATTTTTTGTCACCACCTAGTTGTCGCACTGCCAAAATACTCTTTATTTTGGAATTCCCCGTTTTAAATTAGAAGGGTTTTCAATTACCCATTTGTGATATAATTCTGCAAATCTTCTCTCATCATCATCCGTATAACCTTCAAAGAGAACTTCATCAATATCTTCCGATTGACAATAGTAGACTTCTTCCGGATTGAGTCCTTCAGGATAGATACCTAAACCATAATCGAAGAATACTTGCTTGCCATCCTGCTCGACAACAGCTCCTCTATTAAGAACAACCATTTTTTGATTGCCTTCTGCTAAATAAACAACACTTCCAACTGGTAATAAAGACATTAGTCTTCCTCCTCTAAAAAAATAAATTTATTCCGACTTAACACATCAAAAAGATTTAAAAACCTAATAAATAAAATACTATAAACAGCTATGAAACCAAATAGCATAACCATATAGTTCCTGTTCAACGTAAATATAAAGCATACTGGCAAGCCAATCAAAATTTGCATAGCCTCTCCTACAGGCCCTGTTCTAGCTTTTCGTTTCGTACTAACATACCTCAGCTGAGGCTTTCGCTCAACCCTATAGCTTTTTTCCGTAACTAGTTGAGAGGGAGTCTCCGAAGTTCTATTCAAGCTAAAAATAATAGCGCCTATACTAGTAATATATAGTAGGAGGAGAAATTTCCAAAATACCAAAATATCATCATTGTGAATAAAATTAATCCCTAATAAAGATAGGATGGCAGATACAACTAGCCAAATAGCTGCAGACCATAATTCAATAAGCTGATGCCCAGAGGTCTGCCACCAAGGGAGAGATTTGATAGCATAGTGATCTTTGCTATCCGTAATATCATAAATTGTGTATTGTCTATTATGCTTTGGGAAAAAGCCTGAAAAATAATTGCGAATATCTCTTGGATTGGCATAATCAATAATGTAAAAGCGATTATGTAGCTCAATCACATAATACCTAAAGTTAAGCCAGCCTACCAATTTTGCGACATACAATTGCTGTTTTTTTACCATCCAAATGCTCCTTTGAGTGAACCGATAGGATTGCTAAAGGCTTTTCCAATTGATTTCACACCATCAGAAACTGCCTTTCCACCTTTATTCAGAAGGTCACCAGCACCATCAATGACATCCTTGACAGGCTTAATATTTTCATAAGCTGCCTTTAAACCAGCCGAAGCTACCGCTCCAACTGCTATACCTACAGCCAATGTTCCAATGGCTGGTAAAGCGGCAGCAGTTCCAATTGCTCCAGCCACTGCACCTGCTCCAAGAGCAACAGCGCCTCCAACAGCTCCATAACTTATAGCACGACCAACATTTTTGTGTTTGCTATAATGGTCGAACCCTTCTAGAGCGGCACTGACCCCAAAACCAAGAAATTTGGCACTATGTCCTATCAGCTTACTCGTACCATTAGACATGCCTTTTAACTTACCGGATAACCAAGCCCTAGGTTTGATGGTATCTTTAACAAAGCGCCCTAAAGCATCTCTTGGCTGCAATTTAGCTCCAAGGACTCGTCCAAGGTTTTTCCCTTGTTTAATTGCCACTTCATTAGCATCATCTAACATCTTACCAATAGTAGCCCAGCTCCATTCCTTGCCCCATTCTTTCGGATTAGCTGCTTTAGAAATCAGCGTTTCTGGGATATCGTCAAAACCATAGTAATACTCGTCCAAGGCATTTACAATTTGTTTCGATGGCTTTACATCAGGATGAAACTTAGCATAAGCGTTAATGGCCACAACATCAGCTTCTGTCAATACTTCCCCATTGTCAATCTTCTTCACCACATCTTGATAATTTTTATCAACCGTATAAACGTCCTTAGCAGCTTCAACAGTCTGATCTATCTTCACATTAGGATGGCGTTTCTGATAAGCTTCAATCGCCTTAACATCTTCGTCATTAAGTTCTTCACCCTTTTTCCCTTTCTCAACCGCTTCAAGATAAACTTCCCGCTCTTCCCACTGGCTGTTAATGGTCTTTGTCCACTCGAGATCCTTCTGACTAGGAAGGGTGAAGGTGCCGTTAAAGCTGGTCACCCCTGCCTGAAGCTGGGAAAGACCCGTCGTCACCGCACTCTCTAGAGCCGCAATGTCACTAAAGAAGCCTGACGATTGGGCGTCATATTCCCGCAACTTACGGAGCTTTTCTTCTAGCTCCGTCTTGGCGGTTGTATCACTGGTAATAGCATCATTGAGGTTATTAATGCTTGTTTGAACCGCGTCCGTCATGGGCTCTGTCTTTCCCAGACTGGTTACTGACGTTTGGTTGGCTTCGATGGTTGTCGCATAGGCCGAAATCTGAGCGGTCAGCGTCTCCTCATCCAGATCTTCACCGCCGACCTGTGCGCGGTATTCGTCCGGCAGTTTCTGGACATCGGCCTTGGCGGCATCTGCCAGAAGGATAAAGGCTTTCACTAAGGGAGTCACAACACTGCTGCCATAGCTTTTAATATTAGTATAGGCATCACCCGAGAGCTTATCCTCATTGGCTAGGTTATCAAAGGCACTAATAAGACTTTCAAAACCAGCCGTATAGTTGTCAGCCAACGTCGCCACAGAAGTCGCCTGACTATCAGAACTCCCTAAAACCATTTTGACCATTTTTAAGTCTCCTCCTCTTTAATTAAATGCTTCTGGATCAGCAGTTGTTGGAACACTTGTCCCATTGGCACTAGCACCGCTCGAGCGATTACTGCTAGCTGTGTCTGAACTCCAACCACTCAAACCAGAAACAGCACTTGCAATTTCAGCGTCTTTTTCCTGAAAGTTACTGTCAACTTTAGTGACACAATCTGAAAAACTTTCTACTCCTGTTGCAACTTGATTGGCGTTGTTGGAGAGACTATCAATAAGAGGGGATGCATTACTCACATTACCGGTAATCGTCGAGTCGGCATCTTTGGTCGCCGCACTATATCCTAAAACTGTCGCTGTGCCTGTATTTATTGTTGTTGCAATACTGCTGGCTGTGCCAGCATCTGATTTAATGTCTCCCATAAGCGAATCTTTCTCCTAATCTCTTGTAATCTTAAGTAATTCTTCTTTCCTGCGATTATGCAGATAAAGTGTATCAATCGCCAAGTACGGTTCTTTGGAATTGAAATTTTTCGGCAGGAAGTTTTGATCCAGCATGCGCATCCCAAATAGAATATGGCTTGTATTCTGTCTAAAGGACTTCGCAATATCTGTTCCGCTAATCGCCAGATAGTTCTTATAACCACCTGCAATCAAATGCATTTTGACTTTAGAAGCCTTATCAAAGATGATTTGTACCTGTTCCATACTCATCTGGCTTTGGGAAGCAAAATGCTCTAAATCAGGTATGATACCAAACCATTCTTTATATTCTGACGCATTCTCCCGACGGTGAATTTCCAGTACCAACTGTTCCAAACGTTCACTCATATTATTGCCATCAGCTGTAACATACGTTTTAACCTTATTAGCCAAGTTTTCGTAAAGACCATCCGTATCAAATAACATAACAGAAGCCTCTGGCAATGAAGCCAATGTTTCGACTAAATGTCTGGTCATATTGACTAAATGCTCTTCTGTATCTGAAATATAAGCCATCTGTTTAAGTTCTGACAGCGGAATAGCGACACTTTCCACCGTTTCCATACTGAGCCCAACTGGTAAGGCATTCGACTTCAGATCTCGCTGAACACTAGATTTGCTTATAAAGTCAGACATATTGACTACTTCTGGAACAATGGCGATTGGTTTCGGACGTAATCCTTCCCATGACTGATCAAGTTTTTGAACTGTTTCTTGTAAGTTTGAAAGAACTTCCCGATTTGTCTCACCCTCTGCTGGTAAAGCAAATTGGATAACTTCAGGATCAGGATAACGCATCAAACCGCGGCCCGGAATATCTTCCATGATATAAGCATGACGTCCGATAATTGTCCGAGACTCACCATCTTCTGCTAGCTTGAGCACTAAACGTTCACGAATATTAGCTTGAATCCCTCCTTTTAAAGTGGCGAGACGAGAAGCAGTGATTACTACTGTGATTCCCAAGCTGTTACCATCACGAGTCAGAACTTGAATAAAGGCATCTAACTTCTCATAAAGTGGACTGTCTCTCATTCCATCATAGTTATCAATGACTACGACAATCTGTGAATAGGTATTTCCCTGTTCACGATACATGTTGCTATTAGCAGCACCTTGAAGCTGTAAGAATTGCTTTCTCTCTGACATCAGTTGCGTCAGACGTGTAATGAATTTTGTTAGCTTCTCATCATCGGATGCTGTCATAAAGTCTGCTACATGAGGCAATTTCCAAAGTGGTAAAAGACCATTCGTCCCAAAATCAAGCAGATAGAATTGAACCTCTTCGGGGGTATGTCTTGTAGCTAATGACATCGTTAAAGTCTGCAAGAATGTTGTTTTCCCCATTCCTGGTTGTGACAGCAGCAATAAATTTCCCTGAGTTGCAGGATTATAGATAGCAGTTTCCTGAGCTTGACGACTTGGAATATCTACAACGCCAATAGCAGCATCATAGATTTTCAATATTGTAGGTAATTTCAATGTTGTCAGACTGATACGTTCTGATAGCGGAGGAAGCCAAGGCTGTGGCAGAGGCACAATTTTCTCCTCTTGCGTTAGACGTTCGATTTCCTCCACAATCGCATTCAGCTCTGTCGGTACTTGACTGATACTTGTTGCCTGATCCAGACCGGATAGGTCTTTATTCAGCGCCTCATATTGACCTAAAGCATTGATTCGTGAAATCGTGTAGTCGGCAATACCTTGACTGTCTTTATCTAACTGATAATCTGCGCCAGACCAAGCACTCTGAAAGAGTTCATAAACTTCATTATTTCCCACTTGAAGATAAGCACGTCCTGTTTGCGTAATTTCAGCAGCATCTGGCGTATGTAACATCTCTTGAGAATCTGACTTATCAGCCACCTTGAGAGCTATTCTAAAGTTGGAGTTGGACCAAATTTGATCATTGACGACACCTGTAGGTTTTTGGGTTGCTAAGATGAGATTGACTCCCAGTGAGCGTCCGATACGTGCCGTTGAAATAAGTTCGCTAATAAACTCCGGCTGCTCACTTTTTAGTTCGGCAAACTCATCGGATATCAAGAAGAGGTGAGGCATAGGCTCTTTGGCTTCACCTAGCTGAACTTTCTTCTGGTAAGCGTGAATATGGTTAACATGATATTGAGCAAAGAGTCGCTGACGTCTTTGCAGCTCTGCCTTGATAGAAGTCAGCGCTCGCATTGACTGGGCACCGTCCAAATTAGTAATTGTTCCTAAAACATGGGGTAAATCTTTGAAAAGATTCGCCATTCCTCCACCCTTGTAGTCAATCAAAAGAAAGGCAACCTCATGAGGGTGAAAGTTAACAGCTAAAGACAGGATGTAAGACTGAATCAACTCCGATTTTCCAGATCCAGTTGTACCAGCAATAAGACCATGTGGACCATGTGCCTTTTCATGCAAATCTAAATTGACGATATCATCCTGCCCGCGAAGACCTAAAGGAACGGCCATACTTTGATAGGCACGGCGAGACTGCCAACGCGATAAAATATCTAAGTCTGAAACCTTTTCTGCTCCATACATCTCCAAGAAGGTCACGCTCTCTGGAATAGAGGATTTCAATGTCTGTAAATGCCTGAGTGGTGCTAATCGTCTTGCTAATTGCTCTTTATCATACGCTTCTGGGAAATGATCCAAGGTAAAGTTTTGTTCCTTTAGAACTCCCTCTTCCATAACTAATTCGCCCGTTGTCTGATCCTTGAGACGTATGACCGTCTGTACATTTTCAGAGAGAGAACGCATCACATCCTGTACAAAGATTAAACTACAACCTAAGGCCGTTGGATCTTCTGAGAAGAATTCCATGATGACATGATCCATGACCAAGGTCTCATCCGTAATCAAAATCACATAATGTGGGGTGAAGAAGATTTCCTGATTATTACCTGCCGCAGCTAATTGTGTTTGGCGCTGTTTAAGAATTTGATTCAGGCTTCCCAGAACTTGATCCCTTGTTCGCTGATTATCCACAAAACCGCGAATATTTAAATCCCTTAGAGTTGCATGCGGAAGCCAGCGTAGCCACTCCCACTGAGGACGCTCATGTTCAGGCATGACAACTATGAACTGAACATCGTGATAAGAGTGAAAGAATGCCAACTGATGCACCAATAATTGAAGTTGTTCCAGAACTAAGGAGCGATCACCAACGTAACCCACAGGTCCATGTTGAAGATTAGCTATAACTGGCATAGCATTTAGTGTTTTATGGGATTCATAAAGTTCAAATCCTTCCATCTCTAGTGGATCTTTGACACCACTGCGCTCCTTTTGCGAATACATCAGTTGATAGCTTGGTGGTACTTGCCCCAGACCTAAGCGATAGTATAAAAAGTCAAATTGCTGTGGAATTTTTTCGTAAATTCTGTGAGAGTATCCTTGAGCCAATTCGTCAATTTCTTCCAAGTTTGGATAATGATAATACTGCCCAAAGCGTTGAGATTCTGCTAATTGTGTTAATTCGATTGACTTATCTGCTAGATAAGCATGATAGGCTGAAATTCGATCTTCTAAGCTCTGTTTATAGTCGCGCTTATTTCTGAAATAGTTTTGCACCGAAAAGACTGCCGTTGTAATCCCCATAGCAACTGACATGAAAATATAGAGCCCTCGCGGCTGGAATATCGAAATTAAAACAACAATACCAACCATGATTAAAGGCGGAATCAGCATTCTAAGCAACTCATTCCGAGGTTTATTGGGGACTTGAGGTGGTGCATTAACCGTCACCTTGTCTTCAATCGGTCGGTATATTAGACGAGGAGAACGGTGATAGTCTGGGTAATCCTCATAGTAGTGATACATCGATACTGCAACTTCAAGCAATCGCTCATTGGTTATTGTACCAGATAGCCAAACTTCCTTTGGGAATACTTTAATCATGCTATCCCCAAAAGCAATTTCCGAACCAAATCCAAGAATAGCTTTCTCAGGTGTTAAATGGTTATTGAGGTAAACCTGTTCTCCCAAACACTGCAGTTCCCAACTTTGATCCTGACTCTGACTGAGCACCAGAAGAATATCAGGGTTTTCTGGATTTAGGTCTCTGCCTGCCTCTGTACCAATCACAATCCGATTTTTTCCAGAAATACTGTAGCACTTGACCTGTTCTGGCCGGATATAAATTTCAAAATCTCCTAAGTGAACTCCTGAGTCAATCCGACCATTTTCAGATTCATACTGATATTTCAATTCTCCCTCTTCTAGAAAGACACTCAATTGATCGTTAAGTATCAACGAGCCTTCCTCTGGAACACTCAGTATCTGACGATAAGTTCCTTTGAGAGCAATAATCTCCATAAAATTCCTTCCTTATTTTGTGTTAGAAGATGTTGATGATTCTGAGCTATTTTTACTGTCTTCTTCACCTGCTAAGGCCGTTTTGCGATCATCCCAATACTGGTCATACTCGGACTGTAGCTGAGAAAGCTTCTCATCACGCTTTTTCGCAGATAAACTATCGTCCTTGCGCGTATCCGTAATTTCCTCTGCTAGAGCATAGAGGATTAAGTCCACATCATCCAGACGTTTGGCTGTATCGATAGCCTCCTCATTATCACCCCGTCCAACCTGAATCCAGTAGTTTAGATAAAGTTCTTCGGACTTTAAGGTTACATTATTAAGTACAACATTTTTTTGCTCGTCATTAAAATCTAGCCCTTGAATATAAGCATAAGCCAACTCATATCTCTGGGTATAAGGCAATTTGTCTAAGGAAACACCTTCCAAATCGTCAATGAGACCAGTGTAGTCTAATTTGAGAAATGACTTATCCGCCTGTAACATTTTTGTTTGAAAAGGACTTTTGAAGAAAACAAGGTAAGTTAGAGGAACACATAGAATAACTAAAACAGCTGATAGCCAAATGGTTGCATACTTGTAAGTTTTAAAGCGACGTTTGGAAACGAGACTCCGTGTTTCAGCTTCCTCTATTCTTTTCTCTTTATAGAGTTTTGAAAGGTAACTCTCTAAATCATCTATGTTTTCCGCATGAAGGACCGGCAATAAAAATTCTGGAAGTTTTAAAACTTCTAAACCACCCTCATACAATGTCACGAAATTCTCACCAGTAAATAGGCTAATGATGAGAGATTGAGCCTGCCGTAAAAAATCTTTTGGGGTCAAAACGGGGGGGACCATTGCATTCATCAAACTTCGATAAGCCACTTTAATCGTCAAATCTTTTGTAATAAAAAGATTGGCTGGATGCAAAATAAGCCCAAAGGGATACCGCATTGCTCCTTTTAAATCTAAGATATTCAAACAAAATCGTAAACGCTCAGACATTCTAAGGGTTCTGATACTCTCAAAAGACTCTCCCAAAGTCAGAATTTCGTAGGAGAAGATGATTTGTTCATCTTCAAATTGCCTACTTTGTTTTAGAAAATAAGAAGAATCTACTTCTAATAATTGAAGTTGTTCCAAATTGGATAAATTAATGTCTGAACGTTTAAACATCACCTGCCAACTGGTTTCATTTTTTTCGAAAATAAAATCTTGTCCTAAAAAAGCAAACTGTTCTTTCATCTATAGGCTCTCCAATCTTAAATAATCTCCCGTAGTAATAGGATAATCTGACAAGAGAGCTCCCTCAGAAAGAAGGAGCCCCTTATTCACCACAAGAAGTTGATAGGCGTGTTTAGCCTTAGGAATATTGAATATCTGGCTCAGCTCAAGACTCAACTGTTTTACTGTTATCCTAGTAGGAATACGCAAGTCAACGCTCTCCTTACCTAGATCAAGACTAATATTAATAAACTCCACCTTCTACTCCTTTTCACTCTTGTTCAGTCGGTACGTAAAGATTCCGGCGACACTTACAGCTAACAGAATCACACCACCATATATCAGAGTATTGCCTAAGTTCCACTCCTCTTCGTCCTGATTTGCATCTATACTGATGACATGCGTTACAGATGACTGAAAAAGATTGGTGGGCTTTCGCTTCAGACTCGTTGTAATAACTTTTCCTTTTTGAAACAGTTCTCCTTGTTGGCGAGACAAGGAAGCTTTACCGTCCTTGTCCTCAGCTAGCTTTTTAGTATCTTCTTCGTTAAACAGGTCCATCACTTGATTAGACTGTTCCCCCAAACTCTCTTTTTCATCTTGGGCAACTCTGCCAGAATCAAAGGTTAGACTATTATCCTTGATAGTATCTGCTAAAACTTCTGAAGAAAACAAGACAGTAGTGCTGACCAATAAAGATATAAAGAACTTTCTCATATAGGCCCTCTTTTCAATCTAGTCCTTTCCAATCTTTTGGTTTATTCATCAACTTTCCGATACTTTATAAGAATGGTTCTCCCATGGGAAACGTACGACTATGTTTAAAATAATGATAATAATTATACTGATAAATAGAGCTGAAACCACTCCTGCACCAACCGTAATATGATCAAAATAAAGCGATAATTTCTCTTCCATCAAAGATAAAATGTTCCACATTTTAAGTTTTTGAGCAAAATCTGTTGTTGCAACAGCCATCCCTGTAGCATTCGAAAAGTAAACAAAAGTAACAAGAGTATAGAGACTCAACCCCATCCCTAAAGCTTTCATGTGTTTCAAAAGGAAATACTGACCGTGAAGCAATAAGAAGCTAAAGAGAACAAAGATTAAAATCCAAGATGGTATTAAGTCTCTATCTAGGACCATAATCCGACTTGAAACAGCTCCTAATACAATACCTTCAACTAAAGCCAATGCTGATAACAGTAACACATTAAAAATGTCTGTATCTGCAAAAAGTCCCTTTGTAAATTTGTTTTTGACACGCCGAATCAAGTCTTGAGTGGCAAAGAGATAAGCTGTGAACAATGTAATCACACCCAGAAGAAGGACCCATGTGAATGGCCGGTATGTGTTAACTTGCGACTTATAAGATGTGGTCCGAGTAGCTACTGGACTTGATAAGAATTCCAGCAACGCTTCATTAGGAACACCATTATTATAGGCATTATCTAAAACAGTAATAAATGATTTGACAAAATCATTGCTTTCAGTCAATTCGGCATTGAATTTGTTCATCAGTTTTTGAGCTTCTTCTGATAATGTTTGACCATCAGTCTGTGCGGTCTCAACAGCCTTGTTAAAGGATTCAAATGAGGATGAAACTGATGAAGCAGCTTTTGCATTAGATGCAGCTGATGTTTTCAAGCTTTCTGACTGTGTAACCAATTTAGAGATTCTTCCTGAAAGATCCGATGATTTTCTGGTCCTCTCATTGTCAGCCTGTTCGCTTTCATTTCCTGCAGTCTGTGCAGCTTTTATACTTTTAAGTAATGTAATACTATCATTGATATCGGATTCAACATTATCATTTTGTTTTTGGATTTTTTCCATATTTTCAACAAGATTTTCACGAGTTGTTCTTAATGTTTCCAAAACATCCTTTACATCACGATTTGCTGAATAAGTATCCAAAGAGTTTTCAACAGCCTGGGTCAAAAGATTAACTAAAAGCGTCTTGGCACTCTGATTAAAGAAAGAATCAGTCAAATTGGTCTGAGAGCCATTCGGATAGTAGGTGGTCAAAAGACTTCCTGCATTATTGTAAGCATCCACAACCATCTGCGCCGTCGTAGTGTATTGTTCAACTGTCGCTCTATAATCCGTAAGATTAAAACGTTGTCCTTCAGTAATCTGAACACCACCTACAGATACCTTGATGGAGGCTGTACCCGTTTCAGTATTACCTCCCTGCTCCCCTTCAGCAGCTGTCGCCTGTTTAATATTATAATGGAACTCGTTATTCTTACTCAAGTCTACAGTAATTTCACTTGAAGGAGCAACCGGAGCCTGAACTTGTCCATCTTCAACAAGATACCAAGATTCAACGTCCACCCCAGTTGCTGCTAAACTAGCCTGTACTTTTGTGCTAACAGTTGTTGTTGCATTAAGATTATCCGTATTATAGCCCCTAACAGCTGCTGCCGCATTACCTAAACTAGCCTTCAAATTATTATTAGCCGCTGAGTAGCCATAATTTGAAACAGGTGTCGCATCAGAATACTGTGTGATTTTTAGGCTATAATCAGTATCTGTTACGCCTTTAAGATCCCCTGCTATATCCGCAGCTTTATCAGATGGTAAGGTACTAGCAGCATTACTTACCATAGTATTAATAGAAGCTTTATAATCTTTAAGACTGGTCGTTAACCCAACATTTCCCTGTTCAAGGATATCAGCTAAAGTGATTTCATTAAGTCTCTCAATATCCTTACCATAGTAACTTGACAACTCTTCCTCAACAATGGTTTCGACATCTTTAACAGCTGGATTATCTTTATCTTTTTCTGCTACGGTTTGCAGTTGTTTTTCTAGTTCATCAAGCTGCGTATTAAGAGTATTAGTGAGTTCTTTGTAAGCTTTGTCTTGATTAGGAGTGTTCTCTGGTTCAGAAGAGCCACCTTCTCCACTATCGGACTCTAAAAGTTGAGCTATCGAACCTTTATCTGCCTCTAAATTAGCAATAATTAGATCTATTTGACTAGATAGCTCATTTGGATTTTGCTGAAATACTCCTTCAGTAAATTGTTTTCCACTAATTGTTCCTTGGCTGTATTCTGATAATAAACTTTGTAGATCCGTCAAAATGATGGAAGTGTCACTTCCATCAGAATTTGCATTATCTGCTGAAGTGTTCAATAATTTAGCTAAACTATCATTAGCCGATAAGCTACTATTGGCTAATGATACCAAACTTGGAAAAACAGTTGGAAAACTCAAAGAAGATTTGTAAAGATTGCCCTGATAGCTCCCTATATTATCATTTTGTATATCAGAAACAAGTTGAGCATTTTGCTGAGCTGTATAAAGATTACCTAAAATAGACGCAAGGTACATATTAATCAGTTGGCTGTTAAGATTTGACACAATATCATTCCCAACTTTATTAGCCGCAGACTCAACACGTGCATTTCCCTTAGCATTAACCTTATAGGTAACAGTTACTTTATCAACCACAACACTATTGATATCTAGAATTTTAGAGGAGAAATTGCTAGGGATATATACAACTAATTGATAGTCTCCACGCTTAAGTCCCGCTTCTGCCGTTGAACGACTGGCAATCGTCCAATTTTGACTTTCATCTCTCTCAATCGTTTTGACATAATCAGCACCTAAATTGTAGCTTGTATTTTTATCCACCACTGTCTTATCTTCATTAACAACGGTCACATTTAAACGATCACTTTGATTACTTGTTTCATTTTTATTATTACTAGATTTCTGAACTAAAATATTCAAACCAATAATAGTTGTTAATAAAACCAAAACAAAAACAATATTGACAATCACCTTGACACTTCTAGGCAACTTTTTCTTTAAAAAAACCATTACTTCTATTCCTTTATCCTAAAACAATCCTTTTAATCTTTGATATTTCCACGAAAGCAAATCAATTCACTTCTACCTAACAAATTAATACCCAGAAGTATACATTTATGACGTGGGGTAATGGCATTGATAGCTCAATACCATTAACTCACATTACAAATACAATAAATAAGAGCGGGAGGGAACTTCCCTACCCACCCCTTTTAGCAACATGGATTATGACCCTGCAATCTGAGAAGCCATTGATGTGTCAACATCTTCAAGATTGCCAGCAACTGAGTTAAGCTGTTGGTTAATCGCTTCAAGCAACTCAGCGAATTGGCTTACTTTTGGTGACAATTCATTAAATTGTTGTTCAAAAGCGTCAAAGGCACTACCATCCCAATTTTCAGAAATAATAGCCTGTTCATTCGTAAGAGATGTCAATACATCATTAACACTTTGAGCTCCTGCAGTATATTTTGTTGCAGATGTACGTAGCTCATCTGGAGTCAGTTTAATTTGACCTGCCATAGGATCCCCTTCCTTTCCTTTAAGATACTACCATAATATCACGAAAAACCTTTATTTGCAATGGCTTTCCAACTCTTTTTTAATTTTACAATATTCCATCATTAGGCAGTTTTTAAGGATTTGAACATGATAACTCTCTTTTCCGTAATTTTTCCAAGGTCTCTTGAAAAATAGCCGGCGGCGGAGCAGTGAAGGTCAAAAGCTCTCCTGTTCTAGGATGTGTAAATCCCAAGGTTTGGGCATGAAGAAACTGCCCCTGACCGTTAAGGGTTTTTCGAGGGGCATATAGAGGATCTCCTGCTACCGGATGACCGATATAAGCCATATGGACCCTAATCTGATGTGTCCGACCGGTCTCTAGGGTTAACTCAACAAAGCTATAATCGCCAAAGCGCTCCAGGACCTGAAAGCGCGTGACCGCTTCCTTGCCTTTTGCCGTAACCGCCTGTTTTTTACGATCCTTATCGCTGCGACCGATGGGGGCTTCAATCAGACCTCTGTCATTTGGCAGATTGCCATGAACAATGGCTACATACTGGCGCAGCGACTTTTGAGCTTTCAGTTCAGCGGCCAAGGCCTGATGGGCTTGATCATTTTTCGCAATCATCAGGAGACCAGACGTATCCTTATCAATCCGATGGACAATTCCCGGTCTGACAACACCATTGATAGACGATAAATTGGGGATATGAAACAGCAGCGCATTAACCAAGGGACCCGATGTATGCCCCGCCGAAGGGTGAACCACCATGCCTTGCGCCTTATTGATAACCGCAAGATCTTCGTCCTGGTAGATAATCTCTAAGGGGAGGTCCTCTGCTGCATAGTCAAGAACTTCTTCAGGAGGAAGCTCGTAAGAGATAACATCTCCTTCTTTAACGGCATATCTAGCTTTTTGAGTCTGTCCATTAACGAGGACCTTTCCCGTCTTGATTTGCTCATTGGCCAAGGAGCGTGAGAGGCTGGTCAAATCTGCCAAAGCCTTGTCAAGCCTTGCACCAGCTTCTTTAATGATGATTTTCATTCTTAGCCTCTTCTTTCCATAACGCTATCACCAGCAGCAAAACACCAACCGACAGGCAGGCATCCGCCACATTAAAAATCGCGAAATTAACAAAATCCAAATGCACCATATCGACAACATAGCCCAAACGAACTCGATCGATAAAGTTTCCCAAACCACCTGCAATGATCAAAACCAAACCAGATAAAAGCCAGACACTGCCGTTGAGATGACCAAGCAAGTAATAAACAGCTCCCCCTAAGACCAGCAAAGTCATTAGCGCAAAAAACCATTGCTGATTTTGCAAGATTGAAAAAGCTGCGCCCCGATTCTGCAGATAGGTGAGGCTGAATACATGAGGGATAAAAGACCTAATCTCTCCCAGCTTAATATTGGAAACAACCCACCACTTACTAAGCTGATCAAGACCCACCAAGAGGCAGACAAAGAAAACCAAACCTAATTTTTTCATCTTTCCTCCTCAGGGTTTGTAAGTCTCAAAATAATTGAACATCACATTGATGAATTTAAGGGCGCAGGCAGACAAGTTGCTGGAATTGCGTCTGACATAAACCATGTGATTGTCTAAATTATCTTCTAAGGGAATAACGGTGATACCATTCACACTTCTGCTGTCTAAAAAGCCAGACCCTGTAGCATAGGCATCTGTTCGCTCCAAAATACCATTTAAGGTCGCCCGGTCCGTTACATTGTAAAGCAAGGAAGACTCACTGGTATCCACTAAATTTTCAGAATAATAGAGGTACTCGTCTTTTTCTTGGGTAAACCGTACGGTCTCTAGGCCAGCCAAATCCTCCATGGTCAGACTTTCTTTTTTGGCCAAGGGATGATCCTGTCGCAGATAGATGTGTGTCTGAAATGAAATCAATTCGACAGACTCTAGGCCAAGCTTGTCCATCCTCTGCTGAATCCCTTTGCGGTTTTGATTATTTAGATAGATAATGCCAATTTCAGAATGTCCCTGAGCGACTTCATCTAAAATTTGAGCAGTGGTGGATTCAAAAATCCTTAAATCCTTGTATTCAGGATATTGCTCTGAGAACGTTGTCATCAATGGGGGCAAAAAATCATAATGCTGACTGGCTACGGAAAACTGACTGTTAGCCGCATCTGGTTTCGTATATTGCTTTTCAAAAGAATCAAAACTCTTGACCACCTCCAGAGACTTCTCATAAAAGACCATTCCCTGACTGGTCAAAACAGCCCCTGTCGTTGTCCGCGTAAAAATTTGGAAACCCAATTCTTCTTCTAAATCTTTGACAGCCACTGATAGGCTGGGCTGACTGACAAATAGTTTCGCTGCCGCTTCTCGAAAAGTCCCGCTGTTGGCGATAGCCACCACATATCGTAATTGTTGAATGTTCATACTCTTCCTTCTTTCGCTCTTTTCATTATAACACAAAAGAAAACAGGAAAGGAGCAGGCTCCTCCAAGCCTGCCCTCCCTTTTCAAAGATAGCTCAGTCTTCTGCCTTATCAACCAAGCCCTGCTTATCCAACCAAGTCTCTAGAAAGCGCTGAGCCAAACTGTCTGGATAGATGATATCTCTAGCTAAGGCTGGCGAAAACCAAGCCGCTTGGTCAATTTCATGATTGCAGTTTAAAGCGGCTGCCTCCTTAACACGGCAGGCAAAATTAAGCATAAGGACGTTATTCTTCTCATAAAATTGACTGGCATTGAATTGAATAGAGGCCACATCGAGATTCGTTTCTTCTTTGACTTCCCGAACAACAGCAGCCTCTACCGTTTCACCCCGACCGACATAACCAGCCACCAAAATATGATTGGGATTGCCATACTGCTGAATAAGGAGGATTTTTTCTTCCAATTCATCATAGACAATGGCCGACATCGCGACATTATATTGTGGAAAACGATACTTCTGACAATATTGACAAAAAGGGACATATCCCTCGTTTTCCAACTCTTTCTCGATGAGTTCTGTTCCGCATTCAGCACAATAATACATTTTTGATTTCCCTTTTCAGTTTTCCTATCTTCTTGGATAAGCTAAAAAGCTCCCCTTACTATCTGGAGAGCTTTTTATGTTCTTGGTTTCTATTTCGCAATTGGGTATACAGAAACTTGTTTTTTATCGCGACCTTTGCGTTCAAAACGGACAACACCTTCTACCTTAGCAAAAAGGGTATCGTCACCGCCACGGCCAACATTAGCTCCTGGATAAATATGAGTTCCGCGTTGACGGTAAAGGATTGAGCCTCCTGTTACAGTTTGGCCGTCAGCCGCTTTCGCTCCAAGACGTTTTGCTTGTGAGTCACGTCCGTTAGATGTTGAACCGCCACCTTTTTTGTGGGCGAACATTTGCAAGTTAGCAAGATTCATTTTTAACATAATGTGGTTTCCTCTCTTAATTAGTCATTTGGATTTGGACGTCTACAAATCTTGATTGATTGTCAGCTAAGTTTGATATTCCCAAAAAGAAAGCCTCAAACAACAGCTGGACTTTTTCATCAGACTGATAAGGATCTGATGAGATATCAAGGTTCATATAACCGCCGTCCAAGTCATCCATATCTATATCTGCCTGGCAGTCTGTCAGCACTTCTAACGCATTAACCAAATTAATCGCAAGTGTCGAAACAGCTGCACACACAACATCAAAGCCAAATTCACCGCTGCCAGCATGACCTGAAAGAACAACTCCTTCAAGCTGACCTGATTGCCGCCGTGTAAAAATTGCTTTAATCATTGGATTGATTAGGCGTTAATCGCTTTGATTACAACTTTGGTATAAGGCTGACGGTGACCTTGTTTTCTGTGGCTGCCTTTTTTAGGTTTGTACTTGTAAGTAACAACCTTTTTTTGCTTACCTTGTTTTTCAACCGTTCCGACAACAGTCGCACCGGAAACCAAAGGTGTTCCAACAACTGTCTTTTCACCACCGACAAGAACAACTTGGTCAAAAGTGACTTCTGCTCCTGCTTCGACATCAAGTTTCTCAACGTAAATCGCTTGATCAACTTCAACTTTTACTTGCTTACCACCAGTTTTGATGATTGCGTATGTGCTCATGATGCACCTCCTATAAATTTTGTTTGAGGGATCTCCCTCTTTTGTGAAGACTCGCCTTGCACCGTGAGTTTAAAACTGCTTAAACGGTGTTCGTGCGGTTGCACAGGATGTGCATATAGTCAACTTTTACATTGTAACACGAATATTCTCTTAACACAAGACTTTTGCAGGAAATAATTCCTTTTTTCCTCTTTGAACCGCATCCCTTCACCTCAAATAACCTTACCATTTTTTGACAAGATCTTCCTGCCCTCCTATATTACCACTTGAGGTTTACCAGTTCAGTCATCTCTTGATAAGCCGCATCCGCTTTTGCTTTCATGGTATCGTCCAATTTATCTCGATACTTCCCGCCTTCAATGAAATCTTCCAGTATTAAGGTTCGATAATTCATATATTCATAGCCTTCAGCGCCTACTTGTCCTTTTCCCCAGGACCATACCAGAGTTGGGTGGGCCTTGACAGTTTTGATGGTGGTTTGACCAGCCTTTTTCTCAAAAGTAAGATCCATCAGAAGCCCGCGTTCTGTCCATTTGTTGTCCATGCGTTCGTAGGTTTGGTTGGAGAGAAAATTACCCATGGAGTAGATAATAAATTTCTTTTGCCCATCTTTTTTCAGCGTTTCCGATGGCTCAACAACATGGGGATGACCGCCGAAAATGACATCAGCTCCCCAGTTGACCATCTTGTGATAGAGTTTAACTTGTTCCGCTGTTGGTTCCAGCTGATATTCGACCCCCATTTGCGGCATAACAATGGTGATGTCAGCCTCTTGTTCAGCCTTCTTAAGGTCTGCCTTAATTTTCTTCTCATCAAGGTCAGACAGATGGGCTTCATACTCCTCTGTCGTCAGGTTGGACTCCATACCATTATAGGCGTAAGCATAGCCGAGTATCGCAATCTTAATCCCATTGACCTTCTTAATCAGAATACCTTCCTTGGCACGATCCTTGCGATAGACCCCAATCGTATCAAGGCCTAAATCGTTAAAGGTCTTAGCTGTGTTTAAGGCACCAGACAACTGAGAATCCAAAATATGATTGTGCGCTAAATCAACCACATCATAACCCGTATCTTTCATGCTCTGAGCAGCTTCTGCTGGAGCATTGAAAAGTGGATAGCCCGCCAAAGGGAAGTCTGGACTAATCGTCCCTTCAAAGTCACCGATCGCCAAGTCTGCCTTTGAAATCCAATCTTTGGCATACTCAAAATAGGGATTGAAATCATAAGACCCATCCTCTTGGCGTGCACTAGTGTAGAGAATATCATGATAAAGGATATCTCCATTAGCCATGACTCGCGCAGTATGTGTCTGATTTGATGAGGCACCTGACTGTTTTCTGCTAGTGAAAACATCAAAAATACCAGCAGCTAGCAGGCACAGCACGATAAGGGCTATGCAAAATAGCACAAGATTTTCAAAACTACTTTTCTTTAACATCTCTCCAACCTCCATGACCCCATTATAGCACTAAAATACAGCTAAAATAGGAAAAAACCTGATTAAAAATCAAGTTTTTATAAGAGATCTGCAATTAAGTCGTCTACTGGATCCGATGCCAGCTCTGGACCGATGTCACTTACGGTGATGCCAGCAACAGCACGCGCCACCAAGCCATCAACATCAAGGCGCTCCTCATATTGCTCCACATTCTTTAACTTGGGATTGGTCTTAGGACGGTCAGGAGCAAAAATCGTACAGCAATCTTCGAAGGGCTGAATGGAAATCTCGAAGGTGTCGATGGTCTGGGCAAGCTCAATAATTTCCAGCTTATCCATGGTCACAACTGGCCGAATGACAGGTGTCTTGGTAACGGCATTAATGGCCTGCATAGACTCCAGCGTTTGACTGGCTACCTGACCAAGACTTTCACCATTGATAATGACCAAGCCATGTCTTTGCTGGCGAATCGCATCTGTAATCCGCATCATAAAGCGGCGAGTTAAGGTCATCAGATAAGATTCAGGCGTTTTTGCCTTGATTTCCTCCTGAATTTCAGTAAAAGGTACTTCAATAAAGCTTATCTGACCGCCAAACTTGGTTAATTTTCGGGTCAAATCCTGAGCTTTCTTCAGGGCTCCCGGGCTAGTGTAAGGCGGGCTGGCAAAATGAACAGCCTCAATGGCCACCCCTCGTTTCAGTGCCAGATAGCCTGCTACTGGTGAATCGATGCCTCCAGACAGCATGAGCATTCCCTTACCGGATGTTCCCACGGGAAGGCCACCAGCTCCCTTAATATTCTCATAAGAAAGATAGGCCGCTTCATCTCTGATTTCAACTTTCAGGGTAATGTCTGGCTGCTTCATCTGGGCTTGAATGGTCGGCAAAACTTCAAAAACAGCTGCCCCCAATACCTGATTGAGGTCTCGGCTATCTAATTCAAACGAGTGGTCGCTTCGCTTACTTGAAATTTTAAAAGTCATGCCTTCCTGATAGAGGCCCAGCATAATCTCCTGAACTGCTTTTTTCAGCAGACTCATCTCCTTTTCAACCTTATAGGAGGGAGAAAAGGCTTGAATGCCAAAGATTTGCTTGAGTGACTCTGCAACAGGAACATAATCTGTCCCGTTCAGATAGACATGGGCCCGATCACGGTCTGCGGTTACCGTCACTTGGGGGTAGATTGATAAAACAGACTGGATATTACGTCTTAATTGATTGATAAAGCGCATCCGGTTTTTGCCTTTTGTTGACAGCTCACCGTACCGCACCATAATTTCAGAATACTGCATCGTTTACCTTACTTTACTTGTTTTGTGATAAATCTCTTTAAAAATGGTTAGAAACTGCTGAACCTGCTCCATGTCATTATCGTCATCTAGACTGATTCGGACAGCTGTTTCCGCCAGAGACTTGGGGATTCCCATAGAGATCAGTGTCCCTGCCGGCTTACCAGCCTTGGAAGAACAGGCACTCGTTGTGGAAATATAGATATCATGCTCTTCAAAGGCATGAACCAAGACCTCTCCTCTGACTCCTTTGACACCAAAAGTCACAATATTAGGCACAAAATCTTGATTGGCCGAAAATAGAATGACATCCTCATATCGACTGAGCTCATTAAAGAGGCGCTCTTTCATGGCAGCGATTTTACTCAGGTTTGCTGCGTCTTTATCAAATACAAGACGCAGTGCCTTTGCCATGGCTGCGATAGCAGCTAGATTTTCAGTCGTTGAACGCAGATCGCTTTCCTGTCCTCCTCCTGTTAAAAGGGGCGTGATTCTTTTACCTGCTTTTTTATAGATAAAACCAACACCTCTCGGTGCATGGAATTTATGCCCTGAAAAGGTCGCAAAATCAACACGGTCTGTCAGATAGTCTTCCAGCGGGATTTTTCCAATAGCCTGTACAGCGTCCACATGAAATGAAATGGTTGGTCTATCAGCCAAAAGATCCGAGATAGCCTTGATGGGCTGGATAGCCCCTATCTCATTGTTGACTGCCATAATAGAAACAAGGATGGTTTCTGGCCGGATCAGCTGCTCTAAGGCCTTTAGATCCACAAAGCCTGCTTTATTGACAGGCGCATAGTCTATTTCAAACCCCTGACTGACCAGCCATTTTGCTGATTCTTTCACGGCTGGATGCTCGATGTCTGAGACAATCACGTGATTGCCATAGGCTTGCTTCTCAAAGGCAACGCCTTTAAGAACCCAGTTATCCCCTTCGGTTCCTCCTGATGTAAAAAAGATTTCATTCGGTTGCTTAGCCAGCAAAGCTGCGATTTGCTGACGAGAAGCCTCTAATAATTGACCGGCCTGACTTCCCAAGCGGTGCAGGCTGGAAGGGTTCCCCCAAATTTTTGACGCCACTTCCTGATAGGTTCTTAGAACTTCCGGATAGGGGATGGTTGTGGCCGAATTATCAAAATATATCATTGCCTTACCTTTTTCTTCAATCGGAACCCATTATATCACATTTTAAAGGACTTCTAAAATATAGCTAACGATTTTTTTATGACATTTTAAGTGAAAAGGGGTATAATATCATTCAAAAAAGGAGGCATTATGGCTAATCAATATTCTCGACGTCAAAAAACCACGACTAAATCTGCCAAGAAAACAGGTAAAAATCCTAAAGAACATATCAAAACGGGTTTGACAGCCCTCCAAAAGACGATTGCTATTACGGCCAGTACCTTGGGGATTATCACAGCCCTAATCACTATTTATAACTTTAACAGCAACAGCAAATCCAAGGATAGCGGTACTTCCACAAAGACAACCATTATCAAGGAAGTCGACAGCAACAATTCTGCCAGCACTGATGCGGCTGCCAACCAAGACCAAAACGCCAGCAATAACAGTAATAATCAAGCAGCTACGACGATCGCCTCTGATGATTCCTCTGCGTCAGATAGCAATACCGGTCAAAGCGATGCCGTGACGCAGGCTGCAGAAGCTACCACTCAGGCTGCCAATTAGTTTCGAGAGAGGTGAAACCAAAACCTTATTTCTATAATAGAAACAAGGTTTTTAGTTATCTGTCCGAGGAGGTTTTAACGCATGGTGACAAACTCCTCTGCACCGGTTGGATGAATTGCTACGGTGCGATCAAAATCAGCTTTTGTCGCCCCCATCTTAATAGCAACCGCGAAGCCTTGGATCATCTCATCAACGCCGTATCCAATACCATGCAAGCCAATAATTCTTTCCTCTTCTACCTGAACAACCAGTTTCATCTTACAAATCTGTCTGTGATCCGTCACCGCAGTGTACATGGAGGTGAAACTAGATTGGTAAACCTTGATTGATTCCCGACCATATCTTGCAAGAGCCTCTTCTTCTGTCAGGCCAATCGTCCCTATAGCCGGATGACTGAAAATAACAGTAGCAATGTCTGTGTAGTCCAGCTTTTCATCCGGTTTATGATTGAAAAGACGCTCTGACAGACGACGGCCAGCGGCAACAGCTACAGGAGTTAGTTCCTTCTTGCCGTTCACATCGCCTAAGGCATAAAGGCCCTCAATCGTTGTGTTTTCATAGGCATCTGTTTTGATAAAACCTTTTTCGTTAAGTGCCACGCCTGTCTTTTCAAGGTTAAAGCCAGCAACATTGGGTTTGCGGCCAATAGCCCAAATGACTGCGTCAAACTCATAAGACTCACCATTTTCCAAAAATAAAGTCAGACTGCCGTCTTCATTTTGCACCAATTCTTTGGGGATTGAAAAAGGATGGAAGCTAGGACCGTCTTCTTCCATACTGTCCAGCAAACTAGCTACTATGTCCCGATCAAACTGCCGCAGGGGCCTGTCTTTGCGAACAAAAAGATGGGTTTTGCTTCCCAGAGCATTCAGCACTCCTGACAATTCCACCGCGATATAACCTGCTCCCACAACTGCTACCCGTTTCGGCAGCTCGTCCAATTCAAAAAAGCCATCTGAGGTCATGCCATACTGGCTGCCAGGAATATCTGGATAGAGAGCATGACCGCCTGTTGCAATCAAAATATGAGGTGCTCTATAAAGTTCTCCCCCAGCTTCAATGGTATGGGCATCAACAAACCGAGCATAAGCCTTTAGGTACTCTACTCCAGTCTTCTCAAATCCTTTTTGATAAGAAGCATGAATACGGTCGATGTAGGCCTCACGATTGGCTTTTAACGCCTTAAAATCAAATCGGTCAACCGTCACATCAAAACCATAACTTGGAGCATATCGATGGATGGCTTCAGCAACTTGTGCCCCGTACCACATGACCTTTTTGGGGACGCAGCCACGGTTAACACAGGTGCCACCAATGTCATTAGCCTCAACCAATAGCACCTTTGCCCCATAAATGGCCGCCCGATTAGCAGAGGCAATCCCGCCACTGCCACCACCGATAACAATATAATCATATTCTTTAACCATATCTGTCTCCTTTTTTTCTCATGACTTCACTTTATCACAAAAGACCCTGTCAAACAATTTTTCACTACCGGCCTTTCATTAAGGGGATCAAAAAAAGAAAGGGGAGCCTTTCTTTTTACTTTAGAAGTCTCGTTCATCTGGATTAGACTGAACCTTACCTCCTGTGATACGGTCCAATCTTGCCATATCCTCATCTGTCAAATCAAAGTCAAAAATAGCTAAGTTAGAGAGGATGTTTTTCGGAGTGACGGATTTTGGCAACGGCAAAAAGCCCTTCTGCAGCGACCACCTCAGAGCAATCTGGGCAACCGACTTGCCATAGTTGGCTGCTATTTCTTTAGCCGTTTCATTGGAGAAAATACTGCCTGTTCCCAGAGGGCTGTAGGCTTCCGGCAGAATATCATGCTGTCTGCAGAAAGAAACCAAATCGTCCTGAGGACAGCCAGGCGCTAAAAGAATCTGATTCACCATGGGCTTAATCCGAGCTGTCTCGAATAAAGCTTCTAGGTGATGCTGCATGAAGTTAGAAACCCCAATCGCTCTGATTTTTCCGGCTTCATAGTACTCTTCCATGGCCCGCCAGGTTTCTGCATTGGCTTTTTTCCAGGCCTCATTGGCACGAAGAGGCTTAGGATTGGGCCAGTGGATTAAGACCAAGTCCAAATAGTCAACCCCTAATTTTTTCAGCGATTCATCCATAGAGGCCTTGGCCAACTCGTAAGAATGCTTATCATTCCAAATTTTCGTTGTTAAAAAAATATCCTGACGCTTTAAGTTGCTGTCAGCAATCGCTTTACCAACACTGACCTCATTGCCGTAAATTTGGGCTGTATCAATATGCGTATAGCCAACTTCTAAGGCATAGGAAACGCTTTGATAGGCTTCTGAACCTTCGGGAATTTGCCAAGTCCCAAATCCAATTTTGGGAATCGTAACACCATTAATTAATGTATAGGCTTCCATTGTTCTCCTCCTTTAGTCTTGCTGACTTCATTATAGGAGAATTTCCCCTGCTTTTCAAACAAAAAACAGAGCCTAGGCTCTGTTGCTTGACTTAATCAGGATAAATATAGCTGACACGTCCCAAATAAGGCGCCGTTGGGTCAAACCAGCCTCGGAAATTTGCAATGTATTGCTGGTTTTTATAATTGGCCTCCTTCACTTGAATACGATTATTGCTTTCAACATGCGTAACATAGGCGACATGACCATAACCGCCATCATCCCAAGATACAACCGCACCGACTTTGGGCGTACTGCCTGTCCGAAAACCTTTTGCACGCGCATTAGCAGTCCACTGACCGCCATTCCCTAGCCAGTTGGGGATCCAAGGGGCCAGTTGTTTAACTCCCCAAGTACACTGACCGACAGGATAGGTATTAGCTTCGTTGATATAGGCCGTGATTTTAGGAGCTGGTGCCTGATTAAGGTTAAGCTGAGTCATCTGTTGAGTGGGCAAGATATAACCTGCCCGACTGCCATCCATAAAAGTCACATAGGCATGACTGTTATAGCTGCCTGATTTATTGCCATGTTTTTGAATATCGGCTGTGATACTCACTTTACCGTTGCTTACTTTGTTGGAGCTATACCAAACCATATTGGCTTGGTTAGCTTCAGACCAGATGGCCACATCAACTGATTTGATCCGTTTTGAATGGTCTGTTTCAGAAATGACAACATCAAACGTTCCCTTTGCAGCATTAACATTTGAAATGGTTCCGACAGGATTTTCATAATTGACAATCTGAGTCACATCAAAGCCTGTCGTCGACAAACCTTCTAGCTTGCCAGTGGCTTGGTTATTCCCGTAAATATGTGCCTGATAGCGTCCTAGTGCAAAACCGTGTTTCTTTAAAGGAACCCTGACCTTGTAGGTAGAAACATCCACTTTTTCGGTCTGATACCACACGATATCATCCTGACCATTACTATCAGACCAAACCGGAATCGTAACAGAAGAGATGTGACCGGGAACATTGGTGACAGTCAGTTCATAACTCGTATCAGAGAGTTTGGCAATCTGACTGCCTAATTTCGGCTGCGTCACCTGAACAACCTGACCTCCTACTCCTATTGATTGATTATCCTGATTGAGGTAGGTGTGGATATGGTAATTGCCATCCCCCTTGTGATTGGTGATAGGCACTGTGAGATTACCATTGGCATCCAAGGAATACCATTTCAAATCGTCCTGACCGCCTACTTCTGACCAGATAGCCACAGCCAGCTGACCATTCCCCGCAGGTTTTATCTTGGAGCTAAGTTGGATTGTTTTTTCAGTTACATTGACGGTTGGATTTGAGAGTGACATCTTTTGCTTGCCCAAGTCCTTTCCTTCGCTGCTGCCGTCTGTATAGGTGACATAAGCATGCGTGATATAAGAACCGGCTCTATTCCCATGATTGCTGACGTCAACATGAAGATTAGCCTGATTGCCATAAACCGCTGGTGAATACCATCTCAAATCATCTTGACCGTTTTCTTCAGACCAAACGGCTACTCTCATCTCTTTGATGCTTTTTCCGCCTTCTTGAGCCAAGGCATTAACATCAAAAACACCTGCAAATTCATTGTAATTACTGATGGAAAGACTGGCACCACCTGAATCTGCCTGAGCATGCTGTGAACAGGCTAAAGCACCTAAAAGACAAGTGGCAAAAAGCATTGATTTGACTTTCTTCAATAAAAATCTCCTTTTTCTTTTTTGTGTCACATTTTTCTTATTCGACAAAAAAGAAAAAAAGAGCCAAGTTTCCTCAGCTCTTATCCTAATCAACCCTTTTCTTTAATAATATAAACAGGTCTTTTTTTGGTTTCTAGGAAAATTTTGGCAATATATTTTCCAATGATACCTAAAGCCAGCAATTGCAATCCTCCAATAAAGAGAATAATCGAAACGAGACTGGCCCATCCTGTCACCGCATCACCAAACAAAAGTTTTCTGAACACGATAAATAAAATCCCGAAAATAGACACAATGAAGGAAATAGATCCGGTCCATGTCGCTATATTCAAAGGGGCTTCAGAAAAGTTAATAAAACCATCCATGGAATAGCGCAGCAGACTCCAAAAACTCCATGAGGTCTCCCCAGCAATCCGATCACGATTTTCATAGGAGATGTAATAGACATTGTAGCCGACCCAGGCAAAAATCCCTTTTGAAAAGCGATTCACCTCATTCAATTCCAAGATACTGTCAACAACTTGGCGTGTCATCAAACGAAAATCACGGGCACCGTCAACCATCTCTGTACTTGAAATTTTATTGATTAGCCAATAAAAGGTCTTGGCAAAAAATGATCGGATAGCGGGTTCGCCAGTTCGGTCAGATCTTCTGGTACCCACAACATCATATCCCTCTTGAATCTTTTGATACATGTCTACAAGCAACTCAGGAGGATCCTGAAGATCAGCGTCCATTACGGTCACAAAGTCACCATCTGCTGCCTCTAAACCTGCTAGTAGGGCTGCTTCTTTCCCAAAATTTCTTGAGAATGAGAAATAGTGAACATTATCGTAAAGTCTCGCAACTTCTCTCAAGGTATCCAGTGTCTCATCTTTTGACCCGTCATTGACAAAAAGATAATCAAATAAGACATCAGGAGCCATCTGGTGTTCAACCCTTTGACAGGCTTCCAAAAACGGGCGTATTGTTTTTTCCTCATTATAACAAGGAACGACGATTGATAATTTTTTCATAATAGCAGTATCATCTTTCATTAGCGGTAAATAATAATGACTGTGTCGGCAACTGAGCCTCTCTCAGAATAGAAACTAAACATGCTCTGCTTCATTTACAGCAGCATCTCTAGGGCTCAGAACTCTGTAGACTTCCTTTAAAAGGATGATAATAACAAGGAATACAGCAAACACAACCGGTTGGAAGGTACGGACACCAGAAGCGTGGATTGTTGGCGATAAAGAAACTAACATACGCCCAATATAAGCTGCTACCAATAAGAAGCTGGCTGTCATTCCTATTTGACTGTAATCTAATAAATCTAAAACCAGATAGGCTAATAGAAAGAGCAAGCTTGTATAGATTAAAACAGGATATATAAAAGCGTACTTATTTCCTAAGAGCTCCGAAAATTTTGAAAACTCCGGATTGATTTTCTGAATAGTTGACAAAAGTGTTGGGAAGTTCAAATAATTTAAAATCAGTAACAAGAACAGACCGCTTGCTATGACCAGAGAAGCCAGGTGTCTCTTGAGGGCAGCCACAATCAGCAACACGAGCACCAATAAGAACATCACATACAACAGATTAGGTCCTGAAAAGAGAATATTATTGGTATTCATGAAACCTTTATAAATCTTTTCAACAATTCCCATATTCTTAAATTCTGGGTACCATGTTGCCGTTTCCTTAACGGTTCTGATAGCATTTCCCGGTGACAGTTTGACAGAGATAATACCAGCCAAAGAAATGAGTGCAAAGCCAATCTTCTTGTAATCAATAGAGGAATGGTTTAGATAATCCTTGATTACTAAAAAGAGGTAAAAGAGGAATGCCACAACTGCCAATTGCTCCTGCATAACAGAAAAGATTTGAAGGAAGATTGCCAGCACTAAAAGTGATTTCTTATGCGATTGTACCAATAAATAAGCTAATACCAGCGTTATTAAAGGAAAATAATAGTTGGTAACCGTTGCGATAAGGCCCGCACCTGTATAAAAACTACTTGGAAACAATAAGAGGAATAAAAGAGGTGATCCGTACCTTAAAAGAGGGTATTGCCCCTTAGCAAACAAAATTTTATCAAGTCCGTAGAATAATAAGAATGTTGAAAGGAATAAAACACAAGTAAATATTCTGTGATGGACGGAAAAAAACATTGTTGCAGATTCAATCAACAAGCGGCTGCTCCAAGTATAATACCTTGTTACAGCATAACCTAGATAATCATAACCAATTTCCCGAGCAGTAGCCGCAAATCTCGTCTGATCTCCAGGGTCATTAATATAAACCACAGACTGGATTGTAAAAATCAAACTGATCGCAAAATAGTAAAGGTAAAACTTTAAATTTTTCATCTTCTCTCCTCAATTATCCTTGTTAAAAAAGTGCTTGGTTGTGCTGATATAATTTCGACCTGAAATGATGTCATATTCAATCAGTTTTAAGTCATCAGCAATTTCTTTTTGCTTAGCCGTTAACTCTTTTTTATCAACACTCGCGTAATTCAGAACCTGGGTAAGAAGAGCCTGATAAGGCGTGACTTTGGAATCCGTCGCTGCTAGAAGTACTGCTGTAAAATCACTAGAATTGACATAAGGATAATTTAATTTTGTATTTTTCTTATTATTCCAGATAAAATAATCCGTCTGATATTGACTCTCAGGATTGTTCTGGAAAGCGGAGCTAGGGTAAAATCCAGGTAGGTGGTCCCCGTAGAAAACAACCGTAATATTTTTATTTATTCGACTGAGTTTATCAAGAAAATCTTTGGTTTCAATATCTGTCTGGTAAAGCAATCGAGCATAATTAGAAAGTTGAGAATTTTCCGCATCTGAAAACTGATCACCCGTACCAGACACTGTCTCTGGCTTACCATATAACCAAGGTACATGATTTTGATAGGTGATAACTGAGAAAAATTGACTCTTCTTGTCATTAATCTTAGCTAACACGTTCTCATAGGTTGAGGCATCACTCGGGAATAAACCAACCTTTTTAATATTACTTGCTTTTTCATCCGTACCCGCTGCCGCAATAAAATGATCAAAGCCTAACTTCTTATAAACATCAGCTCTTGAGTAAGTTTTGGCGTCTCCCAAATGAACGGCATAGCGGTCAGCACTCGCAAATTGATCACTGATAGAAGGAATCACTTTCATTTGAGGAACAACTTCTGTGTATAGCGTCGCTACCCCTGTAGACATATTGTACATAGGAAGGCCTGTTAAGGACTGAAATTCCATATTTCCAGTTCCACCACCATAGCCATCTGATTTCATCAAACCACTCGTGGTTTTTTCCTGTACCCGAGTAATATTGGACATCACATCTTTCGATAAGGTGACGCCATCAATCCTGTCCGGATTTGCCAAACTTTCACTCAATACATAAATGACTGTCTGATCTTCGATATTTTGTTCACGGGATTTATTTATCTCAGCTGCTAACTTAGTATATTTCTGATAGACTTTTTCAATATTTTCCTTGCTGTAATTGCTCGGTTTTTCCATAATAGGTGTCGTAGCCTGTTTAAACCAAACATAAACCAAAGATTTCATTCTGGCATTAGTGGCATGGCCCATCCAGCTCACATCATTAAAATTATTCAGGGTGGATAAAACCGGTACGCCGTCCATAATTTTTTTATTTTTACCAGTCTGTAATGCACCCGTGATGATCAATAAGGTAGCAAAAACAGCAACAATCCCTGTCAATCTCCGTTTCCAGCTGTCTGTTATTGGCTGATAGAAAACCTTCTTCCTTAAATAGATATAAGTAATAACCAAAAAGCATAGGAATAAGAAAGCATAGAAAATATAGGTCATACTAACGAAACTGAGCACTAAGTCAAACTGCTTCAGCCACTTAAAATCACTCAATAAGAGCGGCTCTCCCCGCATGGTAAACTTCACATAATTAACAATGGATAAAATCGTCCCAATAATCAGTGACAAATAGGTGGAAATCAAAAACTTATTGATGAGGAGATAAATGGTGAAAAACAGCAAAGTCAGTATCAGAATCTGAAAAGCCGTTGCTCCAGGAAAAATATAGCGGTTGAGCAAAGCACCTTTCAAAAGGATTCCCAATTGAATGGTATAGTTAAAGATAATAGCCATCAAGAGGCTGATCGTGAATGCTGAACTCAGACTTGCCCTGTATCTAAAGAGATCACTAATTCCCTTTACAAAGAGATAGGACAGAAAAGAAAACAGAATAAAGAGAAAGGCAAAACTGAAGAGGGAATGAACCAGATTCTCTTGCTCTACTTTTAAAAAGCTACTGGTATTAAGCAATGATTTAAACTTTGTATCTGTTACAAACAGAGATACCATAATTTGAGAAATAAAGAAATTTTCTCTTGTTGATACCTGACTTTTTAGAAAGAAGGCGCTTTTCTTAAGATACTTATCGAAGAAAAAGAAGACTAAGGTCAGTCCCAGAATCAGGAATAAGTTAAAGGTATAGCCATTTTCTCTAAAAACCTTAGAGATGTCTAAGTAATCAAAGGCCACGTTATTAATATTTTGGGTGGCATAAAGAAAATAACTTAGCAACAAATAGATCAGATAGGACGCGCCAATTTTCACGTAAAGCCAAAAATTAAAGGTTGCTCTTATAGTATATAGGAGATAAGACTCACATATTATAAAGAGAATATTAAAAAGAGCAACCAGAATAGGATCTATTCCTAATCTATCCGAATACAATAAATTGACGCTTGACGAGAAGAATAGACCAGCAGTTACCAAACTGATAATAGCTGCTTCACTGGTAAAAAAATCTTTCAGTTTGCTTATATTTGTTTTCCAACTTTCACTGTTCATGATTTCATTTTTTGAAGGGAACGCTTGATAATATATTTCACAGCCCTGGCCGGACCAATAAAGATATATTTAAAAGCTCCCTTAATTCCTCCCATATGATTAAAGTCGACATAAGTATTCGGAGCAGAACTACCTCTTTCATTCAACAGCTTATTGTCAATAAAAGGGGTTAAGTCAACTGGATTTTTCGAAATTCTAAAGTCATAGTGTTCTGCCCAAGCAATATAAATCAGCAGGCGTTCAATCGCGTGTAAAATGGAGTTTTGCGGCAGCGGTTCTTCAGGAACGTCCTGATCTGTCAAATCCAAGTCAAACAAAGGTTTTAGAGCATCGTACTTAAACCAAACATAAGTGCCGTAGCTCATGACAAAAGTGTGAAAAGCATTGAAATCAATCGTTTTGGCTAGTCCCATCTCATGCCACAACTTATTCATCTCTGGTGCAATCAGGTGTTCGTTCCAGGCATCCACAATTTTGTTGTAACGAAAGAAAGTCGGCATATCCGCAATCACCAAGCCAATCTTGGGATTACGCTGTAATTCCGCCAAAATATGATCCGCCGGTTTAATCAGCATGTCAATTAATTCTTCTCGCCATGATTGACCTGCCCAAAAATCAGCTTCCTTCGATTTTTTGGTGTGAAAATGTCCAACAAAATCATAGGCAGACAAATATTCCTTTAATTTCAGCATCGGAAGCACATCACGTCCGATATTTCCCGTGACAAAAACTTGAGCTTCTTGTGCCTCTGCTGCCAGAATCTTTTCGATTTCAGCTTTCTTATCATCACTATCTGTCGTTATAAATAGATCATAAGAAAAATGAAATTGTTTGAAGGCTGTTAAGAACTCTTCGAGCAGATCCACATAGAAAACATGAAGGTGAACGGCAATCTTTTGATTGGTTAAATCGACTGCTTCTCCTTCCTTAATGTATTTATGTCCCAGCAAATAGCGGAAATCAGGGTAGTTAATTTCTGACATATGCGAAACAATTAGATCAATCGGATAATCTGAGATACGCTGAATGTCATTCAACAAATAGGGGGTAATATGCTGATTGTTGTCAATGGCCTTGACCTTGATAAAAGGGACCCGATGATTCAAAATGGCTGTTGGATTATAGTAGGAAAAGTCTGCATGAAGCATATGCGACGCATCTTCTTGAGTAGTATCAAATACTGCATCGTACTTAAAACCAGCATCTAAGAGAGTGGTTGTGACCTGGGTTTCATAATCATCAATCACACGCTGAACATCGGTATGGTTTTGGATGTTTTCCCAAAAATCGTGAAAAACCTCTGACCGAATAACCGCCTGTTTAAAGGTGATGAAGTAGCTTTGGATATGTTCCTTAAATTGCTTGGTGGCACGGTTGTTGGTCAGTCCCCAAAAATCAACCGCATCGCGCTTCTCATAAGATAGGTAATAATCTTTGATGTCCCACAACGGTCCAAAGCAGGTGTCATTCATAACGGTAATCACATCATAGGTATCCAGATTATCAAAGCCAATATGATTCATTCCATCACGCCAAGCCGCAAAATCAAATCCGATATTTTCTCTCTGTATAAAATCATCCATCAAGTGCTGTTCCTGCAGCTTTTCTTGATCTTCCTGAGACAGATGGCTATTCGTAATAAACACTACTCTTGAAAATAAGGGGCGCATTTGTGTCAGTTGGTAGTAAACATGAGAACTCACACGATTATATTTATTAAAATGCACATACAACAGCAGTCTTTTCATTTTCTTCTCCTGAATAGATTGATCAATTTTGTCGGAATTGTCCAACGGCGAGAGTGGGTGACAGAGTTGTATCGGACAACCATCTCTTCCAATTCAGCCTTATAGCGGTCACGCTCCTGCAAGGCTTGTTGGTAGTCAGCCTTGTAAGGCTTTAAAGCATATAATTCTTTTCTATAATTGACAATGTCCTGTGATAAAATATTGGCAATATAGTCTTCTGACCTAATATCGTCCACATTAAACATGGTATAAGCTAAACAAAACGATTTCTTTGTCACAGCCCTAATATCATAGATAAGCTGTGGGTCATTTTCTTTGAACATGACATAATTGCCAATTAACTCCCCATTTGAGGAATTTGGCAAAATTTCCGTTCCAAAGTCGCTATCCGTTAAGGCGACTCTGCGATAGAAACTGGGCAGCTCTGACAAGTCAATTCGTAAAGTAACCGTATCCTCCGGAACTTCAAATGAGATATTATCATGATAGCGTAGAGGAAATACAAGTGCATTTTCCTGCGAAAAGCTTTGTCCCTCATTCGCAAAATAAACCGTTACCTGCTGTGAATTGAGTTGTGAGTGAATAACGTCTTGTTGAGATAAATTCTTTTCAAAATCATTAACACGTTCCAGTAAGAGACGTAAAATGTCCTTGTCATCTGTATCGGGATACTTATCCAAATAGTAGAGTTGCGTCTTTAAAAGGCGGTCAAAACGATCCTGCAAGCCCTCAAAACGTTGCGGACGTGAGTCCGATCCTTCATTGACGCGATAAGCTACCGTTGCTTCCGGCAGGAAAGCGAAATGCGTCTGTTTGAATAAATCTAACTGGAGATTAAAGGTGTCATCAGCTGTGTGAATATCCTCATCCAACATCCTATTGACTGTCAGCATAAGCTCACGGTCAACAAGCCAGGTGGATGGTGCTGTAAAACCACGTGTAGCAAGCATTTTAGCATAGGAATCAGCCAATTCAACGACATGATTCGCAAAAACATTCCTTGCTGTTATGGTTCCATCGCTGTCTACAAAATTGATATCTGTTCCGCACCATTTTGATGCCGGATCTTGTTCTAACAGATGGACTTGTTTGGCTAGCTTATGATCATCAATCCAGTAATCATCACCGTCACAACGAGCAATGTAGTGGCCTCTCGCAGCCAGACATGCTTTTTTCCAAGTTTCAGCAATTCCTAAATTTTCCTCATTATAGAGAAGAACCATTTGATCGCTATGTTTTTCCGCAAACCCTTGGATGATTTCTCTAGAATTGTCTGTCGAAGCATCATCAATAACGATTACTTCAAAGGCAATATCTTTTTGAGCAAGGAGACTGTTAATCGTTTGAGTAAGCCATTTCCCTTTATTATAGACAGTACAAATAATAGAGACTGTCACAGAAGATTGTGTTAGAGGCATCCCCTGCTCCTTTCTTAAAAAATCTAGACGGATAAAATGTCCCACTTCCCATTTCGTTGAATAATTCCGGAAGCAGAATCCAAAGCAGATAAATCATCCAAAGGAATGTCATCACGATTGATCACAACAAGCGGTGCATTGGCCGTGTTCGCAAAGGCAAGCATTTCTTTTGATTTCCCCAAAATAGTAACCTGAAGTTTCAATTTAAGGTCGTTGACGTTTGGAATGGAGCAGGTGTAACGGTATTTCTTATGACCGCTGCCCTGAGTCGGGATATCCCAAGCATTATCATTGTAAATCCAGATATTTCTATCAATATCCGTCAATGAGAAAACAATATGTGTTTCTATATCGTCTAAAACATCGTAAGAAATGTCAAACATGATTGTTTCTTTCGGTGTCATAGGAGACTTGGAAAGCAGCTTCACTTCAAGGTTATCAACCTTGAGGACTTCTTGCTTTTCTTCCTCGTCATCTTCCTTATTGTCAGTTGTTTCAACTGGCACGGCGTTATCAAAGCTATATTGATTGGCGACATCATCTGGATCACCGATGGCTTTAACCAAACCATCTTCAATTAGGACGGCCTTGTTACAGTATTTCTTAACCGCCGCCATATCATGGGTAACCAAAATAGTTGTCTTACCGCTGTTCTTGCGTTCTAAGAAATAGTCATTACATTTACGCTGAAAGGCCTCATCACCGACCGCCAGAACTTCGTCAAGAATCAGAATATCGCCTTCTGCCTTAATCGCAACAGAGAACGCCAGACGAACCTGCATTCCGCTGGAATAATTCTTGAGCTTTTGATTCATAAATTCTTTTAATTCGGCAAACTCGACAATATCGTCATACATGGCATCTACTTCTTCTGTTGTAAAGCCAAGCATCGCACCGTTCATATAAACATTTTCACGTCCAGTTAGTTCAGGATTGAAACCAACACCTAACTCAATGAAAGAAACCAGCTTGCCGTTAACGGTCACTGTACCTTTTTCAGGAACATAAATCTGAGAAATAATTTTTAATAAGGTTGACTTCCCAGAACCGTTTCTGCCGACAATTCCAAAAAAGTCTCCCTTTTCGACATCAAAATGAATATCTCTCAGCACATGCTGTTCCTTGTAACCCTTGATGCCACGAAAACGATTGACCATCGCCGTACGTAAACTGTGCGTACTTTCTGTCGGCAGTTTAAAATATTTACTAACATGATCAACTTTGACTGCAATATTATTGTTTGACATTAGAGAATCTCCGCAAATTTCTTAGCCTGCTTGTTAAACACATAAAAACCAAGCGCAAATATAAGGACTGGAAGGATATAAGGAATGGCTACGATGGACTTATGATTAATGAGCTGCCAAACAGGAACATTGGCCTTATCAATAAGAAAGTAGCGCAAATCCTGAATAATCTGAGCGACAGGATTAAGCATGACAATCTTTGCTGCTGTCGGATTCGTATTTGAAATAAAGGTAATCGGATAAATAATCGGTGTCGCATACATACCAGCCTGAAGCACAACTTCCCATATCTGACCCAAATCTCGGAAACGAACAAACAAGGTGGCTAAAATCAGGGCAACGCCGGTAGCCAGCAAGAACAATTCAACGAAAAGAGGGACTGCAAAAATAACCGTCCATGTAAACTGAACACCGTTAAAGACTGAAAAAAGGAGAACGACAATCAAATTGATAAAAAAGTTGATAGCTGCTCCGCAGATGGCTGACAAAACAATAATGTGTTTTGAAAAATTCAGTTTTCTTAGTAGGTCTCCCCGTGTTACGATGGATACCATTCCCATATTAGTCGCTTCGGTGAAGAAGGACCAGGTCACATTGGCAAGTAAGAGGGCAACCGGAAAGTGAGGAATGTCTCCGCCCAAACGCAAGAATTGGATGAAAACCACATACATAATGGCAAAAAGCATTAGTGGTTTTAAAATCGACCAGAGATAGCCGATAGCCGACCCCTGATAACGTAATTTAAAATCTGTTTTAATCAGTTCTTTCAACAAGATTTTATTTTCTTTGCTGAATAAATTCATTTATGTTCTCCTATAACCAAATTTGGTAATAATCAACGTTCTAAAAACCAAGGTGTGAAAAGTTCTATTCTTAGCAAAACCATAGGTTCTCAGGCTCTTAAAGCGCTGAGCCAGAGATTGGTCCATAATCGTGACAAAGGCCTCTACCAGCTCTTTGTTCTCAGAAGACAAATCTAGGCTTAATAAGTGCTTAGCCTGCTTTTGACTTTGCGAAATCAGCGACCAATATTTGCTGACCAGCTTATGGGGCTGCAGCCAGTTTTTCACCCGTTTCGACCAGGTTCTGGCTCCTAGAACATTCGCTTCATGCTGGCGGTAAAGCTCGGTTGGAAAATCAAGATAGACCAATTCTCCAAAAGCACTAGCCAACAAAGCCAGATACCAGTCATGCATCAGAATATCTTGGGTGACGGTCCATTTATCTGCCAGCTCTCGGTTTATCATCATGGTTCCGCCGGTGACGGTATTTTCTGTTAATTCTTGTAAAAGCGAGGTGTTGGCATGGTGAGACTGAGTCTTTATCATGCTCTCATGGAGAGTGTTCAACTCCTTATCCACGACCTTAAGATCCGTATAAACCAATAGCGGCCTGCTAGGATCTTTTGACGCAGCTGCCGCCAAGGTCTTCTCTAATTTTTCAGGCAGCCAGATATCATCCTGATCGCTGAAGAAGTAAACATCCGCTGTCTCATATTTGACCAAGTGATAGAAACTGTTGATAACCCCAAGATTTTGTAAACTATCCGGATTAATCAGGCGAATACGGCTGTCCTTTTGAGCATATGCTTGAATAATATCACGTGTTCTATCACTTGAACCATCATCTCTTATCAGCAAGGTCCAATCTTGAAAACTCTGGTTTTGAATACTTTCAATCTGTTCTCCCACAAAGTCTTGACCATTGTAGGTAGCCATCAGAATATTAACTTTCATTTAAAAATAGTGCCTCATACTCTCCTACAATTTTTTCCCAAGTATACTGATCTGCCATATGTTTTTTGGCCGCCAGACCTAATAATGAAAAATCAATTTCTTGATCCACCTGATTGATTAAGGCAGATAGACTGTGATCCTCCTTGGACCAATAGAGAGCGGTTTCCAAGGCTACTTTTTGGTTAAAATCAACACCTAAAACAAGATTCAAATCGGTATGTGCCAAAGCCTCCAAAAGACCGGGATTTGTTCCGCCAACCTCATGACCATGAAGATAAGCAAAAGCATTCTCCCGAAGATAAGTCAACAGGGACCGGTCGTAAACAGTCCCGACAAACTTAACGCGTTTATCCTGATCGAAAGACGTCTTTTGGCGTAATGCCTCAAAATAGGGATTGCCTTCATGGTTACAGACAATGAGTAAATCACGCTGGGTTTTTGACCGCAAAAACTCAGAAATCACTTTTTCATAATTATTTTCAGGAACAAAACGGCCAACAATCAGGTAGTAATCCTTCTCTTTGGCAGCATGACGCTCAAAAAACTGTCTGACTTTAGTATCCCCAGGCATCAGCCCCGATGGAGACAAATCTGTCCCGTAAGCGATAAAGGTTGTTTTAGACCAAGGGTAGGTGTTTTTAATATAATTTTCAATGCCGACATTATCTGAAACCACTAAATCGGCTGACTTAGTCATACATTTCTCAGCATATTTCAGATAGGTTTGTATGGGTTTTGACCATTTGGACCGCTTCCACTCCAAACCGTCAGGATTGATATAAAAAAGACCGCCAGCTTTTTTTATGTTTCGTGCAAAAGGTGCTATAAAAGCACCGATTGTATTGCCTAGAATATAAAAAATAGGCTTTTTAATCTGGTCACGTTCGACGATAGAAAGCGCGTACTGAATGGCCATCATGTCATAGGCAATCACACGCGCCGGCCCCAACTTGGGGGCCTTGATTGTAAAACAATCGACGTTTTCATAAGTAAAGTGTCTGTGATGGTCTTTATCACTGAGACAGGCGACATGATACTGGATATCCTGTGACAGCTGATGCTTTACAAGCTCCGCCACAAAAGTCTCAAAACCGCCGTACTTTGCTGGCAGACCGCGACTTCCGATGATAAAGACATGACGCATACAAACCTCCCAATTTTACAATACAATCACCTATCATTATAGCATATTTTGCCAGCAAAAGCGAAAAAGAAAACGTTATCTGCTGTGCAGCTAATGACCGCTAGCTGATGCTTGAATTAAACGTGGCCGTCTGGGCTTTTCAATAATAAAAAAGCTTAGAAAAACCTTTCTAAACTTTTGATTGTTTATTTGATATCCTGTTTGTAAAACTCTTGGAGCGCTTCCTGCCAGGTCGGAATAACAAATCCGGTGGCCTTGGCTTTGGCTAAACTCATCGTTGAATTCAAAGGACGTTTAGCCTTGGCTGGAAACTGACTGGAATCAACAGGGAGGACCTCAACATCTGTATCTTTCAAAATTTCCTTAGCGAAATCATACCAGGTTGTATCTTCTTTGGCATCGTTTGATAAATGATAATAGCCAAACGCCTTTTGATTTTCTGCCAGATAGGTCATAAACTCTGCCAGGGTACGTGTCCAGGTCGGACGTCCGTGTTGGTCGCTGACGACGGTTAATTTAGGGTGCGTCTTAGCCAAATTCTGCATGGTAAAGACAAAGTTTTTGCCGTAGTTGCCAAAAACCCAAGCTGTACGAATGATATAAAACTGGTCGCTGTATTTTTCAACGGCTTCCTCACCCAGACGCTTGGTGCGGCCATACTCTGTTTTAGGGTCAGGCTGATCATCTTCTAACCACTCCTGGCCAACTGGCTTTTGTCCATCAAAGACATAGTCCGTAGAGATGTAAACCAAAGTCGCCCCATACTTATGACAAGCCTGCGCAATATTTTCAGTTCCGGTCACATTAATCGCATAGTTAAGTTCCTTGCCCTCATCTTCCGCCGCATCTACAGCTGTGTATGCTGCACAATGATAGACTAGACTTGGTTTAACCTGTGAAAAGACGTCATCAACCTTATCAGCATCTGTGATGTCCATTTCAGCAACATCAACAGCAACATATTCCTGCTTGCGTTCATCCAATAAGTGACGCAATTCTGTTCCTAATTGACCATTACTTCCTGTAATTAAAATCATCGTTTTCTCCTTATCAAACTGTTATATCTTATTTTACAACAAAAAAGCTGGAATTTCATCTTTTTAAGTATCTTTCTTACATCAGCCCTTTTTTCACAAAAAAAGACTGAGATCTCAGTCTTTTCATCTAATGCCGAGTGCAATTCTAGCATAACGACTCATTTTTTCGACTGTCCAGGCAGGGTACCAGACCAGTTTGACATCAACTTCTGTCACTTCTGGCACATCCTTCAAAACATCGTGAATTTGATCAGTAATGAGGTCTGCCAAAGGACACCCCATCGTCGTCAAAGTCATATCAATTTCCGTCCGGCCTGAATCTTCAAAGCGAATGTCGTAAATCAAACCTAGATTGACAATATCAATCCCAAGTTCGGGATCGATGACTAACTCCAAGGTTTCTAGAATCTTATCTTTTAGTTTATCAACCTCTTGGGGGCTGTACTGTGTTTCTGCCATAAAACCTCACCTTAATCTTCTACAAAGTCACGGAGCTGTTTGCTGCGGCTTGGATGACGCAATTTGCGCAGAGCCTTAGCCTCGATCTGTCGGATACGTTCGCGGGTCACATTAAAAACCTTGCCCACATCCTCCAACGTACGCATCTTGCCATCATCAAGACCAAAACGCAGACGCAGAACGTTCTCTTCACGGTCTGTGAGTGTATCCAGCACCTCATCCAATTGTTCCCGAAGAACAACCCGTGTTGTATAATCAATCGGATTTTCGATCACTTCATCTTCGATAAAGTCACCCAAATGGCTGTCATCTTCTTCTCCAATCGGGGTTTCAAGAGAAACGGGTTCCTGAGCAATTTTGAGAATTTCACGCACCTTATCCGGTGTCATGTCCATCCGTTCCCCAATTTGTTCAGGGGTAGGATCCTGGCCTAGTTCTTGCAGAAGGTTACGCTGTTCACGGACCAGTTTATTGATGGTTTCCACCATATGAACAGGGATGCGGATGGTTCTGGCTTGATCTGCAATCGCACGTGTAATGGCTTGACGAATCCACCAAGTCGCATAAGTTGAAAACTTAAACCCTTTGGAATAGTCAAACTTGTCTACCGCCTTCATGAGCCCCATATTGCCTTCCTGAATCAAATCAAGAAACTGCATCCCGCGGCCTACATAGCGTTTAGCGATCGAAACCACCAAGCGCAGATTGGCTTCCGCCAGACGCTGCTTGGCTTCTAAATCACCGTTTTCTACAGCAATTGCCAGTTCTTTTTCTTCCTCATTGGTTAAGAGAGGAACCACTCCGATTTCTTTGAGGTACATCCGAACTGGATCGTTAACCTTAGCAGAGTTACTGCCTAGCAACTCCTCATCTGTCAGCTCTTCTGGTTTAATTTCTTCAACTACATACTTGGTTGAAGGATTTCCGTCTTTATCTGTAATGGAAATACCACCGTCAGTCAGACGTTCTAACAAATCATCGATTTGATCTGCATCCAGTGTAAAAGGAATAACCAATTTTTCAGTTACATCATCGTCAACGGCAGTTCCTTCTTTTTTGTGGTTACGGATAAAATCAGCAACTTGAACATTAAATGTACTAGAATTTGTTTTTTTAGCCATCTTTTCCTCTATTCCATATTCCTTTTTTGTGCAATGAGCGCTTCTAATGTTTTGACAGCACCTTCCTGATCTCCTTGGTTGCTGCTGTCGCGAATTTTCTTATTCTGTTTTTCGACTTCCTGACGCTGCAAGTATCGATCCCGCTGTCGCTCTATCTGAGCCACTTCTCCATCTGCAACCTCATCAGGCAGGCGTTCTTCCAAGACCTGATAGTAAGCTTCCTGAACTTCTCGGCTTTGCTGAGCCAAGTCGTAGGTCGCAATCTCCCCGCTTTCCTTTAACAGTTTAAATAGAATATCGAGTTCCTTAGTCTCAAACGAAAACGTTTCTCGATTACGAAATTCATTTAAAAGATAGGGATGGTGCAGGAGACGATGGAAAAGATGGTTCTCAGCTTTTCGCAAGGCGTTAACCTGCTTGGTCACCGGCAAGTCACTATATACCGGTCCAGAAGTCTGGCTTACTTGAGCCACTTGCTGGCGCTTCATCAGACGCTGATTATTAACCGCCTGCTCCACCTGTGAATAACTGAAATGCGACAGCAAATCAGCCACCAGGTTAATATAGGTGTTTTGGGCTGTAATGGAGGGACTGCCCGCGATAATCTTGGCAATGCGGTCCACATAGTCAATTTCTGCCTGAAGATTTTCAGTGTTTTCTGGCTTGAGATAGTGAATCCAAAACTCCTCACTGCTAATCCGAGACTGGGTTAGGAGTTTGTAGAGTTCTTCTTCTGATGACGCTTTGATGTACTCATCTGGGTCCATCTTTCCAGGAATTCGAACAATTTCAACCGTCATCCCCTTCAGCAATTCCAGTGATTTCGCCATAGCATTCTGACCAGCATCATCCCCATCATAGGTCAAAATGACTTTCTGAGTAAATTTTTTCAGGTGGCGGACATGATCCGGCGTCAACGCAGTCCCCATAGAGGCCACTGCGTTGGTAATGCCAACTCGGTAAGCTGCAATAACATCCATAAAGCCTTCCATAAGGTAGACCTCATGTTCTTTTTTAGCTGTTATTTTAGCCCTGTCTAGGTGATAAATCTCATAAGACTTGTTGAAAATTTGTGTCGCACGTGTATTCTTGTACTTGGCTAACTTCTTTTTCGCATCATCCTTGGTCCAAATTCGTCCGGAAAAGGCAATGACACGGCCAGATTCATCCGTCAGGGGAAACATAATACGATTTCGGAAAGCGTCATAAACTTGATTACTGTCCGACAGATTAAAGAGTCCCGATTGGCTAATGGCAGTTTCATCATATTTTTTAGACATCGCCTGATAAAGATAGTCATACTCATCCGGTGCAAGCCCAATATTGAAGTACTCTAGCAGCTCGTCGGTCAGCCCTCTTTGATAGAGGTATTGACGCGCCTGCTCACCAATAGTGGTCGTCATCAAAACAGCGTGATAAAACTTAGCTGCATCTTGATTGATGTCCAATAAGCTTTGATGAGGATGCTCACGTCTTGGCTTTTGAGAAGTGCTCGGAAGAGTCAGAGCAATCCCTGCTTTATCAGCTACCAGCTGAACGGCTTCCATAAAAGGAACATTGCGGTACTCCTCGATAAACTTAAAAACATCACCAGACTTGCCGCAGCCAAAGCAATGAAAGAATTGTTTATCTTCCACAACATTAAAAGAGGGCGTCTTTTCTTTATGAAATGGACAGAGGCCCAAATAATTATGTCCAGATTTAGTGAGGGAAACAACTTCACCAATAACATCAACAATATTGACATTATTTTTGATGTCTTGAATCAGATCTTTATCAACAGCCAAGTCACCACCTCCACACAATAAACCTATTTTAAGTTTTATGTTTCATTTTAACATTTTTGAAAACATTTGTAAATTGAAAAGGAGACCCAGTCTCCTTTCATTTTTTAGTTGATCGTATTAGCGTAAATGGCATTCGCATAGTCAGACTGCAGATGGATGGGTTTTAAAACCCAATCATTTTTAGCAATCTGTTTCACCAAGGATGAGGTGAAGGTGTTATTGTAAATGCTGACGAGACCGACATCTGAAGAATGCTGACCGATACTTGCGCTGTAAGCAATAATTTTGCCGGAGCTGTCCTTGTAAGGCAGGAAAGCATTGTTGGTAATGACGATATTGCTGGACAGGTGGCGCTGGGCATTGTTGGCCGCGTAATTGGGATCAATATTCTTGATAAGATTAGCATCCCACATACCTGTGTTCTCTGCAGCATCCAACTGGATAGCTTCGGCATAGTAAAGGTGCAGGTCATCTCCTTCAGCAACGTTAGTTTTATTGGTTAAATCAGGAGCATAGCCCACAAACTGATTCCCGTCAAAGACGGAATTCTGGACAGAGCCCAAATCAAAGATGTGACTGCCCGATTTATGAACCATGGTAAAGCTGTTATTGATGATTTTCCAGTTTGTTCCATGATTAGCCATAATCATAAAGTGATCGCCCTTGGTTAAATCGCTAGCTTTAACATCAATGTTGCGCATGGTGAAATTTTTTACCCCATCTTCAGCTCCAGGACCTGTTGCCAAGCCAAACCAATAGGCTGTCCCTTCAACCAAAAGGGTCGTCTTATTCCCCCGCAGCTCCGTATCGGAACTTAGCAGTTGATAGTCCTGCTCCGGTGTCTGACTGCCAATTTTAAATTCTCCAGAAGGGAGTCCCAGCACCGTTCCAGGATTATCCTTCGCGTAGGCAAAAGCCTGACGCAGCACCTCATTATTCTGACTGGCTGAATTATCCGCTGACAACTTGACTTGATAGATAGTAGACAAATCACGCTCATGGATATTAGTATATTTAATCCCATCATCAAAGGTAATATCATACTTATAGCCACCGTCTTGACTGCGGTAATTAAGAGAAATATTATCGACCTTACCAGCTGTCCCTTTGTAATCAGACAGACTGGCACCGTCCAAATCGGTCTCTGCTGATTTCTTGAGCTGGATAATTTCGCCAACCTGGTACTTGGCTTTTTCCTTTGCTTGTATGACAGAGGCCTTCATCTTTTTTAAGACTTTCTTATTTTCAAAAATGATATCATAGCGGTAAGTATTCTTCTCTTTCAGATAATGAACTTGCTTAATCTTTCCAATCCAACCGCCATACTTCGCTAGGCTGGAATTGCTGGAAACCTTGATCTGTACATCTTGATTTTTCTTAAAGGAAGCCGTTTTTTTCTTAGGCGGAAAAATGACTTTGGTCACAGACGCAGAGGTTTCTTGCACCATCTTGGTTAAAATGGTAATCCCGCCTGTAAAAGCCAGCAATAAAAAGGCCGAAAACACAAAAATAAGCAAGGGAATAATCTCTTGTTTACGGACTAAACTCTTCGATTGTCGTTTTGTTGCCATAGCCTCCCCTTTATTTTTTTCATATTATTGTATTATGTCATCTTTAAATGAAGATGTCAATTATGTTTTTTTAAAGAAAAAAGAGCAAATCGATTGTCAAAGCTAGGTTTATCCTGTATAATTAATAATCGATTAAATATGAAAGGAAAAGTTTAATGATTAAGGAATTAAAAGATTTCTTGTTTAAAGGGAATGTCTTGGATCTCGCTGTTGCTGTTATTATTGGGGCGGCATTTGGAGCTATTATCACTTCACTCGTTGAAGATGTTATTACACCGCTCTTTCTGACACCAGCTTTGAAAGCTGCAGGTGCTGAAAACATTGCCCAGTTAACATGGAACGGTGTGGCTTATGGTAGCTTCCTGAGCGCTGTGATCAACTTCTTAATTGTTGGTACTGTTTTGTTCTTTATCGTCAAAGCAGCTAACAAGGCAATGTCATTCGGCAAAAAAGAAGAAGCTGAAGACGCTGCTCCGACACAAGAAGAATTGCTAACTGAAATCCGTGATTTATTAGCTAAAAAATAAAAGAAAGTGCTTCTGAGAAGCGCTTTTCTTTTTAGCTAATGATGAAAATGAAAACATCCTAAAATGGGACTCAACTAGAACAGACTCTCCTCTTGTGTAACATTACTGTTATAAGAAGCCATAGCTTGGCTGTAAGAAGCTCCCTTATCCATTCGACCAATGCAATGGTATCACCAATTTTCCCATTGGGTTTTAACGGTCACATCTCCGTAATCAGTCGGTGAAAACTTGCTGTCGTAAATCGAACACCAGTCTTTCAGAACTTTTTGATTGACGATTTTGTCATAATACCCGTCCAAGTCTTTTGTTGTGATACCATATTTTTTCAAATAAGACTTCACTTCTGATTCGTTGTCAATGTAGTTATTCGAGTTAATTAAACTAATTTTTGTATTTAAATATTTCTTTATGGTCATATAACGAACGTTAAAAATCATTGTCACTTTGGAATCAATGTGCTTTTCAAAATAGATATTAAGCCCTTTCTTTTGATATAAATTAAAAGTTATTCTCAAATTAGGATTATGGTCATTTAAATAATAATCTGGATACTCAATACTTGGTTTAAATTTATCAGTTTCATTCATATCCTTATCATAGATTTTATAATTCTTAATTTTAGTATCTTTAATCTGATAAAAAATATTTTCACCTAAATAATTCGCTTTCATCTCTTGATACAATTCATCAAAGATATTTTTAGGCTGACTAGCATAATGATAGTAAATGCCCGCCGATAAAGCAAGTGCCGCTAATACTAAAATGCCAATTATTTTTCGTTTCATAGCTCTTCCTACTCTCCTGCTACCCTTTCTAAACGTTCTAAAAATCGTGAAACACCTTTATAATTCTCAGAAACATAGGCTTTCGAAGCCTTATCCCCTTGGGTAAGAACCTCATCCGGAACAAGGCTGGCATAAATAGTTCCCTTGACCTCAGTCCAATCCTCATTCTTGAGAAATTCTTTCTCTCGGACGGACGACCCTTGGGTAACGTCATTGTAGTAAGAAGCCATGGCTTGGCTGTAAGAGGCTCCATTATCCATTCGAGCAATGATATTAACGGCGTCTAAATCAGCCTTATAGTCATCCTCGCCAATACTTGGCTTCATATCACTGGCATTATAGGTGGTATCCCCTTCCCAGCCTGATAAATCTTTGACTTGCTCCCTGCCCCCATATAGGTCAGACAGCTGAAAGCTTGCCGAATTGAGGTGGGTTGCCATGGTGATGGATTGGTGGGTGAAATCCGCATTCCCTGCCCCATTATTGGAGTATGCCTTTAAGCGCTCGTCCCAAAACTCCTCAAAACCTTTTGTTGTTCCATATGCATTTTTATACTTAGCCTTCGCATTTTTGTAGGTATTAGAACCTTCATTAAAATCAATATTGCGCATTTGCTTTATAGTATTTCCACCATTTGCCAAAGCATGCTGCAATCTCAGATTATAGGTCAACTGTTTGACTTCTTGTTCACTAAGCCCTAACGTTTGGAAGATTGTTAAAAGTGGCTTGACCTTTTTCTGCGTTTCACCCGTTGTGGGATTGCTGACAACATCTTCCGAAAAATAAGGTGTCAGATAACCAGCCGTCTCATCCCATTTGACGCCATCATAAGACACGGCACCTATAAGCCTTAGGAAGACATAATCCCGTTGCTTTTGGCTGTAGTTCGATAATTGCTTGTCTAGCGCTTTCTTCACAGTCAAGAGTTGCCGCGCCGTCTTCAGGTCAAAGCCATACTCTGCCATCAGACTGGTGATAAAGGCCTTATCTGCTTTACTCACCGTCAACTCTTTGGTGACTTGATAGGCGGAGAGATAGGTGACCCAGCTGAGGTTACTTGGGGTATTGAAAACACCTTCTGCCGCATTCCAACTGCCTTTAACCTGAGATAAACCCATGGTCAGTTGTGAGGCAATGTTATCCAAATCATCAAAAAGAGTGGCTGAATAAGGGTCATAGGCACGTAAATCTTCCAGGATAGTCTCATAGACACGCTTATTGGCATGGTGCCCTCGCAGTAACTCTGTGTTATTCTGACGGAGAGCGCTTTTTTGCTCACTGCTGGCCTCCATCTGAGAGATGGAGGTATTAAGCTCATCCAAGCGGGCAATCATGGTTTCTTCTTGTCTGATCTTTTCCAGCAAGTCATCTTCTCGCCAGCTTTTGGTATCTACCCTTTCCTGATAGGCTGCTGGCAGCTTAGTGATGGCTTGTGATAGGGGTCTCCGCATACAGCTGACCGCCCTGCGCTAACGGTAATAAGACGCTGTTGAAAAAGTCTCGGGCTGAATCATAAGCCTTTCCCTGTAGACTCTCAGTATCCTGTGCAAAGGTTTGAATGGCGGTCTGCAGGGATTGATAGGCTTCCAGCTGTGACTGGCATTGGGTGACCACGCTGGCACTCTGTGTCTCAGAGTCTTCTAAAAACATATCAATACCCATAACGCTTCTCCTCTTCTTCCCAAAATGCCTTTTGCTTCTCAGTATAAAGAACATCCAGCTGATCTTCAATATACCGCTCGTCTTTTTTCAGCCTGTCAATATAGTCTGTTAAATCATTGAACAACTGGAGCTTAGAAGCTCTCATTTGATTGGCAGTATCTTCCAGCTGCCAAGCGTATTTGCTTTGATAGGCAGCCTCTCGGAGCTGCTGTTCTAAAAACTGAGCATCACTGGCATACCATTCAAAATCGCTATATAGTTGTTCGGCTCGACCTCGCTGTCTTCCCTTGTCTTCCAACTGTTCAGACAGTTCCAATTCCTTCTGCCTTAGCTGATCTCCTTTCGTCATCCTTAACTCCTAAAACGATCTGCCTCTGCCTGATCGACAGCTTCAAACTCACTCGCCACTGAATGAAGATTGCTGGCGGTTGTTGAAACAGAAGAGCTAATGTTCGTCGCTAAGGTCTGTGCTTCCGTCATGACGTGATGGGCTCTGCCATTGCCTTGCAGGGTCGTTTGCGTATCCTGACTGGCTGCACTGATCCCCGTTAAGGTCTGACAGGCAGTTGCCAGCTGAGTTGCATAAGTTTGTGCCGTTTCCTGATGACTCCTAATCGTCGTTGACATCTCATCGTTTCTCCTTAATTTAGCAATTAGTTCTATTTTAACATAAAAAAGACCTTTGAAAAAAAGAAAATGAAACAGCTGCAGCAGAAGCTTTAGTCATCTTTAGATTGAAGGTAATACTCGATAAGTTCCTATTTGGAATAATTGTACTTAAAAATCAAAAAGCCCATACAAACCACACTCAAAAGTTAGAGACAATCTAACAAGAGGTGCAATGTGTATGGGCTTTTTTGTAGTCACTTTAGAATTTCTTGCGCTTACGAGCTGCTTCTGACTTACGTTTACGTTTGACAGAAGGTTTTTCGTAGAATTCACGTTTACGTGATTCTTGAAGTGTACCAGCTTTCGTTACAGAGCGTTTGAAACGGCGAAGAGCATCATCAAGTGATTCATTCTTACGTACGACTGTTTTTGACATTTATTTCACTCCCCTCAATTTCAATGTAACATTTTTACACGTTCCTACCTAGTATACACAATGACTGAAAAACTGTCAAGAAAATGTCATCATTTTCCTATCTTTTGATGCCTAAACCATAATCTTTAGGCCTGAATCTGATTTCCTGTTACACGGCTTTGAGCACCTTTTCTTAAAACAAAGTGGATAGGCTGCATGAACCAAGAATTGTTTTGCTTGCTGTATCTTTTGGCTAAGGTTGCCACAAATCGATTATTGGTTATTATCACATCTCCTACTTCTGAGGAATGCTGACCAAGGGTTGCTGAATAAGCGACTAATTTTCCTTCAGCGTTATAATAAGGCAAAAATTGGTTTCTGTCGATGGTAATATTGCTTGACATTTGATCCATGGCATTATAAGCCATGTAATTGCTGTCAAGGCGTTTAATCATAGAGGCATCCCAGCCTCCTTGATTATTCGAACGGTCTAACTGAATAGCCTCTGCATAATAGTCATGCAGATTGGCTCCGTCAGGAAGTCTTGTAACCCCTGTTAGGTTAGGGGCATAGCCAATAAATTGATTATTAGTGAAAACAGCGTTTTGAACACCACCTAAATCAAAAATGTGTCGTCCCATTTTTTGAACCATGGTAAAGCTACTGTTTTTAATCAGCCAATTATTGCCATGATTAGCCATCAGCATAAAGTAATTCCCTTGAACTAAATCATTGGCCACGATATGGACATTATCCATCACGAAGTTGGAAAGCCCGTCAATGCCCCTAGGCCCTGTTGGCAAACCAAACCAAAGCATAGTGCCATCAACGATTAATCGTGTTCCCTTATCATGTCCTCTTAGCTGTGTATTGGAACTGAGGATGATGTAGTTGCTTTGATCTGTTCGGCCTAAGTCTTCTTCTTGGATGTCACTTCCAATCATGAAACGTCCTTGAGGCAGATAAAGGGTAATATCTGGGTGCGAGCTGGCATATCGAAAGGCTTCCTGAAGCGCGATGTTATTCTGAATCTTAGTGTTGTACTCCTTGAGAGCAACATGGTGGACATAGCGTAGATCCTGTTCCAAAACATGAACATTTTGCTCACCATTGTTATAGGTGACATGGTACTCCCAGCCCCCGATGGCGTTATTGGTGTTTTTAGCAATATTTGTAACGCTTCCTATCCAGCCTTGATGATTTGACAGGGAGTAGCCATTGCTTTCATGTGTGGCATAGGCTTGGATTTGAATCGTTTGTCCAACTGAAAATTTAGCCGGAACTGAGACCACGACATCTGGAACATGGTATTGCGTACTGGTCAAGCCAAGCATCTTATTGGTTGAGGTCTTTCCATAAACGTGAACCACGTAATCTCCGATGTTGTATTTATGGTTAGCCAAACTAAACTGTAGCTGATAACGACCATCTTTTATGTTACTGGCTTTGTACCAAGAAATATCATCCTGATCATTTTTGACAGACCAAATTGGAACCATAACCTCTTTGATATAGCTTGGAACATCGGTGATGGTAACCTCAAGTACATTATTCCCTTTGTCTGAAACGTCAACGTTAACTTGCAATGACGGAACGTCATAGCTGGTAGAACCTAAGGCAATGAGGCGGCCATCTCCTGCCGCTTTGCCGTAGGCATGAATCTGGTAAAGCCCCGTCTCAAAATGATGATTTGAAATCGACACCTCCCAAAGAAAACTCCCATCTGGCTGCTTCTTGGCTGTATACCAGCTGATGTCATCTTGGTCCTTGTTTTGGGTCCAAGTTGGCAGCAGAATTTCTGAGATATAGGTTGGCTGACCCGTTACTTTTACCGAAAAGCCACTATCTCCTTTGGCAGCGGTACTGATCGTAACCTTAGTTTCTGGAATGTCAAAATGCGTCGCCTTCAGCCCTTCCATTTTTCCGCTGATGCTGCTTTGTCCGTAGACATGAACCTGGTATAAACCAGTTTCGTAGCGGTGATTTTTAAGCTGAATGCGTGCTAAAAAGCGTCCTTCCTCTACTTTTGTAGCAGCATACCATAAAATATCATCTTGACCTTTATGCTCTGTCCAAACAGGCAGCGAAAAACTGGTGATTTCTTTCCCAACATTGCTGATCTCAACGTCATAACAATCATCTTGTCTCTTTTTGATGGTAACAGCTGGTTCCACTAGTTTTATGGTGTATTGGACCGCTTTTAAGCCAATCATTTTCCCCTGAAGCTCATTATAAGCATGGATGTTATAGAGACCATAAGCCCTATGCGTTTTGGAGAGATCAATGGTTAGCTGCTGATGAGAGTCAGCGGTGTACCACCTCAAATCATCTTGCTGCTGCTCTTCCGTCCAAACAGCTACCTTGACCGAACTCCCTTGAGGGAGTTCTCCGTCATAAGTTATCTTCAGCTGACTGCCAGTTTGCGTCACAGCCAGTTCAGGGGCACTGGTTTTGGCTTCTGACACCGTTACAGCTGCTGTTTCAGGAGATGAAACTTCCTGGCTTGAACTGTCATCTTGCTTGGACAAAGTGTTCTCGGTACTTGTCACATCGGGTGCTGAACTTACAGTTGTCGTTTCACTAACACCGATGAAATCTTGAGAGGTCTGTCCCCCATCTACCAACTGATCCGCCTCATCGGCTGAGACAGAAGCCGTACTCATTAAAAAAGAGACCAATATAAGGCCACATAAGGTGTAAATGTTGTTTTTTCTAAAACGAATCTTTTTCTTTGTCATCATCATCCTTTAACCTAAAACAATCCGAAAGCAGGTCATTTTATGGTTCATTTCTACTCAACGTTTGATTATATTATTAGACAATTCTAATGTAGCACCAAATCCTATTTTTGTCAATTTCCCTAATATAATAAACACGCACAGCCAGAGGCTGTGCGCGTTATCTTATTCATCCACTTGTTGATCTGTCAGCTGAGCTGCTTCTTCAATGTAGGTTTTGTATTTGCCTTCTTTTTTCAGTTTGGCAATGACTTTGTTTACCGTTTTGAGGAGCTTGCCACTATCCTTAGGCAGAGCAACTGCTTTAGCATCTCCTTCACCCGTCTTAAGGGCAACCTTCGCAATAGCTAAATCGGAATTTTGAACGACATAGCCTTCTGCAACTGGTTTCTCCAAGTTAACCGCATCTACCTGACCAGATTTTAATTCATTAACCGCCTCTCCCATAACCGTCAAGGAGGTGATGTTAGACTTTTTCAACTGATCTTTGGCCAGCGTTTCTTCAATAGCACCTTTCAGAACAGCAACTTTCTTGCCAGAAAAGTCAGAAACAGCCGTATAGTTTTCTAAATCTGCCTTTCTAACAAGGAAAGCATTTTCCGTTTCATAATAGGCGTCCGAGAAATCATAGACTTTGGCACGTTCTTTGGTATAGGATAGGCCTGAAATAGCCATGTCTGCTTTTCCTGTTTTCACGCTAGTCAGGACATTGTCAAAACTCATGGAAGACAATTCAAGTTTGACGCCCAGCTCATCTGCAATGGCCTGAGCTAACTGTACATCCGATCCGACAATGGTATCTTTGCTGTTTATCAAAGCCTTAAATTCAAAAGGGGCATAGTCCGGGCTGATGGCAACGACTAATTTTCCTTTTTTCTCTATAGAAACCTGAGCATCTTTTGACGACGAGTTGCTGCAGGCCGCTAAACTCACTGCTGCTAAAAGTCCGGCAGCCCCTAAAAGTATTTTCTTTAATTTCATAACAAATCTCTTTTCTTTTTACTAATTTCAGTTTAGAGGGTTTTCACTGACTTGTCAATACCAATGTCATTTGCAAATTGGCGCAGCTCTTCAGATACTTTAGCCAGTGCTGTCTTTAACATATCCTGAGGACAGCAATAGCCGATACGTGCATAACCTTCCCGATCAAAACGATTGCCCGGAACCATGAGAACACCTTGGTTTTTCAAGACTTGCAAGCAAAAAGTTTCGATTGGAATAGGAAGATCGAATTTGACAAAGGCAGTTGATACATGGGCTGGTGAGATGAGGGACACACGTGGCTCAGTCGCCACCCATTCTTCTAAAATCTTTAAATTATCCCTCACAATTTTTTGATTTCGTGAAAGAATAGCCTGCCGGTGCTTCAAAGCAAAAGCAGCTGTCATATCATCAAAGACTCCGGCACAAATCATGGTGTAATCTCGATAGCCTCTCAGTCTATCGGCAATATCAGCATGGCTGGCTACCCAGCCCACTCTGATTCCCGGTAAGGAATAGGTTTTGGACAGACTGTTAACTGAGATGCCCTTATCATAGAGATCAACAATGGCTGGGATGTGCTGGTCTGGCGCAAATGACTTGTAAACTTCGTCGGATAGAATGTAAGCATCGCAGGATCTCGCAATCTCTACCAGTTCCTTCAAGTAGAGCTCATCCATCACTGCTCCCGTGGGATTATTGGCATTGTTGATGCAGATCATTTTGGTTTCTGGCCTAATCAAACGACGCAGGTCATCCAAATCCGGCAGCCAATTCTTTTCTTCTTTAATTGTCCACAAGGACACATCAGCTCCCAAGGATCTAGGAATGTCATAAAGCTGTTGATAAGTCGGATATAAAGAGATGACGTGGTCTCCTGCTTCAATCAAGCTATAAAGTACCAGAAAGTTAGCGCCCGTTGCACCGTTTGTTTGCAGCACCTGATCTGCTCTGACAGTCTTGTAAAGACCGGAGACCTCCTCTTTAAATTCAGGAGACCCTTCAATCCAGCCATAATCCAAGCGTTTCTTGTTTAATTTCTGGAAAAAATCAGTTGGGTTTTGGCGGCCCATTGCCAGCAGCTCGTCCAGACTGAGGGCTGCGATAGAGACACCGGCAATATCATAGAGTGCTTCTTTTTCATGTGCATTAAGCCACTCTTCTACTCCGAAGCGGGGTAATTTCATTAAAACTCCTTGAATAGTTAATCTTCTTGATCATACTGAATATCCCAAAGCTTGTCAAGAAATGGTTCTTCTGGCAAGTAAAAAGGAGCGGTGGCTCCTTTAATCCCTTATGATTTATTCGGCAATGGATAAGTCATAAGCCTCTTTAACAAAAGTATCAATTTTTCCTGATGCTTTCAGCTTTTTGATGACCTTATCAATTTTCTTTTTAAGAGCCGTGCTTCCTTTTGGCATAGCAACCGCATAGGCATCTGAATCACCCGACTTCAGATCGATAGAGGCAATGGCCAAATCATCATTCTTAGCAACATAACCCTCTGCAATGGGCTTTTCAAGAACAACCCCATTGACCTTGCCAGCTTTTAGCTCGTTTATCATCTCACCATTTTGAACCAAAGACACCATATTAGCCCCTTTCAGCTGCTCCTTGGCGATTGTTTCTTGGATAGAGCCTTTTTGCGTCGCTACCGATTGCCCCTTTAAAGCTGTCGTTGTTTTGTACTGATCAACTTCTGATTTTTTCACGATAACAACATTTTTAGATTCGTAGTAGGTTTCTGAAAAATCATAGACTTTTTGGCGCTCTTTCGTCGCCGAAATCCCTGAAATACCGATATCGGCCTTACCGGACTGCACACTTGACAAAACATTGTTAAAAGACATGGATGAAAACTCAACCTTAACCCCCAGCTCTTTACCAATTTCTTTAGCAATCTCAACATCAGCACCGACAATTGTATCTTTGCCATTCACCAAAGTCTTAAATTCAAAAGGTGCAAATTCCGGATTCATGGCAACAACAATCTTGCCTTTATTTTCGATTTTTTTCAAAGATGTATCTTCTGTAGCTGAACCGCAGGCCGTTAAAGCAATAAGAGACAGGGCAGCTAGGCTTCCTAAAATCCATTTTTTCATTATTATCTCTCCTAAAAAATTAATCTAAGACTATTTTATTTTATATTTATTCATATGTCAAGTATTTTTTTATAAAAATACAAAAAAGGAGGGTGTCCTCCTTTTCTATAAAACTCTCTTTACCTGTCATTGTTTTTGGAACAATTTAGTCACTAACAATCAGCATGGATTTAATAGTCTTTCGCTCTTGCATATCTTGGTAGGCCTGATTGATTTCTTCCAGTTTATAATCGGCTGTAAAGACACGTCCGGGATTGATATCGCCATCAAGAACTGCTTTCAGCAATACTTGCTTATCATAGGTGGTCACGGAAGCTGAACCGCCCGCAACAGAGATGTTTTGAGCAAATGTGGAACCAAGTGGGTGATTATTGTAATGCGGTACGCCTACAAAACCAAGTCGGCCACCATTATGGAGAACCCCAAGTGCCTGATCAACAGCTGCTTCTGTCCCGACACATTCAAGTGCGGCATCGGCTCCTCCGCCTAGGATTTCACGAACCTTGGCAATGCCTTCCTCCCCGCGTTCAGCAACAACTGCGGTTGCTCCTGATGCCAACGCCATTTGCTGACGGTCTTCGTGACGGCTCATTAAAACAATTTGAGAAGCCCCCAGCATTTTAGCCGCAATCACAGCACATTGTCCGACTGCTCCATCTCCAATAACAACAACTTTATCCCCACGTTTGACACCAGCACAGCGTGCGGCATGATAACCTGTTGGCATGACATCTGCTAAGGTTAATAGAGACTTTATCATTCCTTCTGAATAATCAGATGGCTGTCCAGGTACCTTAACCAAGGCCCAATTAGCATAATGGAAACGGATATATTCCGACTGGAAACCATGTGACCAGTTCGTGAAGCCTGGATGGCGATCGCAAGTTCCATCAAAACCGGCACGACAGGCATCACATTCGCCGCAGCCATGTGTAAATGGAACAATAACAAAGTCTCCTGGCTGAACCGTCGTTATGCCATCTCCGACCGCATCAACAATGCCCAGAGCCTCGTGACCATCGTTCATAGAGTGTTCTTCTTTATTGTCACCATGGGCATAGGCCCAGAGATCAGACCCACAGACGCAGGCGCGAACGACTTTGATAATGACATCATCGGGAGCCTGCAAAGTTGGTTTAGCAACCTCTTCGACAGTCATTAAGCCAGCTTTTTGAAAAATAGCAGATTTCATAAGTTCCTCTTTTCTACCCTGAAACGGGAATAACTACTCAAGGCTAAAGAATCTTCTAGACCAAAATTCTTTGCTTGCTTTCATTATAAACCTTGAAGTCAACTTCAAGTCAAGCTTTTTTTACCAGTCCTCACATCTCTTAACTTCATTTCTTCAAACAGACCTGCCAGCTTACAATTCTGTAAGTTTTATCCGAGCGACTGTAAGGAAAAAGAGGACCTATCTCCTATATAATCATCTTAGAAAGATTTAGGAGGTGTCCTATGCTGACGATAATCGCTCTGATATTCTTGCTACTGCTGATAGTGTCACTCTATCGAGACAACCGCAGTCTAAGCAACCCCTTCTTACTCTTCTTTTTCCTAGTCTCATTTTATTTGGCTTTGCTTGACTTGGCCTATTATTATCAGCTGAACCTACTTGGCAGTTTTCTGCTTTTAGCCGGCTTTGCTCTGATACCGTTTTTAGTCTTGCTAAGCGGCCTTTTTCTCATTTATAACGGTCTTATCCTCCTGCGAAAGGAGGGAAAATCTAAGACCAATTACCTCTCTCTGGGACTTGGGATTATCATTGTTTCCTTCTTTATTCTCTACTTTATTTACCTGACTTTCTGGAAATATTTAGTCGTCCTGCCCTATCTCTCCATTTTAGTCAATCTCTTCGTTTTCTCCTATTTACTTTTTGGCACTATCTTTGCGGCCTTACTCATCTATAGCTTTCTTTACAATCTTATTCCTAAGAAAAAGACCTATGATTTTATTATCATTCACGGAGCTGGTTTATTGGATGGCGAGCGGGTCAGCCCGCTGCTGCAAAAAAGAATTGACAAGGCGCTCGAAGTCTTTCATCACACCACTAATCCTGCTATGCAGCTAATTGCCAGCGGCGGTCAAGGACCAGATGAAAAAGTGTCTGAGGCACAGGCTATTGCAAAAGCGCTTAAACAGCAAGGCATTCCAGATGACAGGATTCTTATGGAAGATCGGTCAAGATCAACTTATGAAAATCTGTTGTTTTCTAAAAAGATTGGCGAATCGCTTATCAAAACACCACGCTTCCTCTTTGTTACAAATGATTATCATGTTTTTCGCACTAGCTTTTATGCTAAGAAAATTGGACTCAGCGGAGACGGCCTAGGCTGCCGAACTGCCAGCTATTACATCCCTAGCGCCTTTATCCGTGAATACATCGCTATCCTCGTCAAACTGAGATGGGGAATCGCAGCCATCTATCTGATTTTGATTGTATTACTCATCGTCTCTCACTTCGTTCATTGGTAATGCGATGCTAGATCAAGAAAGAGAGTTCAACCATATTGAACTCTCTTTCTGATTGAGTCAGATCAATTGAAAAGGCCATCGTAACGGGCAATCAAGCCGTTAAAAAATAAAACATGAGATGAATGAAAATCAGCCAATGCAACTGCCCTGTTTTTTCTTTTAAATAGCTGAAAAGCAGTGCCATAACAGGCGTAAGCACAACGACAACCGGGGATTTTTCGGTCAAAAAGTTAGGAATAAAGATGATATGCCCTAAGAGAAAAACAATAGGCAAAAGCAGAAAAATACTTTTTTGTGATAGGTGCTGCTTCAAAGCATTTTGAAAAAGGCCAAAAGTTACCAGATTTTGCCAAAAAACGGAAACGGTCACAAAGAGCAGGTACTGCCAGATGGGGAGCTCCCAATGATAGTGCCAGGGAACCGTGATGCCTGCAAAGAAAAGAATCAGGTAAAGCAGCCAGATTTTTCGATCAGATAACTTTAAAAGCAAAGCCAATTCTTCTCTTTTTCTTACGATAAGCCAAGATAAGATCATATTCAGCAGACAGCCTCCGACAATAACACTTCCACTCCACGGCAAAAGAGAAAAGAGGGCCTCAGACAGCCCGAGCTTGACTGTCAGTCCGAAAAGAAGAAACCATGTGATGGTTGGTAAAATCAAGTTCTTAACATTCTTCATGAATCCCCTCCAAAAGTGTTAGCTGCTTTCGCCTTTCTTCCTGAACTAGAGACATATTTCTAGGGACATGCGATTGATAACAGTTACTGCAAAGTCTGTTTCACAGAGGCTATGGTATTAACATGCGGGCTGGCCATTAATGGTGAAAAGGGTTGATAAAACCGTTTCTTGACCAGATCTTTCTCGTCGCGCACCAGCCTAGAGATCGCAAAACTAATATTTCTGGCTGTATGATAATTGATTTTCCCAGACAGCCAGTCCTGCATGGCAGCAAAGCCTTGTTTGATTTCCGGAAAAACCTGGTAATCAAAGCGCTTCAGTAAATCCTCTCCATATCGCAGACAGAAAGTGACTATTCCCTGATGACTTTTATGGTTATCGGAATTATTTTCAAGTTCACTGCTTCTCCCTCTTAATCCATCGCTTTCAGCTCCAAGACCATGTCACGGATTTGAGCTGCCAGTTCAAAGTCCAGCAATTCGGCAGCTTCCTGCATTTGTTTTTGGAGTTTTTTGATGGCTTCTTTGCGTTCTGAACGGTTCATTGCCGCATAGTCTAGGCTCTCTTCAGCCACATCGCTGTCACCCGACTTGGTAATGGCAATCAAATCACGGATTTCCTTCTTAATGGTTTGCGGAATAATACCGTGTTCTTCATTGTAGGCCATCTGAATTTCCCGGCGACGGGCGGTTTCCTTGATGGCATTCTCCATTGATTTGGTCATGGTATCGGCGTACATAATGACATGACCTTGAGCGTTACGGGCTGCCCGTCCGATAGTCTGGATAAGCCCACGTTCATTGCGCAAGAAACCTTCTTTATCTGCATCCAGGATAGCAACTAGGCTGACTTCTGGCACATCAATCCCCTCACGCAACAGATTAATCCCAATCAGAACATCAAAGACACCCAGACGCAAATCTCGGATAATTTCCGTCCGTTCTAAGGTCTTGATATCTGAGTGCATGTATTTAACCTTGACTCCCATTTCTTTCAGGTAATCGGTCAAATCCTCCGCCATTTTCTTGGTCAGGGTCGTGACAAAGACCCGCTCGCCCTTCTCTGTCCGCGCATTGATTTCTCCCAGAAGGTCATCCATCTGCCCCATGGTCGGACGTACTTCTACTTCAGGATCCAGAAGACCTGTCGGACGAATAATCTGCTCCACAATCGTATCTGTCTGCTCCAACTCATAATCTCCAGGGGTCGCAGAAACATACACAATCTGATGAACATGACTTTCAAATTCTTCGCGGCGCAGGGGTCTGTTGTCCAGAGCAGACGGCAGACGGAAACCGTAATTAACCAACATCTCCTTGCGGGAGCGGTCACCGTTATACATGCCCTTGATTTGCCCCATGGTCATGTGACTTTCATCAATCATAATCAGAAAATCATCAGGGAAGAAATCAAGCAGGGTATAAGGCGGCTCTCCCTCGCTGCGCCCATCCATGTGGCGGGAGTAATTCTCAACACCATTGGTGTAACCCATTTCCCGAAGCATTTCAATGTCATAATCCGTCCGCTGTTTTAAGCGCTGCGCTTCTAAAAGTTTCCCTTCTGCTTCAAATAATTTGAGCTGGGTGTCTAATTCAGCCTGAATTTTGGCAATTGCCACTTCCATGTGTTCATCGTTGGTCATAAAGTGAGTCGCAGGGAAAATGGCTAAATGGTCTACCTCACCCAGATTACGACCTGTCAAGGCCTCAATTTCTCGGATACGGTCAATCTCATCTCCAAAAAATTCGATCCGAAAGGCATGCTCATCGCGAGAAGCAGGGAAAATTTCCACCACATCTCCTCGAACCCGAAAACGGCCGCGTTGAAAATCAATATCATTACGCTCGAATTGGATATCCACCAAATCATTCAAGAGCTGGTCACGGGATATCTCCTGCCCAGGTCTTAGGCTGACAACGCTGTCAGCATATTCTTTCGGAGACCCCAGCCCGTAAATACAGGACACAGAGGCCACAACAATGACATCATTGCGTTCTAAAAGGGCTGACGTCGCTGAATGGCGGAGCTTATCAATCTCATCATTGACCGAGCTGTCTTTTTCGATATAGGTATCAGACGATGGCACATAGGCCTCGGGTTGATAATAATCATAGTAGGAAACAAAGTATTCCACGGCATTGTCAGGGAAAAATTCTTTAAATTCGCCATAAAGCTGACCAGCCAGCGTTTTATTGTGGGCAATTACCAGAGTGGGCTTGTTGACCTTCTGGATAACCTGACTCATGGTATAGGTTTTCCCAGTTCCTGTTGCTCCCATGAGGATTTGAGCTTTTTCGCCCCCTTCAATATTATCTACCAAAGCCTCAATAGCCTGTGGCTGATCTCCGGAAGGTTCGTATTTAGAAACGAGTTTAAAGGAATTGTTTTCTTGTCTGTTTATCATTCTTACACCTCTTCTGTTATTCTAACATATTATTGAAAAAAGCTTCTTGCTGGACTCATAAGTTACAAATAATGTTATATTTTATGACATCGAGATTGTGAAATTTGCAGTTGCACCCGTTTTTTGCTATAATAAAGTAATTTTTACTAAAGGAGATAGAGATGAAGAAAAAATTTCTTGCTTTTATGATAGCATTTCTGACATTTTTCCTTGCATCGGGTGTTAAAGCCTCAGCAGAAACTATTACTATTGTTTCTGATTCCACTTACGCCCCTTTTGAGTTTAAAGATTCAGATCAAGTGTATAAAGGCATTGATGTTGATTTAATTAAGGCCGTCGCCGAAGCTAGTGGCTGGGATTACAAAATGACCTTCCCTGGTTTTGATGCGGCGGTTAATGCCGTCCAGTCAGGGCAGGCAGACGCTATTATCGCAGGAATGTCTGTCACAGCGGAACGTCAAAAAGTATTTACCTTTTCGGATACCTACTACGACTCTGCAGTTGTCATTGCCACAACCAAGTCCAATAAGATTTCCAAATACAGTCAGCTGAAAGGCAAAACTGTCGGCGTTAAAAACGGAACATCCTCGCAGGCTTTCTTAGAGAAGAACAAGGATAAGTACGGTTTTAAAGTCACTTCTTTTGATGCTGGGGACAATATGTACAACAGCCTAAAATCGGGAGCTGTTGATGCGGTTATGGATGATAAGCCTGTTATTCAATATGCTATCAGCCAAGGTCAAGACCTTCGTGTCTCCATGAAAGGAGAGAAGGTTGGTTCTTATGCTTTTGCTGTGAAAAAAGGCAGTAAGTATGAGTATCTGGTCAAAGACTTTAATAAAGCGCTCAAAAAACTGAAAAAAGATGGCAGTTACGATAAGATTATCGCCAAATGGACTGCTTCTGACACTGATCAAACAAGCAGCGCCAAGGCTACCCCGGTCAAAGACAGCTACACGATTGTTATGGATTCCTCCTTTGCACCTTTTGAATTCCAAAATGATGCTGGCAAATATGTGGGGATTGATGTTGAATTGATAAAGGCAATCGCCAAGCAGCAAGGTTTCACCCTGCAAATCAAAAATCCCGGCTTTGACGCGGCCCTAAATGCCGTTCAGTCCAGTCAAGCTGATGGGGTTATGGCGGGAATGTCCATTACCGAAGAGCGCAAACAAATCTTCGACTTTTCTGACCCGTACTATACTTCCAACACCCTCTTGGCCGTCAAAAAAGGCAGCAAGATCTCCAGTTATGCTGATTTAAAAGGTAAAACGGTTGGTGCCAAAAATGGAACTGCTTCTTACACTTTCTTTGAAAAAAACAAGAGTAAGTATGGCTACACAATCAAAGCTTTTGATGAAGCTTCTACCATGTATGACAGCTTGAACTCTGGCTCTATTGATGCGCTTATGGATGATGAAGCTGTTCTGAAATATGCTATTCAGCAGGGACGTCAGTTTGAGACACCGGTTGATGGTGAAAAATCAGGTGAATATGGATTCGGCGTTAAAAAAGGCACGAATCCTGAGCTCATTCAAATGTTCAATAACGGCTTGGCCGCTCTTAAAGAAAATGGTCAGTATGACAAAATTGTCAATAAGTATCTAGGCGATGAGAGCGAAAGCCAAGAAAAAACAGCTGACGAAACAACCATCATTGGCCTCCTTCAAAACAACTACAAACAGCTTTTATCTGGACTTGGCACTACCTTAAGTCTAGCCCTGCTGTCATTTGGCCTTGCCATTATTGTCGGTATTATTTTTGGGATGATGAGTGTCAGCCCATTCAAAACACTTCGCGTGATTGCTTCTATCTTTGTTGATGTGGTTCGCGGTATTCCGCTCATGATTGTCGCAGCCTTTATCTTCTGGGGGATTCCAAACCTCATCGAATCCGTAACCGGCAATCAGAGTCCTATCAATGACTTCGTCGCTGGGACTATTGCCCTTACCCTAAATGCTGGTGCCTACATCGCTGAAATTGTCCGCGGTGGTATTGAAGCTGTCCCAGTCGGACAGATGGAAGCCAGCCGAAGTCTGGGTATTCCTTATCGGAAGACGATGCAAAAAATCATCCTTCCACAGGCTACGAAGCTGATGCNGCCAAACTTCATCAACCAATTTGTCATCACCTTAAAAGATACAACCATTATTTCAGCTATTGGTCTGATCGAACTCTTCCAAGCTGGAAAAATTATCATTGCTAGAAACTACCAATCTTTCCGTATGTATGCCATTTTAGCAATCTTGTATCTGATCATCATCACCTTGCTGACACGCTTGGCAAAACGTTTAGAAAAGAGGATTAAATAATGGCAGATTTAAAAATTGATGTTCAAGATTTGCATAAATCCTTTGGAAAAAATGAAGTTTTAAAAGGAATTGATGCTAAATTTTATGAGGGGGACGTGGTTTGTATTATCGGTCCTTCTGGATCAGGCAAGTCAACCTTCCTTCGGACCTTAAATCTTTTGGAGACGATTACCAGCGGTAAGGTTGTTGTGGATGGCTATGAATTGTCGGATCCAGCCACTAATGTTGATAAAGCCCGCGAAAATATCGGAATGGTTTTCCAGCATTTCAACCTTTTCCCTCACATGACCGTTTTAGAGAATATCATGTTTGCACCGACTGAATTGGGTAAAGAGTCCAAGGCAACTGCAGAAAAGCATGCTATTGAATTACTGGAAAAGGTCGGACTTTCTGATAAGAAAGATGCTTATCCTGACAGCCTTTCCGGTGGACAAAAGCAACGCGTGGCAATCGCTCGAAGCTTAGCCATGAATCCAGAAATCATGCTCTTTGATGAGCCGACTTCTGCCCTTGACCCTGAAATGGTCGGAGACGTTCTCAATGTCATGAAAGACTTAGCCGAACAAGGCATGACCATGCTCATCGTTACCCATGAAATGGGATTTGCTCGCCGAGTAGCTAACCGCGTTATTTTTACAGACGGCGGTCAATTTCTAGAGGATGGCACTCCTGAAGAAATTTTTGATCACCCTAAACACCCGCGTTTGAAAGACTTCTTGGATAAAGTCTTAAACGTTTAATCGTTAAAAAGCAGCCGTAATTCTTAGATAACAGCTGCTTTTTAGATTGTCTTTGCTAGTCATGAAAGCCTTTTCTTGACAAAATACGATTGATTTGCTAGTATAAAGGTACCACAATTCAGGAGGACAACCTATCGTGTTAAACTAAAAACCAATAATTGCAGATAATCTATCTTTATCAAGCATGGTTTTTAGTTCTGTCCAAATAAACAAGTCAACAAGCCTTTTTGAGTCTTGTTCTTATTGGCACTCTCTTCTTTCAAACCCTGCTTGATTAAGCAGGGTTTTTCTATTAAATCTTGGAGCAAGAAAGGAAAATACGATGAAACACTTAGACCAACTAAAAAAACAAGTCAAACAGCCACAGGGAAAGGGACAAGCTGGCAAAACAGCTGATAAAAATGTCCGCCCTGGTCACACTAACCAGCACAGCAAGCCTATTATCAGTCATAATCTAGGAAATCGCTAAGCTGGTCCCATCTCCTAAGGAGGACCTATGCTACAATTAGAAAAACTAACCATTACCCATCAGAAAGACTTGCAAGATTTGGTACACAACTTGGATTTGGTCTTAAATCCAGGCGAAAAACTGGCCATTATTGGCGAAGAAGGCACGGGCAAGTCCAGCCTCATCAAGGCTATCGTTGCCCCTCAACTCCTTTCTTCCTATGCCCAACTTTCAGGGAAGATCACCAACCATTTTCACCAGTTCGGTTATTTGCCACAAGCTTTGGAAAATGAAGAACTCCAACTAACCGTCATGGATTTTCTCTATCGAGATCTGGACTATGGGCTCTTTGACTTCAACCTTTTTTACAAATACGCCGACCAATTCGGACTTGATTTGGAGAAATTTGAAGCCAATGTACAGACTATGACTAGTCTCTCCGGTGGTGAAAAACTGAAAGTTCAGCTCTTGAAAATTCTAGCCAATGACCCTGACTTGCTGATTTTAGATGAACCATCCAGTGACTTGGACTTAGAAACCCTTCAATGGCTGGAACATTTTATCCAGCAGTCAGACAAGGCCATCCTTTTCATCTCCCATGATGAGAGTTTGCTAGCTCGGGCAGCTACTGCTATCTTGCACCTGGAATTGCTCAAAAAGCGGACAGAACCTCGAGCAACTTTCTACCGTGGAAGCTATGATCAGTACCGTCAGGAGCGAAAAGAGGGCTTTGAACACCAGCTACAAGTCGCTAAAAAAGAACGGGAAGAACACGCCAAAAAGATGGAGCGCCACCACCGTATCCACCAGAGTGTAGAGCATGTCCTGCGCCATACCCATGACAGTACTGCCGGTCGGCTCTTGGCCAAGAAGATGAAGAATGTCCTCAGCCAAGAAAAGCGACTGAAAAAAGAAGCCGAAAACCTGACCGAAATGCCGCAAGATATGGATGCCATCCAGCTCTTTTTCTCAGAAATAAAGCCCCTACCAGCCAGCAAAACCATCCTCTCTTGGGAGCATAAGGCCTTGCCGACAGGACAAACGATCAGCTTGCAGATTCGGGGACAGGATAAGCTGGTTATCACTGGCAAGAATGGCATTGGCAAAACCAGACTGCTCAAATTAATCATGAAAGACTTGCTAGCTCGTCCTGACTTATCCGTCGGCTACATGCCCCAGCACTACGAGGAGGAATTTGAAAATCAGGATACACCTCTGTCCTTTCTAGCTTCGGTAGCCGATGAGGAAAAAGCACGAACTCTCCTCGCTAGTTTAAAATTTACCAGACAAGAGGTCATTCATTCTCTACATGATTTGTCAGGCGGACAAAAGGCCAAACTGTTTCTGGCTCGGATGGTCTTGGCTGGCAATGATGTTCTGGTCTTGGATGAGCCGACCCGCCACTTTTCACCAACCAGTCAGCCCCTCATTCGACAGCTCTTGATAGATTACCCAGGTGCCATCATCAGTGTTTCCCATGACCGCCGCTTTATCGAAGAGGTAACTGCAATCAACTATCAGTTGGTTGAGGAAAGCTTGCTGAGAAAAAGATAATTGAAAAGCCTACTGTTTTTATGCAGCAGGCTTCTTCTTTTATTCTTCATTTTGCGTTTCTTCTTGCACTTCTTCCTTGGCCAATTTCTCCCGCTCTAAGCGCAACTTGCGGTTGGGATTCAATTCGTTAAAGAGCTGCTCTAGACGTTCTGAGTTCCAGACATCCGCAGCAGACCCAAAATTGCCGTCCTTGTCTTTAAAAGATACTAAGCCCATTTGATGACCTCTCTTTCACATTTCTTGACTCACACTTACCTGACGTTAGTAAGGTAGCTAACCAAGGTCCAATAAGACTTGGCCTAGTTTGACTGCTGACCTCGCTCTAAAATTTCTCTGTCCAAGCTGAGCTCACATGCCTAATAAGCTACAACATGGAGTCCAGGCAGTCGATATTACTGCCTGAACGGAATTCGTAAGGTTGGTAGGTAGACCGCCATAGTGGCTACCGTATCACATCAAGTCCTTTAGGACTAAGATGTGGTTCCAACGTTAATCCACAAACTCAAACTCAAAGTTGCCAATGCGGACAATGTCTCCATCTTTGGCACCTCGGGCACGCAGAGCTTCATCGACACCCATTCCCCGCAGCTGACGTGAGAACTTCATAATGGACTCGTCACGTTCCATATTGGTCATGACAAAAAGCTTTTCTAACTTATCCCCTGAAAGAACCCAGGCAGCATCATCAGCCCTTGAAATCTCGAATGGTTTTTCTTCTTCGTTAAAGCCATAATAGGCTTCTTCCTGCTGAAAATCCGACTCACCGTAAAGCAGAAATTCTGACGTTTTATCCAGTAATTCTGTTGTTGCTTCAAGAAGATTTTCTAACCCTTGATGGGCAATCCCAGAAACCGGAAAAATCTGAGGCAGGTCATCAAATTCATCATAGCTTTCGGCTAAGCGTTGCCTGAAAAGACGCAGATTTTCTTCTGCCTCCGGCATGTCCATCTTATTAGCAACGATAATCTGCGGACGCTCCATTAAACGAAGATTGTAGGTCTCCAGTTCATGGTTGATAGCCTGATAATCCTCATATGGATCCCGACCTTCACTGGCACTCATGTCTATCACATGAAGAATGACCCGTGTGCGCTCAATATGGCGGAGAAACTGGGTTCCAAGGCCAACGCCCTGGCTAGCCCCTTCAATCAGACCCGGTAAATCAGCTGCAACAAAAGACTCCCCTGATTTAGTTCTCACCATGCCGATATTAGGAACAATAGTGGTGAAATGGTAGGCTCCAATTTTAGGCTTAGCCGCAGAAATGACGCTTAATAAGGTGGACTTTCCGACAGACGGAAAGCCGACGAGACCAACATCTGCTAGAACTTTCAATTCCAGTTCGAGTTCACGTTCCTCACCCGGCTCACCATTTTCCGCAATTTCGGGAGCTGGGTTGCGAGGGGTAGCAAAACGGATATTGCCACGCCCCCCGCGGCCGCCATGGGCTACGACAAATTCCTGTCCATTTTCAACAAGATCGGTAAGAACCTTGCCGGTCTCCGCATCACGGACAGTTGTTCCTTGGGGAACACGGACATATAGATTATCGGAGCCGCGACCATGCATGCCTTTGGTCATCCCTTTTTCACCGGCTTTGGCTTTAAAATGACGGTTGTAGCGAAAGTCCATAAGTGTGCGAAGCCCTTCATCCACAAGGAAAATCACATCACCACCGCGACCACCGTCACCACCCCAGGGGCCGCCGTTGGGCACATACTTTTCACGGCGAAAGGCAACCATACCGTCACCGCCGCGGCCGGCCTTGACGCTTACCTTGGCCGTATCTAAAAACATACTCATTCTTTCAATTCTTCCTATTTTCCTGCTTTAAAAAAACGCCCTTAAGCGTCCCTTTAAATAATTCCAACGGCACTTAGGGCACTAAACACAACGGCTCCTACTGTAACCAATAGCATCACAATGACAACCACTAGGGTTAATTTTTCAAAGGGGGTCTTCTTTTTGGGTCCATTATCTCCAAAAGCCAATTCATTTTACCTCTTTTACAGAATTTTTTCCTATTCATCTTATCATGATTTGGAAGAATAAGCAACTAACAAGCCAGATTGACTTTAATTTGTGATTTCAAACTAAATATGCTAGAGTAACAGATGACAGAAAAAAACAAGGAGGTTGTCATGGTTTTACAAAACTTTGATCAAAACTTAAAAAAATATGCCCAGCTCTTGATTAACAAGGGGGTCAATATCCAAAAGGGCCATACTCTGATCATTACTATCGATGTCAAGCAGAATGACTTTGCTCAGCTTCTGACAGAAGCTGCTTATCAAGCCGGTGCTAGCGAAGTGGTGGTTGATTACACAGACGACAGAATCACCAAATCAAAATTGCTTTATGCCGATGAAGACCGAATAACAACTGTTCCACAGTACTTGGTTGATAAATCCCTTTATTTTCTTGACAAAAAGGCCAGCCGCCTGGCCATTCGTTCTTCGGATCCGAACGCTTTTGCTGGTGTAGACAGCAAACGTTTAGCGGATGCGACAAAAGCAGTCGCTCTGGCTTTAAATGAGCAGCGCCAAGCCACTCAGGCCAACAAAGTCAGCTGGAATTTAGCGGCCGCTGCAGGACCCGAGTGGGCTGCTATGGTCTTTCCTGACTTATCCAGTCAGGAAGAACAGGTCGATGCCCTTTGGGATGCTATCTTTAAAATGAATCGTATCTATGATGATGATCCGATTAAGGCTTGGGATGAGCATGAAGCACGCTTATCTGAGAAAGCATCCAAATTGAACAAGGCACAATTTACAGCCCTTCATTACCGAGCACCTGGAACTGACCTAACGATCGGTCTGCCAAAAAACCACCTCTGGGAATCCGCCGGCTCCTACAATGCTCAAGGAGAAACATTTATTGCCAACATGCCGACCGAAGAGGTCTTTACAGCCCCTGATTACCGTCGAGCTGATGGCTATGTTCAAAGTACCAAACCCTTAAGTTATGCCGGTGTTGTCATCGAAAACATGACCTTTACCTTTAAAGATGGGCTTATTGTGGATGTTAAAGCTGATAAAGGGGAGGAAACCATTAAACGCTTAGTGGAAGAAAACGACGGTGCCCGCTCTCTTGGTGAAGTGGCGCTTGTCCCTCATAAAACACCGATTTCTCTGTCAGGCCTTACTTTCTTTAATACGCTCTTTGACGAAAATGCCTCTAATCATCTTGCCATTGGCTCTGCCTATGCTTTCAATATTGAAGGAGGTACTCAGATGAGCAATGAAGAGCTTAAAGCGGCCGGCCTTAACCGTTCAACCACTCATGTGGACTTCATGATTGGCTCTGATCAGATGGATATTGACGGTATCGACCAGGAAGGCAATGCCGTCCCAATCTTCCGGGGCGGAGAGTGGGCTATTTAAAAAAGGAGATCCTGATGATTCTTTTTTCAAAACCCTTTAAAGCGCTGCCTCAACACTCAGCCCGTTCTCAAGGGTCAGGAGGTTTGGATGTCCTCGCAACCCCTAGTTTGGTTGCCTTTATGGAAAATGTCGCTTATGACTTCTTGGAAAAACAGTTAGACGCTGGACAAACCAGTGTGGGAGTAAGTCTTGATTTAGAACATTTAGCGCCCACCAAAATCGGACGCACCATTAAGGTAAACCTCTTAGAGCATTCTCAAGAGGGACGCAAGAACCACTTTAGCCTCGAGGCTTTTGACGGTGATAAACGGATTGGTAAAGCCCTGCATACCAGAGTTTGTGTTGATCATCAGCGTTTTTTAGAACAACTGAATTAAAAAAAGCGTGAGACACAAACCAGTCAACCGTCATAAAGTGGCAATTTCGATTTTGTTGCTCCACCGCCGCACAGTTGATGAGAACAGGTGTGATCACTTACATAGCAAGAAACAAGGGCTTCCATTAAGCTACTTTGATGCTGCATAATTAAAAGCGTTTGAGAAAAAAGTCTCAAACGCTTTTTTAAATTAGGTTAGTTGATTAAAATCCCAGACCTGATCAACCCAGCCCTCGTAGAAATCTGGTTCATGACAGACCATGAGGATAGAGCCTTTATATGCCTTTAAAGCCCGTTTCAACTCCTCTTTAGCCTCGACATCCAGGTGATTGGTTGGCTCGTCTAAGACCAGAATATTATTTTCACGATTCATCAGCAGACAGAATCGAACTTTGGTCTGCTCTCCTCCTGAAAGCACCTGAATCTGACTGTCAATATGTTTAGCTGTCAAGCCGCAGCGAGCTAGAGCAGCCCTGACTTCCGCCTGATTGAGAGCGGGGAAAGCATCCCAGACGGCTTGGAGCGGTGTCTGCCGATTGCCATTGGCTGCTTCTTGCTCAAAGTAGCCGATATCGAGATAATCGCCTCGTTCAACTTCTCCAGCCATTGGCGGTATCAGCCCCAAAAGACTTTTTAGAAGAGTAGTCTTACCAATACCATTGGCTCCTACAATGGCAACCTTTTGGTTACGCTCAAAGGTCAAATCAAGCGGTCTGGTCAAAGGTCTGTCATAGCCAATTTCCAGTTTCTTAGCCTGAAAAATAAAACGACCGGGCGTCCGCGACATTTTGAAATCAAAGGAAGGTTTTGGCTTTTCCGCCTGCAATTCAATAATGTCCATCTTATCCAGTTTCTTCTGACGGGACATGGCCATGTTTCGGGTGGCAACCCGAGCTTTATTGCGGTTGACGAAATCTTGTAAATCAGCAATTTCTTTTTGCTGGCGTTGGTAAGCTGCTTCTAGCTGAGCTTTTTTCATAGCATAGACTTCTTGGAACTGGTCGTAATTCCCTGAATAGCGAACCAGATCCTGGTTTTCCACATGGTAAACAATATTGATAACCTCATTTAAGAAAGGGATATCATGAGAGATGAGGACGAAGGCATTTTCATAGTCCTGCAGATAACGCTTAAGCCAGTCAATGTGCTCGGCATCAAGGTAATTGGTGGGTTCATCCAGTAGCAGAATGTCTGGTTTTTCCAAGAGAAGTTTGGCCAGCAGTACCTTGGTGCGCTGACCCCCCGATAGCTCGGTAACGTCTGTCTCCATGCCGAAATCCATGACGCCCAAGGCACGCGCCACCTCATCAATTTTCGCATCTAAGGTATAGAAATCACGGCTTTCCAAACGATCTTGGAGCTCTCCGACTTCCTCCATCAAGGCATCGATGTCGGCTCCCTCCTCTGCCATACGCATATAAATGTCATTAATCCGGTTTTCCGTTTTAAAGAGCTCGTCAAAGGCTGTCCTCAACACATCGCGGACGGTCTGACCTTTTTCTAAAACAGCATGCTGATCCAGATAGCCTGCCGTCACATATTTGGACCAGTCTACTTTGCCCTCGTCAGGCTGCAGCTGACCCGTTACAATGGACATGAAGGTTGATTTCCCCTCACCATTGGCTCCTACAAGACCAATATGTTCTCCCTTCAGGAGACGGAAGGATACATTATCAAAAATAGCACGGTCACCAAAACCGTGGCTTAAGTTTTTTACTTCTAAAATACTCATGATTTCTCTCTTTTTATAAAATAGCTGAGCAGTCAGCTCCTATTGCCAGATATGATTATATCAAATCAGGCTGATTGGAGGCAAGGTAAACAGACTCCACATAAAAAAGGAAGTCCATACTTCCTTAACCCAGTGTCTTCTTTAAGGATTCAGTAAATCCCTCAGACTTGTTGCAGGCCGTCCCAGAACACTTTCAACATCACTTGAAACACCGGTCTGTTCTCCTGCTTTTATAGCTGTATAGGTAGATACCCAGGCATCGTATTCCCAGTCTTGGGCAGGCCATCTTTTCCGAGATTGATACGCTTCTTCGACCGTTTCATCGATAAAGGTCAGCATCTCTCCCGTTTTCTCAGAAACAGCTCTGACAATATCGGTCATGGTCAGATTTTCTGGGCCTGTCAGATCTAAGGTCTGATTTGCCCATTTCTCAGGTGCCTTCAAAATACAGGCACCGACCTCTGCAACATCTTGTCTAGCCACAGCTGAAACACTACCATTGCCGGCAGGCCCCCGAATCTCGCCATTAGACTGACACAAGTCTAGGAAGAAATCCAAGTAAAAATTATCCCGCAAAAAGGTGTAGGTAAAGCCCTTTTTGATAATATACTGTTCTGTCTTTGCATGATCACGCGCTAAGGTGAAAACAGAATTATCGGCAGCATTATAGAAAGAGGTGTAGATGATATGTGTCACACCAGCTTTTTGAGCGGCATCAACAAAGGCAAAATGTTGCTCTAAGCGCTTAGGATGCTCAGCAGCTGAGACCATAAATAATGTCTCAACTCCCTTTAAAGCCTCGACCGTCTCTGCTGAATCATCATAAGCAGCCTTAACTACCGTCGCATTAGCGTACTTTGGGGCTCTTTCAGGACTTCTAGCCAAGTGACGAGCAGGGATCCCTTGCTGCGATAATAAAGCAGCAAGCTGTCCGCCGACTTTCCCGGTAACACCTGTAATCGCAATTGTCATTTTCTGCCTCCTTTACGTAATAGCTACTGTCTTCTTAGTTTGTTTGACTAAGGGTCATTAATCTTGTGTAAAAATCTGGGAACTGTCTCTTAAGATTGACAAAGTCACCCGCCTGACTAGTAAACGTGTGATGTGATTCCGCCTGACAAATGAGGGCCCCCTTGTCATTGACCATTTGATAAGAGAAAATCAAGCGTGCGGCTTTAACAGCTGCAACAGAAATGGTAATGCGGATCTCATCTGCAAAGGTTGAAGTGGCTAAATAGTCACAATTTACCCTTGTGACCGGAGATATAATTCCTTTTTCTTCTAGTTTATCATAGGGCCAGCCAATTTCTGACAAAAAATGAACCCGCGCTTCTTCCATCCAGCGAATATAATTTGAATGATGGGTGATGCCCATACGGTCTGTCTCATAGTACTGAACACGGTGATGATGTGGTGTCATAATTCCCCTCACTTCTGCTTTTGTTCCATTATAGCATAAAGCCTTTATCCACCCCTCAAAAAGGAAAGGCAAATAAAAGACAGCCGCTGAAGAGTCCTAGGAAAAAGCCCACCAAAACATCCTTGGGATAATGAAGACCCGCCGCAATTCGGCAAAAGCCAAGAAAAGCAGATAGGACCAGCAAACAAAGGCCTAATAACAGGTGAACTCGCAGCACACAGATACTAATCAAGGTTGCAGAAAACACATGGCGGCTTGGCATAGAATGGCCACGAGTCTCTTTTAAAATCAATGGTTCAATTGCCCATGTTTCATAAGGTCTCGGCTGATTAAGGACTTTTCGAAGGATCGTCATCAAGCAAAAGCTAACCCCTGGAAACAATAAGAAAGGAAACCAATTTTTCTGATTGAAGAATAAATAGGCCAGCAAAATCAGATAGACCGCTGCCATCAGTTTACTGATGAGACGGTTAGCTGATTTAATCAGTGCGATAGCAAATGGGTAAGTCTTCAAGGTTTTCATTAAACGGTTGTAAAACAAATCATAATTTTCCATCATTACTCCCATTATATCATGCCTGGCCTTGATTCGAAACGATTCAGATAAAAATGGGGCAAGAGGCTGATAAGACAGCAAAAAGCCTCTGTGGCTAGACTTTGATGTAAAGTTCTCGTCACAGAGGAGGTTGGTATCAATCGGGCATTTCCTGCCGATATTGGCTACATGAGCAGGGCCTGCAATTTGGTATCTGGTTTGAACCCGAAATGATTTCCCCAAAAAGCCTCCTGATTCAAGAAAAGCCACATTGAGTGGTGGGTTCCAAGTCCCACCCTCCATTGTATAGCCGTCACCAGTATTGTCTAGACCTGAGCCAAAAAGAAGTGTAGGATTGGCTGATTGATACCCTGTCTCAATTTATCTCAACCTACTAGGTTGACTATATCAAGTGGGATATGAATAGACATCTGGTGGAGCACGAAAGTCCCACTGTCATCTTAGGCAGCGCCAAGGAATTTGCCCATCGCTATATGCTGGGACTCTACCGGGTAATTGAGAGCATCACCAGCCAGTTTCCGGACCTGCTGATTGAAAATTGTTCCAGTGGTGGTGGCCGGCTTGATTATGGAATGCTCTACTATTTCCCTCAGACTTGGGCAAGTGATAATACAGATGGCTTTGACCGTCAGGCTATCCAAGACGGAGCAAGTTATCTCTTCCATCCCTATCAACTGACTGGGCATGTTTCTGTTACTCCCAACCGTCAAACCCAGCGTCTTACACCTTTTCAAACCCGCCTTGATTTGGCATCTGCCACCAATATGGGCTATGAACTCAACATTCTTGAGTTTTCTGAAAATGAGGAGAAGATGGTTTTGGAACATATCAGCGAATACAAGAAACTCCGACCACTTATAAAAGATGGCCGTTTCTACCGCCTGAAATCTCCCTTCACCAGTAATCAGACAGCCTGACTGTTTGAAAGTCCAGATAAATCCCACTATCACTTATTTGCCTTTAGAAATCTCTTCAAGGTCTCTCAATTCCATGCCATTCTCAAGATTCCCTATCTTGACCCAAATGCGCATTATAAGGACCAATTCGGAAGGGTATTTTCTGGAGCGGAGTTGGTCCATTCCGGCATCCATATTCCGTTTGCAGCTAGTGATTTTCAGTATTTTAGTCTGGAATTTCATAAAATATAAGAAAGTACACTAGGCATGTTTTTCCTAGTGTACTTTTTCAATTCTAATCTGGCTGCTGGCCATCATGGGCCAACCATTTGCAATCAGTCAAACTCATTTCCGAAAAGACGGCTTCAAAGGAAGAGTCTTCCGGCGAGCAGGCATAGATGCCGAAATGGATCTTACCGCTGCCTTCATGCAGGTGGCAGATCCGCATTTGCTCAAAATGGACACCATCTTTGGAGTTTTCGATGCAAAAATCACTGCCCCGGCGGCTCAAACGGTAATAGATGGACTTGACGGAGGCAGGAATTTCCTGAGTGGCCCAGTCGGAGTAGCCATGATTGGTCACGACGCTGCCCAGGTGCTGAAAATCTTCATTTTCATATTCAATCGAGCCCTTGATCCAGTTTTCCGAGTCCTGATAGACCACGACACCACACTGGTCAAAACGGGTATGGCTATTGGAAAAGTCTGTCTTTACTGTAAAGGAGAAATACTCTTCCTCCGTGTCCATCAATAGCAAGGGCGCATTGTCATTGACAAAATGGTAATAGGTCTTCTGCCACAAGTCCGTATGGGCCTGGGTGGTGATTCTGATTTCCTGGTCTGAAATCTGGTAGTTTTGGGGTTCCCGAACCCAGTAAAAATCTTTCGTGTTCATTTGATTTCCTTTTGTTTTTAGACTATTATACAGGCAAAAGAAAAAGAAGACAAGTATCTCAACCAACTCTTTCAGGAGCAGGCTGGGGTAATTTTAGGAAGCTTGCAGGCCTTGTATGGCCAAAAGTAATAGGGACTATTCCTCCAAAAATGCAACTAATTCTTTTGAAAATTCTTCTGCGTATTGGAAAATGGAGCCGTGACCTGCATTTGGATAGATGATGAGTTGGCTGTTTTTGATTTTCTCATGCATGATATAAGAGTTTTCAGTCGGAACCTGCATATCCTTATCGCCATTGACAATCAGGGTTGGTTGCGCGATAAAAGTCATATCATCTTGAGGATCTCTACCCCAGCGTTTGATGGCCTTCAGCTGAGTCAAAAATCCTGGAACATTCATGTCCTTGTCTGCATCAGCAGCTTTTCTTTGACCCATACGGCCCAAAACTTTTTCAGCTTCCAGGCGGCCTGCTTCATCGTGATTATAGAAAATGTAGCGTTTGGGATCCACTCGCTTCAGACCAGCCTTCAGCATATAGCGGAAGGTTTTTCCTGTCACCTTATCGACTTCAAGACCGCCACGAGGACCTGTTCCTGCAAGAATCAAGCGGTTGACCAAGGGACTGTCAAGACGAACGATTTCTTGGGCAATAAAACCACCCATAGAAAGACCGAGCAAGTTGATTTTCGTATGCCCCAAAGCCCTGATAATGGCAATGGCCTGCTCTGCCATTCCCGGAATGGTGGATGCCACCTTGCCCTGACTGGCTCCGACGCCAGGCAGGTCTAGGACGATGATGTGCTCTTTTTCAGCCAGTAAGTCTAGCAATTTGGGATCCCAGTTGTCCAAGGTTGCAGCCAAGTGGACCAACATGACCAGGGGCAGTTTGGACTGGCCCTTGCCTAGTTCACGGTAGGCAATCTGCTTGCCCGCGACTGTTATGTATTGATTTTTGCTTGTGATATAAGACATGACTTCTCCTATTTTTCAAAACTGAGGACAGTTTTTCCGCGTGAACGACCGTTGGCCACCTTATCCAGGGCTGCGTTGACTTCTTCAAATGGGTAAACGGTGTCGATGGACGGTTTGATTTCGAGTTGGCTGAAAATATCTGCCACTTCCTGCAGCTGCTGGCCATTGCTTTCAACAAAGATGAAATGGTAGTGCACGCCGTAGCTTTCCGCCATTTTGTCAAACTTGCGACCCACTTGACCAAATAAGATTTGTTTGCATTTTGGCAGGTTCATGCGTTTGGCAAAGGCTCCATTTGGCATGGCCCGAAGGGAAACCAGCTGACCGCCTTTTTTCATGATTGACATTTGTTTTTCGGTTTCTGCACCACCAAGCGTGTCCAGTACATAGTCGATTTGGGAGAGGATTTTAGTATAATCTTCTGTCTTGTAGTCGATAAACTGGTCAGCTCCCAGTGCCAATACTCGCTCTGCATTTGCTCCGTCACCGTTGGTAATGACCTTCAAGCCCTTGGCTTTGGCAATCGGAATGGCCATACCGCCGACACCGCCTGTCCCGCCCGAAATGAAAATGGTCTTGCCAGCCTCAGCCCCCATGAGGTCAAGTGCCTGCATAATAGTCAGGGCTGTCAGGGGAACAGCTGCCGCTTCCACATCTGTCAGATAGGCAGGAACTTTGGTAAGGGCTGTAGCCTCAACTGCTACATACTCGGCAAAGGCACCAATGTTGTCAAGGGGAAGACGGCCAAAGACACGGTCACCGACCGCAAAGCTGGTCACGCCTGAGCCGACCTCTTCGACCAAGCCAACGACCTCATTGCCAGCCGTTTGTGGCAGTTTGTAGGGAACAATCATTTTGACATCTCCGCGAGAAATCATATTGTCCAGAGGATTGACACCTGCTGCGGTCACTTTGACCAGGACTTGGTCTGGTTTGATGTGCGGTTTGGCAATCTCAGTCAGGTTGAGGGCGATATTGTTTTTGTTATAAGATGTGTGTTGTGCTGCTTTCATGGTTTCTCCTTTTATTTAACAACTTGTATCTGATACAGGTCTAACTGTATTCTAAGAAAATCTGACTAAGCCAGTCAGATGCGGTTTTGTTTGGCTTCCGCGTAAAGGTTCTCAATCACATTGTCCAAGCTTTGCTGGGCCAAGTCTTCTTCCAGTTGCTTTTCAACACTGGCAAAAATCGGGCTCACAGCCCCTGCGATATGCTTGCCGACTGGGCAGGCCCGATTGGCGTGCTGGTGCTGCTGAAAGAGTTGGATATGGCTGACTTCCTGAGTCGCAAAGTAGATATCTAATAGCGAGATGTCCTTGGGCTCCTTGCTCAGCTCATAACCTGCCTTGCCCTGCTGGGACTGGATAAGGCCTGCATTTTTCAACAGTGCAATCACCTTACGAATGTAACTGGCATTGGTGCCAACACTCTCCGCCAGAGCCTGCGATGTCATGACATCACTGCTCTCGCTAATCATGGTGAGAATATGCAGGGCTACTGAAAATTTGGTATCCATAGCTGCTCCTTTCTGAACTTGTATCAATTACAAGAACAAGTATAACATGAAGAAATCCACTTGGCAAGGATTTGACTTCAACAATAATTAAGCCAGTCATCAACTGCTCAAAAGGGAGTACACATCAGCAGTTGAGCACACAACCACCCTCTTATTTAATATCATAGAAGGCTGTTCTCCGGGTAGGTTTTCCAATTGGCTCTCTCCACTCCTAGCTGATGGTCTGCAATGCTCAACTGAATTCCAGCTACAATAGCAATAACAAAATGTGGGAAAAATGATATAATAAAAAGGATGAGAAATTAACAAATTAGAATCTGTAACTGGAATTTTTTATATTTTGCGAAGGGAGAATATTGATTAATGTTTGCAATGTTAGGTGCAGTAATATTTGGAGTTATAGCAACTATGACCGTTCTTGTTGCTTGCGGTTTGCCTTTGGGCGAATTTACAATGGGTGGACAACATAAAATCTTACCAAAGAACCTTAGAGTTGCAGCCGTCATTTCGGTGGCTATCCAATTTTTTGCAATGATCATTATTTTACAAGCCGGAGGTTTTATTCCCTTGTGGTTCTCTTTTAAGGTTACTAAATATATTTGTTTCTTCTTTGCTGCTTACCTATCTTTGAATACCATTATGAACATGATTTCAAAAAGTAGGAAAGAAAGATTTGTTATGACCCCACTTTCACTTATAGCCGGAATATGTTTTTGGATAACGGCATTTCAGATGTAGTATATATAATGAAGCTAACCTACAATGTTTTAAATTGCCGGTTTGTCGCACTAAAACAATTAAATAAAATGACTAAGAGGAAGTAAAAGTAAATAGCTGTACTTCCTTTTTTGATGCTTAAAAAATGGAAGAAACGATGGCTTATGTACGATGGGGAATAGTACCTTGTTCTATATTCATAGATTACGCTTAATAAATCGATCAATACTGTCATTCATCACTCGAAGGGCTTGGTGTTCCACTGGATAGTGTCCGCCATTTGGCAACTGGACCACTTCTACTGGTACTTTTGAAATCTGATCCAGAACAGGACGGCTCAATTCATAAGGTGTCCATTTATCCGCATCTGGCTGGGTCAATAAAACCGGAGCAATATCAAAATCCTTGGGAGCAATTTCTGGAACGTAGTTCATGTACGATTGCAAGAAATTGATAGAAGCAAGATTTCCAGCAGATGTCTTATCTTTCATAAATACTTTGAGCAAATCTTTGTCATTGACAAGGGCTGACATTTTTGAAGCAAACCACATGGGCAGCTGAAGACGACCCAAGCCCAAGGCTTTTCCGAGCGTCAACATAGGAACGCCAATTCGTCCCATGAGAACGTGGCTAGTAGTTTGATCTCTGACAATCTGATCCTTTTGATCCAAGAAGGTCATGCCGATAATCCCTTTTACCTTTGGATTGCGGGCTGCAACGTGATAGGTTTCCATACCTCCAGCACTCAAGCCATACAAGAAAATCGGACGGTTATCTCGTGCCAACTCTCTATCAATCAAGGCTGCCCCAATTTCTACCCAATCATCATAGGTGACGTTTTTTCGATTATGAACTTGGGAAACGCCATAAGTCGGCATGTCAATCATAATGGTTTCATAGCCATTTTTCGATTGTGGACCACCGAGAATCATAGAAATTTGTCGGCCGTTTGTTCCTACACCATGAAAGGCAATGATTTTTGCTGGAGCTGCTGGATTTCTAAAGGTATCCAAGTGCAAACGATGTCCCTTGTAATCCCACCATTCTTCCTCAGGTTGATAAGAAGCTGTAAACTGGTAATCAGCTGGCAAGGTTTTCATAATTTCTTTCCAAGTAGTTTGTGTTGCGTAGGTCATTTTTTATCCTCTTTTCGTTTTTATATTTTTAAACATTTCAACATATTTGTGATAAGAAAATTTAAAGTCTTACTTTAAATCCTCCTCTATAGAATGCACCAGATCTTTTAGGATAATCAGCGCCTCTTCTAAGCATATACTGTAATAGCGTTCTTTTCCATCTTTTCGATAGGTGACAAGATCTGCTGAGTAAAGCAATTTCAGATGATGCGAAACCGTTGGTCGAGAAAGCGACATGTGGTCTGTTAATTGATTGACCGTCATCTCTCCCTTATCAAACAAGAGCATCAATAAATCTTGCCGACTCTCATCTTGTAACATGGTAAAAGCTGGAATAGCCTTCCGCAAATACTGCATTGTTTTCTGACTCATTTTTTACCTCGGGTCGAAATGTTTAAACTTATTTAATTTTAAAGTTTTGTATTTGTCAACCCCTTTGCTCAAAAAATCAACAAATTGATAAAAGCCTCCTGCACGAGCTTGAGTTGACATGTCAAATGGAAAAACAAAAACGACAGGTCCCACGTTTTCCTGTCGTTTTTTGCTTGTTAAACAGCTGTCATGTCTTTATGACGGTAAATGGTTTGTGGATTTTCGTTCAGAGCATTTTGGACCATGGCACGCGCAACCTGTTCTGGCCGAATGCCCTTCCAGCCTGCCATAGGACCGACCAGAACTGGGGAGATGACTTGGAAGATTTTGATCCAAATAGCTCCATCCAGCGTCAATCCTTCACGCTTGGGCGCAATCAGCATCGAAGGCCGATAATAGCGGTGAGTGCCGAGATTGAGCTTGAGCAAGTCCTCTTCCAAACGGCCCTTGACCTGTAAATACTTATACCCTATTTTACTATTGGCTCCCATAGCGGAAACGAGATTAAAGCTTTTGACCTTGCCTGCACAGAGTTTTGCAAAATCGTAGGCGTACCCGTAGTCCACCTTTTCAAAATCTTGCCTCTCCCCTGTTCCGATGGCACAAAAGACATCTGACTCCTCTAGAATAGCTGGGTTGACAATAGGATTTTCAAAGTCAATGATGATTTTCTCAATTTCCTGATAGTTGGGAAGTTTGTGAATGGAGGCTCTCCCCAAAACATAAATCTTACGGTAGTGGGGATTGGTCACCAATTCCTGTAAGAGATGACCGCCTACCTCGCCCGTTGCACCTAAGAGTATGGCTGTGTTTGACATGATATTCCTTTCCTAGTGGTCTGCTGAAATAACTTTCTTCGGCTGGGAAATATCCACTGAAACTCGATAAAAATCAGAGTTATTTTTTGTTTTACAAGATAGATTATAGACCTCCACAAGAAGATTTTGAATAACATTTAATCCTTTGTTTTATCATTTTACGCCAAAAAAGCTGAGATTTTGTTCTCAGCTTTGAAAATCAGCGATGTAGTATTAGTATCTTGGCGTGTTAAATAGTATGAGGTCAACCGTTTCCCACCACCACCAACTCACCTGCTCGTGGGGAACAGAGCAAGCCCTTTTTATGAAAAAAGCTGCTGGAGATAGGCATGGCTCGCCAGCTGCTCTCTTGGGTCGAGCATATCTGCCAGATCAATTTCATAGATGCTGGTAGCCTTTGGATTGAGCAAGGGGATAACCCGCTTCCAGTCGATGGACCCTTGGCCCAGAGGCAGACTGTCATGCTCCTGCCCTTTTGAATCAACCAAATGATAGTGCACAATATGGTCTTTCAAATAGGCCAAAGAGTCTTCCAAGGCTTCCTGATTCCCCTTTAGGGCGATAAAAGCGTGGGAAACATCGTAGGCCAGACGGTAGCCGCGCTTAAAAATCTCACGCTCAAGCTCTCTATCCCCAAAGCAAAAGAGAGGGGAAATGGAATTTTCAAACATAATCCGGTCTTTGCCAAAGTCCCGATAAATATCCAGTCTTTGCCAAAGAACTTCCGTAGCTTCTGCCAAACTCCGATAATCTGCAATAAAAGCATGGGTCTGCTTTTCGTAGGAGCCATGAACCAGCACCTGTATATCATACTTAGCAGCCAAATCCAGCAAAGTCCTTGTAGAATAATCGATGAAATCCACTAATTGCGGATGGCAGTCCGCCTTGGCAACCAGCTCCAGCATCTCCCCTCGATAAAATACAGGATGGTGCAGGATGATATCCCGGATGCCTGCATCCTTTACTCTCCTAATCCCCTGTTCCAGCCTAGACAGTCCCTCTTTTGTCAAATCATGCTCCGAGGTATAAAATTCATAGACACTGGGTCGGTATTTCAGACGGCTCTCCATTTGGTCAGGAGCAGCACTTGATTTTAGCCCTAAACGCATACAGCCACCTCCTATCTCTCAAATCCTATTATAACAGATGGGAAGACAATTTTCCTCAGCTTACGCCATTTAAAAAACGAGAGTGGGACATAAATTGGTAATTTCGAAGAAATTCAATTTCGTCAACAAGTCTTTATTTCCAGTTGTTGACCTAAAACGGTCTATCCCCAGACCTTTTGAACTCCCACCTCCGCATAGCTCCAAAGGTTTGGGGAACCTTTGGAGGTTGGAAATAGAGCGAACTTTGTTCGCATCAATCGTATAGGGCTATAAAAGCTGATTTATCAGCGCATTAGAGCCCACTCAACTACTGCGCCATAAGTACCTAAAACAAGTATAAAAGAGTTTGGAACTAATTTTATCCCAAACTCGCTTATCTTATCTAGCCTAACGGTAAAAGAGCAAACAGAGGCAGGCACATGCATAGACCAGGCTATAAGTCAGGTGCAAGGGAATATTCCAACGCAGGTAAAGCTGACGCTGTCGCTCATCAAAGAATCGACCGCTGACAATGGTTTCTTCTGCTTTACCAAATCCGGTCAAGCGGTGACAGAGCAACAAGAATGGCAACGGCAAAAGGGCAGTGAGGGAGGCATAGCTCTGAGCAAACAAGACTGCCAGCAAACCGACTACAAATTGACTGCCCATACAAAAGGCATAACGTTTCGCAATATTTTCCTGCCTGCGAAACACACTGTAATAATCCGAAAAACCTTTATCTCTATGCGTTTTTAGAAGAAAATTATAGTAATGACCGAGGGTCACGCAGTAAGAAAGCATAAAACCAGCAACCATGCCAGTCGCAAGAATGGTCAAGTCATAAATGAGCATAAGCACCTCTTTTGAAACACAGCAATAGGCTACGCTGCCTAGATTTCCAAATCCCGTCCTATAATAAGACCAATCACATTGAAAAGAATAAGACCAACGAGGGCTAATGGAATGTGCCAGAGCGCCAACAGGATTAGAACCAAAAGAACAGCTAGATAAGACAAGGTCCTGGACCAGGGATAGGCTGGCATGTCATTTTCCTCGCACAAGGCATAGTACATGAGGCGGTAAGACAAAGCCCAGAGCATATTTAAGGCTAAAAAGACGATGACTGGTGTAGAATGGCCAGGGTAGTCCGCCATCCAAGAGGAAATGTAAGGGAGGAAGGACTGAATGAGCAGCCAGAGGGCATTGGCCCAAAACACCTTGCGATTGATTGTCTCTGCATAGTGAAATAGGTTGTGGTGCTGAAACCAGACGCCGACTAGAACCACAAAAGACCCCATATAGACGAGGTACGATTCCCAGTTCACCAAGAGGGCATCTAGTCGATAAGATTCGGGTTTTGGAAGCTCCAGTACCAAAATGGTCACCACAATGGCCACAATGGCATCTGTAAAAGCTTCAAATCTTGCTTTATTCATAAGAACTCCTTAACTGATCAATGTTTCCTATTATACTAAAAATATAGCCGTCCGCTATGATTCAGACCAGATAGTTATTGTCCTTATTAGCAACTTCCAGCGTTCTCAGCTCATAAGTCTTATGACCAGACGCAATAAAGGGATCACTTTCAGCCAGTGCAACAGCCTGATCATGGCTATCGGCCTTAAAAACCACCATACCCCCAGGATAATCGCTGAAAGGTCCACACAAGACAAGTTTATTATCAGCCTCTAAGGCCTTCAGATGTTCGACATGGTCTCTGACCAGTTGGTCAGTCAATGCCTTCTGATTTGTCATCAAATACATATACAGCATGACATGTCCTCCTTTATTTTTCAAAGACAATAAGCCTTGTGAAGAATAGTTATTTGCTTTTTTCGAGTAAACTCACTACCTCCACATGATGCGTCTGTGGAAACAAGTCTACGGGCTGTACCTTGGTCAGTTTATAGCCTAACTCTTCGTAGAGCTTGATGTCACGCGCCATGGTGGCTGGATTGCAGGAGATGTAGGTGATCCTGTCAGCTGCTGTCTGACAGCTAGCCTTGATAAAACTTTCGGTCAAGCCTTTTCTCGGTGGATCGACAATGATAAGGCTAGGCTTAATACCTGCCTTAACCCAGTCTGCCATTGCTTGTTCAGCAGTAGCGCAGACATAGGTCACATTAGCAATGCCGTTGTTCTGAGCATTGGTACGCGCATCCTCTACGGCCCTTGCTATAACTTCGACCCCGTAGACATGCTTGACCTGTCTGGCAAGAGAGAGACCAATCGTACCGATTCCCGAATAGGCATCAATGACAATATCATCTGACTTTAAGTCGGAGAAATCAATAGCGGTCTGATAGAGCAACTCTGCCATTTCAGTATTAACCTGGTAGAAAGACTGGGCTGAGATTGCATAAGTATTGCCTAAAAGTCTGTCTGAAATCGTCTCAGTACCATAAAGAGTCCGATAGTCCGGCCCTAAGATTGTATTGGTATTGCGGTCATTGATATTTTGAATGACGGACTTAAGCATAGGGAAGGCTCCGGTCAGTTCTTCAATCAGCTGCTCAATGCGGAAAATTTTCGGACGGGTGGTGACCAAAACTAGCATTAACTCTCCACTGTAATGGCCGCGGCGAACAAGAATATTGCGAATCAGGCCCGATTGCGCCTTCTCATCATAAGGTTTAAGATCAAAACGACGGAGCAGGTCTCGGGTTGCATTAATCAAGGCATCAATCTCTGGATGTTGGATATAATAATCCGAGATTGGCATCAAGTCATGCGAATGCTTACGGAAAAAACCTGTCTCTAGCTGGCCTTTAATTCGGCGAACAGGCACCTGAGCCTTGTTGCGGTAGGCAACAGGATGGGACATACCCAGCGTTTCCAATACCTTGACATCCTCTATTCCAGCCGTCTTGTAAAGGCTGTCAGCCACCTGCTTCTGCTTGAACAGGAGCTGCTCTGAGTAAGCCAAATGCCCCAAATCAGCAATTCCTGTTCTTAAATAGGCCAAATCCAAGTCTTCATTTCGATGGGGCGACTTGACCAGGTACTCCTCCACCTTGCCATAGCCCATTTTTTTCTTGCTTTTCAGAACCCGCATCTGAACTTTTTCACCCGGCAAAACATTTTCAATAAAAAAGACCATGCCGTCTACCTTAGCCACCCCTTGACCTTCATGACTTAAATCAATAATCTCTACAGGAATAATGTCATTTTTTTCTAGCATATTTTCTCCAATTAATAAAAGGCGTCCTAGTCACCTAGTCGCCTTTTATTATATCATATTAGCGCAAGCCTAGCTCTGATAGTTTTTGCTGATACTTATCAAAATCAATCGCCAGAGCCTGTCCGCCGTACATATCGTAATCGTCAATCCAATCCCCATTCTCAGGAATCGTCATCTGTTCCACACCGCCTTTTCCGCTGGTCAAAGCCGACAGGCCGTTGGTCAGCAAGAAGCTATAAGACACATTGGTCGATGTTAGAGCATAGATTTTCCCCAGCGCTGCTGAGCCGGTAAAGAGCTTGGTCGGATCTTTAACCTGAGACATTACGGCTGACATAACCTGCTGCTGCCGTTTGGTCCGGCCATAGTCGCCCTCATCATCCTTACGGAAGCGCGCATAGTTGAGCAGGGTTCTGCCATCCATCTTCTGCTTGCCGACATGAATCGTCTGATTGGGCACCACGCCGTCTTTCATATTAAGATCATCTGGTACTTCGACAGAGTCTACGGCAACACCATCAACCGTTGAGAACTTCGCATTAATGGTGACGCCATTTGGAAAGAGGGTATCAATAGCCTCCGCAAATGTCTCAAAATCGACCATCATATAATATTTAATGTCAATGTCAAAATTATTTTTCAGGGTTTGACGCATGAGCTCAGCCCCTTGGTTATTATTTTGCTCACCAATATTAAAGGCAGAGTTGAGCTTACTGTCATAATAGCCTTCCGTGCTGACACCCGGAATATTAACCAAGGTATCCCGCATAAAGCTGACCATTTTAACCTTTTTATCCTTATTACCGACATTGACCACCATAATCGTATCGGTTCTGGCCTCCGAAGAACCTTGGGTAATCCTTTGGTCACTTCCCAGAATAAGGATGTTTGTCCCATCCTTAGTGTCCTGTCCCTTAAAGACTTCCGTCATGGCGGCTTTATAATTCTTATTATTGCCTGATGAAATATCATTCATGCCTTTGAAGAACATAAAAATCATACCGGCCAGAGTCAGCAGCAGCAAGACTCCTGCCCACTTCAAAATGGTTTTAAAGCGAATCCGCTCTTTAGCTTTGGGTGCTTTAAATTTTCCTGAAGAAGAGGCCGCCAAAGCAGCTTTTCTTGCCTTACGGCTTTCACGCTTGGGCTCTTGATCAACATAGACCGGGAGACCTTGATCTGTATACTGACTATCCTCGTCCCAGTAATCTTCTTCCTGATAATAACTGTCTGCTGCATCATCATAGTCCGTTTGATAATCATAGCTATTATCATACCGATTATCCTGATAAGGAGACCTGTAAGGGGCTTGATAGTTATTCTCGACCTGACGCGCTTCAATCTTTCGTCTCAGGTAATCAAACTCAGCCTGTTCTCTGGCAGTCAGATAAGCCAGGTTTCTAAGCAGGTACTCATAGCGCAGCTGTTCGTGGCGGGCTGTTTTCCCATTATCATTCGTCATATTACTTCTCTATATCATCTTTTCATTTATAGCTGATAAACAGCATAGTTACCAAGAATTTTATACTGAATTCCAATACTTGTCAACTCTTGGAGGGCAAATGATACCAATTCTTCATTCCGATTTTCAAAATCAATAATAAAGAAATACTCTCCTAAAATAGTCTTCAGCGGACGGCTTTCAATCTTGGTCAAATCAATTCCTCGCCAAGCAAAAGTAGATAAGGCCTTATAAAGCGCACCGGGCAGATTGTCCGGCAGCGTTAAGGCAATCGTAATCTTTTGATCTTCCTGCTTCAAGGAAATATCTGGCCGACGGTGACCCAACACCCAGAAGCGGGTGTAATTTTCATCAATTTCCTGGATGTCTTTAGCGATGATAGACAGGCCGTACTCGGCTGCCGCAGAATGCGGAGCGATAGCTGCAAAATTCTTCTGAGGATGGGACGCCACAAAACGCGCCGCATAAGCTGTACTGGCGGTCATCTCAATCAGGGCATCTGGATAATACTGGCGGATATACTTCTTCCCTTGGGCAATGGCCTGAGGATGCGAAAAAATCTTATCGATTTTCTTATCCTTAGAGGTCGCCATCAACTGTTGTTTGATAGGCAGGATAATTTCCGCAACAGCCTCAATCTCAGCCTGATGAAAAAGATAGTCCGAAGTCTCATGAACACTGCCTTCAATCGAATTTTCCACCGGAACAATGGCGTACTCAACCTTTCCGGTTTCATAAGCCTTGATAACTTCTGTAATATTTTCAAAAGGCAGGAGGTCAGCCTCTGGAAACGCATGAAAAGCTACGTTATGCGTAAAAGAGCCTTTGGGTCCTAAAAAGCCTACAAACATCTAATCATCTCCGCAATTTCTTCAGGTGTCTTATCCTTAACATCTATGATATGTGTCGCCACATCGGTGTACATTTTTTGGCGACCATCAAAAATCTTCTTGAATTCCTCTTTGGTATTATTCAGATAAAGCGGGCGGTGCATTTCCTTATCGTTTTCAATCCGTTTGTAAAGTGTCTCAAAATCGAGTTTTAAGAAAATATTATAGTCGTTTTCGGACAGCAAGTCACGATTGTGCGGATTGACCACAATACCTCCCCCAGGAGAGATGATGGCATCTTCTTTGGCCAATAATTCTTCCAAGGTCTGGGTTTCAACTTTCCGAAAGGCGGCTTCTCCTTCTTTAGCAAAGAAATCATTGATAGACATGCCAATTTTGTCCGTAATGATTTCGTCCATATCGTGAAAATCAGGATCTAATACACGACCGATTGTGGTCTTACCAGCTCCCATAAAGCCTAAAAGTATGATTGTTTTAGTCATGTCTAATGATTTCCTCCAGATCTGCAAAGAAACTTGGGTAGCTCGTATTGATGGCTTCTGCTCTTTCCAAGTCAACTTCTCCTTCTGTCACCAGCAAGGCAGCAATAGCCGTCATCATGCCAATGCGGTGATCGCCAAAGGTATTGACCTTCGCGCCATGAAGCGGTGTTTTCCCCTCAATAATCATACCATCTGCTGTCGGGGTTATATGAGCTCCCATGGCGTTCAAAGCATCTGCAACGACCTGAATGCGGTCTGTTTCCTTGACCTTTAATTCCTCAGCATCTCTGATAACTGTCCGGCCTTGTGCCTGTGTTGCTAAAAGAGCAATGACCGGCAGCTCATCAATCAGGCGCGGTATGATATCGCCACCAATTTCAGTGCCATGTAATTCCGATGTTTCAACAGTGATGGTTGCTGATTTCGCCAACTCATCAACCTCTGACAGACTTAAACGGCCTCCCATGGCCTCAATGACTTCCAGAATTCCTGTCCGTGTCTCGTTGATGCCGACATTTTTCAAAATGAGTTTGGCATTTGGCACCACAAGCCCTGCTACCAGCCAGAAAGCTGCGCTGGAAATATCCCCAGGCACCAAAATATCCTGAGCAATGAACTCCTGCCCTCCGGAAATACGGATTTCTTTCCCATCAACCTGAATCTCTCCGCCAAATTGCCTAATCATATCTTCTGTATGGTTGCGGGTCTTCTCTTTTTCAATAATGACACTTTCCCCTTCTGCCTGTAAGGCCGCGAAGATGAGAGCGGATTTGACTTGAGCAGAAGCAACCGGCAGCTGGTAACGGATTGGTTTTAGGTGCCTGCTGCCCTTCAATGTCAACGGTGGGAGGTCGCGATCCGTCTGACCTGAGATGGATGCTCCCATTTGTCTCAGCGGAATGGTCACACGATCCATTGGACGTTTTGAGAGGCTGTCATCTCCAAACATTTCCACTTTGAAGTCTTGGCCGGCCAAAAAACCTGAAATCAAACGAATAGATGTTCCTGAATTTCCCATATCAAGTGCTTTTCGAGGCGCTTTTAGGCCATCAAAGCCCACTCCATGAATTTCCACAAGGTCTCCCTTGTCTTCAATGTTAACGCCCAGTTCACGAAACACCTGTATGGTAGATAAGACATCTTCCCCCCGCAGAATATCATGAACTTTGGTCACGCCCTTAGCCAGACTGCCAAACATAATTGAACGGTGGCTGATTGACTTATCGCCGGGAATTCGCAGACTTCCCTCTAAAGCTGTTGCATTTGTTTTTAGTTTCATCTATCGCTCCAAAAAGATACTTTCCCTCTATTTTACCATAATTTCACTGCAAAAAAACCATCATTTCTGATGGTTTCCAAATTTTAGAGTATGTTGTCCTTATCATCCTGTTAAATCAAATCCTGTAAAGGTTTGAAGACAATGCGTTCAATGTCAGCCATATAAACCGACAAGGCCTGCTGCGCATCAAAATAAGATTTTAAAACAGGGTTTTCTTCAATACGCTTGCCAAAGCTCTGCATCTCTTCTTGGTCTTTTTCGGTAGGCGCCTGCCCTGCCTGCATCAAACCTTGAAGTTTAGACTGAAAATCAATAAATTCTTTTAAAAGAGCGGAAGCCGTCTGATCGGCATCTACTTTTTGCTTGCTCTCAGCAACTGCCTTGTATTCTGGCAAGTCACAGATACCACGTTCCAAGTTGTTAGCTAAATCATAAACATTAACGGTCATTTTTTCTCCTTTTAATCTAAATAAACATGATAGTCAGTATGCTGACTGATTAACGTTTGAGCATGAAGCAGATCACTTTCGGACTTAAAGGAAATCTGCAGGATACCATTGATATCGTCCCGATTTTCTTCATTGATGTGAACATTGACAAGCGAAGTTCCTCTTAGCAGCTCCAAGATTTGCAAGATGACATCTTCTTCATCGGGAACATCTACAAAGAGATCGTAGAAACTGTCAACGCCAGCCCGTTTATGAATTTCCATTTCTTTGCGTTTACGGCGTCCCGCATCAAAAAAGTGCCAGATGGCTTCTTCATCTTTCTGCCCAATCAGTTCTGCCACGGCATCCAGGCGATTTTTGAAATCCGTCAACCGTTCAAGGACCGCATCGGAATTGCTCAACAGAATGCTGGTCCACATCCCAGGTTCACTTTCTGCAATCCTAGTCATATCCCTGAAGCCACCTGCAGCAAAATGATTGGTCAGCTCATGTCCATTGGCATAATCACCGGCTTGTTCCATCAAGGCTGAGGCTAAGATGTGGGGAAAATGGCTAATCTGGCTAGTTACCAAATCATGCTCCGCTGCTTCAACCTCAATAAACCGTGCCTTGAGCCCTAATAAAAGATCTTTTAAACGAGGGATTGTCTCCTCCCGTGTCAGACGGGTCGGGCTAAAAATATAATAAGCATTTTCAAAGAGGTGGACATTGGCTGCAATTGCCCCCGTTTTATGACTGCCAGCCATGGGATGACTGCCGACAAATTGGACTTTGTCAGCCGGCAAGTATTTTTCTGCCGCTTGGATAATCTTTAACTTGGTTGAGCCGGCGTCTGTGATAATTACATTTTCTTTCAGGTCTAGTTGAGCTAAAACCTTAATAAAGTCAATGGTTTGCTTGATGGGAACGGCCAGAATAATCACATCGGCCAGAGGTGCAAATGCTTTAAAATCGGCAGTCGCCTCGTCTACAATCCCTCTTTCTAACGCAATTTGACGCGATTGATCAGACCGATTATAGCCTAAAATCTTGTAATCTGGGTGCTGACGCCGAATTCCCAGAGCCAGCGAAGCACCGATCAGCCCCATACCTGCAATGTAAACAACTTTTTCTTCCATTTTTCCCCCTTATTTCGGTTCAAAAACAAAGCCTAAGACAATAGAAATAGCGATAATCACTAAGACGACTGTGGTAAACAGGACATAGAGTCGGTCTTTCGTGATGAAGAAAATAATGAGTGTTGCCAGCACCCGAAAAATCGGTGTCAGAATGAGCATGAAGCAGCCCATAAGCATGATCGTCACCGGATCAAAAACAGAATGACTGCTAACATAATCCATCAGGTTGAAAGCTGTCACCTCGTCAGGGCTGAGACTCGCTTGGCTATTACCCAAAAAGAGAATGAGACCTACTAGCATAAAGGCAACCGATAACAGAATCCCTAAACGAAGCAGCTTGCCTAATTGTAATTCAATTCTGGCATTCTCTTCTGCTGTGCTTTTTTTATCCATTTAAAAACCTCGCAAAAACATCTGGAGACCTGAAACAAGCAAGACGACGATAAAGATAAGCCTCAAAAGACTGACAGGTATATACGGCATCATTTTACTGCCTAAAAGCGATCCGAAGATCACCCCGATAGCAATTGGTGTTGCGAGAACAGGATTGATATGGCCACTGAAAATATAGAAAACGGCAGATGCTGTCGCTGTTACCCCCATCATAAAGTTCGAGGTCGCCGAGGAAGCTTTCAGCGGCATTTTCATCACAGTATCCATCGCCAGGACCTTAAAGGCACCCGCACCGATTCCTAAGAGTGCTGATAGAATTCCTGCACAGAACATGACCAGAGACCCCTGAGGGACCTTGGTCAGCTGGTAGGTCACTAATTCGCCGCTGCTTTTATCGTAATAACGACCGCCAAGATTCAGTTTGGCCGCTAAGGCGTCTTCCTCCACCGCTGCAAGATTTTCTTTTCCGGCACGGATTTTTTGATACATATTGAAAGCTTGAAAGGTCAGAAGTCCACCGTAGAGGAGAAAGAGCACCTTTGAGTCCAGCACAAGTGATAGCATGGCCCCCACAAAAGCTCCCAAAGTGGTAAAAATCTCTAAAAACATCGCCAGTCTTAAATTCAGCATATCATCCTTGAGATAGGCAATAGCCGATCCTGAGCTGGTGGCCAAAACAGCGATAATAGAAGCTCCCACAGCGTGCTTAATATCTACATTAAAGATTAAGGTTAAAACAGGGGTAACGACAATGCCGCCCCCCAGTCCTAACAATGCTCCAAGAAGCCCTGCAAAGAGACCCACCAAGAGCATGGTAATGATGTAAGATAACATTAGAATTCCTTCACATAAGTACGGTGTTTAGCGACTGCTTCCTTCAACTCTTCTAAATTATCAGATGAAAACTTCATCAGTACTTCCGTCGCCAAAACAGTTGCCACCACACTTTCCATGACAACACCTGCAGCCGGAACTGCTGTTGGGTCAGAACGCTCAACGCTGGCTTTATAAGGTTGGTGGCTCTCAATATCGACACTCATCAAAGGTTTATACAGGGTCGGTATAGGTTTCATCACCCCACGAACCACAATTGGCTGACCGTTTGTCATGCCACCTTCAAAACCACCTAAATTATTGGATGTTCTGGTATAACCCTTTTCTTCCGACCAGACAATCTCATCCATGACTTCAGAGCCCGGACGATAGCCTGCTTTAAAGCCTAAACCAAACTCAACACCCTTGAAAGCATTAATTGAGACAACCCCTTGGGCGATTTTAGCATCTAATTTACGATCCCACTGCACATAGGAACCTAAACCAACAGGAACGCCTCCAACAAGGGTCTCAATGACACCTCCTATGGTATTCCCTTCTTTTTTGATCTGATCAATATAGTCTTTGATGTCTTGTTCACGGTCTTGATTGACGATGGAAACCTCAGACTGACGTGCCCGTTCTTTAATCTCAGCCACGGTCAGATTTTCTGGGACATCAACCTCAATGCCACCGAAAACAACAACATGGCTGGCCACTTCCATTCCCAGCTCTTCCAACAGACGTTTCGCCACTGCACCTACGGCAACCCGCATCGTCGTTTCACGTGCACTGGAACGCTCCAGACTGTTACGCAAATCGGAAAAACGGTACTTCATGCCTCCAACTAAGTCAGCATGACCAGGCCGTGGTTTGGTCAGTTTTCGAATAGCTTTTTTCTTCTCGTCAATTTCAGCAGCACTCATGACTTCTGTCCAATTTTTGAAATCACGGTTAGTGACATTCAGCGTAATCGGACTTCCCATGGTTACTCCGTGTCTGACGCCTGAGGTAATCTCAACTTGATCCGATTCAATCATCATTCGACCGCCACGACCGTAACCTCCCTGACGGCGTTTCAGTTCCGCATTAATGTATTCCGCGGTCAAAGGCAAACCAGCGGGAATACCTTCGATAATGGCTGTCAGACGGGGGCCGTGCGATTCACCTGCAGTAAAATATCTCATTTATTTCTCCAAATATTCTTTCATCTCGTCAATCGGAATCTGATTGATAGCTGCGCTTCCCAGTTCAGGAACAATTACCGTCTTAATAGTCTTACCGCGAGCTTTCTTATCATGTGTCAAAGCCTTGTAGAGTGCTTCAGTATCCCACGGTTCATAGTCTGTTGGTAAGCCAAATTTTGCACACATGTCGATAATTACCTGTGTGATTCCTGCTGGCATGAGTCCTTTGCTTTCTGCAACTCGTGAAAGCTGAACCATTCCAATAGCCACGGCTTCGCCGTGCATGACCTTACCATATCCGGCCGTTGCCTCAATGGCGTGACCAATTGTATGACCAAAATTAAGGTGGAGGCGGACACCATTGTCTAATTCATCTTCAACAACAACCTTCCGTTTGACCTCACAGGAACGGTAAATAATCGATTCTGCATGATCTAAAATAGATTCCGGACTACCGTCCATCTGCTGCAATTCTTGCCAGAGTTCCAAGTCTTCTATCAAGCCGTACTTCACAACTTCACCCATTCCTTCAATGAGCTCACGGTGTCCCAATGTTTTCAAGGTTTCCGGATCAATCAACACGCCATCCGGCTGAGTGAAGGTTCCGACCATATTTTTAGCAAAAGACGTGTTAACACCGGTTTTGCCACCTATCGAAGAATCCACCTGAGCAGTCAAACTTGTTGGAATCTGCAGAAAATGAATGCCGCGCATATAGGTCGATGCAACAAAACCTGCTAAATCTCCAACAACCCCACCACCAAGAGCTACAATACCATCACTCTTAGTCAGACCTTGCTGGACTAAAAAAGCATAAGCTTTATTAACCGTCGTTAGATTCTTTTGGGCTTCGCCATGCAAAAAATCAAAAACGGAGACATCAAAACCAGCATCCTCTAAACTAAATTTAACTTTGTTGGCATAGAGGCTGCCGACCTTATTATCCGTAATAATAACAATTTTTTGCGGTTGCCATAGCTGCTTGACCCACTGTCCTGTTTTGGATAAGACGCCCTTTTCAATGACAATATCATAGGGAGTTCTCGGAAGATTGACATTCAATTTCATCGTATCACCTAATTTTCTGACTTGTATTTTTCTTCAAGGGCCTGCCAAACTTCTGCCGTTGGCATCATTTCCCCTGTCCATAATCTAAAGGCCTCTGCCGCCTGAAAAAGAAGCATTCCTAAACCGTTGATGGTCGTCGCTCCCTGAGCTTTGGCTAATCTTAAGAAGGGAGTTTCAAAGGGCTGATAAATCACATCGGCCACAAGTAAGCCCTCTTTAAAAACCATATCCGCAGAAACTACGGTTGAGATGCCATCCATACCAACGCTATTCGCATTCACTAATAAGTCTGCGTCATTAGCCTTTTCCTGAATTTGTTTTTTATCAGAGATGTCAAAAATCTCAATCCTTGTTCCCGTTTGCTCAGCTACACGCCCCTGACGTTCAATCGTCACATCAAGGTACTTCGCCTTACTGAACATGTTGATTTTACCAACACCGTTTTGAGCAGCGTAGGCAGAAATAGCTGTCGCTGCTCCGCCACCTCCTAAAATGGTAATCGTCTTACCTTTAAGATCAAACTCCTGAGGCAGAGACGCAAAAAAGCCATAACCATCGGTATTATGCCCGATGAGCTTTCCATTTTTGTTTACTACCGTATTAACCATGCCAGTCAGGGAAGCAGACTCATCCAATTCGTCTAAGTACTGCGTCACAATTCTCTTGTAAGGCATCGAAAGATTGATGCCAAACATATCATAGCGCTTGACATTGGCTAGAGTCGCTTCTAATTCTGATTCAGGAATATCCCAAGCGACATAGACCCCGTTAATGCCTGTTTTATCAAAGGCATAATTATGGATAAAAGGGGAAATCGAATGTTTTATGGGAGTAGCAACAACTGCCGCTAATCTCGTGTGACCATCAATCTGCATCTAAAATCTCCTTTATTTTCACCATATCTGCCAAAGCAATCTGTCCTGGGGCACTCCCCTGATCAATGCTGGCAAAGGTCCATGAACTGCCAAATAAATCTGCGGATAAGCGTGACGGCCGTCCAAGTTTAGACATTGACATCGTGACATACTCCTGCTCAGGATTTAAGGTCTTAAAGCCGCGTGTATAATTCATGAGATCAAGAACGTCTTGTTCATTTCCCGGCATCACAGCAATCTTTACCACTTGAGGTGCTAAAGCCGTCAGCTCCGAGAAAATCTCCATGATGTTTTCCGGTGTCTCCTCAAAATTATGATAAGACAAGACCAGATTGGGAAAATCGTACATTTGGTCAAAGACATCGGTGTATGAAAAATACTCAAAATCAATAAAATCTGGACGGTAGAGGGCGTTCACTTCCTTGATTAGTGCAATGTATTCATCCTTATCCAGCATGATATTGCCCCCTTCTTTTTCCGTACGAAGGGTAAAAATAACCTCAAAGCCGGCAAATTTTTCAAAGATAGCTGGGGCTACTGCCAAAATATCTTCCTTTGGCAAAAAATCAGCACGCCATTCAATCAAATCAGCATTTTGAAACTTATTTAAATCAATAGCATTGGCCTCCTCGAGGCTTCTTGGCATGACGGGAACTACAATTTTCATTTATTTAACCTTTATCGTAAAAACTTTTAAATAATTACTTCTTTCATCGTGTTTATTCACTGCAAAATCACTGGGCAATTGCTGCAGCTTGCTATAATGATGTTTTTGGGCAGCAAAACCCTTTTCTATTTCTTTTCTAAACTGCTCAACCGTCATATTGGAGGCATTGGTTGAGGCAATCAGAGTGCCTTGGGGTGATAAGAGTGTGAGTGCCTCTTGGATGAGCTTATGATAGTCCTTCTGAACGGAGAAGGTCTGCTTTTTGTTGCGGGCAAAGCTGGGCGGGTCTATGATAATCAGCTCAAATTGCTGCTCATGACGCCTTGCATATTTGAAGTAGGAGAAAACATCCATGACAACGAATCGGTGGTTCTCAGTCCTTAAATGATTCGCTTCAAAATGTGCCTTAGAAAGTTCCAAAGAGCGTTTAGCCAGATCAACAGACGTGGTTTCAGCGGCACCCCCCATAGCAGCAGCAACCGAGAAAGCGGCTGTATAGGAAAAGAGGTTCAAAACACGTTTGCCCGTAGCCAGACCATTGATCAATTCCTGACGGACAGGTCTCTGATCCAGAAAGATTCCTGTCATCAGGCCATCATTTAAGAAAACCTGGTAAGAAACCCCATTTTCTAAAATAGAAAATACAGGTGGCGCTTCTTGTCCGTAAAGGTGCGCTGAGTCGTAGGACTGCCCTCTAAAACGAACTTTCTCATAAGCCCCTACCAGGTCAGGAAAAACCGTCCTAAAAGCCTTAATAATCATTTCTTTCTGGCTGAAGACAAACGCATTATACCAAGAAAAGAGGGCAAAATCACCATAACGATCCACCGTCAAACCACCAAAATCGTCACCATCCTGATTAAAGAGACGGTAGGCCGTTGTCCGTTCAGACTGTTCTAAAGACTGGCGTTTAGCTCTTGCTTTTTGAAAAATATCCTCAAAGTAAGATTCATCAAGAACTTGTCTTTGCCGTGAAATCAGCCAGCCAATCCCTTTCTGCTGGGGTGATAGATAAGCCGTTCCAAGCAAGTCGCCTCTTTTAGAGACAAGCTCTGCTAACTGATTATCAAACGGTAAATCAGAAAAATCCTTACCGTCCAGGAGTTGAACCCCTTTCCGTAACTTCTTTTCTGTCCAAGAATCCACAACAAGTTTTTTCATAAAGACAATTATACCAAAAAATTGAAAATATTTCTCCCTTAATAAAGGACCTTTCTGATGGCTGACAAAAATAAAAATATGGTATAATCTAATAATAGAGTTTTATCTTTTAAAATATATAAGGAAGTCAATCTGATGAAAAAAATTGCTAAATTTCTTTTAAGCGCAGTCAAGACAAGGCTAGGATTTATTTTAACCCTCTTAATGATTTACTGGCTTAAAACAATTTGGGCTTACTATGCAGATTTTAGTCTAGATATTGGAAACGCCTATCAGGCGCTTCTTTCCATTATGAATCCAATCCCGCTCGGGCTTTTGCTGATGGGGCTGAGCCTCTATATTAAAAATACCAAGGCTTTCTACACGGTATCTCTGCTTATCTATACCCTGCTTAACATCCTCTTAATTGCTAATGCTATTTATTTCCGAGAATTTTCTGATTTCATTACGGTTAGTGCTGTCTTTGCCAGTAGCAAGACCTCGGCAGGTCTTGGCGATGCCGCTATCAACCTCTTACGACCTTGGGATGTTATCTATATCATAGACTATCTTGTTCTTATCTTCTTATTGATCACCAAGCGTTTTTCATTTGACCAGAGACCTTTTAATAAAAGAGCTAGTTTTGCGGTAAGTGCCCTCTCAGGACTTCTCTTTTCGCTCAACCTTTTCCTAGCCGAAATTGACAGACCTGAATTGCTGACCAGAGGATTTTCCAATGTTTATATCGTTAGAGCCATTGGTTTACCGGCCTTTAGTGCTTATAGTGCCAATCAGACCTACCAAGCGCAGAAAGTCCGCTCTGAAGCAACAGCTGATGAGTTAAAGACTGTAAAAGCTTACGTCAAAAAACATTACGCTGCGCCAAATGCTGAGTATTATGGAGCTGGAAAAGGAAAGAATGTCATCATTCTCCATTTAGAAAGTTTCCAACAGTTCCTATTGGACTATAAATTAAAGGTTGACGGCAAGGAATACGAAGTGACTCCTTTCCTGAATTCCATCTACCACTCGCAGGATACCTTTGCTTTTTCTAACTTTTTCCACCAAGTAAAAGCCGGAAAAACTTCTGATGCAGAAACCCTTCTGGAAACTTCCCTTTTCGGTTTAGATCAAGGCTCCTTCTTTGTCCAATACGGTGGTGACAATACACAGCAGGCTGCGCCGCACATTCTTTCCGAAACGAATCAGTACACGAGTGCTGTTTTCCACGGAAATACCGGTACTTTCTGGAATCGAAATAATGTCTACAAGCAATTAGGCTACAACTATTTCTTCGATCAATCCTACATGTCTAAGTCGACCAAGGATAATTCTTTCCAATATGGCTTAAATGATAAGATTATGTTCGCAGATTCTATTAAATATCTCGAACATATGCAACAGCCTTTCTACACTAAATTCATCACTGTTTCAAACCATTACCCTTATCAGAGTCTGTCTGGTGACGAAACAGGTTTCCCTCTTGCTCAAACCAAAGATGAAACCATCAATGGCTACTTTGCTACGGCTAACTACCTAGATGCTGCTATTAAGGATTTCTTTGATTACCTAAAAGCAACAGGCCTCTATGACAACTCTATCATTGTCATGTATGGTGACCACTACGGTATTTCCAATTCGCGCAATACCGATTTAGCAGAATTGCTGGGCAAAGATCCGCAGACCTGGACAGACTATGACAACGCTATGCTTCAAAGGGTGCCTTACATGATTCATGTCCCTGGGAACGGAAAAGGCTTCATCAGTTCCACTTACGGCGGAGAGGTTGATGCACTGCCAACCCTGCTTCATATTCTGGGAATTGATTCCAGCAAATATGTTGAATTAGGACAGGATTTACTGTCGCCTCAAAACAGTCAAACCGTTGCTTTCAGAACAGAAGATAATTATGTGACACCGACTTATACCAGCTATAACGACCATCTCTATGATACGAAAACAGGTACGGAAATCACTAACCCTGATGCTACAACAACTGAAAAAGTGAAGGCGATTCAGACGGCTGTTAAAGAGCAGCTGAAGATGAGCGATGAGGTTCAGACAGGAGACTTGCTAAGGTTTGACGAGAGCAGCGGCCTTAAGCCAATTGATACAAGTCAATTTTCCTATGCTAATTCGCTAGATGCCATGAAGAAAATTGAAAAAGATTTGGGAGATAAGTCAACCAGTCTATATAGTAAGAATGGCAATCAATCTACCCAAGACTTATACAAGTCGCCATCTTACAAAGAACTCTACGGCAGCAGCTCAACAACAACCAAAAGCAGTTCTAAATAATACCAAAAAGAGGCTTTAAGCCTCTTTTTGGTGTCGTCTTATACAGGAAAGTCAGTCTTTTCTAGATTTAGAATAACGAAGGATTTGATAGCAAGCAAGAGCAGATAAACCAAGCCATCCAGCTAGACTGAGGTATCGTTCTTCTTCGCCTGTTTCAGGCAGTTGAAGACTTGTTGTCTGTACCCGATGAGAAGGGAATGAGCCAGTTCCTGCTTTGGCTTGGCTAGACAACTGAGGATTTGTAAGGTAATAAGCTGCTAATTCTTCCTGCTGACGACCTGATTCCTTCCGACTGTCCATTCCAGCTGAGCTATCAGCTTGCTGCCCACTTGATTCGTTTTGGTAGACAATTCCGTAATGACTAAAATGATGTGCCAAAAATACGACAAATTTAAGGGTTTGGCCATTGACTGTTTGACTGATTTCTTCAAAAGGCAGCGTTTCCGAACGCTGATCTGTTGGAAGATAGACCACCTGATAGACCATTTTTCCTACATCAATCGGCATGATAACACGCGCAGGCTTGCTGATTGGGACTTTGGTCCCAAGCGAATCTGTCAGTTCAATATCAAAAAGATCAAAATCTTGTCCGAGAAGAATTTCTGGCGTTTCCCGATCATTTGTTTCGATATGGGCTACGTTCAAATCAGTAATCCGCTCCGTCTCACCGGCAGCCAATATCACCGTAACTCCTGTCTTGGCATCATAAAGGCTGCGTTCTCCAAGTTCAGGAGCAGCTTTTCTTAAACGCAGGACGGTAGCTGTCAGAGGTGATAGACTCAGCCCATGCTCTGTAAAGGTCACCCCTACTGGGTCTGTAATCGCCTCAATGCCCGCTTGGTTAGCATCAACGAGAACCTCTGCTTCCAGTAATTCGCGGTAACTATCCTCTAAAACAAAATCTCTCGCCACAGTATCAGCGTTTACAAAAACAGCATAAACATCACCGTTTGTAGCAATTGCCTGATAAGCAATAACAGTATCTTGTTTTTGAACACCGTTTTGATTCGGCTGACTAATCAGACTCACACGCTGTTCAACATCTGCCAAAGTCTTTAAGCGGAAAGCATCGGTTGATCGCCTCAAGGCAATAAGTCCTTTGGTAAAGGCCTGACTTTTGGTGTGTTCCGGATAGGCTGTATGATCTGTTGCTTTTGTCCAGTCAAAATGATTGATCGCATCCGTCGAGTCGTAAGAATCATGGATAAAATAAGGATAGAGAAAAGGACTGCCATCACTATTGGTCAGCAGATGAGATTTGTTTGGCACTCGATCCTCTGAAACAGGTGTTTTGTAAGCGTCATCTAAAAATTGTTTGGTCCGGCCATATTCTTGACCTGAGTGTAAGAAAGCTGTTCCCTGAGAAGTCAGGACAAGCAAATTCCCTAAACGAAGACGGCGATGAATCTCTTGATTATTTTCAGCCAGCGATGGATCTTTTTTGATGGACTGTGCAATAATATCAAAAAGCGTCAAATTATCATGGGCAGCAATGTATTGAATAACATCTCCTGGATCATCCGCCTTAAAGTTACTTGGCTGAGCCTTGATATTATTAAAGATGGTCAAGACATCTCTGGCACCACCAGTGATAAAGGCCGGCTGACCTTCATTCGGATAACCTGATTTGAGGTTGTTACGGATATCATCTGAGAAGGAAGCCACAGTATCTGTCTGAGACATCCATGTTTGATCGGCTGGCTGCTGTGGCATATGTTCATCACCGGCATAAGTCACCCAGCCTTCTCCTAACATGACAATGTTAGGATTAAGAGCCTTGGCAGCATTATAGGCTGCTTCGATAGCTGCCGCATCATGATCACCCATCATATCGAAACGGAAACCATCAACCTTATATTCTTTGACAAGATAGCTGATAGAATCGACCAGAAGGCGGCGGGTCATATAATGCGTCGTTCCTAGACGACCGCCACCGAAACTACTGCGTGCCTTACCATCTGCATCCATGAAATGATAATACTGAGGTTCCAAATCCTCAAAAATATCCACCTTAGCCGTGTGATTATAGACCACATCTAAGATAATTCCCATACCACGCTTATGAACTTCATTAACTAAATGTTTAAACTCTTCAATCCGCTTAGCTGGATCAGCAGGATTCGTTGAATACATACCTGTCAGCGCAAAATAACTTTGTGGATCGTATCCCCAGTTATAGTTATTGTCGCTTGAGCTGTAATTGGTCATACGTTCCGCATTTTTCAGTTCATTGACATAATAATAGCTCATAACAGGCAGCAGCTGGATGTGGGTCACTCCCAAGTCTTTCAAGTAATCTAATTTTTCAACAAAAGCTGCAAATGTTCCAAATTGGTGCGTCAGTTCTTGCGCAATCGCGGTATCCGACGTAAAGTCTCGGACATGAGCTTCATAAATAATGGCATCTTCACGACTGGTAAAGCCTTTGATATTAGCATAATCGAGATTTTTCGGACCAAGAGAAGATGGATCGACAATAGCGGCTTTCGCAACCTTATAGGACGGATCTGTATCAGCCAAATCACTATTCCATTCAGCCAAGGACTTGGCATAAGGATCAAGAACCAATGTTTTGATGCCATTTCGTGTTATCTCATAATGGTAATAATAACCTTGATAATCAGCAATACCTAATTGACTTTGTTGATTAAGACTGACTGACCACTCTCCCTTATCCCCCTTCGTCATAGCGATATGAGCAAGACGCTTAGTCTGGTCATCCTTATCATAAAGGACAAGAGCCACCTGATCAGCACTCGGTGACCATAATGTAAAGTCAACACTAGCTCCTAAATCTTTAACACGCGCACCAAGTTCACCATCGTAAGCGTAAAGGGCATCCTTATACTGCCAATTGGCTTTAACTGCAAACTGATCGCTAAGATAAGCGACTTGATAAGGGGCCTTGTCCTGACTAAAGTTACCCGTGATAAGGAGTTTCTTACCAGCCACATCTAAAAGAAGATTCGTAATAGTCACAGGCGTCTTAGAGCTATCTGTTACGCTTAAATTTTTCAGGATAAGTTCCCTGTCAACACCTTCCAGACTTGTCATGCTAGCAACAATGGTTGTCGGCCCTGTCTGTTGAGCACCAGTCATCCGAATAGTATTAACAAAATAAGGATTGGTATAAATAGTCGGGTCGTCATCTTTTAAGAAAATCTGGCTGTGATTCTTTAAGTCTTTAAAACTATAATTTTCCGACCGAATTTTCGCCGCATCTCCTTCCTTAGATTCATCAAGCAATAAGAAACCTAATTCATTAAAATCGGATAATTTGATATCCCTATAGGCTCCATATTTACCTTGATTTTCAAAGTCAATACCATCTGGCCATTGACCCAATTGTTTTGTGACAGATGAATCAACGCTGCCCCATAACCATAAGGACTTCTTATCATAATGACCATCACTGCGGTAATAATTGATACGAATAGTTCCTTCTGCCAGCGGCTGATAGTAATGCACTTTAAAGTTCTCATCAAACCAGACCTCATTCATGTCTTGGCTAATGAGATCAACGGATTTATCTCCTGTTAAGTTATCGCCCTTGGTATTATTAATCAAGAGCGACAGTTTGTCGCGCTGTCCTTCAATTAATTTGACATCAAGATAATAACCATAACTGTCGGCTTTAGCCTGGCTAAAACTAGTGGCTCCTGCAGGCCAGGCTCCTAAGCTTGCTGACGGGGTTTCAACGTCTTCCCATGTCCATAAACCCAGACTGGACAAATCGCCAGCAGGTAAGGCTTTAAAGTGGATACGGATATGATTTTCTTGGATCGCCTCATCCTGAACCTGAGGAGCTGCTGCAGACAGAATTGCGCCTGTTGACACCTTGAGCAACATGGTTCCGCCATTAGCAATAGACGGCGCTAAGATATCAATATACCATTTGCCATCTTGACCGGCAAAAGCATGATAGCTCAAGCCGCTATAGTAGTCCGTCACAAGTGTCTCCTTATGACTGACTTCTAGACGAAGCTCCTGTTCCTTGTCATTTAAGCTGTAAAGGATATAGGCTGCATCATTCGCCGTTGCACGTTTAGCCAAAAGCCATTGCTGACTATCGCTGACTGCTACTGTACTGCGATCGCCGCGAGACAATAGCTGACTATTTTGATTACGGAAGGCCAGTAATTTCTTATAATGCTCAAGAACAGCATTACCAGCTGTTTTAGTCCAGTCAAATTCATAACGATTATCGTAGATCGGCCAGTTATTAGCGCCAGACTGGGCTAACTCTTCCCCATAATAAATGACTGGCTGACCTTTGGCTGTCAGCAGCAAGCTGGCTGCCACTTTTAATTTAGACAGGTCACCGCCAATACTGTAGAGAAATCCGTCCTCATCGTGACTGCCAAGGAATTGAGCTAAGCTTAAGTTACTGCTCAGAGTATTATTTCGGGCAATCAGCTCATCATTCGCCTGCTTCAGCCGGCCGTTAACAAGCAGCTTGGCTGTGTCTTTAAAACCAAAGTCCAAAAGACTGTCCATTGTCCCTGTACCGAGGTCACCCTTTGTATCCTTATAGTTTGCGCCCCAGCTTTCGCCGACCAAGTGAAAATCGGGGTCCTTTAAGGCAAGTTCGTTTTTAAAATGCTGCCAAGTCACATCATCCACATGCTTAACGGTATCAACACGAAAGGCGTAGATGCTATTGCCTTTGGCCGTTTTTGATTTAGCCAGCCAATCAGACTGCCAAGCCACCAATTGGTTACGGACAGCTTCATTTTCAGTCTTGAAATCTGGCAGATCTGAAAGCGAACCTTTTTGATCATCGCCCTTTTGGTCTTCTTCAGCTGTCCTTACCATACCTGCAAATTTGCTTTCTGTCCCGTATCCAGCATGGTTTAAGACCACATCAACAATAATATTAATGCCTCTATCGGCAGCTTGGTCAATCAGTTCATGAAAATCGGCTAAGGTTCCTAGGTGAGGATTCAGTTTTTCGAAATCCTCTGCCCAATAACCGTGGTAGGCATAATATTCCTTGCCCGGCTCTTGGCTGACATTCTGCGGTACATTCTCAACAATTGGCGTCAGCCAAATACTGCTGACCCCTAGCTCCTTGAGATAATCCAGTTTAGCAGTCACCCCTTTAAAGTCACCACCCTTATAAGTTCCGGACTGATTGATAGCTGCCGCATAATCTTGGTGGTAGGGGTTATCATTGCTGATGTTGCCATTATAGAAGCGATCCGTCAGCATAAAATAAATCACCTGTTCATCCCAGTCACGCTCTCCAGCTTCTTTTTGGCGCTCTGAAATGGTTACTGAAACAGTTCCATCATAGTAGCCATTATCCGCATCATAAACCCGAATCGGCAGCAAATAAGTCCCCGCTGGGATCTGTGAACCTGCTGTAATGGTCACACGATTTAACTGAGGAGAAATATCAATTTTACCGCCACCCAACTGAGCCGTATCGACTTCCATTTTGACGATTTGAGCTTTTTGCGGATTGGCAAGTGTCACATCAATAAGACCTGTTTCATTATAGTTAAAGGCTCTCAAACTCTTTGCCGTTACAGAAATTGCTTTCGTTCCAGGTTGAGCCTTAGAAAAATCCTGTCCACTGACTGTTTCAATGTAATAAGGATTGGTGTAGACTTTGCTCTCATCATTTCGAAGGAAAATTTGACTGTGCTGAGCACGGTCTGAAAAGGTCATGTCCTGAGATTTATTTCCCGGTGCCTCAGGATCATTTTGATTCACAAGCAGAAATCCAATTTTTGATTCTGACAGTCGTGATAGAGGAACATCTATATAGCGACCATAAGCTCCCTCATTTTCAAAGTCAAGAGCGTCCTTGGGCCAATCACTGCTTGTTTTGGCGGTATCACCCCACAGCCAGAGTCCCCAGCCATCGTAGTTGCCGTCATCTCGTTTGTAATTAATCCTCAGCAGGCTTTCTGTAGGTAGAGGCCGATAACTATAAGTTGTAAAATCACTTTTCACCCAAATTTCATTCATACTTTGGGTCAACAATTGAATCTTTTGATCAGCTTGGCTGGTCTTTTCCCCATTTTTGAGGAGAAGATAACCGATATCGCCCGCTTTCTCTGCCTGCTTAACATCTAAATAATAACCAAAATCATCCTTTTGCTCAGCTAGGAAAGGAAGTGCAGCTTTGGGCCAATTATTCCCATCAGATGGTTGGGCTACCGCTCCCCAAGTCCAAAGGCCATACTGGTCATAATCATTGTCCTGCACCGCTTCAAAATGAATGCGAACAGTCTTCTCGGCAATCGGTGTCTCAGCTGCACTGCTGCTATTGCTCGCTGTGACTGCTTCAGTCACCGACGTATCAGTGATTGACGAGGTTGTCTCAGTGGCAGAAAGAGCTGCCACATCCTTAGAAACAGGCGACTCGGTCACGGCTGCAGTTTCTGACACAGCTTGATGCTCAGTGACTGAAGATTCAGCTGAACTAATGGATTCATCGCTCTTAGCAGATGAGACAACCGAGGTCGTCTCTGTCACAGGAAGTGTAGCTTCCTCGGCAGACACTGGCCTAGCTGCTGCAAATAGCAAAGCCGTCGCAACAGCCACAGATACAACGCCAACTTTCAATTTCCGAATTCCGAAAAATTGACGTTTCTCAGGACTAATGGACAGCTTTCTTTGTTTTAACTTTTCCATAAAAACCTCCCTTTGAATGGATTCACCAATTCATGTTTACGTTTTTAGTATACAAAAAGGGCAGTCATTATGCAAGCGGTTTCAGTATTTTTTAAAATTTTTTTATAACATCTTTATAAGAAGTGGATTTTAAAACGCAAGCGGTTTCTTTGTTGTTTCTTATCTTGATAGGTCATGCTTTGAAGGTTTGATTTTTCCTAAAATAAACACTACCCTCTTCCAATAAACCACAAAAAAAGAGGCTAAGCCTCCTTTTCTTATTTGCCTAATTTTGCCTTAGCAGCATCTGCAAGTGCTGTGAAAGCAGCTGCATCATTTACCGCCAAGTCAGCGAGCATTTTACGGTTAACTTCAATCTCTGCCAATTTAAGACCGTGCATCAATTGTGAGTAAGACAAACCGTTTAAACGTGCTGCCGCATTGATACGTGTAATCCAAAGTTTACGGAAATCACGTTTTTTCTGGCGACGATCACGGTAAGCATAGTAATAAGAATTCATTACCTGCTCTTTTGCTGTACGGAATAAGATATGCTTAGCTCCGTAATAACCTTTTGCTAATTTTAAAATACGTTTACGACGTTTACGTGATACAACGCCACCTTTAACACGTGCCATTTATAGTTTCCTCCAAATAATTTCTAGTTTCTAATTGACTGTTCTTCTTACTTCAGACGAGTAAGCATTGATTTGATACGTTTGAAATCTCCAGCACTCACCATAGAAGCCTTGCGAAGATGACGACGTTGTTTTTTAGTCTTACCATGGAAACGGTGAGATGTATATGCGCGGAAGCGTTTCAAGCCACCTGAACCTGTACGTTTAAAACGTTTAGCTGATGCGCGGTGTGTTTTTTGTTTTGGCATTTTATATTCTCCTACTTTTATGATAATTGATACTGACTATTTTTTGTCAGGAATTGGTGCGAGCTGCATAAACATTTGACGGCCATCCATCTTAGCTCTTTGTTCGATGATGGCAATATCTTGTGTGGCTTCTGCAAAATCCGCCAATACCTTTGCTCCAATTTCCTTATGAGTAATCATCCGTCCTTTGAAACGAATAGAAACTTTAACCTTATTTCCTTTTTCGAGGAACTTACGGCCATTGCGAAGTTTCGTTTCAAAATCCCCTTTATCAATTACAGGACTTAAACGAACTTCTTTCACGGTCACAACACTTTGTTTCTTGCGCTGCTCCTTTTGTTTCTTTTGATACTCAAATTTGAACTTACCATAGTCCATAATTTTCGCAACAGGTGGCGTAGCTTGCGGCTGAATTAAAACCAAGTCAACGTTAGCATCATCAGCAATTTCCTGAGCTTCTGACAAGGGTTTAATACCTAATTGTTCACCATCAAGGCCAACAAGACGGACTTCACGGACACGAATTTCGTCATTAATGAACAAATCTTTTTTAGCTATGTCTTTCACCTCTTTTTATTTTTTCGAGAAAAACGAAAGCGGACTTGATAATTCAAGCCCGCACACATAATATTCCTAATGGAATCTTGACATGTTGGGCCAGACAACCTTAGTCGCAAGGCGAGAAGTTCTCACTTCTGCTTTTCTCACTCAGAACATCATATCAAATATCCTAAGCTTTGTCAATCATCTTTTTCGCTTTTTCTTGGATAAAGTCCACAACACCTTGGATATCAATACCCGTGGTATCAAAGGTAATGGCATCCGCAGCAGGTTTTAAAGGCGAAACAGAACGATTACTGTCCTTGTAATCACGAGCAGCAATCTCTTCCTTTAGACTCTCAAAGTCTGTTTCAATGCCTTTTGCAATATTCTCTTTATAACGGCGTTCAGCTCGTTCTTCCACTGATGCAATCAGAAAAATTTTTAATTCCGCGTCGGGTAAAACGACCGTTCCAATGTCCCGCCCATCCATAATAATACTGCCTTGTTTGGCAATTTTTTGCTGCAAGGCTACTAGGGTTTCTCTAACTTTGGGCAATGCTGAAACAGCCGAAACATTGTTGGTGACCTCATTGTCACGAATGGGAAGCGTCACATCAACATCACCAACAAAGACAAGCTGTTCACCCGATTCACTACGTCCAAAACTGATGGGATACTGCTTCAACAGCTGAATAATTCCCTCTTCATCCGTCACAGATACACCATTCTTCAGAGCAAGATAGGTTGCCGACCGGTACATGGCACCGGTATCTAGATAGGTGTAGCCCAAATTTTGAGCAATAATCTTTGCAACCGTACTTTTTCCGCTGGATGCAGGCCCGTCAATAGCAATTTTTATTTGAGTCATATCAGCTCGTCCCTCAGTTAATTTTGACTTGGTCGCCAGGGTTGGCATACCAATATCCCTGCGTCATGTGATCTGGATTTAATTCATACAGTTTCTCAACTGAGATTCCTGCTCGGGCAGCAATCGCCGCAGCACCTTCACCAGACTGTACTTCAATAGTATCACCGCTAGATGTAGTCGTTGCATCCGTTGTTGCTCCGGTAGAATCAGAAATAGCCTGTGTTTCCTGATTGCTAGCTTCTGTTTGCGTTGTTTTTGAGCTTCCATAAAAGGTTGAGGAAGCTTTTTTTTCATTTCCCCCACCATTTGAAGCATACAGCACAAAAAAGAGAATGCCGATAATAATCAGGAAAAATAAACTTAGTAAAATCGTCAGAATTGGTGTACTGACCATATCATTTGAAGCTGACTGGCGTGTCAGCTTATCACTGCTGTCTTCGGTCACTTTTTCTTCCCATGGTTTGTTTCCCATGACTGCCCCCTTGTTAAATTCACTCAATCATATTACAATGATACTATGAAAGTATCTATCATTCCGGAAAATTGTATTGCCTGCGGCCTCTGCCAAACTTATTCTAATGTGTTTGACTACCATGATAATGGCATTGTCAAATTTGCCGACAGCAAGCAACTGTCTCAAACAGTTGAAGACGACACCGATATTATACAGGCAGTTAAAAGCTGCCCAACAAAAGCTCTTACTCTGCGGTAAGAGCTTTTTTATCCTGTTTATAGGCCTCAAAATAATCCAAATCAATAAAGTTATCAATCAGCTCAACCTCTCCTCTGAAATCAGGAGCAAGCGCTAAAGCATCTAGGAAATATTTCTTGGGCCATTTACGCATATAGAAAAGACTGTCCTTCTTACCTTTCACGACCAAAGTCAGAGTTGATTTCGTCACAATGACCTTCTCAATGTCAGCAATGACAATCTTTGAAGGTTTGAAAGGACTCAGAGAAACCACCCTCAAAATCCCATTTTCTTCAATGACGAAATAGCGGTGAAAACCCGCCCCAACTAAAACAATAAACAATGTAAAAAGAAAAAAGAAATAGTGAGGAATACTTGCCCGCTCATATAAAAACGAAAGCGCAATAAAAATCGGAGCAATCGCAATTGACCAGTAAATAATGGACCATGACAACTCTGGCTGCCAATGATATCTTATTTTCCCAAAAATTTTAATCATCTTGCTTCCTCCACACGATTATTTTATCACAAATCGGTCGTATTTTCCATGATTTATTGCTTAAACGAAGCAATCCCCAGAATCACATCTACGGCTTTTTCCATGGTCTCTAAGCTGACAAATTCAAAGCGGCCGTGCATATTTTCACCACCGGCAAATAGGTTAGGAGTCGGGATGCCCATAAAAGAAATCTTGGAGCCATCGGTTCCTCCCCTAATTGGCTCAATAATCGGATTGATTTCCAAGTCTTCCATCACTTTTTTGGCTATTTCAACACAAGTCATGTCTTTTTCGATGACTTTTCGCATGTTGTAGTACTGATCCTGCAGTTGAAGCTTGACCCTTTCTTCCCCAAAATGCCGGTTCATCTCATCTGCAATTCTCATCATGAGGTCTTTACGTTTCTGAAAGACGTCATCGTCAAAATCTCGAATGATATACTCAGCCTTGGCTTCTTCTACACTGCCTTCAAGCGTCATCAGATGAAAAAAACCCTGATAGCCTTCTGTTTTTTCTGGCACTTCATCTAGCGGTAGCTGATTATGAAAATCAACAGCTAGCTGAAGGGCATTTATCATCTGATTTTTGGCAGTTCCAGGATGGACATTGCGTCCGATAAAATCAATCTCAGCTCCAGCTGCACTAAAGGTCTCGTACTGCAGCTCTCCCAAAGGACCACCATCCACCGTATAGGCAAAGTCAACAGCAAAATCCTTGATATCAAAGCGGTCGGCACCAACTCCGATTTCCTCATCTGGACCAAAGGCCACCATGATTTCCCCATGCTCCAATTCAGGATGCTCAATCAGATACTCCATCGCTGTCATGATTTCGGCAATCCCTGACTTATCATCACTACCAAGGAGAGTTGTCCCATCCGTTGTAATCAAGGTCTGACCTTTGTAGCAGTTTAAGTTTGGAAAATCTTTAGGATCTAGCTGAAAACCTGACTGTCCTAGAGGAATGGGATGGCCGTCATAGTTAGTAATAATCTGGGGCGCCACACCTTCTGCATTAAAATCAGCCGTGTCCATGTGGGAGATAAATCCAATTTTATAAGGAAACCCTTCAGCATTGGCTGGGAGATGTCCAATCAGAAAACCATTTTTAGGATAGTAGCGAACATTTTTCAAGCCAATTTTTTCCATTTCAGGCTTCAAAATAGTCAAGGCGAAATCAACCTGATTTTGAGTACTTGGGATACTTTGGCTCCGAGCATCACTTCGTGTATTTTCTTTTACATAGGCTAAAAATCGCTGCAATAAATGTTGATAAGTCATTTTTTCCTCACTTTTCTCTTTTATTATAGCAAAAAACCACAGGTAACTGTGATTCTTTTGACGACCAGTCAAGTGCTTACTGAGCAGAACGGCGATAATAGACCTTATCCGTGAGGTGACTGTCATGGATAGTATCCGAAGCTATGATACGGTCTTTTCTGATATCTGAACTGTCACTGGCTCCATTTGTAAAGTAGCTGCTGTCTAATGCCTTATTAGCAGGAATAATATAAAGAGTCATATTCGCCTTCCCCTCTTTGTCCACATTTAGAAGCAAGACACCAGTTTGGTCAATATCTAGAAAAGAGGCGGTCAGCCCAGCTGTGGACAGTCCCTGTGCGTTAAAGGTCAGGCTGTCTCCCTCCGCATTTGTCCATGTTCCTGCCATACTGCTGTAATCGGCTTTCAGGATAGCGCCTGTCTCTATCTGAGGCAGACTTTCCTGCTGTTGAGCAGAGGTGACTTCACTTGCAGAACTAGTTTTTGCAGCCGAACTGCTGCTGGTTTCTGAAGATGTCTGGCTAGTTTGGCTACTTGTCTTGGTTGTAGACGTCTGGCTAGACTGATTCGAACAAGCGGACAGCCCCATAGCTAAGAGAACAATTAGGGCCAGCTTTACGAGTGGTTTCTTTTCTTTCATCACTTACTCCCAATTCTTGTCTATATGGTAAATCTTCCGGTATAATCAATATTCTCATCCAGATTATTGGTTAATTTCTTAGAGACGCTGGTGTACTGCCAAGCAGCTGCATTATTGTAGTAAGCATAGGCCTTAGCACTTGCCTGATCCAAATACGTATAGCCATTGACATAATGAGCAATCCAGAAGTTGCGGATGCCAAATTGAGAGGTACTCACCTGACCGCCGCGGATATCCAGCCAACTAGCCATGGTATAGTGGATGACATTGCCATAGCCAAGCCGTTTCATCTCATCTTGCCAAGCCTGAACATTGCTATTGATATTGGATAGCATTTTGGACTCTTCCATATCGTTGACCATGACAGTTGCTGAGGACAGGCCGTGATTCTTGGCAGCTCTAACAAAATATTGAGCCTCAGCCTGAGCTTCACCGGCCGAAGTATAATGTGAATAGTGATAAGCAGAAACTTTAATGCCTGCTGCCTGAGCATTGGCTATCTGAGCTTTAGCAAAAGGATTGATATAGCTTGTCCCTTCGGTTAACTTAACAACGACACCAACAATGCCCTGCTGTTTTAGACGATTAAATTCCTCAACAGTGATATTACCATTATGACTACTGATGTCAATGAAGTACGCTGGCAGAGTTTGAAGAGTTTTAGACTCTAAGCGGTAAGTTCCAGCATTATAGCCTGACTCTTGGTTATCCTGCGTCGTTGTGTAGACATGGATCGTATAATTACCGACAATCCCTTTATGATTGATTTGGTTGACCGCAATCGTTGCCTTCCCATTGACGACGGTACTTGTTTCATACCAATAAAGATTGGACTGGTTGCTTTCAGACCACACCGCTACTTTAACTGTTTTAATCGCTTTAGTATCTGCACTTTCGCTAACCACAACATCCAGAGTGCCTTGAGAAGGATTATGGTTCGTTACCTGAACACTCGGATTAGCCACTTTAACGCTGGTTACATTAAAACCTGCAGTTGTCGCTAAGCCAATCGTTCTATTGCCTTCTAACTGACTCTTGCCATAAACATGAACACTATAGTGCCCCGTCTCAAACTGGTGATTTTTAGCTTGAATAGTGACCTGATAAGCGGTATCCCCCACTTTGGTCGCACCATACCATCTGATATCATCCTGCCCCTTATTATCTGTCCAGACAGGGACAAGGACTTCTGAAATATAGAGCGGAACATTGGTCATGTTAAGCAGATAGGTATTGTCCCCGGTTTTACTAATGGCTGTTTTCAGTTCTGGCTGCGCAATGGTCAGGGTTTTGCCATTCAGAGGAATCATCTTTCCATCCTTGCTCTGATAGGTATGAATATAGTAGGTACCATAGCCTGAATGGTTGGTGTAAGGAGCGATTGCCTCGCCTTTACTATCAGCGCTATACCATTTCAAATCATCCTGATCCTTATTGGCCGACCAAACCGCAAAGCGAATCTGCGTTTTATCAAAGGATAACACTGAATCAAATTTCAGAGAAATGCCCTGTGCTGTCTGATCTGCACTAACCGAATAGGGGCTAAATTTATAGGTTCCTAAGTTGGTCCCCACCTTTGTCGAATCACTATAATCTGTGTACACATGGATAATATAGTTTCCAAATGTGTTGGAATGGTTGGCAATATCAATTTTGGCACTCGCCTGATTATTACTAATCTGAGGAGCATACCATTTCAAATCATCCTGACCGTTTTCTTCTGACCAAACAGCGATACTAACGCCTGTAATGGTCTTGGTCGCTGAGGAACCTACTACATTGACATCAAAGGTTTTTGAATTTTCTTTGTAATTTCCAATAGAGACAAGAGCATTGGGACGGCTGTCCACTGCATCAAAACCAGAACTTGCCGCCAAACCGATTTGTGATTGTGTGACCTTACTGTAACCGTAGATATGAGCTTCATAATGACCTAAATCACTGCGATGATTCTTGGTATCTACGGAAACCTTATAGCTGCTTGTTCCCGTCTGAACCGCCTTGTACCAGACAATGTCATCTTGATTATTTTTCTGAGACCAAACTGGGACAACCAGATTCGTAACTGTCTCTGGTACATTAGAAATCAGAACATCAAAGCTGGTATCAGAAGTCTTTTGAATAGTCGTCTTGACCTGAGGATTTGCTACAATAATGCTGCTGGCATTTAACCCGACCATTTTACCGTTTCTGTTAGCATAAGTGTGTACAAAATACTTGCCATACGTGCGGTGGTTTTTAAATTCCGCATAGGCTGCCCCCAGATTGTTTGCAGTATACCAACGAAGATCATTTTGATCATCCAGCTCCGACCAAACCGCAAACTGAATTTTCTCATTAGCAGTTAAGTCCCCATTATATTGAATGCGGATGCCTCCGCTATCCAGACTGGTACTGGTGACAGGTTGACTGCTGCTAGTAGTTACTGCAGATCTGAGCGTTCTTGGGGTAAGGGCAGAGTTGCTTGATGTGGACTGGTTTAGCCCTGAACTTGTTGATGCTAATGACTCTGTACTGGTTTGACTAGCGGTGCTGCTGGTGGCACTCTGGCTGCTGGTCTGCGACTGAGTCATTTCTGAAACACCTGTGTCAGCTTCTGTCGTAGCCGAGGTGACCGTTGTCGCCGAGGACTGGCTAGTTTTGATTTCTGTGGCAGCTGAGGTACTGCTTGTCTTTGACTCACTTGTTGATTCCGTCACGCTCTGTGTGGAGGTCACTTCATCAGCTAAGACAGTCGATGAAGCCAAAAAGAGTGTTAAACTCAAGGGAATCATCAGATAGGTTTTGATACTGGATTTTGTCATAACTTTTCCTTCATTAGATTAATCGTCTTAGTATATCATGTTTAAAGGCCGTCTTCAAGAATAACGACAAAAAGACAGCCCGTTAGTAACGGACTGTCTCAGATAAGCCAGAGCTTATTTTTTCAAGTTGTAGAATGATTTAAGACCACGGTATTCAGCAACTTCACCAAGTTGATCTTCGATACGAAGCAATTGGTTATATTTAGCAACACGGTCTGTACGAGACAATGAACCTGTCTTAATTTGACCAGCATTAGTTGCAACTGCGATGTCTGAGATTGTAGAATCTTCAGTTTCACCTGAACGGTGAGAAACAACAGCAGTGTAGCCAGCTTCTTTAGCCATTTCAATAGCATCGAAGGTTTCAGTCAAAGTACCGATTTGGTTTACTTTGATAAGGATTGAGTTAGCAGCACCTTCTTGGATACCGCGTGCAAGGTAGTCAGTGTTTGTTACAAAGAAGTCATCACCAACCAACTGAACACGGTCACCTAAACGTTCAGTAAGAGCTTTCCAACCATCCCAGTCATTCTCATCCATACCATCTTCGATAGTAATGATTGGGTATTTGTTAACCAATTCTTCAAGGTAGTCAATTTGTTCTGCAGCAGAACGTTTCGCACCTTTTTCACCTTCGAATTTAGTGTAGTCATAAACACCATCTTCGTAGAATTCTGATGATGCACAGTCAAATCCGATGAAGACTTCTTCACCTGGTTTGTAGCCAGCAGCTTCAATCGCTTTGAGGATAGTTTCTACAGCATCTTCAGTTCCGTCAAATTTAGGTGCGAATCCACCTTCGTCACCAACAGCTGTTTCAAGACCGCGTTCTTTAAGAATTTTCTTAAGAGCGTGGAAGATTTCAGCACCCCAGCGAAGAGCTTCTTTGAAAGTAGGTGCTCCAGCAGGAAGGATCATGAACTCTTGGAATGCGATTGGTGCATCAGAGTGTGAACCACCGTTGATGATGTTCATCATAGGAGTAGGAAGCACTTTAGTGTTGAATCCGCCAAGGTAGCTGTAAAGCGGAATTTCAAGGTAATCAGCTGCGGCACGGGCTACAGCGATAGAAACACCAAGGATAGCGTTAGCACCAAGTTTACCTTTGTTTGGAGTACCGTCAAGGGCAATCATAGCACGGTCAATAGCTTGTTGGTCGCGAACATCATAGCCGATGATTGCTTCAGCGATAATGTTGTTGACGTTGTCGACAGCTTTTTGAGTTCCAAGACCACCGTAACGAGACTTGTCTCCATCGCGAAGTTCTACGGCTTCATGTTCACCAGTAGAAGCTCCTGAAGGAACCATACCACGACCGAAGGCACCAGATTCAGTGTAAACTTCGACTTCAATTGTTGGGTTACCGCGTGAGTCAAGGACTTCGCGAGCGTAAACATCAGTGATAATTGACATTTTGTTCTCCTTATGAGTTTAATTTTTGTACATGTTAATAATACCACAAAGAGGGCTTCATAGCAAACCCAAAAAGTGATTTTGAAAATGATTTTTATTTTCTGAAACAATCCTTATTGTTTTCAGACGGACTGACCGGACTCAGAACCGTCTGTCAGCCAGTAAGCATCGCCATAACTCAGCATATAGGGTCCCGCTTTAGGGATTGTATAATATATTTTAAAACTGGCTTTTTCACCGGCTTCAATGGTGTCTGGAACACTGCCTTTACTGTCAGTGTAGGTGTTGAGATCACCGTAATTGTCAGCCGAATCATACAGGTAAAAGTCCTCGGTATCAATGGAAACAGATGATGTACTGTTATTAACAAAAGTAATGGAAACAGCTACTTTCTTATACCCCTTGGGAACATCTTCCAGTTCCAATGTTTCATCTTCCTTGATGGCAGTCACCGTTACGGAAGTGCCGTCCTTATAGTCTGCGGTATCTCCAATGCTGTAGGGATCATCTGCAAAACCGGAACTTCCTGAATCATTTGCACCGTTGGCTTCTTCGATCTCTTTTTGATAGTCTTTAATGTCTTCCTTGTATTGTTTAATGGTCTTTTTCTGACTTTCCACCTTTGTGCTCAAGAGGCTGAGACTTTGAGTCGACAGGGAATAGTAGGTGGCGAAAAGAAAGGTGGTTAAAAGCAAGATGCCCGATAAAACCATAAAAATAATGGCCAGCACCTTCCACTTTCTGGGTACTCCGTTCATTAGCGAATCTCCTTTTTTCTTCTTGACTGCTATTATACCACTAGCTTTTCCAAATAGGCAAACGACTGTCTTCAAGAATCATCAAGGATAGCCAAGACAGCTTTTTTATATTATGATAGAGATAAAGATTACGACTAAGGAGCGTGAGATGACTGATTTAGATCAAAAACTCTTTGAGGGAGCCTATGGCGAACACCGCCTAAAACCAGATGAACAACGAGCCTATCTAGGAACTTTCAGGGAGCGTGTTGTGCTGAGCATTCTTGTAGCAGATGCAGAAAAGCAGATTATTCTTACCGAGTTTGATCGCATTTTACAGGATCTTGATGAAAAATATGATTCTCTGACACTGAAAATATCACCCAAACTGTCCCTAGCCAATCAGATGTTCTATATGAAAAAGGCACAGGAAGCCGGTTTAATAGCTACGATTGTTGCGGAAGATAAGAGCGATTCCCCTTTTGGACTCCTAGCCCATACCAATAAAGCTGAAAATATCAATAATCCTGATATTAGAACTTTATACCCACTAATTTCCTTAGCGGAAAAAGAACCAGACCACCACACAAAAGAGAAGAAAAGCTTTTGGGCAAAAGTCTTTGGGGACTGAGCCTTTTAAGCAGATTTTGAAAAGTGGCCAAATCATTTTGTCCCTGACATTCCGTCTGCCCTACTTTCTTGCTTACAAGTAACTCATTGTGAAAAAGCAGGTATTATTACTAAAAAAGCGATTTGTAACATCGCTTTTTAGCTGCCTAAAATAGAGTTGGAAATAGGTCGAAAAAATCAAATTCAGTCCTTTTTACAGCCTTTCAGATTTAAGAGATTGCCGATATTTTGTGCTGTTCGTTCTAAATTGTGGCTTGCCCGCGCCAGCGTCTTTTCCAGAGAATCAACACTAGCAATAATCGGAAAGGCAGCTGTAATCTGTTCGGTAGGAAAGTCAGGTAAATCATCTGACAGACTGCCGCAAATGGCCAAAACTGGAACGCCTTGAGGAACTCGTCTAGCCAGTCCAACAGGTGCTTTCCCCGATAAAGACTGTCTGTCCATCCGCCCTTCTCCAACAATGACGACATCTACGTCTTTAATCCGGCTGTCAAAATCAAGAATATCCAAAACCGCGTCAATCCCTGACACAATCCTTCCAGAAGCAAAAGCAACGAGTCCTGCCGCCATGCCGCCGCCAGCACCAGCCCCTGCAAGCGACAATAGTCGTGGTTCAACCAGCTGGTAGAAAGAGCGTGTCATCTCATCAACGTCTTGAAGCTGATGCTGCATCAGCCCTTTCTGCTTTCCAAAAATATGGGCTGCCCCTTCTTTTCCGCACAAAGGATTGCTAACATCTGTAATGATGGTTATATCAAGCTCTTTCAGGATAGGATCAACTTTTTGATCAGATATGCGGGCAACAGCCCCCAGACTTTGTCCAACAGCAGGCAGAAGCCGTCCTTTCTCATCAAAAAATTCATACCCCAAACCCGCTGCTAGTCCAATACCGCCATCATGACTTGACGTTCCGCCCACACCGATCAGCAACTGTCTAAAGCCTTGATGGGCCAACTGGCAAATCATTTCACCAATACCTTGATTGTCAATTTGCAAGGGATTTCTTTGATCTGGGGGAACTTTTTCCAGTCCCGTAATCGCAGCTGTCTCAAAAACGGCCAAACTTGCCTCATAGGCATAGGTAATATCAGCGGTTTCTCTAAATGGACCGGTAACCTTGAGGTTTGCCCGCTTTAAACCTAGGCTGTCAGCAATAGCTTCAAGTGTGCCTTCACCACCATCACCAATCGGCATTAAATCATAGTCAGCTTCGGGAAAAACCTTAAGCAAGCCCTTTTGAATCGCCTTAGCCACCTGACTTGCTGATAAGGATTCTTTAAAAGAATCTGGAGCAATTAAAATTTTCATCAGGTCTTCTCCTTTTATGCTATACTTTACTTATATTATACTGGATGACAACCATTACTTAAAGCATTTTAGAAGATGAGGAACAAAACATGTATCAGACCATCCTCTTTGACCTTGACGGAACGCTGACTGAACCGAGCCAAGGGATTATAAACGCCATTTGTTACGCCCTTCGGAAAATGTCACGTGATATTCCCACTAGAGAAACATTACTGACTTTTATCGGTCCTCCTCTGAAGGACTCCTTCGAAGAACACTTAGGACTGACATCTTCAGAAGCTGATTTAGCCATTGCTTTCTACCGTGACTACTTTAAAGAAAAAGGGCTGTTTGAGAACAGGCTTTACCCCGGAATCCGGAAGCTTTTAACAGCCCTCCGACAAGACGGCAGGCAGCTGATCCTCGCCACCTCTAAGCCAGAAGTTTTCGCGAGACAGATTTTGGACTATTTTGATGTAGCGCACTATTTTGACTTTATTGGCGGTGCTAGTCTGGATACTTCCCGTACCCAAAAGGGAGCGGTCATTGCTTATGCGCTTCAGGCGAGCGGTGTCAACACTCCCGAGCAAGCCATTATGATTGGAGACCGAAAACATGATGTGATGGGAGCCAGAGAAAACGGCCTCTCCTCAATCGGCGTTCTTTATGGCTATGGCAGCCGAAAAGAACTTGAAAAAGCCGGAGCTGATTTCTTAGTGGATACCGTTGAAGCTCTCCAAATACTGCTACAAAAAGAGGACTGACAAGTCCTCTTTTTAGTAATCGGTCACCTTCGGTCGATCCTGAACCTTGCTCTGCTTGCCTTGACGGGCCTGAAGCACTGCTTCTACCTCATCCAGGCTGACCCCTGTTTCCACCAGCATAACGGCTAAGTGATAGAGGAGGTCTGCTGTTTCATTGGCGATTTCTGCCTGGTCAGCATTCTTGGCTCCGATGACCACTTCTGTGGCCTCTTCGCCAACCTTTTTCAGGATCTTATCCAAGCCCTTGTCAAATAGGTAGTTGGTATAAGAACCCTCCTTGGGATTTTCCTTACGGTTCAAGGCTTCTTTGTATAAGGTTTCTAGCATAGTTTCTCCTTTTGCCTATTCTTCACTGTAAATATCCTCAAAAAAACAAGAGTAGGCCCCTGTATGACAGGCCGCGCCCACTTGCTCAACTGAGATGAGCAGGGTGTCCGCATCACAGTCAGTCTTGATAGACTTGACATGCTGATAGTGGCCACTGGTGGCCCCCTTGTGCCAGAGTTCATTGCGGGACCGGCTCCAGTAATGCATGGTCTTTGTTTCCAAGGTCAGCTGAAAACTTTCCTTGTTCATATAGGCCAGCATGAGGACCTGACCTGTTTCATGGTCGGTTACGATGACGGGAATCAAGCCTCCCTGCTTGTCAAAATCCAGTTTGATAGCTGTCATAGGCGCACCTCGATTCCTGCTTCTTTCATGGCCTGCTTGGTTTCAGCGATGGAAACTTCCCCAAAGTGGAAAATGGAGGCTGCAAGAGCTCCGGTTGCTGGGGTTTCTTGGAAAACCTCTACCATGTGCTCCTTATTGCCAGCACCGCCTGAGGCGATAATGGGTACATCCACCACGCTAGCGACAGCATTGAGCATGTCCAAATCAAAGCCTGACTTGGTTCCGTCCTTATCCATGGAGGTCAGAAGAACTTCCCCGGCCCCCAAATCGACAGCTTCTTTGGCCCATTCGATCAGGTCCTTACCTGTATCTTTTCGACCACCTGCCACATAGACATGCCAACTGCCATCGGCTTCTCTGCGACCATCAATGGCTACAACCACGCACTGGCTGCCAAATTTTTCTGCACAGTCCTTGATGAGTTGGGGATTGGCCACAGCGGATGAGTTGACCGCTACCTTGTCCGCCCCAGCCTTGAGCATCTTGTTCATATCCTCCACCGAGCGAATGCCACCGCCGACTGTAAAGGGAATGAAGACTTGGTCTGCCACATGGCGAACCATCTCCACCGTGGTATCCCGCTCCTCATGGGTTGCGGTAATGTCTAGGAAGACCAACTCATCACATCCCGCTTCGTAGTAGGCCCGAGCGGCATCCACAGGGTCACCAACATCGGTCAGATTGACAAAATTGACCCCCTTGACCACCCGACCGTCCTTGACATCCAGGCAGGGAATAATCCTTTTTTTCAACATGCCTAGCCTCCAAACCTTTTCAGTTCATCCAAGCTGATATTGCCATTGTAGTAGGCCTTGCCGACAATGGTACCAGCCACTCCAATCTCCGCCAACCTGGTCAGGTCAGATAGTTGGGCAATGCCACCAGATGCGATGACCTTGGCCGTGGTCAGCTCAGACACCAGCTGCTCATAATGGTCAAAGTTTGGACCAGTCAGGGTGCCGTCCCGGTCCACATCGGTGTAGACAAAGAGCTGAACCCCCATTTTTTCCATTTCCTTGGCCAGACTGATAAAGTCTACATTGCTGGTTTCCAGCCAGCCCTCTGTCGCCACATAGCCATCCTTGGCATCAATGCCAACCACAATCTTTTCGGCCCCGAAGCGGTCAATGGCTTCTTGGACAAAAGATGGATTTTTCACGGCCATAGATCCGATGATGACCCGGTCAATGCCGACATTGAGGTAGTCTTGAATCTGCTCCAGAGTCCGAATACCGCCGCCCACTTCAACGCCGAGGCCAGTCGCCACCTTGAGGGCCGCAATCAGATCCCGATTGGTCGCCTTACCGTCCAAGGCTCCATCCAAATCGACTACATGAATAAATTCAATCCCAGCATCCGCAAAAATACGGGCCTGTCCTAAAACATCTGGATTGACCACCGTCTGCTGGTTAAAGTCTCCTTTGAAGAGACGGACAGCCTGTCCATCCCGAATGTCAATTGCAGGAAGTATGTTCATTTCCTTACTCCTTTTCAAAAATCTTCTCTACACTCCTCAGTCAGAGCCTGTCACCTACTGACACAGGGCCACAAATTTTTCCAGAATGCCTAGGCCGACATCCCCCGATTTTTCTGGGTGGAACTGGGCACCAAAGACCTTATCCTTATGAATCATAGCTGGGATTTGCAGGCCATAATCAGCTGTTACATCTATGTATTCTTTAGGAACATCCGTAAAATAGGAATGGACAAAATAAACATCCTGCCCCGAGAGACCAGCCGTCAGAGCGGTTTCCTGCTCAAGCTGCAAACTATTCCAGCCCATATGGGGAACTGGCCTGTCCTTGCTGGCAGGAATGGCCCGACAGACACCAGGAATGAAGCCAAGGCCCTGAGTTTCCTCATGCTCCAAGCCCTTTTCAGTCAAAATCTGCATGCCTAGACAAATCCCCAAAAGCGGCGTACCTTTGGCAACAGCCTCCTTGATGACAGAGACCAAGCCTCTTTTTTCCAGCTCGGCCATGGCAGCAGGGTAGGCTCCTACGCCTGGCAAAATCAAGCCAGTGGCCGACAAGACTTTTTCAGGGTCCGCAGACAGCTCTGCCCTCACTCCGATTTTTTCCAAGGCCCGTAACACATTAGCTGTATTTCCAGCATCGTAATCAATGACAATCAGCATATTAGAGCATTCCTTTGGTCGAGTTGACACCCTTGATGTCAGGGTTGATGGTAATGGCTTCGCGCAGAGCTCGGCCAGTCGCCTTGAAGAGACTCTCTGCCTTGTGGTGGCTATTCTTGCCATGGAGAATCTTGAGATGGAGGTTCATTTGGAGATTGAAGGCCAAGGCCTGGAAGAATTCCTCCACCAATTCGGTGTCGAAAGCCCCCAGTTTTGGATTGTCAAAGCTGGCATCAAAAACCAGATAGGAGCGACCTGAGAGGTCCAAACTGGCCATGCCCAGAGTCTCATCCATGGGCACAAAACTGGTCCCATAGCGGTTGATACCAGCCTTGTCCCCCAGAGCTTCCTTGATGGCCTGTCCCAAAACAATGCCTACATCTTCAACAGTGTGATGGCTGTCCACATGGAGATCACCATCCACCTTGACCACCAAAGAAAGGCGGCTGTGGCGGGCAAAGAGGGTCAGCATGTGGTCAAAAAAGCCGACACCCGTATCAATTTCCACGGGCTCCTGGGCATCCAGGTTGATGCTCAACTTAATCTTGGTTTCAAAGGTATTGCGCTCAATGCTTGCTGTTCTCATAGTTCTTTCCTTTTCTTTTTTACTGGTGTCTCAAACATGGCCTACTAGCGTCCACTCTATTGAAGTCCATCCAATATGTCAATCACTTGATACAAATCTGGTTCATTGATTTGGTAGGGAGCTTCCTCTCGGACCACTGGTTTGGCACAAAAGGCAATGCCGATGCCAGCCTTGTGAATCATCGGCAGGTCATTGGCCCCATCTCCCATGGCAATGGTTTGCTCTAGGGTCAAGCCATTCTCCTCCGCCCATTGACAGAGTTTTTCCACTTTGACATCCTTGGTCACGATGTCGCCATAGGTTTTTCCGGTCAAGAAACCATCCATCACTTCTAGATGATTAGCCTTGACATAATCAATGCCGATTTGCTCCGCCAGGCGGTCTACCGTTTCATGAAAACCACCTGAAACCAAGCCCACCTTGTAGCCACGGGCATGGAGTTCATCCACCAATTCCTTGGCCCCCTTGTTGAAATGAATGCGGGCAAAAACCTTATCAAAGATGGACTCGGGCAGGCCCTTGAGGGTAGCTACCCGTTCTTCCAGAGCCTCTTTAAAGTCCAATTCGCCCCGCATAGCCCGCTCGGTGATGGCAGCAACCTGCTCGCCGACACCTGCTTCTTCTCCCAATAAATCAATCACTTCTTCTTGAACCAGGGTGGAGTCCACATCCATGACCAAGAGTCCCTTAACATTTGTCATTTCTCACCTCAATCGCCTTGGCATGGGCCTGCAGACCTTCTGCATAAGCTAGGCTTGTAATATCTTTTTCCGCCACCTGTATGGCAGCCTTGCTATACTGCGTATACTGGATACGCTTGATAAAATCATGGACCCCCAGGGCCGAAGAAAAGCGGCTGGTGGCTGTGGTCGGCAGGACATGGTTGGTCCCTGCATAATAGTCCCCGATAGGCTCACTGGTATAATGACCCAGGAAGATAGAACCCGCATTTTCAACCTTATCCAAGTAGTTATAGGCATCTTCCATAGCGATTTCCAAGTGCTCCGGTGCCACCAGATTCATGAGCTCAAACATGCTGTCCACATCCTGAGTTAGGATAATCCGGCCGTTGTTCTCAATCGTGCTTCTTGCAATGACCTGTCTTGGCAAATCCTGCAACTGCTTTTCAATCTCGGCTTCTACCGCGTCTGCCAGTGCTTCCGAATTGGTGACCAAAATAGCCCGGGCCAGGACATCGTGCTCAGCCTGGGAGAGGAGGTCTGCTGCAACATAGGCTGGATTGGCCGTTTCATCCGCAATGATGCCAATCTCAGAAGGTCCTGCAATCATATCGATGCCCACAAGGCCAAAGACCTGTTTTTTGGCTGTCGCAACATAGATATTGCCAGGCCCTGTAATCTTGTCCACCTTGGGAATGGTTTCCGTTCCGTAGGCCAGGGCAGCCACGCCCTGAGCACCACCGACTTGGTAAATCTTATCAACGCCTGCCAATCTGGCTGCGACCAAAATAGCTGGCACAAATTTCTTCTGCGGGGGCGTAATCATGATGATTTCCTTAACACCCGCAATCTTAGCAGGAATCACATTCATCAAGACAGATGAGGGATAGGCCGCCGTTCCGCCTGGGACATAGACCCCGACCCGCTCGATGGGTCGAATGAGCTGTCCACGGATGACGCCATCCGTCGGCTGGTCCTCGAAGCCTTTTTCTAATTGCTGGCGGTGGTAAGACTCGATATTGGCCTTGGCATTTTCAAGGGCCGTCAAGACCGCCTGGTCCACCTGCTCAAAGGCCTGATCCACCAAGTCTTGACCAACTTCAAAATCCTCCAACTCTACCTGATCAAAGACAGCCGAGTAATGACGCAGGGCTTCGTCGCCTCTCAGGCGCACATCCTGGATAATGGCCGCCACGGCCTCTTCGACATTGTCATTTTGCTGGCTCAGCTCCAACTGCTCTGTATAGAGCAGGGCCGCAATTTCCTGATTGCTTCCGATTAAACGTTTCATTGGAAAGGTACCTCCTTATCGCCCACAACCGTTTCTATCTTATGAATGAGATCTAAAACCTCTGGTTTATTTTTTAAACTAGCTTTATTGACAATAAGCCGAGCTGATATCCGACAAATATCCTCAAAAACCTCCAAGCCATTTGCTACCAAGGTATTGCCTGTCTCTACAATGTCTACTATGGCATCCGCAAGGCCAATGACTGGAGCAATTTCAACGGATCCCTGAATAGAAATGATTTCCACATCCTCCCCCTTTTGATTAAAAAAATCACGGGCGACTGTTGGGTATTTTGTTGCTATCCGTTTACGCTTATGATCATTGGGACGATAGGCCGGCGTGGAAGCCACTGAGAATTTACAAAGACCAAAATTTAAATCCAGCATCTCCAGATAGCCTGTCGGATGCTCTAGGAGAACATCCTTGCCGACAACACCTAAATCAGCCACTCCATGACGCACATAGGTGGTGACATCTGGTGCTTTTACTAAAAGAAAGCGAAATTTTTTATCAGGACTTTCAAAAATCAGGTTGCGGCCCTTATCAGCCATGAAAGACAGATCAAATCCTGCTTTTTCTAATAATGCCACAGCGTCTTTTTCGATGCGCCCCTTAGTCAGAGCGATGGTTAATTGCTTGGTCATAAAACCTCCTCAAAGCTAATATCATGATGAATAGCCTGATAAATACTGTCAATATCAATCGTCCAGCCGACAGCAGTTAGTTTTTTAGCCCCAAAACGTTCAAAGAGCTTGTCATAGCGCCCGCCAGAAACGAAAGCATCTGGAACCTTATCCCCAAAGACCTTAAACATCACTCCAGTATAATAAGGCATCGCCGGTATCTGAGCTAAATCCAGATTAACCTCAGAAATCCTGTCAGACAACAGTGACAGCAAGTCCTCAAGCTGATCTAATGAAGCTAAAATTTTGCCATTGGCTGTCAGACTTCTCGCCCTTTCTAAGACTGACTGACTGGCGCCAAAGAGATAAGGCAGCTGACAGATCAGCTGATCAAACTCACTTGGGTATTTCTGGGTAAAACTATTAAGACCTGTAATATTCTTATCCTGAATCAAAAGAGAAAGCTCTTTCCTTGCTCTATCCGGAATATCTAAACAGGCAAAAATGGTCTGTAAAAGATGGGCATGTGAAAACTCAAATTGATAGTCTCTAAGCCCAGCTATCTCCAAAGCCTTCTTTGCCGACAGAAGGGCATCAAGAATCGCTTCATTAGCATCGTAGCCAACAATTTCAATCCCCGCCTGCGTATGCTCATTGGACAAGCCTCGCAATTCTTCATTATACTTAAAAACCTTGCCAGAATAAGAAAATTTCACAGGAACATTGACCCGAGTCGAGGCAATCAAACGCCCAATTTGACTGGTAATGTCGGGACGCAGACTCAAAAGATTTCCCTGTTTATCAAACAGATGATAGTGCTCTGTTGAAATGTCATCACCAAACACCTCCATATATTCTAAGGTCGGTGTTTCAATACGACTGAAACCTTCTTCCATCAATAGATCACTAATATCGCGCTCCAGATCATACATGACCTTGGCACGTTTAAACAGTTTATCATGCATGCCGATTGGCAAACTTGTTTTCTTCATTTTACAAACTCCTTAATGGCATTGAGGCATTCTTCCATTTCTTCACGACTTCCGATTGAAATACGCAAGAAATCCTCTATCCTTTTCACATTTGGAAAATACCGAACAAAAATACCTCTAGCTTCTAGTTTCTCAAACAGGCTGCGGCTTGAAATCCCCTGTGGTTTAGCTAAAACGAAATTGGTCGCACTAGGAAGAACCATAAAGCCTAACTCTATTAAGGCCTGACGAAACCAGTCTCTGGTTTCCGCAATTCGACGACAGTTCCTTTCATAATGCTCCCAGTCTTCTACTGCTGCAGTTGCCAGCCGTTCCGCCAAGAGATCCACTGAGTAGGGGTTGATGGAGTGCTTGACCGCATTCATACTGGCAATCAAACGAGGCGACGCAACAGCATATCCGACACGCAGTCCTGCCAACGAAGCATCCTTGGAAAAGGTTCTCACAAGCACCAGATGATCATACTTTTCCAAAAGCGAAAGAGCTGTCTGTCCCCCAAAATTGATATAGGCCTCATCCACAATGACGGCTACATCCCGATTAGATTTGAGAATGTCCTCGATTTCAGCCAAAGGTTTGTAAATCCCTGTCGGTGCATTGGGGTTTGTCAAAATAATCCCACCATTTGGACGCTGATAATCTTCTGTCTTAATTGTAAAATCAGCAGCCAAAGGAACTTCCTGATAAGGAATTTGGTAGAGGTCTGCCCAGACCTTATAAAAGCCGTAAGTCAAATCCGGAAACAGGATGGGTTCAGGGTTATTAAAAAAGGTCAAAAAGGCAATTGACAGGATATCATCAGATCCATTGCCGATGATTAGCTGACTGGCATCGACACCTAATTGTCTGCTCAAAGCTTGCCTGAGGGAATCTTGATCCAAAGAAGAATAACGCCTTAACTGGTCTGCGGAAAAGCCCGCCAAAGCTTCTTTCACCTTGGAACTTGCTCCATAAGCATTTTCATTCGTATTAAGTTTGATGATATCTAATTGCCTGGGCTGAGCACCCGCACGGTAAGGCTCAATTTGTCGCAAACCTCTGATCATAGCTCCTGCTCCTTCTTTTGACTAATGAGATGATATAAAAACGCCCCCGCAAAAAACTTGCAAGGACGTGTTGACACGTGGTTCCACCATTGATTCGGCAGCCTGTCACCAGAACTGCCCTCTGGGAGTTTGAAACTCCGATTCGTAACGTGAATAACCCGTCAGATACTACTCTTGAAGTCCATTTCGCACCTGCACTCAGGAATGTGTCGTCTAAGTCTTGTGTATGTTTTCAGCTCCCCATACTCTCTAAATGGCTTCTTAGACTTTTTCCATCATCGCTTTTCTCTATTGCTTTCATTCTACAAGAAAATTCTGAAAATTGCAAGCCCTAAGGCAAGGTGGCATTTAAGCAAAACAGCCATCTCTATCATGAAAAGCCAGACCAAAGGTCTGGCTTTTCATACTATCGAATAATTTCACGGGTTTTTTCATAAGAAGAAACAAAGCGATCTGTGACACCAGGCTCCACCGCCTCTAAAGCATAAGAAATTTCTTCAAAAGAGGCTTGGTAATCATGTCCCTCTTCAAAAAGCGTCAAGGCACGGTCGTAGCTTTCCTGAACTTCTAATTCAAAACTGCGGTAGCGGTTTGAATATTGCAGGAGCTGCTCTGTCAAAACAGCATTTTCAACAATACGGTAAGCTGTCGCCTCAAGGTTCTCAAGCGCTGCAGCCGAAGCTTCCGTCATCCGATTGACCGTATCGATATGGATACGGGAACGATTGAGCTCGTCTAGCAAGGCTTCAAGCTGAGCACTCGTTGTAAAGAAGACACTGAGAAATTCTTGCGGAATTCCAGGTAAGTTGCGCTTCTCCATGAATCGCTTAATGATGTGGAGACGGTTAATCGAACGATCCAATGTCTCACGCGATTTTTCCTCAACGGCTTCAATGTCTTTCAAGCTGTTAAAGACATCAAGCTGTCCTTCTTCAACCAAGTCCAGAGTCTTAATCGTCCGATCGAAACTCTTCTGCAGAACAGAGAAGGGCTGCGCCTGAGCTTCAAAGTTCTCAATTGTCGGTAAGATATCCTCTTCAATAGATTTCAAATCGTCATCAAAATCACGGACATTGATGCCTTCTTTTTCATCTAGGATATATTTTTTAGACAAACGGTCAATTTCAGTCAAGAGAAGTTCGTTATTGTTTTTCGCATGAGCCAAGTATTTCGGAATCAATTTCTTATTTTTGACAACCTGCTTATGCGCTGCAATTTCACGCTCAAAAATATCATAGAGCTCATCTAGCTTGTCCTGAATACTGATATTCTCAGATTCAGCATGATCTAAGTCAAGAGAGACTAAATCGCTGGCGTTTTTACCAATTTCTTCACGGATAACTTGGAAACGCGCCTCAATGTCTTTCTCAGGGAAATGATAATTTTCCTCTAACAAACGGCCGTAACCAGACTGCAAATCTTCCAGCTGATCTGGAAAATCATCTTCTAATTTAGCCACAATGGCAGGAATTTTCTCGGTCATCTGACCAAGTGCAATGGTATGCTCTTCTGCACGATCAAGCACTTCTGCCGCCTCAACAGGGTCCCCAGAAGAATTAAGGGTCACAAACTGAGCAAATTCAGCTTCAATATTCTTCAGCTGCTTCTCAATCTCCTCACGTGTGGTCCCAAAGTTTTGCTCATTTTCAGCAACTGAATGCTGTAATTTTTCATACAAATCTAGGGCGTGTTTAACACGGGCACTGTTCTTTTCTTCCTGCTCTTTCAGAATGGACAGGGCTTCGCGAATCGCTTTAATATCTTCCTCAGCAAGGTTTAGCTGGCTTTCAATATTCTTGATTTGGCTGTTGGCGCGAAAGAAATTAAACGTGTCATTAAGGTTCTCAGCTTCAAAAATATGATTTTCAATATCACTGAAAGAGTTCAGCGATAAATCAACCCACTTTTGATTCCACTCCCGAAAGGTCGTCTGACTCTGTCCAATCAAGTGAAGCGCCTTAACTGCCTCAATCTCATCATTGACAGGCAGATCAAACAGTTCTTGCTTACGCTCCTCGAGTTTTGCAATTAACGAATCGTTGCGTTTTCTAACGATAATGGCCACTAAATAGGCAATTATCACCACAAAAACGATGGCAACGATTAGTAAGACTATTCCGCTAGACATCTTTATCTCCTTAACTGTCTTGTTGTCATAAAAATTCGACTATAACATTACGATTATAACACACTTCTATTGACTTTTCAAAATCTCGTTACATTAAACGTCAAGCGTACTATAAACAGCGTTCTCCTCAATAAACTCACGGCGAGGTTCCACTCGGTCTCCCATGAGCATATCAAAAATCTTGTCAGCCTCCGCAGCGTCATCAACGGAGACACGCGCCATCAAGCGGTGTTCAGGATTCATGGTTGTTTCCCACAGCTGATGGTCATCCATCTCTCCAAGACCTTTATAACGTTGAACCGTTGGCTTAGAGCGTCCCTGACTGTATTCAGCCAGAGCAGCCTGCAATTTTTCTTCCTGATCAGCACCGGGCTGGATATAGGTTTTAATCTCGCTGCCTACCTTTACACCATAAATCGGCGGCTGGGCAATGTAAACATAGCCCGCTTCCAGAACAGGGCGCATGAAGCGATAAATTAAGGTTAAGAGCAAGGTTCTGATATGAGCACCATCAACATCAGCATCTGTCATAATGACAAGTTTTTGATACCGTGCTTTGCTGACATCAAATTCTGCCCCAAAGCCCGTTCCCATTGCGGTAAACAGACTGCGGATTTCTTCATTAGCCAGAATCTTGTCCATTGTGGCTTTTTCAACATTCAAAATCTTACCGCGGATGGGCAGAATCGCCTGAAATTCACGGTTTCGACCTGACTTAGCAGAGCCTCCTGCTGAATCTCCCTCAACGATAAAGAGCTCGTTTTGAGCAGGATCATTAGACGAACAATCAGCCAGCTTTCCTGGTAGGTTGGAAATTTCCAAACCAGATTTTTTACGGGTTACCTCACGCGCTCTCTTGGCCGCAATCCGAGCCTTGGAAGCTAGAATCCCTTTTTCAACAATTTTCTTAGCTGTCTGAGGATTTTCCAACAAGAAACGGCTCAGAGCATTGCTAAAGAGGCGGTTGGTAATCTTAACCACTTCTGAATTGCCCAGTTTGGTTTTGGTTTGACCTTCAAACTGAGGATTAGGGTGTTTAACTGAAATAACAGCCGTCAAACCTTCGCGAACATCCTCGCCGGTTAAGTTGTCTTCATTTTCTTTAAGGATTTTATTTTTCTTAGCATAGTCATTGATGACACGTGTCAGAGCTGTTCTGAAGCCCTGTTCATGGGTTCCGCCCTCATGCGTATGAATATTATTGGCAAAACTCATGACGTTTTCGTGGAAGCCGGTCGTATACTGCATAGCAACTTCGACTGCTATTCCTTCCATTTCCCCATCCGTATAAATAGGCTGGTTAAAAATGACCTCTTTTGTGTCATTCAGGAACTCAACATAGCTGACAATACCGCCTTCGTAGTGGTATTCCTTATCATTGGCTTCGTTACCGTCACGCTTATCTGTGATTGAAATCCGAAGTCCTTTATTTAAAAAGGCCAGCTCTTGGACACGCTTTGCTAACTTGGCAAAGTCAAATTCAGACGTCTCTGTAAAAATTTCAGGGTCTGGTGTGAAATGAACCGTTGTTCCTGTTCGATCTGTTTCACCAATCACTTTCAAGTCATCTACGACCTGACCGCGGCGATATTCCTGAAAATAAACCTGACCATTCTTATGCACCCGAACATCGAGCTGGGTAGACAAGGCATTCACAACTGAAGACCCTACACCGTGGAGGCCTCCTGATACCTTGTAGCCACCGCCGCCAAACTTACCTCCTGCGTGGAGTACCGTAAAGACAGTTTCGACCGCCGGCCGACCGGTCTTTTCCTGAATATCAACCGGAATTCCCCGACCGTCATCAACGACAGTAATGGAATTGTCTTGCTCGATAAAGACCTGAATCTGACTGGCAAAACCTGCCAGGGCCTCATCGATGGAGTTATCAACAATCTCCCAAACCAAATGGTGGAGCCCTTCTTTCGAGGTTGAGCCAATATACATCCCCGGACGCATCCGAACGGCTTCTAACCCTTCTAAAACTTGAATCTGGCTGGCATCGTATTCCTGTGCCAATTGTTCTAAATCTTTATTTTCTTCTGTCATCTTCTATCCTTTAAGTTATCATTGTCAAAAGCGATTGGTTGCCATCTACCAGAAGCGTTGCAAAACCAGCACCCTCTCCGGCTTCTATATCAATTGGGCGGTCACCAATCACCAATCCGCTTGCTATCTGGTATTTCTCTTTCAGATAAAGCATGCTTTGCGAATCTGGCTTTCGAGCAAAGCCATTTTCACTGGTAATAATCTCGGTAAAATAGGATCTGATCCCCGTTTTATCAAGTAATTCTAAAACATGATTGTCTCGATGGGAAATCAAGAAATTCCGCCCACCGCTGTTCACTATTTTTTGCAAAACTTCTTGAGCCCCCTGAAATAAAACAGGCTTCTCCAACAGTTCTGCCTCTTTCCGCTTATAGCTTCTTAAGAAGTCTGGAATATCGGCCGCAAACTCTTGGACCGCAGCAGCTGTTGACTGACGCAAGCTGTTATAAACCTGCTGATGTGTGGCAGGTCTGCCAAACTGTCCCAGCGTTAAGACAAAGGCTCTCGTTGACATGCCGTAATTATCAAGCAGGGTTCCGCCTAAATCCCAAATATAATCATGATAATCCATAGTGATTATTATATCATATTTTTCAAAAATAAAGTAGCTTTCTGACCCCACAGAAAAAGCGCCTCAACTCTTGAGACGCTTATCTTTTTTGTTCCTTTTTAAAACGCTTATAGAGAGCCTTTTCCTGAGACAGGCTATTCTGATAGGACATCGACAGCACCAGGCCAACTCCAATCAGATTTGAAATCAGAGAACTCCCGCCCTGCGAGATGAAAGGAAGTGGTATCCCCGTTAGAGGTAAAACCCCTACTGCAGCTCCGATATTTTCAAAAATATGGAAGAGAATCATCATGATGAAGCCAGTTGAAATATAGGTGTAAAAGAGATTATTAGAGGCAAAGGTAACCCGGAGCATCCGATAAATCAGCAATAAGTAGAGCACCAAAACAATACTGCCCCCAATAAAACCAAAATTTTCAGCAATAACAGTAAATATCATATCACTTTCGCGGACAGGGACGGACAAATCAACAACATTAAAACCTTTCCCCAACAGACCACCGCTACCAATAGCAATCATCCCCTGAGTTTGCTGATAGGCAATATTACCTGCATAATCAAAGGGACTGATCCAAGCTGACAGACGATTAATCTGATAGGCATCCATTCCCAAACTAAAGAAGAATTCTTTTCCGTTTGGCATTAGAAAAATAACTAAGAAAAGAGTTAAAACGGCAACAGCCAAAAGAACAATCGGGATAATAATTTTCCACGAAACCCCTGCTACCAGAACCATACCCGCCAAAATCGCCATGAAGACCATGGCGGTTCCTAAATCTCTTTGCAGGCCGAGAAGAAGCAATATTGGCAGGGTCAAAGCAGCAAATAACAGCAGGAGTTTGCCATCTTCTTTTAAGGTCCTTTGAGAATGCTTCTGCTTAAACCTCACCATGGTCCTTGACAGCATCAAAATGTAAGAAATCTTCATAAATTCTGACGGCTGAAAGAGAGTAACCGAACCGATGGTGACCCAGTTTTTAGCCCCCGTTGAAGCCACTAATTCAGGACTGTAAAAAATCAGCGGCAAAACCATCAGTCCTAAACCAAGACCATATAAGTAAGGCGTTATCTTCCAGAGAAATTCTGTACTGAATAGCATGACAACAAAACTGATAAGGCTCCCTATCAAGAGCCAAACCACTTGCTGACCCATAACAGTCGTCAGATTTTTCGGATAGTCATGACTGGTTGCAACGAATATCGCCAAAAACCCAATGATAATCAAGAAAAACACTGGTAAAATCAAATTATAATCGATTCGACTATCAATCGGCCGTCTTTTTACTTCACGCTTCGTTATCATGCCCACTCCTAGAATTTTATAGTCCATATTATAACATTTTTTCCATGAGGAAAAAGCCTAAAAGAACAATTCATGAAGAAATAATCTGCCTGACATATTTCCTAGTTTTCATTAAGAAAAGCTTTAATTTCCTTGACCGCCAGATGAGTTTCTCCCGCCTGACAATGATGATTTCCACCAGTTTCATCGGTAAAAACACGGCTCACTACTTTCCCAGCGTGGTGCAGCTCTTTTTCCAATTGTTTAAGACGTTTAATTGGAACATACTGATCATTCTTAGCCGCTAGCAAGAGAACTTCCTGATTGATAGAAGCGCCCAACCCTTTCATAGAATGTCGGCTTAGATTTTCCAATAGGGCAAATGGTGTTTTGGTGTTTGTCAACTGAAAGCCTCTCGTCATTTTCCAAGAAAGATCAAGATCCTTTGTCATTTCCCGACTGATGAGACGATTCAGGATCCTCTCTCTTTTGAGAAATAATAACATCTGAAGTGCCAATCCCTTTAACAGTGGCATTCCTTCTATCAAGGCATCCATCCCCTGATAAAAAATATCCATGGCGATAACCTTATCAATCCTTTTTTCAAAAGCTGCCGCTCTCATCACAAAATAACCGCCCCAAGAAATCCCCCAGGCAACCACCCTATCCAGTTCAAAATAATCTAAGACAGCAGAAACCGGCCGCTCAAAATTCATCATGAAATGGCTGCCTCCAAAGAGCGCATTCCCCTGTCCTGGTCCATCAAAAATAATAATATTGTAAGCCGTTCCTCGAAAATCCTTGACCCAGACCATCAGCTCCTCGAGGCAGCTATCATAACCTGCAAAGACCAAAAGTGTTTTTTGAGCATTGGGATTGATTAATTTTACAGCCGGTAAATAAAAATCATCAAACGGGACATCGTGTCTTTCATAAGGAAAAATATCATACCATTGATAAAAACAGGCTAGACGCTCTTTCTGGATCAATTCTCTGTCTGGATTGTCTTCCAAGAGATAAAAACCAGCTGCAAAAAAGTAGAAAGAAGCTATATCATAATCCTGACTTTTCTTTCGTTTAAAAGCTAACGCTTTCCAAAGACGATTCCAAGCAGGAATACTGTCTAAATGAGGCAGAATAGTCCGCAAATCCGCTTCCACCTTTGAATTGTTTCCAAAGTAACTAACCACACGATTAATTTGTAAATCGAACTGAACATTTCCGGTATAATGGTAAAACATGATTTTATCCCCCTATGAACTTAATATAAGCAAAAGATCTTTGACAAACAAGCTTCAAAATCCTATAATTTGTTTGGAATCGGACAAAATGTTCGTTTTTGTTGCAAAATGGACAGAATAGGAGCAAAATGGTTGATGGAAGATGTTCGTATTTTTAAAAGTAAGAGGGACATAGAGCAGGCTTTGGTCTCTTTAATACTGGAGAAAGACTTTTACAGCATTCGGGTTCATGAAATTTGTCAGAGGGCTATGGTCAGCCGCTCTACTTTCTATACACACTACAAAGATAAATATGATGTTTTGGAAAAGTTGACTTCCAAGACAAGAGACTACTTTGAAAAACAATTTGAAGAAAAATACAGGAAACAAGATGGGGATGAAAGGCTGGAGCATTTTTTAGCAGACATTTATGACTTCTATCAGAAAAAAAGGACCATCTTACAAGCCCTGCTAAAAACGCCGCTGCCTCCCAAAGCTGACTTTGAAGGCGACTTTCGAAAACTATGCCAAAAGTACGTGATAGAATTGCTCATCAAGGACAAGGATAAGCTGAGTATCCATCCAGAATTGGCGGCCGCCTTATTCACTTCCTGCGTTTTCAGTTTGATGCAATGGATGATTACCCACGGCTCCGATCAAGAGCTAACCCGCTTTGCCAGCCAATTACACTCTCATTTTTTAGGCCTTATTCAAAAATAGGACTCTTTTGAGTCCTATTTTTGAATATGAAGTTCAGATAGCTGGGCTTCGATAGCGCTTAGCGGAGCTCCTGCCTGTATCAGGGCAGCTGCTGTGTAAGCTCCTTCAACAAAGGGAACATTCTGAATCAGGATATTTTTATCAGAAAAATCAGCCGCCATCTCTAGATTCATTCTAGCGCTTCCTAAGTCAAAGAAGGCCAGCAGCCTGTCTTGTCCGTTAGCTTCAATTGCCTCCTGAATCTGGTCAAAACTTGTGCCAATATCCCCTGTTTCGGTGCCCCCGCTATAAGTGATGTCAACATCTTTCGCAACTTCCCTTATCAATTCAAAGGTTCCCTGTGCTAAAGGTTTCGCGTGCGAGACTAAAACCAAACCAATTTTTGTCATAAAACACCTGCTTCCAGCATGGCTTTAAAAAGAAGGCCTGAGGAGTAGGAGCCCGGATCGATATGTCCTACCGAACGCTCCCCAAGATAAGAAGCTCTTCCTTTAGTAGCCAGCATCTCCTTTGTCCTCAAAACGGCTTCATCAATTGATGTTTGACTGAGCTGTTGCTTTTCTAAATCTTCAATGACTGCCAGCCAGACATCTGCCATGGTCTTCTCACCGGCAACAGCCTTCCCTCTTTTTTGAATCATTTCCAGACCTGCCTTCAAAGCCGGCAATAGCTCATCCTTAACCTGAAAACTTTTAGACATGCCCATAAAAGCCGAGCCATACAGAGGTCCCGAAGCACCTCCGACCTTAGAAATCAACTGCATCGCTACTATCTTAAAAATAGCCGCTGCACTGTCAAAGGTTTTGCCATCAAGTTCAGCCATAACAGCAGCCATACCTCTGGCCATATTGCCACCATGATCGCCGTCTCCAATCACCGTATCCAATTCACTTAGGTAATCCTTGTTTTGCTGGATCTTTTGATTAAAAAGAGACATCCACTGTAATACTGTTTCTACATTCATAAGCGACTCCTACCAAGCTGGTGTGACAACAGGTGCTTCAAGGGCATCAAGCCAAGCGTCATCTGCTACTTTCATGAGTGTTAAGGACAAACCGGCCATATCAAGAGAGGTCATATAATCGCCAATCTTTTTAAAGACAACTTCTACTCCCTTTTCTTTCAATAAATTAGCCACATCATTGGCAAAAATATACTCTTCCATTAGCGGTGTTGAGCCCAGACCATTGATCAAAAGCGCGAATTTATCGCCTGCTTTGGAATCAAAAGCATCTAACAGTTTTGTTGTCAGCTCCTTGGCCAATTCTAAAGAAGGCTGCAGTTTTTCTTTCCGATAGCCCGGCTCTCCATGAATTCCAACACCGTATTCAAATTCATCTTCTGCAAGAACAAAGCCTGGCTTACCAACTTCAGGAACAGTTGCTCCTGACAAGGCAAGGCCAATTGTTTTAATATGAGGCACGAGGTTGTCTGCCAAAGACTTGATTTCGTCCAGCGATTGACCCGCTTCTGCTGCATACCCTAAAATTTTATGGACTAAAATGGTACCAGCAACGCCACGTTGCCCCTGAGTATAGAGGCTGTTTTCAACAGCAATATCATCATCGACAACTACACTGGCCACATCAATGCCCTCCATTTCAGCCAGTTCTTGGGCCATTTCAAAGTTCATGACATCACCAGAATAATTCTTAATGACCATAAAAACTCCTGCTCCTTCATCACTCGCTTTAATGGCTTCCAAGATTTGATCTGGGGTCGGTGAGGTAAAGACTGCTCCACAAACCGCTGCAGACAGCATTCCCTGACCTACAAAACCCGCATGAGAAGGCTCGTGTCCAGATCCGCCCCCCGAAATAAGACCTACTTTCCCCTTCTTATCGGCTTTTCTCACAATCACCTCTAGTCCATCCAGTCTCTCAACCAGATGATCGTGCATGTAGACGATACCATCAAGCATCTCATTAACAACATCCTTGGGCTGATTGATAATTTTTTTCATTGTGGACCTCCTTTGTTTTGTATCCGCTTTCATTATATACTGAAAACTTTTGAAATTCAAGTATTAGGTCATAAAGAAACAGCCTCACATGAAACATGAGGCTGTTTTCTCTCTATATCCCCTGCCGGAATCGAACCAGCAACTACTCCTTAGGAGGGAGCTGTTATATCCATTTAACTAAGGGGACAAAGCCTCTACTATTGTATCGCAGAGGAGACGGGATTGCAAGTCCGACTTTTGAACCTTCCTTCTCCTATTTCGTGCAAAAAAGGAACGTCATTTAAAACGGATTATGATATCAAAAAAACTCCCTGAAGAGGGAGTTTTCCGTAAGTTGTCTTAACGACGAACTTCCTTGATACGTGCCGCTTTACCTTGCAAGGCACGCAGGTAGTAAAGTTTCGCACGACGGACTTTACCGTAACGAACAACTTCAATTTTATCAACACGTGGTGTGTGGATTGGGAAAGTACGTTCAACACCGATACCGCTTGACATTTTACGAACAGTATACATTTCTGAAATGCCTTGACCTTTACGTGAGATAACAACACCTTCAAAGATCTGGATACGTTCACGGTTTCCTTCGACAACCTTAGCATGAACACGAACAGTGTCACCAGGACGGAATGCAGGAATGTCAGTACGAAGTTGACCTTCTGTCAAACTTTGGATTAATGGATTCATTTTTATTCTCCTTCTCTTACTAATCATAGGTGCTTTGTCCCAGCGGATTAGCCGTTTTATATGTGTCCATTACACACAAATTACATTTTATCAAAAATTCTCGATTCTGTAAAGACGATTATTTGATATCACTTATTTTTTGCAGGCTATAAATACTAGTGTCTTTTTTAATCAAAAAGGCAAAACAAACCACAATAAAGATATAAGGTGTGTTTTCAAATCCAAAAGTCTCTCCGCAAATAAAGATAGGGGCTAAAAAAGTACCGGTGGCACTGCCAAAAACACCACAGAATCCCAAGGCTGCTACAAATTCCAAAGGCAGACCGATCAGAGGCGCCAAAACACTTCCCAGCGTGGCTCCAATAGTAAAGAGCGGTGTTACCTCTCCTCCCTGAAAACCGGCAGCTAGTGTTAAAACTGTCAACAGAAGTTTTAAAAGCCAATCAAAAGGATAGACTGCCTCTCCTGAGAAACTAGCAGCTACTAAGTTGGTGCCTAGGCCCGAATAACGCCCCAAACCACAAATCAATAAGAGACTGCTCAGTAGCAAGGACAGGATGAAGATACGCTGATAAGGATCCTTAAACGTTTTCAGCAGTTTCAATTTCGTTTGTCGCAAGAGAAAGGCAAAAAGGGTCCCCGCAAAACCAAAACACAAGCCTAGAATAGCCAGCTTCAGAAACAGTACCCCATCAAGCGTGAAATCAAACTGAACTGCATGACTAAACTTTTCAAGTCCCAAAAGATGCGAGGTGGTACTGGCTGTAAAGGCTGCAATACAGGTGGGTAAAATCGCCCACAGGTCCAAATGACCGATAATCAGCACCTCCATAGCAAACATGATTGCTGCTATCGGAGTCTGAAAAAGACCGGCAAAACCGGCAGCCATACCCATGATGAGGAAAGTCCGAGAGGTTCTTGGCGATTTAATGGAATGAAAGAAGGGCGAAAAAGCATGAGAAATAGTAGCACCCAACTGAACAGCCACTCCCTCTCGCCCAGCACTTCCGCCAAAAAGGTGGGTAATCCAAGTTGCCAGCATTACCAATGGAACGAGGCGTTTAGGAATCTCCCTTTCTTTTTTATCCGCTACTTCAAAAACTAAATTGATTCCTTTGCCACTGGTTCCACCAAAATGGTCGTAAAGAAAAACAATCAAAAGACCGCCTAGTGCAAGAAAAGGCGTCAGGTATAAGGGATGAGCTTCACGAATAGCTGAAATGGCTGATAAGACCTGACCAAAAACAGCGTCAACTGTTCCAATCAAGATTCCAATCAAAAAAGCTGCGAGCGTAATAAAAGCAAGGTATACCAGCCTCTGAGTATCAATCCTGTTTTTCATTGTTCTTCTGCTAACTTCCGAACTTGATAAACCCTTGACTCTTGTAAGATTGCTGAGTAGGTCGCTAGTATGGTGTCTTTAAAATCTGGCTGGCTGACTAGCGAAGCTACCTTAGCCAGCAGCTCTTCCTCACGCTTGGAGTCCAAAATTGCTTTGCCTGTCTGTTTTTTATAAGCCGCAACTTGACTGACTAGGGCCATCCGTCTTTCTAACAGAGCCACTAACTGCCCATCCAAAGCATCAATGTCATCACGTATCTGTTCTAGGTTCATAGCTCCTCCTTTTCAGCCATTATATCAAAAAAAAGAGCCGCTTTCTAGGCTCCTTTGGGAAAGGTATCCTCCTCAGGGACGATTTTGGGCTGACTCTTTCTTCCGTTTGTCCCAACTGTAATAAAGACCCACCAAGACCAGCAGCAGGAAAATCAGGATTAAGAAATGATGCCAATTGCCCTTAAAAATAGCATCGCCGCCGAAGGCATAAACAAAGCTTGAAGGAAGCACTCCTAAGATGACACAGATGAGCCACTTGGACCAAGGGATTTTCATCTCCAACGCTGAATAATTGGCTAAAAACGCAGGAATAAAAGGAATCATATAGGCCAGCGTCAAACCCACATAAGGATTTTTCAGTTGGGATAATTTAGCCATTCGCTGATTGGTCTTATGATCTTTCTCATGCAGGTGCACATGAGCCAGTAATTGACTTAACAGAACATTCCCAAAGACAGCTCCCAAAAGGTTCATCAAAAACCCCAACCAAGACCCAAAAACCAGGCCATTAAAAAAGGCTAGGATGGAACTGGATAAGAAAGGAATAGCTGTTGCCAACGATGTTAGGAAGGTTAAAACGACGAAATTTAAGAAGCTTCTTGTCCGAAAATGCTTTTCGATGCTGGTAATGGTTTGCTTAGGGTTCAGCAAGTCATTAATCTGAGGCCAATAACGAAAAATTAAGAAAACAAGATAACTTGTTATAATGACCAGACCAAAAAGCAATAAAGTTCTGACGACATCTTTGTAGTTTAACTCAATTTTTGTCATACCCTGCCACTTTCCATGAAAGAAAAGACAAGCTTGAAAAACTTGTCTTTGATTATAAATGTTGCTTATCCAACCTTTGCGGCCACTTCTTCTGCGAACCGTTCAAGATTGGCAATATCCTCATCCTCAGCGGATAAATCAACTTTGACCGAATCAGCACCCTTCTGAGCACCTGTACCGGCAAAGGCAAGTTCAAAATCATCAACGGCCTTACAAAAATAATCATAGAAGGTATCGCCTGACCCTACAACGCCGTATACTTTACCAGATAAATCCAAGTCCTGTAAATCCTCATAAAAATCAACGATTTCATCAGGCAGGTCACCATCTCCGTACGTATAGCTGGCAACAATGGCGATGTCCACATCCTGAAATTCATCGGCATCAACAGTTGTACACTCATCTACCTCAACGGTGTGCCCCAAATCTTCCAACTTTTTGGCAACGATATCAGCAAGTTCCTCGGTATTTCCCGTCATACTGGCATAAACGATTTTAGCTAAAGCCATGATGTCCTCCAAAGTAATAATAGTATGATTATAACACAGTTTTAGGACTTTTAAAATACCTTAGTTGAGATAGGGGGCATAAACAGCCTCTAGCTTTTCAAGCAATTCTGCCTTTTCAGAACCTGACGTAAAAGAAGCTTGCAGAGCATTTTGATTGAAGCGGTAAAAGTCCGCTATGCTCGTCCCAAAAAAGTCCGAAAACAATTGATATTCTCTCGTCAGATTGGTATTAGAGACGGTACGGTTGTCTGTATTAATGGTGATCCTAGCACCGGCAGCATACAGTTCTTGATAGGGAAACTCTGCCAGTGTTCTGGCTGCCTTGGTCTGCAAATTGCTGCTTAAACAGAGCTCTGCAGTTGCTCCTTTTTCTACGAATTCCGCCAAAATATCAGGATGGTTCTGAATAGCTGTTACATGCCCCAAGCGCTTAATTCCAAACGCAAGAGCTTGCGCAATATGGCTAGCACAACCACATTCACCGACATGAAAGGTCATGAGATGCTTCATGTTTTGTGTATAGCGGATAAGATCTGTTAGATCTTCTGGCGGAAAATCATGCTCATTGCCGGCAAAGTCAAAACCAGCATAGTCCAGTCCTTCTGCAGCACTAATCTGTTTAAAAATATCTTTTGTCAGCTGCTGAGACGACTGCCTCATACCGCAGATCAAGGCCTTAGCGACAATACCAAAGTCAACCTGAGCCTGCCTCAAGCCCTCTTCTACCGCCTCCACCGTCTGAACAGCCGTCAAACCTTTGTCCATAGACAGCTCAGGTGCAAATCGAATTTCAATATAAATGACATTTTCAGCAGCAGCCTGTTTGGCCACATCATAGGCAGCCAAACGAAGAGCCTCCTTGGTCTGCAAAAGAGGACGAATAAAGTCAAAGGTCTTTAAATAGTCAAGTAAACTTTCAGAGTTTTCAGGAGCCGTCACCAATTTTGAAAGTTCACTATCCGACTCAGGCAGCGCTATATCTGCCATTCTAGCTAATTCTCGAATAGCCTCAAATGATAAAGAATCATCCAAATGACAGTGCAGCTCTGCTTTTGCTAATTGATGCAGGTGATTTCCCATTGTATAACTCCCATTTCTATATTGCTATCTATCATAACATATTTCAGTTGCTTTTCTCATTCTTCTGTGCTATATTTTGAAAATATCTCAGCATCTGAAAGGAGAAATTATGTCTCATTATATCCCGCCAAAAGTTTGGTCTGATGAGGAAAGTAATCAAGGAAAATTTTCTGGCATCAACCGTCCGACTGCTGGCAGCCGTTTTGACCAAAAACTACCTCAAGGTGACAAGCCACTGCAGGTTTATTCTTTAGGCACACCTAATGGTATTAAAGTAACTATTATGCTGGAAGAACTGCGCGAGCTTGGTATCAAAGAAGCGGATTATGACCTCTTCAAAATTTCCATCATGGAGGGCGACCAATTTGGTTCTGATTTCGTTGCCATCAACCCCAACTCTAAAATTCCAGCTCTTTTGGATAAGTCTCAGGAACCGAGCATCCGTGTCTTTGAATCTGGCTCTATTTTGCTTTATTTAGCTGATAAATTTGAACACTTCATCCCTAAAGACTGGGCGCAAAGAACAGAAGTTCTTAATTGGCTCTTTTGGCAAATGGGAGCTGCTCCCTTTGTCGGTGGTGGTTTCGGTCATTTTTTCAACTATGCTCCTGAAAAATTAGAATATCCCATCAATCGTTTTACGATGGAAACCAAGCGTCAATTAGACTTATTGGATAAGGAATTAGCTAATAAGTCCTACATTGCCGGAGAAGACTATACCATCGCTGATATAGCTGTCTGGGCTTGGTATGGACGTTTAGCACAGGATGCCCTATATGAGGGAGCCTATGAATTTCTCGCTTTAGACACCTATCAGCACTTACTAGACTGGACGCAAAGAATTGCTCAGCGTCCTGCTGTTAAGCGGGCTTTGAAAGCTGATTATAAAACCATCACATAAGGCAAACCCAATCCTGTTTGAGGACGGGGTTTTTCATGCTATAATAGTGTCATGGGGATTTTTATGTGGAAACTAAAAACATTTCCAAACCAGCCTATTTGGGTTCAGACTCAGGCATATCTAAAATCTTTTTATGCCTCCTTTGGTTTCCAGCTTACCTCTCAAGAATATTTATATTTAGAAGACGGTATTCCTCATATTGACATGAAATTAAAAAAGTAAAATGACTACGGGACAAAACATGACCATATTCGAACACATTCTAGAAAAAATTAAGGAATATGATACTATCATTATTCACCGCCATATGAAACCAGATCCTGATGCACTAGGAAGTCAGGCCGGTCTAAAAGAAATTATTTTAGCCAATTTTCCGGACAAGAAAGTCTTAGCGACTGGTTTTGATGAACCAAGTCTTGCCTGGCTGACCCAGATGGATTCCGTTCAGGATGAGGATTATCAAAGTGCTCTTGTTATTATTGTTGACACTGCCAATCGGCCTCGGATTGATGACAAACGTTATGGCCAAGGAGCATTTCAGATTAAGATTGATCACCATCCAGATGAGGACCAATATGGTGATATTTCTCTCGTTGATACAAGTGCTTCAAGTGCCAGTGAAATCATTGCTGATTTTGCCTTGTCACATCAGCTCAAACTCTCTGATTCAGCTGCACGTCTTCTCTATGCCGGCATTGTGGGAGATACCGGACGCTTTCTCTACCCTGCCACAAGCGCCAAAACCTTAGCAATCGCCAGTGAACTTCGGAAATATGACTTTGACTTTGCGACTATGGTTCGGCAGATGGACTCGTTTCCCTATAAAGTGGCTAAATTGCAGGCTTATGTCTTTGACCATCTTGAAATTGATGCACATGGAGCAGCGCGTGTCACCCTTACACAGGATCTGATGAAAAAATATGAACTAACCGATGCAGAAACATCCGCCATTGTCGGAAGTCCGGGGAAAATCGACAGTGTGGAAGCCTGGGGCATTTTTGTGGAACAGCCCGACGGTCATTATCGCGTCCGGCTGCGCAGCAAGCGCGTCTTTATCAATGAAATTGCCAAAAACCACCATGGCGGCGGACATCCTCTGGCCAGCGGTGCGAACTCTTATTCTCTCGACGAGAATGAAGACATTTACAAGGAATTGCAGGAAGCACTCATTTAAAGAAACAAACAGGCGGTTGTCAGCAACCGCCTGTTCTTAATTGGCGATAGTCTTCTTCTAAGATCGCCATCAAGATTAGGTCGGCATAATTTTCTCCGTCTAAGATGGCGTGACGCAGGCGTCCTTCCTCTTTAAAGCCTACTTTTCTATACATGGCCTGTGCAGCTTGATTGTAAGAGAAAACCTCAAGTGACAGACGGTGAAGGTTTAGTTCTTGGAAAGCGAAATCCAGCGCAAAATTGGTCGCCCAGCTTCCTATGCCGCGATGGCGATAGGCTTTTGAAAATAAGAGAATCCTAAAATTAGCCTGCCTTACTTCTTGGTCGATCTCGTTGATGACCACCTCCCCGATGATACGCCCTTGGGGATTCAAGATAGCAAAATCAAAGCGGCTTCTGTCCTGACTAATCTTATTCAGATAAGCTCTGATCTCCTCCTTTGAAAAATCGGCAGTCCCTCCAGTAAAATAAACAACAGCTGGATCTAAAGGATGAAAACCTTCTTCATAATACATTTCTAAATCGTCCGCCTTTAACGGACGGATGGCAAAACCATCTTTTCTTGTAAACATCTAAATCTTCCTCTATTACCTTGTCAAAAGACTAGCTCTGTCTGGACGCTCAAGGCAAGCCTAATGTCCTGATTGCTAATCCCTTAAGAGTTGCTTGGTTCTTCCCTCTTTGCGATACTGCCACAAATTTCTAAGTTATAGGAGCTAGGAGGCTGATTTGCCCATCCCTATATCAATTTCGTTCAAAGGGATGCTATGACTAGTCTTCCATAGCCATCCATTTTCTCCAGACAATTTCAAATGCTGTCTCCCAGCCTTTACTCCTATTATAACTTATTTGGACTCTTATGAGCTATCACCTCATCAAAGAAGTCGGCATAAGTCTTCCAAGATGGGCAGTAAACCAGAAAAATTCCTGTAAAAGACTTGCCAATTGGGAAAAGTTTTGCTAGACTAGAGTAGTTAAGTAACTATGGCTCGAAAAGGGCTATGGCAGAAAGGAATTTTTTTAACATGAAAAAAGATATTCATCCAGAATACCACCCAGTTGTCTTTATGGACACATCAACTGGCTATCAATTTTTGAGCGGTTCTACTAAAACCTCAAATGAAACCGTTGAATTCGAAGGTGAAACATACCCACTCATCCGTGTGGAAATTTCATCTGATTCACACCCATTCTACACAGGACGTCAAAAATTCACTCAAGCAGACGGACGTGTCGATCGTTTCAACAAAAAATACGGTCTCAAATAAGAAAGAAAAACCTTGCTGCGGCAAGGTTTTTTTGCATCGATTTACGGCACTTCTATCTGTAATAGCTTGGTGTCTTTAAGGGCATAGAGATGATGCCGCTGATTGGCAGGGATACTCATCAAAGCCGAATCATTTAAGCAATAGGTCTCACCTACTATTTCCACTTGGAGACTTCCTTCTAGAACCTGAATCAATTTCGTTAAGCTACTGCTTTCATGACTGATTGATTCGCCCGCTGGAATAGCGTAAAGGGTCACAGGATTATCCAGAGCTAGTTTTTTTGTTAAGGAGCGGCTGGCAATTTGACCGTCATGATAATGAATGAGCTCTAAAAGATTAGCAATCATGCTTGACCTCTGGTTTCACCACAATCAAGAGCATCTGAAAGGCTTCTTTTGCATACAGGCTGTGTGGAATTTCAGCCGGCATAAGAATGGTCTGACCTTCAGCCACCTCAAAAACAGCCTGATCGATCGTAATTTCTGCCACACCGCTCAAAACAGTGACCATGGCATCACCAGGCGATGTGTGTTTGGCAATTTCCTGATTCTTATCCAAGGAAAACAATGTTATTCCTAAATCCTGTCTTTGAACAAGTGTTTTGCTTAATATCTGCTCCTCTTCGATGCTAATTTCCTTTGTTAGGTCTAATACCTGTTTGTGCGGAATTTTATCAATATAAGCCATAAAAACCTCCCTATGTTGTCCTTCTTGATTTTAGTCACCCTAATCATATCAAAAAGCCTCTGAGCTGTCATCATTTTGAAAGAGCACTTTTGGAAATCACAGCAGACTACCATCTCGACTGAAAAAGCAAGCTCTGAGAGCCTGCTTTTTTGATTGGTTAATGAGAAGCCATTTCTTGAGCAATCTCATGACCATTGAGATTACTTGGATAATAAGTTGGCCAATGTTCCATTTCTTCCAAAAGCTTATCTTGCGATTCTCCGCCCCAGAATAAGTGGAAATGCCCAGCCTTCTGCGGAGAAATACCATGATCGCTGAATTGCACATATTTGAACTGACCGGCGTCCTTTTCCTTGGCTTCAAAAAGGTAACGAACGCCACGGTTGCCTTTTTTATAATTTAAAATCTTATAACCCACATAGCGATAAGTATAGGTCTTCTTCTGACCATTCTGGACAAAAGTCATGGTCTTTTTCTTGCCGCTAATGGTAATATGATTAACATCTGTCTGGTAGCCAGTCGTGTAATAAGCCTTATACTCAGCTGCCGTCATATCTTTTTTTAATTTGGATTTGTAATCAAAAACCGTATCTAAACTGCCATCTTGCAGATAAGGATAAACCGACTGCCATTGCCCTGCCCAATCAGACAGGCTACGCTTTTTGACATCTTTGGTCTTAAAGTAACCGTTATAGACGGTCTTACTTGTATCCTTCTCTGGCTGAATTGTTTTACCAGCGGTATTCGTTGTCTTTTGCAGATTCTTCAAATTCTGCCGCATGACAGAGAAGTAATCTTCACCCTTATCCATTTGTTTTTGGGTCAGGCTTTCAATAGGATTAAGAACGGCTGTCTTAACCCCTGCTTCGTTTGCCAGAGTTTTGGCTACTTTAGAAGAAGCATTTTCTTCAAAATAGATATACTTAATCCCATTGTCTTTAACGTATTTTGATAGTTCTGCCAGACGTTTGCTTGACGGTTCTGATTCTGCCGTAATACCCGTAATGGAAATTTGTGTCAAACCATATTCCATGGCCATGTAAGAAAAGGCTGCATGCTGGGTAACAAAAGCTTTTTGTTTGGCCGATGCAAGACCTTCCTTGTACTCCTTGTCCAGATCTTGGAGCTTTTTGATGTAGGCTGCGGCATTTGCTTTGAAGGCTTCTGCCTTCGTAGGGAAAGACTTGGAAAGACTATCGCGGATGTTTTCAACCTGCTTGATTGCAAGACTCGGTGCCAGCCACACATGAGGGTCATACTGGTGATGGTGATCTTCCCCCTCATGGTCATGGCCTTCTTCTTCCGTCCCGGGCAGAAGAATCATGTCTCCAGTTGATTTGACAAACTTGACCTTGCTCTTTCCGACACTTTTCTTAACTGAACTGATCCAGGTCTCCATGTTGTCGTCATCATAGACAAAAGCATCGGCATCAGCGATTTTGGCAATATCTTTCGTTGAAGGCTCAAAATCATGCACTTCTGTTCCTGCCTTAATCAGGAGGCTGACCTTGGCCTCGTCCCCAGCAACACCTTTGGTAAACTCATAAATGGGATAGAAGCTCGTGACAATTGAGATCTGCTCACTTGCAGAAACAGGTCTTGGTTTGCCTGCAAAGGCTAAAAAAGTCAGACTGATGAAGGTCATCACGAAAAGTAATTTCTTTTTCATTAGGGTCTCCTTACTTAACTAGTTAATTATTTACTGGTTAAGTATATCATACTAAAATTTTTTTGCAAGTCTTTTAAGTAAAAAATATTAGCCAAAAGTCTGAAAGGAAAGATTCTGACCCTTGGAATGCCTCTGGAGCGGCGATAGGGATAATTTTGGGGTATTAGGACTGCTGAATCTATTCTAGTGTATTGATCAATTCTTTTTCCTAATTGCCGTCAGGATTGCGAGAAGAACGACAAAATCGATCCATTCTGTGAACAGATCGATTTTATCTCAGGTTTTCTTTGCTTATAAATCTTCTGCGATTTTATTGATTTTGCGCAGACGATGGTTCACACCGCTCTTAGTCAAGGGCTTATCTAAACTGTCCGCGATTTGCTGAATAGAATAGTCTGGATGCGCCAACCTGATTTGGGCAATCTGCTGCAATTCATAGGGCAGATTGTCCAGTCCAAGCTCATCTGCAATCTTGCTGATATTGTTAATGGTTCGTACACTGGCACTCACTGTTCGAGCAATATTGGCTGTTTCAGCATTATTGGCCCGATTGATATCATTTCGCGCTTCTCTGAGCAGTTTTAGCTCTTCAAAATGATCTTTGGCCTCCATTGCTCCGATAATAATCAAAAAATCCATGATGTCATCTGCCTTTTGCAGATAGGTGACCGCCCCATTTTTACGTTCAAGAACCTTAGCATCCAACATAAACTTTTGCAACAAGGCCGATAAGCCTTCAGCATGGTCTAAATAAACGGAAAAAAGCTCCAGCTGATATTTTCCTGACTCTGGATCACGGATAGAACCCGTTGCCAGAAAGGCTCCTCTTAGGTAAGACCGCCCTTTTTCATCATCTGCCAGAAGGGTTTGTTCAAGACCCGTTTCAATGCCAAAAAAAGCATCAGCCAAATGTAAATCTGCTAAGATGGCTTCTACTGCTTCCTCTAAAAAAACGGTATACACACGGTTTTTACGGAGGTTATTTTTCTGATGGTGCTTGATTTCTGGAGTGATCTGATAGAAGCTTTCTAAAAGAGCGTAAATATGGCGGGCTATTTTAGCATTTTCTGTGGAAATAGACAGGGTCAGTCCTTTACTCGTCAGACCTAGACTCCCAGTCAGCTTGATGATTGCCGATAGTTCTGCCTTATCAGACAGCTTCAGTCCCAATATTTCTTCTTTTACCTTAGTTGTATAGGTCATTACTGCTGCACCCGAATGAGATTTAATAGCTCTTCTGTCACACTGTCGCCGTTGTGGAAAGCACCGCCATTTTCCAGGCGCAGAAAATTAGCCGAGACAACTTTGGGAACTTCCTTTTTCAATCCCGCAAAATCATGTTCCACCTGAACAAGGTATTCGTCAAATTGATTCCTGTCCATATAGTCCTTGGGCACTTTTTCAATATTAACTAAAACCGTATCAATAAACCGCTCCCCCAGATGACGATTCAGGACACGTACGTGATCAGCATCTGTAAACCGCTCGGTTTCACCGTACTGGGTCATAATATTGCAGACATAGGCCACTTGCGCCTTCGTCTGACAGAGAGCTTCTCCAATCTCAGGAATCACCAAATTAGGGAGGATTGAGGTGAACAGCGAGCCTGGGCCTAAAACGACCATATCACTTTCCATAATCTCCTCTACCACTTTACGACTGGCCTTAGGGATTTCCTGATCATAAGTATTGGTCACGTAAACGCGGTCAATCATGCCTTTGTGTTTAGCAATCTGGCTTTCACCGACAACCTCACAGCCATCCTGAAATATAGCATGCAAGGTCAGCGCTTTCTCGCTAGAAGGGTAAATTTTGCCAGTCACATGAAAGAATTTTGACAAGATCCTCATCGCATTATAGGTAGAGCCCTGCATTTCTGAAATACCAGCAATGATAAGGTTGCCCAAAGGATGACCAGCCAGAGCGCCGTCTGATTGTTCAAAGCGGTATTGGAAAATTTCCTCGTAAAATTTGGGCATATCGCTCATTGCCACCAGAACATTGCGTAAATCTCCAGGCGGTGTGAGCTGCAAGGCATTGCGGAGTGCTCCTGAAGAACCGCCATCATCAGCCACTGTTACAATGGCTGTAATATCAGCTTCTTCATGACGCAGACTGTTTAAGATAACAGGTATCCCAGTCCCTCCGCCAATTATTGTTATTTTAGGTTTTCTCATGAACGGTTCACCGTTTCCTTACGTCGATTGCGGTCACGATGACTTTCATTGACCTGCCAATTCGTTTTTAAATCTTCTGCTAAGCGGTGAGCAAAGGCCACACTGCGATGCTGGCCTCCTGTACAGCCAATAGCTATTGTCAAAACAGATTTTCCTTCCCTTTGATAACCTGGCAAGATAGGTCTTAACAGCCCCAACAGGTGTCTATAAAAAGCTGCCGATTCGTCATGATTCATCACATAGTCATAAACAGGCTGATCAAGGCCCGTCTGATTTCTCAGTTCTGGAAGATAATAGGGATTGGGCAGAAAACGAATATCAAAAACCAAATCCGCATCTAAAGGCAGACCGTATTTGAAACCAAAGCTCATGACTTCAATTCGGAAAGAGTTTTGGTTGCTGTCATCTGAGAATTCCTCTGAGATCACCTTACGCAGCTGCCTTGGCGTTAATTCTGTCGTATCAACAACGTGCTGGCTCAGGCTTTTTAAGGGAGCCAAGAGCTCTCTTTCAAGTGTAATCCCGTCAAGCACACGGCCAGTCGGCGCCAGAGGATGGCTTCTCCTCGTCTCCTTATAACGTGAGACGAGTTCACCGTCTACTGCGTCCAAAAAGAGGATGCGCAAATTGATGCTCTCTGTCAGCTCAATCTGGTCTAGGGTCGCCTGAACCTCCTTAAAAAACAAGCGGCTGCGCATATCAATCACTAAGGCAACCTTATCATACTCACCGTTATTTTCTACCAGCTCTAAGAATTTAGGAACTAAGGCTGGTGGCATATTATCAATGGTAAAATAACCTAGATCCTCAAATGACTGAATCGCAACGGTCTTACCAGCCCCGCTCATTCCGGTCACAATGACAAGGTTAACCAACTTTTCTTTCATAACACTAATTCCCCCAAAAATAGCTTGAATTAGCTTTATTATATCAAAAAATAAGCAAGCACACATGATTATCATCACTAAAGGATCTAAAGCGTTAAAAAGGCGCTAATCAAAAATAATCGTGTTTATTCAAATAACAACAATCGCTTTTGGTCTTCCTGGCCTGCAACAGCAAAGTGCACCGCATCCTTTCCTGTCATCGGATCAACAATTCCGACAGAAATTCGATATTGATTTTTACTGGCCTTGATAACGTTTGAGGTTTTAAGTTTGACAGTGGTCTCTTCTTTAGTGTTAGGAAGCAATTTGGTCAAGTTCAGAGGTATAGCAATTCTTTCAATAGTCTGTCCTGACCAATTTTGAACATAAACATAGGCTCTCCAATTTCGATAAAAGGGAGCTATACCTGAATTGCGCCAAGACAAGGACAAAGTCGTTGTATTTCCTTCTAATTTGAGACTGGCTGACGCTATCCATAAACGATACCCCAGTTTTTTTAAGACCTTTTGATAACCTCTACGGTCATCTCCGATATCTTCAGCAATCTTAGGACCAAGAAAACTTGTATGGGACTCCTCCAAGAGATTCAGGGTTTTGTTCAATTGTCGCCCCAAAAGAACTTTTAGACTGGGGTCGCTGGCCAATTCCCCTCCAATTGGTGATTTTTTCCAAGCATTAGGCATGGGAACCAAGGCTTTCTTCTCACCTGTCTGATCATAACTGCCTCCCAATTCAATCCAATCCAACCATGTCTCCGTACTTTCTACATTTCCGGACATGTCATTATAAAGTCCTAATTGATAGGACTGTGCAATTTTGAAAGGGCGCCTCATCAATAAATCAGCTTTCGAAAAGGCAGACAGCCATGGTTTGACATATTTGGCCTGTATAGTTGCCTTAGGCAGGGATCTGATATTGCTGTCTTGCTTTACCTGCCACTCTCCCCAGTGACCTAAACCTCCAAGCTCAATGAAACTGATAAATCCATCCTTACCCCAACGTCTTCCCATAGCGGAAACAATTTTTCCGTAATAGGAAATCAACTTGGGATTACTGTAATTTGGCGAAAAACCTTTTCCATAAGAAGTGTCGTACCAGTCGCCTGGATCCTCCATCTCTCGGTAAAGCCAATCAGGAATATCCTTATGAACCTCTCCTTGCGGATAGTCTAAAACAAACCGTAAGACAAGGTGTTTTCCTTCCCTACGCCACTTCTCAAAGCGAAACTTTTTTTCAAGACTTTCCCAATTATATTTGCCTTTCTGGGGCTCCAGATCCCTCCAGGTAACATCAACATATAACAGATTGATGTCTTGGGTCAGGCTGTCTTGGGTGGCCGCAGGTGGTGCATAGCCCATCAGAGGATTTGGAACAGCTTGATTTGAATGAGAAAAATGACGCTGATAGACGTTCGGCCTCATTATATAGAACATTGTAATAACAACTGTTAGTACAGCTAACACAAGAGTCAAAAGTAATAATACTCTTCTTTTCATCGTTACCGACCCCATTATTCGGAAGTCTTTAGCCATGATACTCCCCATTATATTGAATAAGAGTTACATCCTCAACATCTTCCAGATTACGAATTTTTTCCATAAAGGTCATATCATTCTTCTCGCAGAAAACTTCGACAGCCATTTCAACAAGATCTGCTCGCATCGTTTTTGACTTAATAAAGTGTTTCATTTTACCAAAAGACTGAATAATTTGATCACCGGTTTCGTCTCCCTTGTAATGGATAACGGCGATATAGACCTTACCGGAGTGCTGAATATGACTAAAAATGACTAGCATGATGATAATAATGGCTGCTGTCAGAATGGCCAAAATATACATCCCGGCACCTACAGTAATGCCCGTTGTAATCGCCCAAAATAAGTAAAGCAAATCCATGGGGTCCTTCACAGCGGTTCTGTAACGAACAATGGAAAGGGCACCAACCATACCAAGAGAGATGACAATATTAGAACTGATAGCTAAGGTTACCATTGCTGTCAGAATGGTCATCCCAATCAAGGTCATGGCAAAACTTCTGGAATAAACAACCCCTGTAAAAAATTTTTGGTAAACAAAATAAATAATGGCTCCCATCACAATAGCTAATAGTAAAGCACTGAATACTTTACCAAAGTCTTGTGACGAAAAATTCTCCGATCTTAAGATCGAGTTTTTAATCATGTCTTGAACACTCATTATAATCTCCTAAATATGTATACAGGGGACTTTCCCCTTTGTCATTAAGCCTCATACCAATAATCGAAACTATTTAGATAGCGCGTTTTTTCATAGCATAAGACGTATTTTGATACCGCCAAAAACTCATCGGACTCTGCTGCAACAATGTTTTTCACCATTTGAGGAAGCAGCTCAGTATATTTGACTTCCATAACCAATTTCCCAGGTTCAAAAATGGGCAAAGTGGGCAGACTGTCGTCAAAAATATCAAAACTACCTATTGCTGCTCTCAAATTAGAGTCAAAAGTCAGACGAACGGTTCCGACATCAAAAATCCAAGGTTCTCTTTCATAGTCAACAATCACGCGCGGACGCATAAGATTTGTCATACACTCATAGTAAAATTCTTGACATAAGGGATGGGGACTTTTTAATAAAAAACGATAATCTCCTTTGATAATTCGCTCTGTTTCTTCACGCGTTAAAGGAGCCGATTCTTTATAGATATGTGCGCCAAACTTTTTCTTACGTTCTAATTTGATGCTTTGATCACTGTAATTATAGATTCTGATACGATACTTTTTTCGCATAAGAATACCAGCCTCTTTCTCTTCATAGCTACTATTCCAGTAGTCATCAAAATAAAGACTGCGGATGGTATAGGCACCTCCTGAGGCATGCTTGTCGAGCGTCAATAATTCTTTAAAACGTTTGGTCAGCAGCTTTTTTCCCGGATGGTTAATCAGATACTTTAGTTCGTGGCGAAAACGTTCTTCCTTATCCTTCTTCATAAGTTTCCTCCCGAATCTTTCCATTTTCTAAGACATAGAAACTCATAATACCGTAAAACTTCTCATCATCGGTAATATAATTATCAAAGGCACGCTGTGAGACACCATCAGAATTTGTAGCTGTCACACGGATGAAATACTGGCCCTTGTCTAGCTTAGACATCTCTGCAGAAATTGTTTTTAAACCTGATTTTTCAAAAATTTTATTCTTGAAACTGTAATCTTTGGCGACTTCCACAGTGTAAGTGATGTCTTTATTATTGAAATCGTAGGAAGCTCCCCAGCTTAACTGAAGTTTATTATTTTTGACACTAGGGCGATCGATAAAGAAAGGCTGCGGACTCTTCAAGGTCCGGAGATAATCTTGATAATTGCTTTCCAACTCATTAGGAAGCTCCTGCAAAACCTGATTATACTCATCCGAACTTAATTTAGCATACATTTGATCAGGCATTTTTGCTAAGTAAGGTTTAACCACTTCAGCATATTTTTGAGACATACTGGAAATACGCTCTTTTGTAATTTGTTTTCTCAGCTGATGCATAGCCTGATCAAGCCCTTTGCGAAAGTCGTCCGATTTCAACAGACGTTGGAAAAGATTGTTTCCCCAATAGTTGCTGACACCTACTTCCCAGCTATTAGCCTTATCAGATGCTTTTCCTAGAAAACTTCTTTCTGTTTTTAGGAAGGAGCTGTCATTATCCCAAGGAATGATATACCATTTTGTAGAGTTCTGAGGACTATATAAAAACATATTTCGACTTTGAGTATCATCATTTCCCATCAAAATCTGATAGGCCATCCACCACTGAATATTTTCACTGTCAAAATATTTTTTCAACAGAGTATCAACAGAGACAGAAGGATCGTTCACTTTCTTTAGCATGTCTACTAATTTAGTATGATCATGGTCCCCTTTAATTTCAAGGAGCTCCTCAAATTTTTTCTTGTTAAACTTAGGATTATCCTCCGTCACAATTGTATCTTCATAGGGAAGAAATTCGAAGAAATTAACCTTATAAAGGTGAGCATTTTCATCCAGGCCATGTGTCTCTAAATATTTTTTATTAATCTGCTCAACCTGTGTATATAAGCCATAATCCTGATAAGTTGCCGTGCCGTTTCCAGTTTCATCTTTGACATAGAGATGCACAAACTGAGTGCGCGCCCCCATAATCTGAGGAATATCTTCAATCAAGTCATAGGACAATTTATTTCTGAATCGCATTCCTTCTGTCTGATGTTTATTCAGATTTATTGTTCTCTGATTTTCCCAAGTTCCCTTATTTTTTTTGATTTCAATTTTATAATTCTTTTGTTTATTTTTACTGGACGTTTGTCCGCGAACCTGAACTGTCGCATTTGGGACCTCTTCACCATAGCCAAAGTCTCCAGGCTTAGGACCGTTTTCATCACCAGCTTGCAATAAAGCAGCCACTTGATAACGTTCAACATTCATCCGTTCATAATCATAGGCCGAGTAGGTGTTGATTTCCTGCCATGAATGGTCCGTTCCCTCTTCTTTATTCCCACGCCGAACAGTTAAGTACATTGTTTTGACACTGGTGTCATCATCCGAACTGTAGAGGGTATCATTATCTCTTAAGTGAGCATCCTCAATCTTTTCTTCCTTGGCTTTTTTAACAGTTTGAGCTGTTTTGGTTTCCGTTGACTCCTTACTGCTGGATTGGTTGCTATAAATTACCAATCCCAAAGCAAGAGCTAACAATGACAATCCTAAAAAAAGAAATTTTCTTTCGTCGCTTCTCATAAATCTTCCTTTCCAATTTTTCCATCCAGTTGCTTGGCCCATAAGGTAAATTTGCCGCTTTTAGCTACTGGTAGTATAGGCTGACTTCCCAAAATATGGTAAGATAAGTCCTTGGTATAGGCATGAAGACGCCTTGATGCCGTAAAAAATAATAAAATACTGGCTATCAAAAAACCAAATCCATAAAAATCTTTACTAAAAAACTGCAGGATAAAAGTTAGTAGGACAGAGCTTATGGCAAAGTATTTTGTTGCTTGCTTGGCCCCTTGATAATCAGCAAAATAAAGAAGCGCCAATAGATTGGCATTACCAATCCCATAGAGGCCATAAGCCAGACAGAGTGTCTGAAAAAAGCCTCTCATTTGTGCGTTAAAGCCCAGAGGTAAAGCAGATAATAATTCATTCCCCAAAAACATAATCAGCACAGTTGCCATCAATTGCTTCCAGGCTAAATACTTTAATTCATTTTGCAGTACTTCCAGCATTTCCACCTCAGCCTGTTCAATCTCTAAAAGATTCCCGTTTTCGTTATACAGGTTGAAGTACTTTTGGAACTTTGGATAAAACAAAACTTCAACCGACACAACAAAACTGACTGTCGCTACCAAGGTGGTCAAAAAAGCAAACATGGCGGGAACATCGTAAACAGGAGCCGTTCGCAGCAAGCCATCCACCCTTTCTCCTAAGACACTGAACCAGGTCATCAGAATATGGGCAAATAAGCCTACAAAAAGGTAGGAACCTATTTCAAATAAATCCCCAAACCGATCAAAATACGTTAAAAATTCAAAGGAAGGTTGAAGACTGTTAGGAAAATAAAGGCATAAGAGCCAAATCAAGCCGAGAAACATGACGCCATAACCAATACAAGCACTGACTAAAAGTCCGTAGGGAACTGACAGTAAAACCAGAACAAGGCCCGAAAGGAAAGTTGCTAAAATAGCTATAAAAAAGGAAAGCAGAATATTACGATAATCCTTAAGAGCTGTCAGATAATTCAAGGCATTCCAGATAAGTGTCAGCTCTCCAAACAGTAATAAACACAACAGCAACTTAAAGAAAGCAATTCCTGAAAATAAGAGAAAAAGACTATAAACTATACCGCCCATAGCAAGCATTAAAACACTTGAAGCAAAGAAAGAAGGTAGAATCTTTTTTATTTTTCCTTCATACAGCATATCCGAAACATAGCGTGTTAAAACAAATGAAAATGGGCTACTGAAAATCAAAGAAAACAAAGTAGAATAAGAAATCAATCCCAAAAGAGTATTACGATCTTGATTATCTAAACCACCTATCACACTAAGATAAGCAATTGTTGCCAGTAAAAGAATTCCTAACAATAAAGGACCGGCATAAATGATACTGGTATAGGCATAAACTTTTTGTTTGGCAAAAAAGCCTCCTTTATCAGATATTTTTCTTAGCTCAAAACCTATTCCTGCCATGTCTCAATGCTCTCCTTATATAATTGCCTGTATTGTTCTATCATTTGATGGTACTGGTAATTTTTCGCAATTCTTTTTCTTGCAGTCTGTCCCATCTGATTCCTTAGATCAGCTTGCAAGCACATCTTTTTCATAGCTTCTGTTAAACCTCTTCTATCGGTAGGAGGCACACAGTACCCTGCCAAACCTAAGTCATCATCTTTTCGACCTTCCAACAACTCTCTGCACGCTCCAACATCAGTTGTTACACATGGTCGGGCAGCCGCCATTGACTCAAGTACTGACAGTGGCTGACCTTCAGAAATACTAGTTAAAACGGTAAAGTCCAATTTTTCCATGTAAGCTCTGATATCCACACGGCCTGTGAAAATAAGATTATCTAAATTCATTTTTTGGGCAAGGGCAAAACACTGATCAGCATACTCCTGATTATCAATCCCACCCATAATGTGTAATCTTACCTTCGGCAATTGAAAAGACAGTTCGTAAAAGCTATACAAAAGTGTTTCAACATCCTTAATCGGAGCCATTCTTATTACCGCTCCAATATCCACCCAGCCGTCTGGCTTTTTCAAGGGAATATTGGAAAATGTTTCAAAATCAATCCCATTAGAAATCACTTGGCATTTATCGGGGGCACATCCAATATCAATCTGAATTTGCCTAGCCTTGCTAAAAAGACTGGTAATCCGGTCTGCTTTAGAATAAACGGCATCTGACAGCATGTAAAAGAAGGCAATCCATTGATTTTTCATTGAAGGCGTGAACCAGTCCGACCGAATAATTTCTTCTTCCCGTTCACGAGTATAAATACCATGTTCTGTCAGTAAAACTGGTTTATGATATTGATGAGCTCCTAGAGTCGCAAGCACACCACCATACCCCGTCGCAATCGTATGATAAACATCTGCGTCAGGCACGTCTTTTGATATCAGACACAGCAAAGGAAGCAAAATGGAACGCATGGTATGAAAGACATCTGACAAAGGAACGAAAGCATATTTTTCCACACTCATTTGTTTCAGAAGCTGTAAAAAAACATCACTTTCTAAAAACGTTACTGGTGTCAGCCGTTTTGACTGAAATAAATCAAAAAGAAGTGACCAGTCAGGCCGCTCACAAGCAACCAGTTTTTTCAGAGTTTCAAGCTCCGCATCTGTTAAGTCTGAACTACCGCCGTCTTTAATATTTGGCATGTCTAGATCATCCAAAAAGACCTCATGTATCTCAAGGACATTATCAGGCAGTTCATAAACAAACTGACCCTGTTCTTCCTTTTTGGCACCAATAGCCCAAATCACAAATTCATGTTCTTTCAGTTCCGTTATATACTGGTGGGCCCAAGTAGAGACACCCCCGTGAACATAAGGATAGGAACCTTCAAAGACCATACAGATTCTCATTTGTTATCACCTATTAATTTTATTGATATTTTTGATGATGTTGCTTCTAAAAGATAGAGGTTCCCAGTTAACTGTTTTAAACGGCCACCAGACACTTTCCCCGGTTTTCCCTTATTAATGCGAACCATCAAATAAGCCTTATCGTAAAAATTATCCAAATCAAGGGCCAGCTCTCCTGCTGTTTTTTGTTGGTTCACTTTTAAGACAGCATACCGCTGAACTGCTCCTGCCAGCTGAGAACCTGTTAAATGCCGCATAGATGGCGCGGTCTTTTCAAGCCATGAAACATGCCGTTCCAAATGCTTAAACATATAAGCCCAGCCATGTGCTGCCCCTCGATCTTTATCCAAGGCATCATCGGGATGAATAAAATGGTTATTGACAAAGTGCATGTTCATCTCTGAGAAGGCTGCCATTGTCTCGTAGCCTTGCAAAATAGTTCCAGAGGTTGTTCTAGGCTGCTCAATCATCCCATCATCAGCAATCTCAAATTCCTGCACATAGGCCTGTTCCCCTGGAAAGTAATTGCTGGCAATGCTCTTAATCCGCGGAAATTGCTTGACAATCATTGAACGACCTTCGCGGGATAAAATATTGGAAGGGGGAACATAAACCGATTTTGGTGTTCCGGGAAATAGTTCATCTGTAAAGCGAATAAGCTCTTTCAGTGATGACTTCATAGCCTTCGTACTGTCCCAGCTTAAGTAACCGTGGTCACTTTCTCCTGTATTTTTTAAATTATAAGGTTGATGGTTATAACCATGATAGCCGATCTCTCCACCATTAGCTAATAAGGAATCCCCAAAATACCTGAACCTCTCTAAATCAGTTTGAGGCACTGTAGAGCCATTAACAGCATTTTCATAGTTTTCAATAACAACACCTGTATATTTAATTTGGTACTTCTCAGCAAGTTTCAGCATATCTGGCCACCAAATATTGGTATAAAAATCCGATACCGTCATATTATAATCCCGTGTAATGTAGTCCGCATTTCCTGAAGGAACGGGGGCCGGAAAATCATCTAAATAGTAGGTTGAACCATTAATGACAGGATAGGCTGTCACGTCTGTCAGCAGACTATACGAAGCTGCATAGAGACCTCTAACAGCTTTGTTATAGAGCCCAAAATTATCTATGACAAATTTGCCTTTGCCATACTCCCTCTCCCAGATTAGAGGAGTCTTTTTTTCGTCGCCAGTCCAAGCATGTATTTTACTGTCCTTGGACAGTGTGATTGCTCTCGCAGAGTCAAATGCTTCATCAATCACATAATCTCGATTGCCACCAATCATGAATTCATTATCAATAAAAATACTATTAACCTGTGTATTGGTATACCCCGAGGTCACAATCCCTAGCTTTTGCTCAATAGGTGCCAGATATTTATCCTGACTCATCGTCATTCCAAAAAGAACCTGTCCTCCTTTATGCGTCCAATCCATCAAGTCATCTACCCGAGAAGAAACTTTTTCTAGATGGGGTAATAAAACGACAACTTTTTGATAGGTCGAAAAACTAGGAATCTTATCTGTTGAAACATCAATCAACTGATAGCCCATTTTCATATCCTTAAGAATCTGTTCAAATTCTACTTGTATCTCTCTGCTAGATTCATTTTTTCCGTCAACTAATAAGAGGGTCTCCTTTTTTAAACTTTTAAAGACCTTATTTGAACTTGGAACATTCCCCTTTAGATAGGTCGTCTTTCCCTGGTCAACATTATAAGGACGGCCATTTTTCTGTACTAAAAGCAAACCTGCAATGACCACGAAAATAAGCAGAATAACCAGTGATTCCTTTAAAGGAAAAAAATCTTTTTTCGTTTTCAAAATAACCTCTCCTTTAAGCAGGTGCCCAAAAGTCTACTGTCATCTTATTTTTAGTAGAAATGTAGATATTCTCTTTCTTCATTCTGGTCAACAGCTCTTCTACCTTTTGACCTTCTTTTAACACCAGATAATAATTTAAGCGTAAGAGCCAGGTTTCTTCTTCCCTTGGCCACTTGGACACCATTTTTTCCAGTCCTGCTTCGGCTCTGTCGTATCTCTGCAGCAAGAGTTCATTTTCCACCAAAGAGACATAGTCTGATAGGCTGTCTCTTTGCGCCAGCTTCTTTTCCAACTGAGTCGCATAATCTCTCCGCAATACTTTCGCCATTTCTCCACCGATCAATCCAGTTGATAGGTATTTGCCCAATAATCGGCAATAATCTGTCAAAAGAGCATAATTATCGGGTTTTAGGGACAATTCCTTTTCTAATTGTGCCAATTGAATATCATATTGATGAGACAGTTCAGCGATAATACTGCTTGCATAATGGACAACCTCACTATCCTCATTCAAACGAGACAAGTAAAGTAGATCCAGAAACTCCTCAGGCTGATCGCCAATAATTTCTAGCAACACCTTTCTTGAGGTAGCTGAATCTTCTAATAATAAGGATTCTTCCAAAGGAGTAACATCCGTTTTCTGATCTTCCTTAACAGTCAACTGCTTATTAACTGTTCTTTTCTCAACAGGTACAGATAGATCTTCTTGATGAACAAAAGTTCCCCCTTTTTGAAAAAGGTCCTGTTTTTCTAAAAAATGCAGGAGGATAACTCCCAGAAAAGGGACAGTAATGACAAATATCAGGTAAATAAACGGGAGATGATAACGCCTTTCCTTAAATCCACGATAGGCATATAAGCAGGACCCTATATAAAGCAAAGTTAATAGCAAGCTGACAAGAACTTCCATTGTCTTATTACTCAATCTTTCTATCCTTAATGGCAAATTCATTCTCGGCCGATGGGACTTTCCCAAGTTGATCAACATAATATTGCTGATAATATGCCTTAGATAAGGCAGACTCGGTCATCTCACCTATCATTTGCAGACAGTTGATTTGGTGCAACCCCATTTGATTATAAGAAACCTCTTGAACCCAAATAAGAAAGCGCAGAACCCCACCATCTCTGACACCCAGTACATAGGCAGGATGGTCTTTTAAAATTTGTCGATTAGACCAAACCTCTCCCTTTTCAACAGTTTTCAAAATTTCTGGAAAAGATTGGGGCTGCAAGGCTGTTTGTGATAATAGGGTCGAGGCTGTTTTTTCTGTTTGCAGCAACTCCAATACTTTCTCATCTTTTAAGTCATAGACTAGAATAGCTTTCGTATCTAACCATTCCTGTAAAATCTTAACACTTTCTTCTAGAATAGATACCCCAGACGACCTATCTAATTTCTTAAACACATCAAAAAACTTAGCAAAACCATCTCGGCTGCCGATTAACTGCCGTTTGAGCTTCTGTTTATCTTGAACAATACTACTATGCACACCTTGAATAAAGACATTTTGCTCTTTTAACAACTGGTTTTCTTTTTTCAACGACTTGCTATCATCTTGATTCTTCATCTGGACAAACCCACAGACTGCAGCAATAAAAATATACATGATAAAAGGAAGCCATTGCTCTGTATTATAAAGAATAATACGCCAATCTCTTCCAGAAATAATATTATTAATTAATAATGCTGCGGCAGATAAGAAGGCCGAAGCGATACCGTAATAAGTACCAAAAACGGTACTGACTAAGACAACAAATAAGAGGCGAATATCAATTAATCTAAACTGAAAATGAGCATTCGTATAAAGATGCAGAAATTCTGAGACAAGGAAAAGAGCCATAATTTCAGCAATTTTTTGAATCCGTTGATGGGAACGCAGGATACTAATCAAGTCATCTAAGCGACTAGTATATTTGGCAAAACGATGCTGCTCCAGATAGAGTGTATAAAGGTCTGTTAAATCATCTATAATCGAATAGTGCATGAACCAGCCATAACGTTTTCGTAACGTTTTGTCTGGCTGACTTTCATTGGTCTGAGTCTGAGATGACTGACTCGCATTGGCAGAACTAAATTGAACAGAGGGACAGGAGGTCACTTTTTGTAACTGTTCAGCCAGCTCCTTAAAGGTCACTTTAAAGGGATTGACAATTTGTAGTGTTTCTCTATCATTATTCCAGCTGTCAAATAGCCTAAACAATAAATCAGAAAGGTCATCCATGTTAATGAAATTTGTTAGCTCATCCTGTTTTTCCGTGAATAGGAGACTGCCAGACTCTGCGGCCTTAAAGAGCTGACTCATATAATCCCTAGGATAGATCGAAGAATATAAATAAGGACTCTGTAAAATCTTAAGACTCGATGACGAATGGGATGTTTTCCAGTTCATACATAAGTCTTGAGCCGTTTTAACAATGATCTGATTAGAACCTTTAGCTTCTAGCGCTGTCAGATAAAGAACCTTAATATGTTCCTGTTCTTTTGCATAACCAAGAATTCGCTGCAGTTGCTCCAATTCCCCAATTCTGTCATTTTGGTAGGTTAAAGAGTCAGAAAAGTAAATCATTTGGTCAAATTCATAAGACTCAAAAATAGACTCTTCCAGACTAATGTCATTGGTGAAGACGGTTATTCCCATCTGTTGAGATGATTTTAAATTAGTATCACCTAACAAAAAAAGCTGATGATTGGGAAAAGCTTCATTAAGAAATGTTTTTGTTATATAGCCTATATTACCAATTAATAATGTTTTCAAGTTTTAGATACTCCTTAAACACAATACACTTCTATATCCTATTACTTATTATTTGAAAAAAACCAGTAAAATAGATTAAATTTTCGTTACTAATTATTGCTTTTTCGTCTTAATGGTATCACTTTTAACATCAAATGGCAATAATATTTTTGTTTTTCAAATGATTTGAAAAACAAAACAAGATTGGTGCTGAGCACCAATCTTGTTTTAGGATTTTTCTTTCTCTATCCGTGATAATTGATGACTTATGGAGGCCAGCATTTCTGTCTGTAATCTTTGGATTTCTAACAGTTCACTCTGGTCTTGCTGGACAATATGATCCAATTTAGCATGCAAATAACGGATTTCTTCCTCGGACTTCTTATTAACCTTAAAGTCGTTCTGTGCCTGCAAGCGGTCGTACTCTGCCGCTCTGTTTTGACTCATCATGATAAGAGGCGCCTGTACCGCTGCCAAAGTTGATAGAGCTAAATTCAGCAGGATAAAAGGATAAACATCAAAATGCAGACCAAACAAATGGAGCTGATTAACCAACATCCAGGCAGCCATCAGTAAAATAAAGGAAATAATGAAGGTCCAGGAACCTCCAAACTTAGCCACCGCATCCGCAATTTTCTGACCAAAGGTAATCTTGGCCTGAAACTGTTCTTCCACATTGCTGTCCAATTCTTCCTGACTTAAAGAAGAGATGTAGCCTTTGATGTTATCATTCTTTTCCTGTGCTCTGATGATGATTTTATTCAAATAGGTTAACGAATATTTGGTCAGATTAGCATAAGCAATAAAATCATCGTCCTTTAAGTCCGGACAATCTTGCAAGATCTCTGCCTTAAGCCCTTGATCTAGATTCTTTAGGAAGACACCGTCTGCTTTTGAATAATGTTGACCGTCAAAAACATCTTGATAGCGCGATTCATTTGCCATATCCGTCACACTTTCTTCTCCAAAAAATCAAGAAATGATTTCGGCAATCACTTCAATTTCGATTTTAACGTCTTTTGGAAGCCGAGCAACTTCTACGGCCGAGCGCGCAGGAAAGTCATCTGAAAATGCTTGTGCATAGACCTCGTTAAAAGGGACAAAATCGTTCATGTCACTAAGAAAGCAAGTTGTTTTGACAACATGATTAAAGTCTGTTTTTGCTTCTGCTAGGATGGCAGCGATATTGTTCAAGACTTGCTGGGTCTGCTCTTGGATGGTCTCACCGACCACCTCACCTGTTTCAGGAGACAGAGGAACCTGACCTGATGCAAAGAGCAGGTTTCCAACAATCTTTCCCTGAACATAGGGTCCAATGGCTGCGGGGGCTTTATCAGTATGAATTGTTTTTGACATAGTGCTTAACTCCTTTAGTTTTTCTATATTATAGCAGAAAAAGCCCATTTAGAAAATCGTGATGCTGTCAGACAACACAAAAGCAGCTAGAGTTTGGCCAGCTGCTTTCTCATATTCCTTATGGTCGAAGGCGATGAAGCATCCGCGGGAATGGAATGGCTTCACGGATATGTTCATTACCTGTAATAAAGGTGACCGCTCGCTCCAGACCCAGTCCAAAACCTGAATGTGGAACACTGCCGTATTTACGGAGATCCAGATACCAACCATATTCGGCTTCTGAGAGACCGTATTCGGCCACCTTATCTTTAAGGTAATCGTAATCCGTCGCTCGCTCCGAACCGCCAATAATTTCACCATAGCCTTCCGGCGCAATTAAATCGGCACAGATAACAACATCATCTCGAGTAGGATGCGGCTTCATATAGAAGGCCTTAATAGCTTTAGGGTAGTTAATGATAAAGGTCGGTACCCCATAATAGTTTGAGATAAATGTCTCGTGCGGTGAACCAAAGTCCTGCCCCCACTCAATGGCCTCATAATCATTGTCAGCCGCTTTCTCCTGAAGGAGGTTGATCGCATCATCATAGGTGACACGTTTGAAAGGCTGATCCAGATAGTTTTGCAAAAGACTGGTATCCCGCTCTAGCACCTCGAGAGCATAGGATTGATTGTCCAAAACGGCCTGAATTAAATGCTTAACATAGGCCTCTTGGATATCCAGTGATTCCTCGTGCTTGACAAAGGCCATTTCTGGCTCAATCATCCAGAATTCAGTCAAATGTCGGCGTGTCTTGGATTTTTCAGCCCTAAATGTCGGTCCAAAAGTAAAGACCTTGCCAAAAGCCATGGCACCAGCCTCCGCATAAAGCTGGCCTGTCTGACTCAGAAAAGCTGGCTGACCAAAATAATCGGTTTCAAAGAGTTCAGTCGTTCCTTCTGGTGCAGAGCCTGTCAAAATCGGCGGATCTAGCTTAACAAAGCCCTGCTGATTGAAGAACTCATAGGTCGCTCGAATAATCTCATTACGAACAAGCATGATGGCATGCTGTTTTCGGGAACGCAGCCATAAATGACGGTGGTCCATTAAGAAGTCTGTGCCATGCTCTTTGGGTGTAATAGGGTAATCTTCTGATTCACCGACAATCTCAATGTCTGTTAGATCCAGTTCGTAGCCAAATTTAGAACGTGTGTCTTCTTTGACAATCCCTTTCACCAGAACAGATGTTTCCTGGTTCAGCTTTTTAATGGTATTAAATTTCTCCAACCCTACTTCCTCACCAAATTTTTCGAGGAAATTTGGTTTAAAAGCGACCGCCTGAAAAAAGGCTGTTCCATCACGCAGCTGAAGAAAGGCAATTTTGCCTTTCCCAGATTTATTGGCTACCCAAGCGCCGATTGTCACTTCCTCACCAAGATGGTGCTTGACATCAATAATAGATACGTAATCTTTAGACACAATAATCTCTTTTCTAATTCTTAATTTTCCATGAAGGCTTTGATTCTTCTGACAGCCTCTTTCAAAGTATCCAGATCAGTAGCATAGCTTAACCGAAGATTTTCAGGGGCTCCAAAACCAGCTCCCGTCACAAGAGCAACACCCGCTTCCTCCAGAATAGCTGTGGTAAACGCCGTCACATCGGTATATCCTTTCATTTCCATAGCTTTCTTAACATTAGGAAAAAGATAGAAAGCTCCCTCAGGTTTGATAACCTCAAAACCAGGAATTTCTGCCAGTAAAGGGTAAATGGTATTGAGGCGATTCTCAAATGCTTGACGCATATCCTCGATAGGCGCCTGATCTCCAGTCAAGGCCTCTATCGCTGCATATTGGGCAACCGTTGTCGGATTTGAGGTGGTCTGGCTGATAATCTTAGCCATCGCCGCAATAATATCAGGATCACCCACGGCAAAACCAATCCGCCAGCCTGTCATGGAGAAAGTTTTGGAAACGCCGTTAATCGTAATTGTTTGTTTACGAATTGCTTCTGAAATACTTGAAATAGGCGTAAAGATAGCTCCGTTATAGACTAGACGACCATAGATATCATCCGCTAAAATGAGGACGTCATTAGCAACCGCCCAGTTTCCAATCGCCTCTAATTCAGAACGACTATAAACCATGCCTGTTGGGTTAGATGGTGTATTAAGGAGAAGCACCTTTGTTTTAGCTGTTCTGGCTTTTTCCAACTGGTCAACCGTAACCTTAAAGCTATTATCCTCGGTTGTTTGGACAAAAACAGACTGGCCTTCTGCCATTTTAATTTGGTCCGCATAAGAAACCCAATATGGCGTTGGGATAAGAACCTCATCACCAGGATTGAGCACAGCCATAAAAAAGGCAAATAAGATATATTTAGCACCTGAGCCCGCAACCACTTCCTTTGGGCCAATCTCATAACCATAAAAACGCTCAAAATAAGTTTTTACAGCTGCTTTTAATTCCGGCAGGCCACTTGCGACAGTATAAAAACTTGCCCTCCCATCTCTGATGGCAGCAATCGCTTTATTCTGGATATGCTCTGGTGTTACAAAATCGGGTTCTCCCAAGGTTAGGGCTAAAATATCGCGCCCTTGAGCGGTCAGTTCCTTAGCTCTAGCTCCCGCAGCCAGAGTAACAGATTCTTCCATTTCAAGCACACGTTTTGATAATTTGGTCATTTGGTCTCCTTTTAACTGACTTTACGATTGCTCAACAATAATAGTCCTCAATATTATATCAAAAATTTCGCTATTTCAGACATAATCTGGTCAAAATTTTGACTAGCTAAATGGGCTGTTTCTGACAGCGATTTGTAGATTATTTTACCGTAAGATTTTTTCATTAAGCGGCTGTCTAACATAACAACTGCTGACTTTTGGTTTTCTCGCCGTTTCGTCCTACCAATCGCCTGCTTGAGTCTGAGGATAGTCACAGGCAACGTATAGTCATAAAAAGGGCGTTTTCCTGATTTTTTTAAAAAGTGATTGATTTTTTTCACCATAAAATCTTCAGGATTGTCAAAGGGCAGACGCGTAATCACTTCAAGAATTTTATCCTGCTGGATAAAATCAACCCCTTCCCAAAAACTGCCTGTTCCAAGAAGAAAATGGCTTTCCTCACGGTCAAATCGCTTTTTAACATTAAAAGCTGTTCCGTTTTTATCCTGCGTCAGATGTGGCAGATGAAGCCGATCCAACCCGTCAGAAACAGCCAGCATCGTTTTTTTAGAATTAAATAAGACTAGCGTGGGCTGATGCAGTTTGTAAAGCTGAGAAAGGCGTTGGATAAGCTGTGTTTCATACTCTATCTCATCCAAATGATCTACTGGAGGCATGGATTGGTCTACCCAGATAGACTGACCTTGGCTTGGCTCTTTTTCTAAACTGTCAAAAGTAAATGCTTTAAACCCCAATAAGTCTGCCAGACTGACCTGTGAACTCATCTGCAGCGTTGCTGACACTAGAAAAGTTTTTCTAGTCTCCGGCAGAAAAGCTGAAAAATCCATGACATCCATACTAGCCGATTTTAAATAAATCTGCCGATGCTGCTCAAAGTAGTCTTCTTCAAACCAAAATAAAGAAAACCGCTCATCTAAGGCTTTTGCTAAATCCAGAAGCTGCTCGCAATCCAGCTCTTTCACATCTTGCCGTAGGCGTTGAACCAGATTGGCCTTAAGCTGAGGAGAAACTTGTTTATGAAACTGCTCCAGCAAGTGATTCAGCTCAAACTGCAGACTTTCAAGTAGCCTTCTTTGGAGAATGGGCGGGTCCTCATCTAAAAGGGAGCTAATCGTTTGCAAGGTCTCTCCCATATTAAGCTGCGAGCGCGTAAACTCTTCCCAAACCAAAAATAATTTCTGTGCTTCATCAAGCACCAGATACTTCCCTTTAACAAAGGCTTGGTCATCCTCAATGCGTGTCAGAAGATAGGCATGATTGGTAATTAAAAGGCGGCTCTGCTGAGCTCTTTGGTGAGATTTTTGCCAGAAATCCACGTCTTTGAAAAGCGAAGTCTGACTTAAGCTGCCATCATGCTTGAGCTTATCAAAATAAGCTGCGTAACGCTGTTTTTGCTGAATTTCATCTAGGTCACCCGTATCCGTCTCTGTCAACCAAACCAGAAGCTGCATCTTATAGCGATTGACGAGACGATTATCCTCATGATTCTTTAGAGAAGCGTAGAAGGTATCTAGTTTGAGGTAGTTACGGGGACTTTTTAGGCTATGTGCATTGATATGGAAAGTCTGGGCTAACTTTCGAGCCTCATTGGCCATAATCTGGTCCTGCAACACCTTGGTCGGTACAGAAAGGATGATTTGTTTTTCCCCCTCCTGTTGGGCTAAGAGCGGGAGGAGATAGCCAAAAGTTTTGCCAAGTCCAGCCTGAGCCTCAAGGAAACTGACCCGGCCGTCATCTATATGCTTTTCAAGAAAGCTGGCAAATGCCTCTTGTTTTTTCCGCCGGTCTAGACCCAAAAGAGCAATATTCGTCGCAAAATCAGCAGACAGGCGGCGCTCTTGCAAAAGCTGCTTGGGTTTTCGGAGAACGATGCCGCCTACCTCTTCAAAGCAGTCTTCTAACAACGGCTTGGCAGCTTCGAAAGCTTCCTCAATCACCAAGTGCGACTCAAACAGCAAATTATCAGACAAGGCTAATAGGTTTTCCAGAGTCAGCTTGGGAAGACGAGCCATTTTGTCTTGAAGTTTCAGAAAAAGCTGAGCCGTTGCCCTGGCGTCAGCTATGGCTGTATGGGCATCAGACAAGTCTAGTTCCAACTGTTCGGACAGACTGCTCAAACTGTATCTTTCAAACTGGGGATAAAAGACTTGCGTCAGCTCAACCGTATCAACCCTAGGCGTCAGCAGCTCATACCCCTCTAAAAAAAGATGCTCCGCCAAAAGATTGGCATCAAATTTGACATTATGAGCAACGAATACACAGTCTGAAATTAAACCAAAAATGTGAGCGGCAACCTGAGAAAAATCAGGAGCCTTCTCAAGCTGCTGGTCGGTAATCCCTGTTAAATCACTAATATGCTGAGAAAGCGGCTCATGTGGATTGACATCCGTTTCATAGCTTTCTATTACTCGGCCGTTCTCAAGAATGACAATCCCCACCTGAATAATAGAGGCTGTCTGATGCGCACCGGTCGCTTCCAAGTCAACGACAGCATATTTTCTAGTCTTTTTTTCCGTCATAACACTAAAATTATATCATATTTTATCAGAAAATTAAGGGCTTCTGCCGTGGACAAGTCCGTGGGGGAGACAGAAAATACTACCTTCGTCTTTTTTTCTGAGACTTCTATGTTATAATAAGATTATCCTATGACAAAAAGAGATACTGATGTGAAAAAGACGAAATTGAACAATTACTATCTTGATATGAAGGAACACTCGCTCTATATTCCTTACTACGACGAAGATCGCCGTATCCGTGTCCTACTTCCTAAAGATTATGACAAAGAAGACTGGGCCAGCTACCCCGTTCTCTATATGCATGATGGGCAAAATATTTTTTACAGTAAAGAATCCTTTTCGGGTTATTCTTGGAAGATTATCCCTACCATCAAAAAACACAAAGAGCTGCCGAAACTCATTATTGTCGGTATTGATAATGCCGGTGACAATCGGCTGAATGAGTACGCGCCATGGATGACTGATGTCGGAACCACCCCTGAAACGGCCAGCGTCGGCGGAGATGGCATGGCTTATGGTAAATGGGTCGTTGAGGTTGTCAAGCCTTTTATTGACAAAACCTATCGTACCAAGCCTCAAGCAGATGATACGCTTCTGGCAGGATCTTCTATGGGAGGCATTATTACAGCCTACATGGGAGCAGCCTATCCAGATGTCTTTGGCAACCTGGGTGTCTTTTCCTTAGCCTCTTGGTTCAGCGAACGTGATTTTCTTCGTTTTACGGATCATCATCCGCTCGCTAAAGACAGCAAGGTTTACATTCAGGTCGGTACCAAAGAAGGCGATGAAGTCGATGAAGAATTTGCACCTGATATGAACCAAGCTTATATCGACTGCAGCCTGCATTACTACCAGTCACTGCTCCGAACTGGGCATCCTATGGAACAAATTGATCTTCACATCATGGCTAATGAAATCCACCACGAAAAACATTGGGCAGATCATTTTGTAGAATTTCTGCAATTCTGTCTAAAAGATTGAAAAAACTGGGCTTAAGCCCAGTTTTTTAGATTATTAAAGCCTACCTTCTTCGGCTAGTTTTCCTAAGAAGTAAGGCATTTGTACACGCCACCAGTCCCAATCATGGGCCACATCATGTCCCCAATAATCAAACCAAGCCGGAATCGATTTAGCTTCAAACGCCTCCTGCAGACGGCGGGTATCAGCTATATGGGGTGCTTCCCAAGCCCCTTGACCGACAGCTACAATGAAACGGTTTTGACGGTAGCGATCCAAGAACCATGGATCCTCCTGATTCCAAAGGTAATCAATGGGAGAATTGTAATAAACAGCTTCATCTCCATAAAATTCTCCGGTAAAGAAACGTGCATCATAAACTCCTGAGAGAGCAATCGACACGTCAAATAAATCGGGATGGCGAAGAGCAAAATTGACCGCATGAAAGGCTCCCATTGAACAACCTGTTGCAATCATCGGACCTTGCCAGTTTGCTTCATAGCGAATCAGGGGAACTAATTCATGAATAATATAGCGATCATAGGCTTCATGAGCCAAGGCCATATCATGGCCTGACTTCCATTCCGCCAGCCAAGATTCTTTATCCAGCGAGTCTGGCGTATAAAATCTGACCCGACCTTGATCAATCCATTCCTGACAGCTGGCAATCATGCCGAAATCACCATACTCATCCTGGCTCCCTCCAGATGATGGAAAAACAATAACAGGTTTGCCAGCATGTCCATAGACATTAAAAGACATCTCGCGTCCTAATTCTCCGCTCCACTGGCTTCTTCTTTCAAAATGCATGACTCACTCCTCTATACTTTCTCATGTGCAAACTGGATAATGTCTCTCATCTGAGCCAGACTTTCTGTCCGTGCCAAAATCCCAACCTCGCCCATAATTTTCGCAAAGATTCCCGGAACAGAATCAATGCTGATGATCTCCTCTCCATACCTAGCTTCAACCTCTTCAATCGAATGGACGTAGTTTTGATTGGCTTTTCGGGAAATATAGACCACGTTATAGGGGTGGGTAATCTGGGTGTCAAAGCGATTATCCTTGACGATATGAGCATATTCATTGAAGACATCAAAGTCATTGGCGTAGTTCCACATATCAATGGTCAAGCCTCCCGGCGGACGGCAGTTGACTTCAAGCGCCATAAGTTCCTTGGTGCTTTTGATTCTGAAAAATTCAAAGTGGAAAAACCGTTCCTTGACATTAAAGGCTTCAACACATTTCTTGCCCAGTGCCACCAGTTCTGGGGCAATCTCACGGGGAACATAATAGAACATGTCCCCGTCTTTTTCAACGGTATCAAGAACAGCTTCTGAATATTCCAGACTAGCGTAGAAGACGATCTTACCATCATGATCCGTCAAACCGTCAAAGGTCACAATATCACCATCGATAAATTCCTCCATAATATACTCCACACCTGGAGTCTGATAAGTAAAGAAATCTTCTAGCTCTTTTGGCGATTTAATCTTATAGGTGTCTGATGCTCCGACACCCGAATTCGGTTTGATAATCACAGGAAAACCCAATTCCTGAGCTAGTTTTCTGGCCTGATCGTCTGAATGAAAGACCTGACCGCGGGCCACTTTCAGACCGGACTGGCGGAAAATTTCCTTCATCTTAGCCTTGGTTTTGATGGCCAGCATGTCTTCATTTTTGTAGCCGAAAACGTTAAAGTCTGTCCGCAGACGGGCATCCAGTTCCAGCCAATACTCATTGTGAGACTCAATTCGGTCGATTCTGCCGTATTTAGAGGCGAAATAAGCCACCGCACGATAAACCTGATCATAGTCTTCCATATTGTCCACACGGTAATACTCTGTCAGATGATCCTTCAGTCCCTGACTGAGCGCCTCATAGGGAGCATCCGCAATCCCTAAGGTATGGATACCATTTTCTGACAGCCGATGGGCAAAGGTCTCGAAATTTTCAGGAAAATGGGGCGATATCATTACAAAATTTAAAGGTCTAGCCATTGTCATCATTCCTATTCTTTAGTAATCATTACTAGTCTAGCACATTTTGGGGGAATATTCTATCTTATTGACTAAATTTTCTGATTATTCAAGCTATTAGGGACTTGCCCAGACTTTAAGCTTGTTCTCGGTTAAGAGCTCATTTCAAAAAAAGTGACTTTTTTCTTACCAGAAACCATCATTTTTGGTAAACTGATAACTATGGAAGTATTAAAAATTTTAAATGACATTGCTCGTGAAAATACCTATCTTATCAGCAACGATCAAGCTGTCCTTGTTGTGGATCCCGGATCAAACGGCCAGAATATCCTGGCCAAACTCCAAGATATCAATAAGCCGGTTGCCGCTATTCTCCTCACTCACGCGCACTACGATCATATTATGAGTGTTGATCTTGTTCGCCAAGCCTTCAACCATCCGCCTGTCTATATTGCTGAAAAAGAAGCCTCGTGGCTCGGTAGCCCTCTTGATAACCTATCCGGTCTCGATCGCCACAGAGATATGGAGGATGTCCTCGTGGCACCTGCTGATCATTATTTCAACTACCAGCAAGACTATGATATAGCTGGCTTTCAGTTTAAGGTGGTGGAAACCCCCGGCCATTCTTGGGGCGGTGTCTCCTTTATCTTTCCGGAAGAAGCCATGGTTTTTTCAGGAGATGCCCTATTCAAAGGAACTATCGGACGGACCGATCTGCCGACCAGCAACTATGAAGACTTAATCAGCGGCATTCGGAGACATCTGTTTTCCTTACCTAACCACTATACCGTCCATCCCGGCCACGGTCCCAATACGAGCATCGGACATGAAAAAAATAGCAACCCCTTTTTCCAGTAACATAAAAAAGCCTGTTAAGGCTTTTTTTATATCTTAAGGAAACGTCTCATTGACAGAATAGACCCCAGAGCTCCAATCAAAATACCGATGACAAACATTCCTCCGATTAAATAATAAACAAAAGGATGCGGTGAATAGATGCTTAAGTTTTGCGTCAGCAGATCCGGATTAAACTGCTTAAAGACGAAATCGTAAAGGAAATAAATGGCAAGCGCCGGCAGAATAGTCCCTAAGAAACCAACCCAAGCCCCTTCAAAGAAGAAAGGTGCTCTGATATAACCATTTTTAGCCCCTACCAGACGCATGATCTGAATTTCTGTACGACGGGACAGAATGGTGATGCGGATGGTATTAGAAATCAGGAAGATGGCTACAAATACCAACAAACCTGTCCCAACTAAGCCCCAAGTCCGAACAAAGCTAGCCAGATTGAAAATATTTTCAGACTCGGCACCGCCGTAGGTTACTGAATCAATACCGGCAATTTTTTCAATCTGCTTGGCAACACTTTTCACTTTGGACGGTGACGTCGTCTGAACGATGTAGACATCGTAAAGCGGATTGGCATCGCCGTCAAAAAGATTCCAGTCCTCGCCGTAGGTTTCTTTGAGTTTGGCTAACTGCTCATCCTTACTGGAAAAGGTGATACTCTTGACATTCGACAATTTTGCAATCTGATCATAAACCTTATGATAATCTGGATTGGCAATCGTCTTGCTGGCATCATTGGGATCAACATAAGACTCAACAGCATCTTTTGAATCAACCTGCAAATAGGTATTGATCTGAATATTCTTTTCGATTCCCGAGGCTAGTTTTTCAGTATTGAGCAAGAAAGCTGCAAAAATACCAACTAACGTTAAAGTAATAGTAACTGAGCTGACCGCAGCCAGTGTCATCCAGCCGTTACGTTTTAAATTTTTAAGAGACTGCCAAATATGACGGAAAAATCTTCTAATCATTATAACCGTATTCTCCTTCCTCTTCATCACGCACTAAACGACCATCTTCAATCGCAATGACACGATGACGAAGGGTGTTGACGATGTGACTGTTGTGAGTAGCCATCAGAACAGTTGTTCCCTGAAGGTTGATGCGTTCCAACAGCTGCATGATTTCCCAAGAAATTTCTGGGTCAAGGTTACCCGTTGGTTCATCCGCAATCAAAACCTTGGGATTATTAACGATAGCACGCGCAATCGCCACACGTTGCTGCTCACCTCCAGACAACTGATCCGGGAAAGAGCGCATCTTGTGCTTAAGTCCTACGAGGTCCAATACCTCTGCCACACGCTTTTTGATGACCCGTGGTTTTTCACCGATAACTTCCATCGCAAAGGCGACATTTTCAAAAACCGTTTTATTAGGAAGCAGTTTGTAGTCTTGGAAAACCACGCCAATACTGCGGCGAAGCAGGGGAATTTCCCGCTTCTTCAATTTGGCAAGGTTAAATTTACCAACTTTCAAAGATCCTTTGGTTAATTTTTCTTCACGGTAAAGGAGCTTGATAAAAGTTGATTTACCAGCCCCTGATGGTCCAACAATGTAGACAAACTCACCTTGGTCTACTGAAATAGACATATTTCTCAAGGCAGTTGTACTGCGGTGATATTTTTTATTAACACCTTTCATTTCAATTAGTGCCATTAAATTTTATTTCCTCTCTAATATCATTAAGTCATACGCCATTTAAGAAAGGCGTCAATAAAGCCATCCAGATCGCCATCCATCACCTTGTCAACCTGGGAAACTTCAAAATTGGTCCGATGGTCTTTGACCATAGTATAGGGTGTGAACACATAGGAACGAATCTGACTGCCCCAGGTGATTTCTTTTTTGTCTCCCTTAAGCGCGTCTACTTCCTGAGCTTTCTTGTCTTGCTCTAACTGGTAGAGCTTGGCCTGAAGCATCTTCATCGCGCGGTCACGATTGCCATATTGGGTTCTGTCTACGGTCGAGGAGACCACAATACCCGTTGGAAGGTGGGTCAGCCGAACACCGGTTGACACCTTGTTGACATTTTGTCCACCAGCTCCGCCAGATCGAAAAGTATCCATCTTGATATCATCATCTCGAATAGCTACCTCAATCGTGTCATCCAGTTCAGGCATGACTTCTACAGAGGCAAAAGAGGTATGTCGGCGTTTGGCTGAATCAAACGGAGAGATGCGCACCAGACGGTGAACCCCCATCTCAGACTTTAGAAGGCCATAAGCATTCGGTCCCTCAAAAGAAAGGGTGACACTCTTAATGCCCGCTTCATCTCCAGCCTGATAATCCAGAACTTCTACTTTAAAACCTTTGGCATTACCAAAGCGGGTGTACATCCGCAACAGCATGTCCCCCCAGTCCTGAGCCTCGGTACCACCTGACCCTGGGTGAATTTCCAAAATCGCATTGCTGGCATCGTAGGGCTCCGATAAAAGGAGAGTCATTTCATAACTGGTCATCAGCCGATCCAGTTTGGCCAGACTTTCCTCCAACTCAGCCTGCAAAGAGTCGTCTTCCTCCAGCATCTCAAATAGGAGCTCCGCTTCCTCTGCCAAGGCATCCATGTTATGGAAGGTATCGTATTTGACTTTCAGCTCGTTTAACTCCTGTGACGTTTTTTGAGCTGCATGGTTGTCATTCCAAAAGTCAGGCTCTGTCATCTGATTTTCCAACAGAGCAATATCTTCTTCCAGACGGTCTAAGTCAAAGAGACCTCCTGAAGCCAGTCAACTTCACTTTGTTTTCTTCTATTTTTTGGCGTATTTCTGCCAGATCCATATCTACTACCTCATTTCAATAGTCCACTTATTCTACCACAGATAGCTTAAAATTGCCATTTATTCAGAAGATTTCTCTTCTCTGTCAGAACATTGTCATCTTGGGAGTCAATTCCTTCAATAAACCGAACCAGGTCTTCCGTAGGCTGTTTGACTAGCTCCCCCAGTGACCAGAGAGCTGTCGCGGCGTGAATAGGATTTTGCCCTTTATCAATAATTTCCAGCAGTTTAGCAACAGCTGTCCTATCGTTCGCATTTGCCAGAGCAATAATCGCGTTACGCTGCAAGATATTTTTGCCCCGCCAAGAAGCCGCTATCAAGCCAAATTTTTCCTTGAATTGTCTATTAGACAGGTCTAAAAAGGGTAAGAGTTCCGGTTCAGCCAATTCTGGGTCAATCTGACTGGCCAAAGGATTGTTCAACCCCTTATTATAAGGGCAGCAAATCTGACAAATATCACAGCCATAAATCACTGTCTTGATTTTCTTGCGAAACTCTAGATCCATCATCCCTTTATCCTGCGTCTGAAAACTGAGACAGCGCCTAGCATTCATGCTGCCGTCACCCATCAGACAGGAGGTAGGGCAGGCATCCAGACATCTTCGGCAGTCCCCACAGTCGTAATCAACAGGACGATCGGGTTCAATTTCTAAATTGGTAATCAGCTCCCCCAGATACATATAAGAGCCAAATTCTTTTGAAATGACCAAGCCATTTTTTCCGATAAAACCAATTCCGGCTCTTCTGGCAACTGCCGTATCCACCAAGGCACCGGTATCCACCATAGCCTTATGTTCCAAAGGAAAATCCTGGCAAAGCTTTTCAATCCCCTCCGCCAGCTGTTTGAGCTTATCTTGAAGGACATGGTGGTAATCCAATCCCCAAGAATTAGGTGTGATTTTGCCCCGACGATAAGCTGTTTTGGGAGGTTTCACCGGCAATTTATGAGGGTAAGCAACTGCGATGGAAATAATGGTTTTGGCACTAGCAAGGGACAGTTTCGGTTTTAGTCGTTCTTCAATGACTTGATGTTCAAAGCCCGAAGAGCGGCCTTCCTCAAGAGAAGCCCGCAGTGTCTTTTCCAAATAAGCGAAATCATCAGCAGTTGTGAAGCCAATTTTTGAGATACCGATCTCAGCGGCTAATTTTTTAATGTCTCCCTTAATGTCCATGACCTTATTTTAATGAATTTTGTGTCGGTCTGCAAGTTTTTACGCATTAAGATTTGTAACGTTTATGTCAGCTTCTTTACAAAAAATCATGATAAAATAGGACTATGACAAAATTAGCCCTTATGAGTGATCTGCATATTGATTTAAATCACTTTTCTGATGTTGAAATTCAAACACTTAAGCAGGTCTTGAATGACGAAGGTATTGATCATCTTCATCTTGCCGGTGATATTTCCAATAATTTTAAAGATATTAGCCGCCCTTTTTTAGCGGATTTGGGTAAAGAGGTCAATCTCAGTTTTAATCTTGGAAATCACGATATGCTTAACCTCAGCGAAGACGACATCCGAAGACTGGATTTCCAGAGGATTGATTTGACCCCACAGACCAGCCTCCTTAGTTTTCATGGTTGGTATGACTACTCCTTCTCTAACCAAAGCTTAGAAAAAATCACTCAGCTCAAAAAAACCTTTTGGTTTGACCGCCGCCTAAACCGTTTGAAAAATGATCCGCAAATCTGTCAAGACAGCCAGGACCAACTAGAACACCATTTACAGGAGCTGAAAGAAAAAAGAGTGATTGTTGCCATGCACTTTGTCCCCCACAGCAACTTCACGATGACCCACCCCCGATTTACCCCTTTTAATGCTTTCTTGGGAAGCCAATCCTTCCATCATCTTTTTAGGCAGTATGGGGTTAAAGACGTTATCTTTGGCCATGCTCATAGATCTTATGGAGATGTTGCCATTGATGGTGTCAGTTATCATTCCAGACCTTTGGGCTATATTCGTGAGTGGGATTTGACCATAGACTTCGTCAATCAAAATCCCCGCTATAATCCCAGTGGCAGCTGGAATCTCAGTAAACGTTACAATGCTGTCCGACAGTTGCCTGATTTTCAAAGCCATAAGCAAGAAAAATTAGCAGATGAATTTCGACAGTCGATGACTGTCTTTGACCTATAAATAAGTAAAGGCTGGAAAGACCGTCGGATTCATCATCCTTACGGTTCTCCCAGCCTTTTTGACTGATAGCCTAAGCAAACACATCCTGCAAAACAGCCAGCGCCTGATCTATTTCTGACGGACTGACGGTTATAGGCGGCAGGAGCCTGATAACATCCTGACCAGCAGTCAGGATAATCAGCCCTCTGTCTCTTGCTGCCTGAACAGTCTCATCTAAATTTTTAGAGGTCTGAATTCCCAATAGAAAGCCCAGTCCTCTAATAGCTGATACATTGGTCAGACCGCCTAACTTTTGTTCTGATGCTTCCTTAAGGTAAAGGGCATTGGCCTGAACGGAGGACAAAAAGCCTTCTGCTGCCATCTGGTCAAGCACACAGGAGGCAGCTGATAAAACCAGTTTGTTGCCCCCAAAGGTTGTTCCATGACTGCCATAACCAAAGGCAGACGACAGCTTCCTTTTACCAATCATGGCGCCGATAGGCAGACCATTGGCTAACCCTTTAGCCAGCGTAAAGATGTCTGGTTCAATGTCATACTGCTCAAAAGCAAAGAGACTGCCTGTCCGACCAATTCCTGTCTGAACCTCATCGACAATCAGCAGGATATCCTTTTCCTGACAGAGCTGGGACAGGGCTTTAACAAACTGAACATCAGCAGGGACAACGCCGCCCTCCCCCTGGACTAATTCCAGCATGACAGCAGCTGTCTTATCTGATATTAACTCTTTGACAGAAGCTAAATCATTATAAACGGCATAAGAAAAACCTGGAAGCAAATGCTCAAAGCCCGCTTGAATTTTAGTCTGCCCCGTTGCTGACATCGCTCCATACGTTCTGCCATGAAAGGAATTCTGAAAGCTAATGATATCTGTCTTACCTGTGTATTTACGTGCTAGTTTAATAGCAGCCTCATTGCTTTCAGCTCCGCTGTTGCAAAAAAAGGCGAGATAGTCTCTATCCCCAATGAGCTTTTGTGCCACTTCTTCCTGGAGGCTGTTTTGATAGAGGTTGGGCGTATGCCAAATCTGCTGAAGCTGCTCCTGAACCTGATTTAAGACCGCCTGATTAAAACCTAGATTGGTCACACCGATGCCAGATGAAAAATCAAGATATTTCTTTCCCTGATTGTCGAAGAGATTATGGCCTTCTGCCTTGACAAATTCGATGCTACTGCGTTTGTAATTTTGAAACAGTTTACTCATGTATCAGTTATCCTTTCCCAATAACGGTGCCCGTCAGGAGATTGTCTCCGATTAAAATCTGATTGACACCTGCTAAAACAGTCTCTGCCGCGCTCTTTATTTTAGGAATCATGCCTCCTGTTATGACCTGATTCTCAATCTTATCAGCCACCTGGCTGACCAGAAGTTGTTCTATAACCTCGCCATTTTCCATGACTCCCTTGACATCAGTCATTAGAATGAGTTTTTCTGCCCCTAAAGCAATGGCAAGTGCTGTCGCCACATAATCTGCATTGACATTTAAGAGCTGACCGTCTGACGTATAGCCGACAGAAGCAATAATGGGGATAAAATTATCCTGAAAAAGCCGTTCCAGAGCAGCAACATGCACCTGCTTGATTTGACCGACATAGCCGTAGAGAGACCGGTCTAAGAAATCTGCTTCCAGAATATCCGGCAAGTGCGAACGCAACTGCAAGCTATCAAGACCTGCATTCAGCAATTTTTCCGTCATAGACTGACCGACAATCTCGAACAAGGCATAAGACACCAGCTTCATTGCTTCCTGACTGGTCACTCTAAGCCCATTAACTTTTTCAACAGGGATTTTGGCTTCATCCATCAGTTTCGTAATGGCAAAGCCACCCCCGTGTACGATAACAATTTTTTTCCCTAAAGTCTGCCATGCCTTCACCTGCTCAATAAAACTTTCTGATAGATCCTGACTGGCAATCCCACCAATTTTAATAACAATAACATCTTCCATATTTAAGTCCTATAAAGTGCGTTGATTTTAACATAATCATAAGACAGATCGCATCCCCAAGCCTTGGCTGAACTGCTGCCTGAATGGAGGTTGACCGAAATTCTAATTGTGTCTGCCTGCATCACATCAGCCATATCCTCTTCATCAAAATCGACTGGGGATGATGCCACCATGACAGGAATGTCCCCCAGAGAAATATCAATCTGATCCACAGAGATATCTGCTCCTGCATAACCGACAGCTGCAATGATCCGCCCCCAGTTAGGGTCTTCACCGAAAATAGCTGTTTTCACCAGGCTGGATCCCACGATGGTCTTGGCGATCATCCGCGCATCCAGCTCATTGGCCACGCCCTCGGCTTTGACTTCAATCAACTTCGTCGCCCCTTCGCCGTCTTGAGCAATCTTTTTGGCCAGGTCTGTCATCACAAAGGAAAGCATTTGGCAAAATTGATCAAAAGCTGGTGTCTCCGGTAAGATTTCTTTATTTTTAGTGCAGCCATTGGCCATGACCAATACCATATCATTGGTTGACGTATCACCGTCAATGGTAATCTGGTTAAAGGTGGTTTCCACATTTTTAGAAAGAGCTAGCTGCAGGGTTTCGCTAGAAATATTAGCATCGCAGGTGATGAAAGCTAGCATAGTGGCCATATTAGGGTGGATCATTCCTGATCCCTTAGCAACACCGGCCATAGTTACCTCATCCTTACCAAAATAGTCCGTGACTGCTATCGTCTTTTCCTTCGTATCTGTCGTTAAAATCGCCTTGGCAAAATCGTGGCTGTTGCCGTTGACGACTAGCTTAGAAAGCCCCTTTTTAAGCACAGCCATCGGCAGAAAATCACCAATGACACCCGTTGAAGCAATGCCGACCAAATCAGGAGCAATTCCCAATTTTGTTGCTGTCAGAGCCTGCATTTCCTTGGCATCTTCCAAGCCTTTTTGGCCCGTACAGGAGTTTGCTACCCCTGAATTGACCACGATAGCCTGCATTTTCCCTTCTTTTTGAACAGATGCCTTAGTCACCAGAAGAGGGGCTGCAATGACCTTATTAGTCGTGTAAACACCAGCCACACTAGCCGGAACTTCTGACACAATCCATCCAAAATCTAGTTTTTTCTTTTTAAAACCAGCATGCAGTCCGTCAGCTGAAAATCCTAAGGGGCTGGCAATATTACCTTCTACTACTTTCATTCTTTCACCTCACACATAAGCTGGTACAAGATTAAGACCAGCTGTCTCTTGAAACCCAAACATGAGATTCATATTCTGAACCGCCTGACCTGCGGCTCCCTTGACCAAGTTATCAATAACCGTAACAACTGTCAGCACCTGGGTTCGCTCATTGTAAACAAAACCAATATCAGTGATATTAGAGCCAATCACCTGATGAAGATTAGGAAGCTCATCTTGCAGACGGATAAAAGGTTTATCAGCATAACTTTTCTCATAAATAGCCCTAATATCCGACTCAGATAGAGTCGCTTTTAGTTTACAATAAAGAGTCGCGACAATCCCTCTGTTGACTGGCAAAAGAGAGGTTGAAAACTGGATATGATCCAAATGAGGATCCGCTTTTTTTAACTCCTGCATAATCTCAGGAATATGCTGATGCTGATTGAGCTTATAAGTGACATAGTTATCATGAACATTTACGAAATGGCTGGATTCCGCCAGCTTCTTCCCCGCTCCTGTCAAGCCTGATTTAGCATCGACAATAATTGAATCTCTGTCTACGGCACCAGCTTGCAGCAAGGGAATAAGCGCCAGTTCTGTTGCCGTTGCGTAGCAGCCCGGATTGGCGACAAAGGTCTTGCCTTTAAGACTTGCAAACTCCGACAAACCATATACAAATTGATCTAGAACGGACTGCGAGGCTGGTGATTGTTGATACCACTTCTCATAAAGGTCTGCTGGCAGACGGTGGTCTCCTGATAAATCAATGACCGGAAAACCCATTTTCACAAAGTCTGCTGACAGGTCTTTTGCGATACCACTCGGCGTTGCAAAGAAAACCAAGTCAGCCTTGCTCATAATGACTTGACTGTCAAAAGCCTCAATCGTCAGATCGCAAACACCTTTTAAATATGTATAAATATCAGATAATCGCTTCCCTATATCTTTAGTCGCATGAATGGAAACGACTTCTGCATTCGGATGTCGCTTTAAAATTTTAATCAATTCCAGTCCGCTGTAGCCTGTTACACCAACAATTGATACCCTCATCTTTTGTCCCCTTTTCCTAACTTGTCGACTATTTTATCGTATATTTATGCATTAGTCAAGTATAAATATAAAAAACATCTGAAAAACCAGATGTTTATCATAAAGAGGCAAACCATAAGTTATTGAAAAGCTAGCCATAAGAAGTAAAGAGCCGTCGGCAAATTATGCAGCACATGCAGTAAGATAGCATCTTTAATATTCCCCCGGCGCTGATAGGCTAAATAGAGGACAGCCCCCATAAGACTATACATGATAAATTCCGTAAGGTTGCTCGCATGGGGCAGCCCAAATAAAATAGAGGTCACCAGACCAGTTAATACCTTTAACTTCCCCTCAAAGAACAGTTCCGCCGGAAGAGCCCGATAGGCTAGCTCCTCCATAAACGGGGCAACAAAGGCAATAGCCAGTAAGTAAAGGATGGTGTAAAGCAGGAAGCCCCTATCAAACAGCGAAGTCATACTGGCCAAAGTGGCATCATTGGCACTTGTCGTTTGACCGGTGACGATGTGATTGGTCAAGCTTCCAACAACAGCTATCACTCGGGCAGCTAACCAAAACAAGAGACTAATGCCAAGGTCTCTCCATCCTATCTTTTGCCTTGACCTGTTCTGATGTTCTATTTTTTGATAATAGCGCCAGACCAAGCGCATGCTTAAAATCAGAAAGACGATGTAGAGACCTCCTGAAAGCCATTTAAATCCTAGGGACATATTTCCCTGTTGCCGCAAGAGAATCATTGGAATGACATTGCAAGCTAAAGCCAAACCAATAAAACCAGCTACTTTTAAACCATTAATCACATATTTCATATATCTCTCCCCTTTTCTTTACCTATAATAGGCCTTTGTTATTTTAAACTGCATCAGCATAATATAAAGATGAATAAAAGCTGCTACGAGCATCGCCGTCAGCTCCACACGGCCTGTCAGCAAGACGATAAAAAACAAAATCACATAAATGCTTGGCAAAATTGCGCCACTTAAATTCATCACAATCTCAAAAGCATTTTGGTGTTCAGCTTCTAATTCAGCCTCATCCATCTGCAAAATATTGGACTTCAGCTCCTTGAGATTAGGAAATAAGGGAACTTTAACACCTTTTATCCGTCCGTAAAGTTTCAATAAATAAGCCTGTAACATAATTACCAAAATCAGAACCGCAAAATCCAGAAAGGGTTGAGTGCTTTTAAAACTGAGCATGAGCAGTATGTTCAACATTGTGAGAACGGAAGCGACTCCTGTAAAAATAATGCCATAAGAGTACTTACGGTTTAGTGAACGATAGAGCTCCTCACTGTCATCAGACATATCCTTTTGGTAATGAGGGAGATACTTCCTGATATAAGCAATAACCATCAAGCTTAGAATAATTAATACTAAGACAAGGAAACGAGACACTACATGAATCCCTACGGCCACTTTTTCAGCACTAATAACTGCTGAACTATTTGATAATAAGCTGCTCTCTGATAAGAAACCTGCTACAAATCCAAGAACCCCTCCAAGAAGAGCTCCAATCAGTATCTGTTTCAAAAACCTTACAAAACTGTTTTTTCGTTTGGGTCTATTCTTCATTTTCTTCCTCCTTTAGGCAAAAAACTTTTTCCAGCGGTTCCTTAAAGATAGCCGCTATCCTCAGAGCGATAACAACTGACGGCGTGTATTCCCCACGCTCAATCAGACTGATGGTCTGCCTTGAGACATGGGCCAACCTTGCCAGCTCTGTCTGATTCAGACCTTCTCTCGCCCTTAATTCCTTTAGCCGATTTTTCAATTCTGACATGACTCACTCCTCCATTCGTCTCAAACCAACAAGATACAAGGTTAAATGAAGGCCCATAGCTAGGACACCGAATATAGAAAGGTAACCCAATCGATGAAGAGCGATTGTCAGGAGACCAAGTCCAAATTGAATAACTAGGAAGAAAACTAGTTTTTTCTTAAAACACTTTTCCATAGTCCTCTCTTCCTCCTTTATCATTATTTCCAAATATATTGTAACACTTCTTATTCATTTTGACAACAATAATTGTCAAAATGAATGATATTTTTGTCAAAACAATATAAAAAACCAATGCTAGGCATTGGTTTTCGAGAGATGTTAGACTTGATAAATTGTTGCCCCAAAAGGAAAGAGGCTAATACCTGCCATCTTTATACTCTGCATCGCAAAGGGGATGCCTATAATGGTCAGACACAAGATAAAGGCCGAGCAGAGATGCATGAGAGCCAGCTCCCAGCCCAAAAGCAAAATCCAAATAATATTAAGCAGAAGACTCCCCAATCCTTGGCCAATTTCAATCTGTTTCCCAAAGGGAAACAAGCCAAAGCGTCCAATTTTAAAGCACTGCAGACCGAAAGGAATACCGATAATTGTCAAACAGAGCACGAGCCCGGCAAGTGTCCAGCCAATCCAAGCCCAGAGCCCAGAGGCAAAAAACCAAATGATATTTCCCAATAATTTCATATGACCGCTCCTTCCAAAGTAAAACTAGTTTTATCTTATCATAAAAAGGGCAAAAAACCCAAGTTCAGCTGAACTTAGGTTCTTTTTTACAGGTTATTGGCAACCTCTTCTAAAAGACTGCTAATCTTGCTAGCATCCGAACCGCCTGCCATGGCCATGTCAGGCTTGCCGCCTCCTCGACCAGACACAATTGGCGCCAAAACTTTAATCAGATTGCCGGCATGTACATCTTTGCGCTTACTTGCCACAAGCACATTCACCTTATCCCCAATACTTGCCGCTAAAACAAGCAGATCTGAATAGTCTTTTTGTTTCCATTGGTCGGCAAATGTGCGCAGGGCACCTGCATCAGACACTTGGACTTGGCTGGCAATATAAGTGACACCGTTGGCCTCCTTGATCTCCTTAAAGATATCTCCGGCTGCTGCCGCTGCTGCTTTTTCTTTGAGCTCGGCATTTTCTTTTTGAAGATCGCGCAGCTGTTCTTGCAGGCTGGCCACTTTACTAGGAACCCCTTTTATCTGAGGAGCCTTTAAGATGGCAGCAATTTCTTTAAGTGCCTCTTCTTCCTCGCGGTAAGCTTCAAAAGCCTCTTTACTGGTCACCGCCAAAATACGACGGGTTCCTGAACCAATCCCTTCTTCCTTAACAATCTTGAAGAGACCGATCTCAGAAGTATTGGCTAAATGAGTCCCCCCACAGAGCTCCACAGAATAATCACCAATAGAAACGACACGAACCTCTTTACCATATTTTTCACCAAAGAGCGCCATAGCTCCCATTGATTTTGCCGTATCAATATCCGTTTCGATGGTAACGACTGGAATAGCCTCCCAAATTTTTTGATTGACTGCTTCTTCAATCTGACGCAGTTCCTCGGCTTTAACCGCTTCAAAATGGGTAAAATCAAAGCGCAAGAAACCTTCCTCATTAAGAGAACCCGCCTGAGTAGCATGGTCGCCAACCACATGGTGAAGAGCAGCGTGAAGCAGGTGAGTAGCGGTATGATTTTTCATCACACGGTTACGGCGACGGCTGTCAATTTCCAGCAGATACTTTGTGCCAACAGAGAGAGAAGCTAAGACATCGACCTGATGCAGAGGCTGACCATTCGGTGCCCTCTGAACATCGGTTACCCGTGCGACAATATCTCCCTGATCATTTTTCAAAACACCGTGGTCGGCAACTTGCCCACCCATTTCTGCATAAAACGGTGTCTCAGAAAATACAAGGAGAGCCTGACCTTCTGAGATGGCTTCTGTCCGCTCATTGTCCGCAATAATGACTTCTAAAGTAGATTCCAAAACATCTTTATCATAATTAAAGACAGATTTTTCAGTAATGGCAGACAGGGTTTCATTTTGCATTCCCATCGAACCGCCTTTGACAACACTGGCACGAGCACGCTCCTGCTGCTCCTTCATCGCTGCTTTGAAACCTTCATGGTCAATCTTGAAGCCAGCATCTTCTGCCAGTTCTTCTGTTAGTTCAACAGGGAAACCATAGGTATCATATAATTTAAAAATATCCTTGCCATCCAGCGTCTCTTTACCAGCCGCCTTTAAATCAGCCAGCAGCTGATCTAAGTGAACCGATCCAGCATCAATGGTACGGGCAAAGGTTTCTTCTTCCCGCTTAATAATTTTTTCAATAAATGCTTTCTTGTCAAGTACTTCTGGATAGTAGGAAGCCATAATCTGACCAACCGTCGGTACCAACTTGTACAAGAAAGTCTCTTGAATCCCTAGGCGACGGCCGTGCATAACTGCTCGGCGGAGAAGACGGCGAAGGACATAGCCACGTCCCTCATTACCTGGAAGTGCTCCGTCTCCAATCGCAAAGGCCAGTGAACGAATGTGATCCGCAATGACCTTAAAGCTCATGTTGTCTCCATCTTGGTCATAGGTCTTACCAGAAATCTTTTCGACCTCACGAATGATTGGTAAAAAGAGATCTGTTTCAAAGTTTGTTTTAGCGCCCTGCATAACAGCAACCAAGCGCTCCAAGCCAGCCCCCGTATCAATATTTTTATGAGGCAGTTCTTTATATTCTGAACGCGGCACTTCCGGATCAGCGTTAAACTGAGATAAAACAATATTCCAGACCTCAATGTAGCGGTCATTTTCAATATCTTCTGCCAAGAGACGGATCCCAATATTGTCTGGATCAAAATCCTCACCTCGGTCAAAGAAGATTTCCGTATCTGGTCCGGAAGGGCCTGCCCCAATTTCCCAGAAATTATCCTCAATCGGAATCAAATGACTGGGGTCAACCCCCACCTCAATCCAGCGATTGTAAGATTCTTTGTCTTCTGGATAATAGGTCATGTAAAGCTTATCCACCGGAAAATCAAACCATTCTGGGCTGGTCAACAGTTCAAAGCCCCACTTAATGGCATCATCACGGAAATAGTCGCCGACTGAAAAGTTCCCCAACATCTCAAACATGGTATGGTGGCGGGCAGTCTTTCCGACATTTTCAATATCGTTGGTCCGAATCGCTTTTTGGGCGTTAGCGATACGTGGATTCTCCGGAATCACAGAGCCATCAAAATATTTTTTCAGAGTCGCGACACCAGAATTGATCCATAGTAGGGTTGGGTCATTAACGGGAACCAAATTAGCCGAAGGCTCAATCGTGTGCCCTTTAGATTTCCAAAAATCCAGCCACATTTGGCGAACTTGTGCACTTGTTAATTGTTTCATAAGTATTCCTTTTCTATATCCTTTTAGTGTGAAGCCGAGGAGGCAGCGGCTGCCTGATCAGCTTTGACACAGTCAATCGCGATAACAAGCGAAATGACCAAATCGTTAAAAGCCTCATCATAGACCTCAACATGGTAGGTTGACGTCAGCTGCAGCCATTCCTGCGAGATGCGGGCAATTAACTGGGAACCCTGATAAAGGTCAAAGTTCATATCCCAAAAATCCCCCTGAACAGTCAGATTAAGGTTATCAATCCGATAACGCGCCTTGAAGAAAGTCAGCTCCTTGACAATCTGAAAATGCGTCCCATCAGCAAGTTCAACACTAAATTGAGGCAGCAGTGCCAAAAACTTCTTTGTTATCCGGCTGACGACCTTTCCTGACCTATCGGTCATTAGAAATTCCTTGGGAATTTGAAGGAAGCTGCCTTCTACATGGTATTGAGGGATACCAGACGTGTCTTTAATGGCAAACTTGCCTCCTAAGGAAAAGAAGCCTTGTTTAATCTCAAAAACCTGTGTCATATTGCCTCCTCAAAAAAGACAAGTTCAATCAAAAGAAGGGCGAAAAACCGCGGTACCACCTTCATTCAATGAACTTGTCATTCTTCATTTTTTTATTTAATTCACCTTGAGTAGCATGATTCTTACATCTACATGGCTTGCATCAACCGCCACTTTTCTAAAGTAAATGGGATAAGTATCAATTCTCAATGATTTCATTATACTGTCTTTTACTGCTTTCGTCAACAAAGACAGGTCTTACTCCGCACTGGTTGTCTCAGCATCAGTCGTTTGAGTGGCTGTTGTTGTGTCAGCACTTGCAGTAGTCGTTGTCGTTGTTGAACTGCTGTCTGCTGCAGCGGTAAAGGTAGCCAAGATATCGCTAAAGGTCTTGTCTTTAATCTTAACGTTGGCTTTCTTCAATTCATTGCCGATGACCTTGTTTTGGAAATTGGAGTCACTGGTTCTTGATGCCACAATGATTTCTTTCAAGCGAGACTTATAAGCTTTCCAATCAGCATTTTTCTCAGATTTCTTCGTCACTTTGACGATATAATAAGCGGTCTGTGTACCTGTTGAGTCAGTGGTCGAAATGACGTCTGAAATACCATTTTTATCCAAGGCCAGCGCTGCTGTTCTCACATCAGTTGGTAAATCTGTAGAGCCTGAGTCAAAGGTGTATTCTGTTTTGCTGCCTTTCGTTTTTTCCTTGGCGATTTTAGCAAAGTCTGCACCGTCTGCCTTCACCTCGCTGAGTACAGATTTTGCAGTGTCCTCACTGTCAAGTTGGATGACTTGTGCCGTGATTTCAGGGGTATAAGACTTGTAAGCACTCTTATAGTCACTCGTTGTGATATTCTTTTCAGCTTCTTTCTTAACTGCATATTCAACCAATTTTTGAGAACGAATTTGCGCTTTATAATCGTCCTTGGTATAGCCTTGTTGGGAAAGGACTGTTTCAAATGAATCACCATAATATTCAGCCGCTTTATTATACGCTTCTGTGACTTCCTTATCGGTCACCTTGTCTCCATAGGCTTTTTCAAACACCTGCTGGATAATCATTGAAAGCAGGGCTTGTTTTGAAGCACTGGAACTCTTAACCTTATCGTAGAAATCTCCAACGGTAATCGTATCACCTTTCATGGTCACAATCTTGGTATCAGAGCCGTTTTGAGAGCAGGCTGCCAGGGTAACAACTGACATCAATGTCACTACTCCTGTTAAAATCCGACGTTTTTTCATTACAAATAAACTCCTTTTTGTCATTAACTTAAATATTATACCACATTTTCTTAAAAATAGCTTAATCAGGCAGACGAACCTGGTTACGCTTCTTTCGAAGCATTAAGAGACCGTCTCCTAGCGGGACTAGACTAGCTGTCAAATCAGGGTTGGTCAGGGTTGCGTCAAAAAGTTTATGCAAACCCCGATAGATAGCCCTCTGTCCCCTTGAGATAGCTTCCAAGGGAAGGGTAATATCCCCGCCTTGAAAAACATCATCAATCAAAACCAAACCACCAAGTCGTAATCGTTTCAGCACTTCGGGGAGGAAAACAATGTACTTCGATTTTGCCGAGTCCATAAAGACTAAATCGAACTCTCCCTGAAGCTCTGATAGTTGATCCATGGCCTCTCCCTCTATAAGCCTAATTTGCTTTCTGACATCATATTTAGCAAAATTCTGCCTCGCCAGTGCAATCATTTCAGGATTGCGGTCTATGGTCGTAATACTGGCTTGGGGCGCATTATCTGCCATCAATAAAGCTGAAAAGCCGATAGCTGTCCCGATTTCAAGAATATTTTCAGGCTGCAGGCTCTGCAGCAGGAGACGAAAATAAGCAACCGTTTCGCGTGGAATAATCGGAATGTTTTCCTGGTGGGCAAATTCTTCCAATTCCTTTAAAAAACCAGTAGTTTGCAGCTGATTCTCTCGCATAAATGACAGGACATCTTCTTTGACAACCGGCCGCCGCATGTTGTGATTTGCATGTTTACTATATGATTCAACCATGCTTTCTATTATACAGGCTTGGCGGAAAAAATGCACCTCTTTCGTCATTAAAAATCAGCCAAAACAGGATATTCTTGTCTGACAATCCTTCCAACGCCTAAATCGTCTCACTCCTGAACAATTGGCTGGGATAACTATTATCACTTGTACAGCTAAAAACCAGAATGTTCACCCGCTGTGTCATACATTGACACCTTTTAAAAAGCGAAAGTGGCCGTTTTATCCTAATGTCGAAGTCTTTAAAAGCTAGAATGACTCCCTAGCTTGTACGTTTTACAAAGATCATCTTTGACCTAGCAATAGTCCCTTAATATCTCTCAAATTAGCGATTTTATGATTATCAGTTCCACCTTCTTGCGTGAGGTTAATGCTGCCAATGCCTGCTGATTTTGCCGCCTGCACATCCAGAGAACGATCCCCGATATAATAAGTCGTCTTCCTATCGAGATTATACTTAGCCATTAAGTAATGGAGGGCTTCTGGACTGGGCTTACGCTTAAAGCCACTTTGACTGGTTAAAACTTCTGTAAAATAATCAGCAATTCCTAAATTCTCTAACACCTGAGAGGCAGACGGGCCCTTATGTGTGTAGATAAAATTGCTAATAGCCTGCTCTTTCGTCCAGTCTAAAATAGCCTTCGCAAAAGGCATGAGCTGAATCTGATGATCTCGCTTGCCCTGCTCTTGTGAAAAAAGCATTTTGAGAGCAGATTCATCAAGACCTTCCTGTTCTGCCAGCCGACTCAGCAAAGCGCCTACCGATTCCTGAAGAATAAACTGGCGGATAGCTTCTGCCTTAAACTCAAGACGGTATCTTCGGTAAACCACCTCTAAGGCTGCCATGATGGCATCATAAGAGTCAATCAAAGTTCCGTCCAAATCCCATATAAATGCTGTCATAACTCCCTTTCCTTGCAGCTCTTGAAGCCCAATTCTATCAACCTTAGCCATCAGACTAATCAAAACATCTCCCTTAGAAAGATGTCTGATCTCCTCTCCTTTATACTAACTTAAAAAGTGAAAGACTGCCAGTAGTAATACGTTAAACGAATTAGTATCATTTTATACGAAAAAGGTTTACAATGACCTTATCAAGTAAGAAAAGAGGAATTCACTATGATTAACGTTACAAATGCAAAAGAATTATTCTCTGCCTTAGCCAACCAAGAAAAAGACATTGTCATTACCCGCAGCATGACATTAGCCCAGCCCGTCCTGCTGCCAAGTGGAATCCATCTAAGAGGTAAGGCTCAGGAGAATGGAACGCTTCCCTCCCTTTTCTTCAGTCATACAAATGGACTGATTCTAAGCGGTGCTTCTAAACTGACAGATCTTCAGATTATTTCTCTGCAAAACCAGAAAGCTATCAGTATTTCTTCACAAGCCAATCAAGCTGATATGGGAGAAATCTACCTAGAAAATCTCCAAACAGACGGACAAGTATCGCTCATTTACCGAAGCGGAGTGAAAAAAGCCAAAGTCTTTGCTAAGAATATCCACATCAACAGCAGTGATACAAGATCCTACTTAGAACAGCCTCAGAAATATGGTGTCAATGTCCTGCAAGGAGCTTTTACACTCTATAATTTCAATCCCGACAGTGATAGTCTGGTGACTGCCGAACTCCATAATCTGTCAATCGGAAGACCTAACCATCCTGCTATCGGTTCTGGGGTTTTCATTTCTGGTTTCGGCGATCATGGCGGGCAAGTTGACGTCAATTACCTCTCCACTGGAAATATTTATTCGAGTGGCCTGCTGCCACAAGGGGTTGCCACTCTCATTACTGGGGGCATGTTTATTGTCTTTGGAACTCATGTAAAAAAACTTGTTCAGCATGGTGAGACGGTCACCTATGGTGTCAACGATATGGTCTTAGACACTTGGGGAACCGTTGATGAGTGGATTGTTGAAAACGAAACTACCTCTTACGGACAATCAGGTGTCGGTTTTGTTAATTTCGGTCAAGTCAAACACTTTAAAGCTCAAAAGCCTGTCTCAACCTATGGGGTTGGTGCTCGTGCCTACAATCAATATGACGGCAGCTTGGAGAAAGGAGAGTTTACAGATCTAACAACTTATAATGACGGGGCAGTCGCTATTCAAATTTCTAAAAAAGTTGGCAGTTTAACCGTTTCTGGAAACATCCGCACCTACGGCAGTTTAGGCCAATCCCTTGTGAAAGGGGTTAATGTTGACTTGCCGGCCTACGCTGTTAGTCTCAAAGAGGGTGGGGCCCTTCAATCACTAAAGGTTTCAGGAAACATTGAAACACACGGTGATAAAGTGGTGACCATAACCATGGAAGAGGGTTCCAAACTTGATCAGATTGTCGTTAAAGGAGAGATTCTAGCTCATAGTCAGCAAGCACAAGTCTTTGACTCTGACAAAACCAAAGCATTATTTAAAAACTCATAAGTTTATTTAAATGACTAGAAAAACAAGGGGATATTATTCCCCCTTGTTTTTCATTTGTTATCAACTACCTCTATGAACCCCTTTAGCGACTAAGGCTTCTAGTTCGGTCAAACGTTCTTCAAAAACGGCGAAGGCTGCATCTAGGTAGTCCGTTTTGGTCATATCCACACCTGCTTTGGCAATAACATTGAGGGCATAGTCCGAGCTGCCTGCCTTAAGATAGTCCAGATAGCGATCCTTATCTTCCTGACTGCCGTGAACAATTTTATCAGCCAGATAACTAGCTGCCGCAAAGCCAGTTGCGTATTGGTAAACATAGAAATTGTAATAAAAATGCGGTATGCGGGCCCATTCATATTGAATGTCTGGATTATCTTCCTTGCTGAGGCCATAATATTTTTCATTCAGTTCCGCATAAAGCTGATTCAAGAATTGGCTAGTCAGAACTTCCCCTTCCTGATCTGCCTGATAGATGGCCTGTTCAAATTCTGCGAACTGGGTCTGACGAAAGACGGTGCCTTTAAAGCCATCTAAATAATGATTCAACACAGCAAATCGGGTCTTGTCATCGCTTACTTCCTTCAACAGGCTCTCCGTCAGGATATTTTCATTCGTTGTTGAAGCAATTTCTGCCAAAAAGATAGCGTAGTCACCATAAACATAAGGCTGATTTTCACGTGTAAAGGTCGAATGTAGCGAATGGCCCGTCTCATGCACAAGTGTAAAGAGATAATCAAGTGTATCCTGCCAATTTAAAAGCATAAAGGCATTGGTATCATAAGAGCCGCCGGAATAAGCACCTGAGCGTTTTCCCTTATTCTCACGAACATCAATCCAACGCTCCCTAAAAGCGCGTCTGACCCGTTCAGTATATTCCTGGCCAAAAACAGCTAAAACCGACTCAGCTTTTTCAAGCGCCTGCTCATAAGAGTAGCTCAAGTCAGCCGTTGACAAAGGCGTATAAAGGTCATACATTTTTAAATCATCCAGCCCTAAAATATCCTGGCGAAGCCTGATGTAACGATGCAACAGAGGCAGATGTTTGTTTACAGACACTAGCAAGGCATCGTAAACAGACTCTGGGATAAAATTTGCCGACAGCGCCGCCTGACGGGCACTTCTGTAATGACGCGTCCGAGCCTTAAAATTATTGACCTTGACGTTAGTTTGAAGCGTCTTCGCATAGGTATGCTGGTATTGTTGATAAATACTGTACATGGCTTCATAGGCTGCTTGTCGCACTTTTCTGTCCTTGGATTCCATCAAGGTTATAAAATTGCCGTGGGTGACCTCGACTGTATTGCCTTCTGCGTCTACAATACTTGGAAAAACAATATCAGCATTATCCAAAATGTCAAACGTTTCACTGGCCGCCCCAAATATTTCACTCGCACCAGCCAAGAGCTCTTCTTCTTTCTGCGACAGCACGTGTTCTTTTTGCTTAAAGAGTTTGTCGTAAAAATGAGCATAAGCTTTAAGTTCAGGGCTTTCGCTTAGAAAGGTCTGATAGAGGTCTTCAGACAGGTTTCTAAATTCAGGCTCAAAAAAGGCGAAAGTTTGACTAAACTTGGCATAAATAGCTGTTGCTTTTGCCTGCAATTCCTGATAATAACTGACAGTCGTGTCTTGGTCATTTTTCATAGAGGCGTAGACGTAAAGTTTTTCCAACCGGCGAGCAAGCGCCAGATACAGCTCTGTAATGGTCAGCAGAGAATGGCTGGACTCTAAAAGATGGCCGGCATTCGACGCTGCAAGGTCAAGTGCTTTTGACAGGTCTGACCATTCATTTTCCCATTCCTGATCAGTAGCAAATATAGTGGCCAAATCCCAAGTTTCTTCTTGCTTAAGATGGCTGCGGTTTTCTGACATTAGTTTTCCTCCTTATTCATTCTTATCTTTTCCATTTTATCATAAAATGCCGGCGGGTAGAGGATCTGTACCTTTTGGCTGCCTTGCCTTTGATAGTAGGCCATAAAATGAGCCTGATAGGAAGATAGGTCATGACTAATCTGAGCAAAACCATCCTTTGAAGCTACTGGTCTGACCTGCGGGTAAAAATAAGCCAGATCTTTGGTCAGTAAGTTGTCTCCCTTTCGGTAAGCTTCTGCCTGCAAATGATGCCAGCGAGGAGACTGATAGCCAATTTGCCGGCGAATGTAAGTCAGCAAGTCAGTATCCATCACAACGTCCAGACGGGCCATTTTTTGACTGCGATAAGGAAAATGCAGCAAAGACCATATATCCCCATCCAAACTCACCTGGCGGCTCAAATAATGAACCTGACCCTTCCAGTCCTCATGAATAAGGTAGTGCAGTCTCAGCTGATTCCTTTTCAAATCCAACTCCCAGAGGTGGAAGCCTAAATTTTTAGAAAAATACAGAAACTGCCTTTGCAATGCCGTCAGCCTTTTTTTCAGCCAGAGTTTTTCTCCCAGCAGCCAGAGCACAAAAATCCCTGACTGACGATAAGAATCGGTCCGCTCTTTAAGCCGCTCCTTTGACAGAGGACTGCACTGCACTTCTATGGCTAACTGTTGATTGATCAGCAAATCAGCAATCTGATGAATTTGCGGCAATACCCTTTCAATTTCAACCTGCTGAACAAGGGATAAATTCTGAAAGAGTTTGGCTTTCAGCCCTAAATGTTCGGCGCTCTCATTCTCCTGATAAAAATGACAATCGTCCAAGGTCAGGTGCGCAAAATGAGGTCTTTTAATTTTTCCATTTCGTAACCGCATAGGCTGCCGGCAAGCTGGACAATAAAACGACTGCTTTTGAGGAAGACCGTCCTTTACTAAATTAATCAGCTGACCTGAACCTGAAATCGCAGTTAACATAAACACTCCTTTTTCTAGTCTATTCGAAAAAGGCCGAGCATTTTGCTCAGCCTTAGTCTAAAAATGCTTTTAAGAGATTTTTTTCTTCCTCATTGAGTTGACGATAACTGCCAGGCAGCAGGGATTCTTCTAGAACAAAAGGGCCAAAGGCTACTCTCTTCAGATAAATCACCTTCACTCCGTAAGCCAGAAACATCTTTTTGACTTGATGAAATTTTCCTTCTGAAAGCGTTACATAGGCTGTACTTTTTACTGCAGCGCTTGAAATGAGTTTCAAATGGGCAGGTTGGCATTTATTCCCATCCAAAAAAGAAATTCCCTCTTTAAAAAAACGAACAGCATCTACACCCAATTTCCCATTTACCTCAACGTAGTAGGTTTTAGACACATGGTAGCGGGGATGGAGCATTCTAAACCCCAGAGGGCCATTATTCGTCAGCAGTACCAGCCCCTCCGTGTCACGATCCAGTCGACCAACCGGATAGGTGCCGGGCATTTTGTCATCATCCTCTAAGAGATCCAGAACTGTCGGATGCTTCTTATCCGACCTTGCTGTCACCACACCTTTAGGTTTATTCATGATCAGATAAAGGCTTTCTTGCCACCGGAGCTGCTCACCTCTTACCAAAATCTCCTGCAAACTGGGATCAACATTCATATTATCTCCAAAAGCGATACACCCATCAACAGTTACCAGACGGCTTCGGATTAGTTTTTTCACCTGATTTCGAGAACCAAAGCCCAGTTCTCCTAATAATTTATCTAACCGCATAAGCTCATTCTACCACATCAGTCTCAAAAGAAAAATAGACTGAGAAATTCTCAGTCTATCTCGTTGATTAAATTGCCTTTTTATCAAATCCCAGAGCACGTTGAATGGCTTTGACGATTTCAACAATAACAAACATCAGCAGACTTCCGATAACAACCACCAGCCATTGGGTAGAAGAAAGATGGCTGACATGGAAGAACTGATTGAAGCCTGGAATAACAATGGTTGCCATCAAGATAAGGAAGGCAAGCGGGATTGACCAGTTAAACAGTCTGTTTTTAAAGAGACCCACGGTAAAGATGGACTGGTAAACCGACTTCACATTGTAAGCATGGACTAACTGAATCAATCCTAAGGTCGCAAAGGCCATGGTCAGGGCATCTGCGTGAATCTCCTTGTAGGTCGCATGCTCAGGAGATACCAAAGCCCAAGCGTAGACACCAAGAACAAGGATGGTTTGAAGGATTCCCTGATACAGAATAGCTCCCATAACACCGCCTGAGAAGAAGCTTGATTTCCGTCCACGAGGTTTATGCGTCATAACGCCAGGCTCCGCAGGCTCTACTCCAAGAGCAATGGCTGGCAGGGTATCTGTAACCAGATTGATCCAAAGCAGATGGACAGGCTGGAGCACATCCCAACCAAACAAAGTGGCCAAGAAAATGGTAAAGACTTCTGCCATATTGGCTGAAAGCAGGTATTGGATTGATTTCTGGATGTTAGAGAAGACTTTGCGTCCTTCTTCCACAGCAACGATAATGGTAGCAAAATTATCATCCGCAAGAACCATATCAGAAGCCCCTTTAGAAACTTCTGTACCGGTAATCCCCATACCAATACCAATATCAGCCGTCTTAAGAGATGGGGCATCATTGACACCATCGCCTGTCATGGCAACGACCTTACCATCATTTTGCCAAGCCTTGACAATACGCACCTTGTGCTCAGGTGAAACACGGGCATAGACAGAGTATTGCTTGAAGACTTTTTGGAATTCCTCATCTGACAGTTCATTAAGTTCGGCACCGGTAAAGACATGGTCTTCAGTATCTCCCTCGTTGATAATGCCCAAACGTTTAGCGATGGCTTCTGCCGTATCCTGATGGTCACCTGTAATCATGATTGGACGGATACCCGCTTCCTTGGCAACACGAACCGCATCTGCTGCTTCAGGACGTTCTGGATCAATCATTCCGACCAAACCGGCAAAAACAAGGTTATTTTCAACGATGTCCGTCTCAAGCGTAGGAATTGTATCCTCATATTTATAGGCCATCATGAGAACACGGAGAGCCTGTTTAGCCAATGCCTTATTAGTCGCTAAAATAGTTTCCTTATCGGCATCTGTAATGGGACGAATCGCCCCGTTTTCTTCAATCTGTGTGACACGCTTCAGAAGCTGATCAGGCGCTCCTTTAACAGCCACAAGATAATTACCTGCTGCCAATTTATGGATGGTTGACATCAGCTTACGATCCGAATCAAAAGGCAGTTCTGCTACACGTGGCTCTTCTTTAAGGAAATCACGGACATCAAAACTATGATCAAAACCAAATTGAACAAGCGCTGTTTCCGTTGGATCCCCAATGAGTTTACCGCTAGCATCGACCTTGGTATCATTCGCATAATTCATGACCCGAAGCACTGTATTATCCGAAGCGATATCATCAGTTGCATCCTTAAGCTGACCATTATAATAAACTTTCTCAACAGTCATCTGGTTCATGGTTAGGGTACCAGTCTTATCCGATGCGATAATTTCTGTTGAGCCCAGTGTTTCAACCGCAGGTAGCTTGCGAACGATAGAATTACGCTTAGCAAGCGTCTGTGTTCCCAGAGAAAGCACTACGGTGACAATAGCAGGCAGTCCTTCCGGAATGGCCGCAACCGCCAAGGCTACGGCTGTCATAAGGCCTTCAAGCGGGTGTTCCCCACGAATAAAGACACCAACGACAAATGTAATGGCCGCAATGATAATAACCAGATAAGTCAAAAGCTTCGATAACTGATTTAGGTTTTGTTTAAGCGGTGTGTCTGTTTCGTCAGCATTTGCCAGCATTCCAGCAATATGACCAACCTCAGTAAACATGCCGGTATTGGTCACAACCCCCATACCGCGACCGTAGGTCACATTTGAGTTTTGATAAGCCATATTGACACGATCACCAATACCTGCATCCTCTGTAATCTCAGCAGAGGCATCTTTTTCAACCGGAACAGATTCCCCAGTCAGAGCAGCTTCTTCAATTTTAAGTGAAGCCGCTTCTAAAAGACGCATATCCGCAGGCACAACATCGCCGGCCTCCAACATAACGATATCTCCAGGAACCAGCTCTTTTGAATCTACTTCTGAGACATGACCGTCACGACGAACACGCGCTAACGGACTGGACATAGACTTTAAGGCTTCGATCGCTGCTTCTGCCTGCCCCTCTTGGTAAACACCAAAAGCCGCATTTAAAACAACAACGACCAAGATGATGATCGCATCTGTCAGACCGTGCATGCCTTCAGTAACGACTGACAGGCCTGCTGCAACGAGTAGGATGATAATCATCAAATCCTTGAATTGATCCAAGAATTTCTGAATGAGGGTCTTTTTCTCCCCCTCGTCCAATTCATTACGGCCAAATTCTGACAGGCGCTGGTTGGCCTGCTCAGTCGTCAAGCCCTTCTTGCTGGCTTCTACGGCCTCAAGAACGCTTTCTTTTGATTGCGTGTAAAATGCATCACGTTTTTGCTCTTTCGACAAAGTATTCTCCTCCTTGGTCTTTAAAAATGAAAAAAGACCTGTTTATATGACAAGTCTCGCTGTTTAAGACGAGGCCGGAAATTTCTTTCGTATTGACGGCCTTGTCACGGATAATCCGCTAGCTACTCCCTTAGTACTTTTTACATTATACCATATTCCTAACCCATTTCAAGAAACTGTTCTTTAAAATCTCAAGTTCCGAATCCTCAACCTCTTATCAGTCTTCTGTCCAAGCAATCTTGAGACGATAATCTGCTAAAACGGCTTCCGTCTGAGGGACAAGCAAGGCATAAGCTAAACAAATGGTCTGATTCTCTCTGTCAAGTTCATAAGTGCTGGTCCGAGATAGGAGCCTCTGTATTCCAAGAGGACTTGGGAGCTGAACCTCTGCATCACCTGCGGCTGTAAAGCGCATCACTGTTTTTGGATTTGAGAAACGTGTCATCATTAAGGATGTCGGCTGAGCTTTAATCAGGACGTTTTCCCCTTCCTCATTCGTGAAGGTTAAGTAAATGCTGTCCTGTTTAGCCGTTAACTGAAGCGGAAAGACTTGTTCTATAATCTCTGTTTCATCGCCAAGATTAATTTCATTTTTTAAATATATCTTCATACCAATTCCTCTCCTGCTGGTGTGGCAAGAATATCCGCCCGCCTCTTGCTTCATTCTACCAAAAAAGCCTTGACTTTGCTATAATGAAAACATGAATGAAAAAGTATTTCGAGACCCCGTTCACAATTATATTCCTGTTGATAATCCTATTATTTACGACCTTATCAACACAAAAGAATTTCAGCGTCTGCGTCGGATCAAGCAGCTTGGCTCATCCAGCTTTACCTTCCATGGAGCTGAACACAGCCGTTTTTCTCACTGCCTAGGTGTCTATCATTTGGCCAGACGTGTGATTGGTATTTTTGAAAAAAAATACCCCGACATCTGGAATCCCGAGGAGTCGCTGCTGACCATGGTAACAGCTCTCTTGCACGATATTGGTCACGGAGCCTATTCGCACACTTTTGAAAGTCTGTTTGGAACGGATCACGAGGAATTCACCCAAAAAATCATTACCGATTCCGAGACAGAAGTCAATGCTGTCTTAAAAAGGGTTTCCCCAGACTTTCCGCATCAGGTTGCCAGCGTCATCAATCACAGTTACCCTAATAAACAGGTCGTCCAGCTCATTTCCAGCCAGATTGATGTAGACCGAATGGACTATCTGCTGAGAGACTCCTATTTTTCTGGCGTTAAGTATGGTGAGTTTGACCTTAGCCGTATCTTACGTGTGATCAGACCACTTGAAAATGGGATTGCTTTCTCGAGCGATGGCATGCATGCAGTTGAAGATTATGTGCTCAGCCGCTACCAGATGTATATGCAGGTCTATTTCCACCCTGCCAGCCGAGCTATGGAAGTCCTCTTAAAGAATCTTCTAAAAAGAGCTCAGGAACTTTATTTAGACCACAAGGACTTTTTCCGTCAAAGTTCGCCCCATCTCGTCCCTTTCTTTGAGAATCAGATTAGCTTGGACGATTACCTTAGTCTGGATGATGGTGTCATGAATACCTATTTCCAGACTTGGATGACCGCTTCTGATAAGATTGATAAGATTCTGGCAGACCTTGCCAAACGATACACAAATCGTAAGGTGTTTAAATCCATTAGCTTCGAAGAAGACGATTCAGAAAAGCTGGCTGTCTTAAGAGATTTAGTCAAATCGGTAGGCTTTGAACCTGACTATTATACCGCGGTTCATAATAACTTTGATCTACCTTATGATGTCTATAAACCTGACAGTCAACAATCGCGGACCCAAATTGAAATGATCCAGGAAGACGGGACACTCATCGAACTCTCTCAATTATCTGATTTAGTCCGCACCTTATCTGGAACTATTCACGGTGACCGACGCTTTTATTTCCCAAGAGAGATGCTGACCTCAGGGGGACTCTTTGCCGACAGCAAGACTAACTTCCAGAGTTACATTAGCAACAAGCGCTTTAAAGACCCAAAAGAGGCTGGGCAATAAGTCCAACCCCTTTTTTGGAGTTCGTGATAACATCTTGACGCAGTGGTTGATTGGCAGATTTGTTCATGTTTCACACTCCAAATCTGATCTAATCAACTGTGCGGGGGTGGGAAGACGAACTCTTTTTCGACTTGTCGAGTTCTTTCCCACTCCCTTTTCGCATCATATCCACCATGACAAACCTACTATTTTTTAGTATGATAATAAGGAAAGAAATTACACATCACCCACTATTGGAGAATATTATGGCCATCAAATTAGTTACTGTTGATATTGACGGAACCCTACTAACCAACAAACGAGAGATCACGCCTCAGGTTTTTGAAGCTATTCAAGCTGCCAAAGCGGCTGGGGTTAAGATTGTCCTAGCAACTGGACGACCTATTATCGGTGTCGAAAATCTTCTGCAAGACCTTCAGCTCAAAGATCCTGGAGACCTTGTGATTACCTTTAACGGCGGACTGGTTCTTGACACTGCAACTGGACAAGAAATCATCAAAGAGACCCTCCCTTACGACGATTATTTAGATATTGAACTGCTCAGCCGTAAACTCGGCGTGCACTTTCATGCCATCACAAAAGAGGGCATCTATACGGCAAACCGCGATATTGGCAAATATACCGTACACGAGGCAACCTTAGTCAATATGCCTGTCTTTTACCGGACACCTGAAGAAATGACGGATAAAGAAATCATTAAGACCATGATGATTGATGAACCGGCTCTCTTAGATGCTGCCATTGCTAAAATTCCCCAGGAATTCTATGAGAGATTTACCATTGTGAAATCAACTCCCTTCTACCTAGAGATTATCCCTAAGGCCGTCAGCAAAGGGGAAGCCCTTCTGCATTTGGCCGAAACATTAGGGCTGTCAAAAGAAGAGACGATGGCTATCGGAGATGAAGAAAACGACCGTGCCATGTTAGAAGTTTCAGGAAATCCTGTTGTCATGGCAAACGGCAATCCAGAATTAAAGAAAATCGCCAAATATATCACCAAATCTAACGAAGAGAGCGGTGTTGCACACGCCATCAGAGAGTGGGTATTAAACTAATGTATTCTTATAAAATCGGTATTTCTAAAGAAGAACACGACAGCTTTGTCAAAAAGAGCCAGCAGACGAATCTCCTGCAGAGTGCCAACTGGGCACAGGTGAAAGATGACTGGGGAAATGAGAGAATTGGCTTTTATCAAGATCAAACCTTAGTCGCTTCTGCCTCTATCCTAATCCGTCCTCTCCCTCTAGGCATGACCATGTTTTATATCCCGCGCGGTCCCGTCATGGACTACCAAAATCGGGAACTGCTTACTTTCGTCCTCGACTCTTTAAAAACAGTAGCTAAAGCCAAGCGTGCCCTGTTTATCAAGTTTGATCCCTTCATCTTGTTTGAGCATTTTCAGATTGATGCGGAGCCTGTCTCCAACCCTGATGCACAAGAAATCATCGACACTCTTAAAGCGTATGGCTGCGAGTGGCTGGGCCGCACCAGCGACATGGCGGAGAATATTCAGCCTCGTTTTCAGGCTAATATCTATGCGCAAGACTTTTCAGAAGCTGGACTTTCTAAAAAAATGCGGCAAGCGATTCGAACAGCTAAAAATAAAGGCGTCTCTGTTCGCTTCGGAAGTCATGAACTTTTAGCTGATTTCTCAGACCTAATGAAAAAGACAGAAGACCGAAAAGCCATCCATCTCAGAGGTATCGATTACTACCGCAAACTTTTAGAAACCTACCCGAAACATTCCTACATCACCTTAGCTACCTTAAATCTAAAAGACCGTTTGGCAGATTTAGACCAACAATTAGAGCAAAAACAAAACCTTCTGTCATCCTATGATGATAAGGTCAAACCCGGTAAAATTGACAACACCAAAAATGACATTGGACGTTTAACAGACGAAATCAACTTTCTCAAAGAACAGCTTGCCAAGGGCAAACAAACGGTTCCCCTAGCTGGAACCTTAACCCTGGAGTTTGGCGGAACCTCCGAAAACATCTATGCTGGTATGGACGAGGAATTCCGACGCTATCAGGCTGCACTCTATACCTGGTTTGAAACGGCTAATCATGCCTTTGAAAGAGGCTGTCAATGGCAAAATCTGGGAGGCATTGAAAATGACCTCTCCGGCGGACTGTTCAACTTTAAATCAAAGTTCAAACCTGAAATTGAAGAATTTATCGGGGAGTTCAACCTACCGGTTAGCCCTCTCTATAAACTCTCCAACTACGCCTATACCCTGCGCAAGAAATTTAGGAGCAATCATTAATGTCTTTAACAAGCATCAGCAAGGAAGCCTTTTTAGCACACAGTCAAAAGGCCAGTCAGAAGTCATTTATGCAAACTGCGGAAATGGCGGACTTACTTTCAAAAAGAGGCTTTGATACCGATTATATCGCTCTTCTGGAAGATGATCAGATTCAGGTATCAGCCCTCTTGTTCAGCACTCCCATGACTGGCGGACGTTATTTGGAAATCAATTGTGGGCCGGTCGTTACCAATCCTGACTACCTAGCTCAGTTTTATTCAGAGCTCAAAGAGTATGCTCAGGCAAAGGGAGCTCTTGAATTAGTCGTGAAGCCGTATGATACTTACCAAACCTTTGATTCAGATGGGAAAGCGCAAGATCCTAAGCAGGATCAGCTGATTACCATGCTGACGGACTTAGCTTATGTCCATGACGGTCTTCAGTTTGGCTATCCCGGCGGTGAACCTAATTGGCTTTATGTTAAGGATTTGTCAAGCCTTAGTGACCAGACGCTGCTCAAATCTTTCAGTAAGAAAGGGCGTCCTTTGGTCAAAAAGGCCAAAACCTTCGGCACTAAGATTCGCCGGTTAAACCGTGATGACTTGCATCTTTTTAAAGAAATCACATCCGCAACTTCTAATCGTCGTGATTATAGTGACAAGAGTTTAGATTATTATCAAGATTTCTATGATGCCTTTGGGTCACAAGCAGAGTTCATGGTTGCCAGCCTTAATTTTCAGGACTACCGCAACCACCTAAAAAAAGATCAGGATAAACTAGCCACTAAAATCCAAAAATTACAGAAGGATTTGGAACAAAATCCCTCATCCGATAAGAAGCATAATCAGTTAAGAGAGCTCTCCAGTCAATTTGACACCTTTAGTGAACGGCTGAAAGAGGCTAAAGAACTGATTGCCAAATATGGAAATGACGATATTATTTTGGCAGGCAGTCTCTTCGTCTACACTCCCCAGGAAGCCGTTTACCTTTTCTCCGGTTCCTATCCTGAATTTAATAAATTCTACGCTCCAGCCCTGCTTCAGGAACATGTCATGCTGGAGGCCATCAAACGCGGCATTCCTTTTTATAATTTATTAGGGATTACGGGACATTTCGACGGCTCAGATGGTGTACTTCGCTTCAAACAGAACTTCAACGGCTATATTGTCCGTAAGATGGGAACCTTCCGCTACCACCCAAAACCATTGAAATATAAACTCATTCAAGCACTTAAAAAGATTTTAAGGCGCTAGTCCACTATCACCAAACAATGCAAAAAGAAGCCTCCAGATAAGGGACTTCTTTTTGCATTGTTTGCTAGATTCGACTGCCAAACCCTTCATAGAGGACAAACGAAATTGTTATCTATCCCCCCGATAATGCCATCTATTGTGAATCTACTCCTAATCACACCTCTTTTATTTAGAGAAAAACTTACTTAACAAATAGGGATATTTAGCACTATTCCGCCCGTCCGACCACAAGCATAAAGATCCATAACATGCCTGAAGGTACTCAGATAAGCATAGCTCCTTCTGCAACATGACCATTTAAAGCTGCATGCAAAGCCTGATAGATAAACTCATTTTTTGTCCATCTTCTTATATTCCCTTAACATACCAAATAAAAACAGCAACATACCAATGAAAGCAAATAGCATCTGCACAACATTATTTGAAGTAAAAAGAACCCTAACCCCTAAACATATAATAACCAATGTACAAGGAACGACTAGATATTTTTTCACAGCATTAACTCAGATAATACAATCAATGAACAGTATTGTAACAAAAAGCAGTACTGCCACCTGCAAAACCAGCAGCAGCACCACCTATACCAAAAAGTGTACCGCCCATAATAGTACCCCGACAGTACCTAAGATACATTGAGTACCGTAACCACTACCATTAATCTTGGATAGCGTTTTTACATCAATGACTTCAAATTGTTCTAAAATGTAGTTATTCATAACTTACCTCCATTCCATAGCTACTCTGTTTTCAACTATTCTTACTAAAAACAGAACGTTGCTGCCCCAACCATTGCACCACCAACTAACCCCCAGGACCACCGACTGCTCCAAGTCCACCTGTACTAAGAATTCCCAGTGCACAGTCCGACAATCCTCCTTTAACTGCAGAAAGGGATTCATTATCCATTACATCAAATCGTTCACATACTGTTGTCGTCATATCATACATCCCCCATTTTAATTCTTTGTCTGGCTGGCCAGCTGACAGATTGAGTATAACACTTTTATGCTCAAACCAAAATAAAAAGTCGCAAATGGTATGGATTTTATCCTAAACAGCAAGAAAAAAATTTCAATCTATTTTCGTATGTATTTTCAACATCCTTGCAACAGGTGAATCAGCAACAACAGCAAATGCTCTAATCCCCTTCAACAAAAGCGAGTAGGTAACTTCTGCTTAGTTTAAAATTGCAAGATGAAAAACACGGTTGATAAAATCAACCGTGTTTTTCATCTAAGCTGCTTGACTTATTTGACAAAATCAAGTAAAGCTAAGAAGCTCTCAGCTTCAAGTGAGGCACCACCAACGAGTGCGCCATCAACATCTGGACAAGCCATGTAATCAGCAACATTTTCAGGTTTAACAGAACCACCGTATTGAACGCGAACTTTATCAGCTACTTCTTGACCGAAATCTGCAGCCACAACATCACGAACCGCTTTACACATGTTTTGTGCATCATCTTGAGTCGCAGATTTACCTGTCCCGATTGCCCAAATTGGTTCATAAGCGATAACCAATGACGCAACTTGATCAGCAGACAAGCCTTTCAAGGCTGCAGAGACTTGAGCCCCTACAAACTCAACTGCTTTACCAGCTTCATAGGTTTCAAGTGACTCACCACAGCAAATGATTGGCAGCAAACCATTACGGAAGATAGCATGTGCTTTTTTATTGATGTCTTCATCTGTTTCATGGAAGTAATCGCGACGCTCTGAGTGACCGATAACAACATAATCAACACCCATTTCAGCCAATACTTTTGGAGACGTTTCACCAGTGAAGGCACCCGCATCTTCAAAGTAGCAGTTTTGAGCAGCAACTTTTAATTCAGAATCTTTCGCGAACCATAAGAGAGCATTTAAATCAACAGCTGGGGCTGCGATAGCTGCTTCAATTTTGTCGCCAGCAGGCAATTTACCTTCCAAAGCTGCAACAAATTCTTGTGCTTCTTGAGGGTTTTTGTTCATTTTCCAGTTTCCAGCAATAATTGGTTTACGTGACATTTCACATACCTCTTCTTCTTTTATTTTACAACCATCATTGTAGCACATTTCTAAGAAATATTAAAGACTATTTACTGCATTTTATAAGCGATTATGAAACAACCCATTCTATGTTTCACATCCCATACCATCACAAAAAATAAGTTATAAATACCTCACATTTTTCTTGACAAAGATCTTGTAAAGTGATATATTTATAACAGAAAGAGTTATAAATATATCACTTTGCGTGCATAAAAAAAGATCTTTCCTATAAAACGCGAACCTAAGATTCAATAGTAAGGAGGACGGTTCATGAATAAACAATCTAAATGGACATTCATTATCGGAATGGTTATAACAATTGGTATCTGGCTCTTCACGCCTAATTCACATCCTTTGTGGATAAAGCACACTATTTTAGGTATTTTAAGCCTCTATCAAATCATCATTTTTATCATTTTCGCAAAGATGAAAACACCACCGAAAGAAGAAGGCCATTTCGGTCTGACCGAAAAACTCTATACCCTAACTCTATTTTTAGCTATGGCTATTTACATCAAGGGGCTTTGGGCTATACTACCCTTCACTTGGATGACACATCTTATTTGTGGGAGTTGCCTTTTCACTATGGTTCTTTTCTTCCTCTACTTTGCTTTTAAGAAAGTAGAGGAAAGACCCGATGAGCGCTTCTACGCTGATTTGTCAAAGGCAGCCTGCCTCACACTGGTCGTCCTCTTACTTGGCTTTCTACTTCTCAGTGTCTTCACTTTCTTTATTCCCTTCACTCTGCAGGCTGGTATGATTTTGATTTTCAGTGCTGCTATGATTTTGATCTTTGACTTTGCCTTTTTCGTCTTCGAAAAGAGAGGTGACTAAAATGGCAAATATCATAACCAACCTCAAAGACTGGCGGAAAGAGAGAAAAATGAGCCAACAAGAACTAGCTCAATTAGTCGGTGTACGACGGGAAACCATTGTACATCTGGAAAATAACCGTTACAACCCCTCACTTGAAATGGCATTAAAGATTGCTGACATTTTTAATTGTCATGTCGAAGAACTCTTTCAACTTAAAAAGGAGGCAAAAAATGACTAAAACTATAACTTGCTCATACTGCGGGGCTTCCGATACCATCCTTTGCAAACAACCACACGGCTATGCTGGCGTAACTCCTGCAGACAAAAAAATGGCCTTTAACGGCCAAACCCTCTACCACGACATCTGCAAAACCTGTGGAACCGTGGTCCGCTCCTTTGTCAATGACCCTAAAAAATTGTAAACGATGCAAAAATCCCTAGAACTTCTGTTCTAGGGATTTCCTACTTTACCATCCCACTTCTGTTAGGTAATTCCAAACATAAAAAAACTCACTACCTTGCGGTAGTGAGCCAATTAAGAGTTGTCTGACTCTAATTGCTAGATGGGAACTTAATTTCTTAAGCTTCGATTTCTGAAACGATACCTGAACCAACAGTACGTCCACCTTCACGAATAGAGAAAGTAGTACCTTGTTCAACGGCGATTGGGTGGATCAATTCAACGTCGATAGTCACGTTATCACCAGGCATAACCATTTCAGTACCTGCTGGCAATTCGATTGAACCAGTTACGTCAGTTGTACGGAAGTAGAACTGTGGACGGTAGTTGTTGAAGAATGGTGTATGACGTCCACCTTCTTCTTTAGTAAGGATGTAAACTTCACCTTTAAATTTAGTGTGTGGGTTGATTGAACCTGGTTTAGCCAATACTTGACCACGTTCGATTTCATCACGTTGCACACCACGGAGAAGCACACCAACGTTATCACCAGCAAGACCTTCGTCCAATTGTTTACGGAACATTTCAACACCGGTAACAACTGCTTTAGTGATTTCGTCTTTGATACCAACGATTTCAACTTCATCGTTGACTCTTACAGTACCACGATCGATACGTCCTGAAGCTACAGTACCACGACCTGTGATTGAGAATACATCTTCGACTGGAAGAAGCAATGGTTTGTCAGTATCACGTTCTGGTTCTGGGATGTACTCATCAACGGTTTTCATCAATTCCATGATAACATCTTCTTGAGCAGTATCACCTTCAAGCGCTTTAAGAGCTGAACCTTGGATAACTGGAAGGTCATCACCTGGGAAATCATATTCTGAAAGCAGGTCACGGATTTCCATTTCAACCAATTCAAGCAATTCTTCATCGTCAACCAAGTCAACTTTGTTCATGAAGACGATAAGGTGTTTAACACCTACCTGACGTGAAAGAAGGATGTGCTCACGAGTTTGTGGCATTGGTCCATCTGTAGAAGCTACTACAAGGATTGCACCGTCCATTTGGGCAGCACCAGTGATCATGTTTTTAACATAGTCCGCGTGTCCTGGAGCGTCGATATGCGCATAGTGACGGTTCTCAGTTTCATACTCAACGTGTGCAGTGTTGATAGTGATACCGCGTTCGCGTTCTTCTGGAGCAGCATCGATGGATGCATAGTCTTTAGGCTGGTTAACAGCACTTGGAAGACGACGTGCAAGAACAGTTGTGATAGCTGCAGTCAAAGTAGTTTTACCGTGGTCAACGTGTCCAATGGTACCAATGTTAACGTGAGGTTTACTACGATCGTATTTTTCTTTTGCCATTTTGGGAAAAGCCTCCAATAAAATATATTTTATAGATAGACAGTAGGCAATACAGTCTAACTTTACCTTACTATTTTAACAAATTGTCCAAGAAATGCAAGTACTTTATGTCTTTTTTGAACATTCTTTATTTGGTCAGTCTGTGGTAGGGTAAGATAGCCACCGATTGACCAATATTTGTCGCATAAATCCATGTTTTGCCTTTGAGTTGCGCAAAGTTTTCCGCCTTTCCTGTCAATATTATCCCTGAAAACTTGGCTGTTTGGAAAGTCTTGTTTTCCTTTAAAAAAGTTTTGGCGTCATCTTTCAGTACCAAGTCGTCTCCAAAATTGACATCCAGATACTTTTGGGATACCGCTTTTTTCAAATTTCTCGAAAAGGTCTTGAAATCATAGTTGGATAAGAGACCCGAATCTGATGCTGCCAAGCCCAGCTGATCTTGAGGAGAAAGATAGGACGTATCAAACTTGCTGCTGGTGCCGATCCATAACCAATTCAGCAGTAAATTATCCGGCAGCCTTTCTTTTATTTCTTCATAGGTGTAAGGTTTATCGAAAGTGACTGCTACTTCTACGGCCTGATTTTTCATTTGAGCAAGACTATCAACATCTTGAGTGACTTTTGCGCTGTGCTCGGTCGATTGGTGATTGATATTATAAAAGATGGGTACTTTATATTTATTCTGCTGGGTATAAACCGATCGACGATCGCTGCTCAGATAAGTCCAGTCATTCATATCAACTCTGTCAGAATAAATCAGGGAATAACGCCCCTCCATACTTTCATAAGGAATTTCAATCCCATCAATATTCTTACTCCGATTAGATTCAAACTGACCGGTAAATAAGGAAGTGGGATTAAAATACCAATTTTGGTGGGAAATATTAGGATAAGCAACTTCCGACATCAAAAGGTAGCTGTCTTTGATACGGTTAGCATTGTGATTGGTTACTTCCCTTAAAACCTTGATACCCAGTCCTAAACTAAACATCACCACCAGGCTAGTCAAAACGACCGTTTTAATTAAGGTTCGGCGTTTACTTTTCTTGGCAATTTTTTCAAAATCATTGGAAATCTTCATTATGGTATCCTTCTTTCTCTAAAATTTCGCGCAACTGCCGGCGCCCCCTCATCAGGATGACTTTGACATTGCTGATCGATAAATGAAGCACTTGACTAATTTCATGAACTGACAGCTCTTGGAAATAATATAATTCAACAACCATACGATAGTTTTCCTTTAGGGAACGAACAGCTTGATAAAGTGGTTCATAATCCAAACCATCGATCCTCTGAACGGACTCTTTACCAAAGAATTCTTTTTGCAAAATCTCTTGATATTTCTTATCGCGGCGATATGTGTCAATATAAGTTCTAATAGCTGTTCGGTACATCCAGGCTCTCATTTTTTCAGGCGGGAGAACAATCTCGCTTTCTAGCATCTTGACAAGAATATCTTGGCTGATATCAAAAGCTGTCTCTGGGGCAACACCTGATTTTTTTAAGTAATAAACTATCTCCCTAGCAAAGCCCAGCAGTTCTTTTTCATAATCATCTAGCTTAATCATCCTCACCTCCTTTTCACTTATATAACGATTGAACAGCCTATCTGGTTACAAAAAAAATCGGATCATTCCGATTTTTAGTTATAGTTTGATTGATACCTTTCCTCAACAAAAACATCTTCTGGATCACGCTGAGCTTCATCAGCTTCCCGATAAATCTCTTCACGTTTTTCATTGGCATCAATATTCAGGACAAAACCGATGGCTACTGATAAAACTAAGAGGCTATTCCCACCTTGAGACAGGAAAGGAAAAGTCACCCCTGTCGAGGGAATTAAACCTGAGATACCACCAATATTAACAAAGACCTGCATGAGAAGCATCGCCCCAACACCTAGTGCAATCATGGCATTAAATGGATTCTTCGCTTTAACACCTACAAGGAGAATCCTTAAAATGAGAAAGAAGACCAGAGCTAAAATAAGGCCGGCTCCAATAAGGCCCAGTTCCTCAATGACGATTGAAAAAACAAAGTCCGTTTGCGCTTCTGGCAGATAACCACGTTTTTCAATAGAATTTCCAAGACCGCGACCAAACCAGCCGCCGTTACTCATCGCATAGTAAGAGTTGGCCAACTGGTGACCTGCATCTGTCACATCTTTAAAGGGATTGAAGAAAGCACTGAAACGCTTGGCAACATAGCCAAAGAAGGGAACTTTACTCATGGTTTCCACGCCAACAACACTAATAAGTCCTAGGAATAAAGCTGAGAGGGTCACGATACTGGTCAGTAAGGCTGAAAACCAGCGGTAACCAATCCCACTGATCGAATACATAATCACAGCCGTCAAAACAATAATGGTTGCATTTCCTAAGTCCGGCTGTGCGGCTACCAGAAGAATCAAGAATAGGGCATAGACACGCCAATCTTTCAGATCATCCATCCTTCTTGGAATCCATTTGCGTTTGGTGAGGGCCTGATAATCATACACTTCAATGTCATGCTGTTTCTTAGCAAAGGTATAGGCTAAAAACCAAACCATAATCAGCTTAAGATACTCTGCTGGCTGAAAACTAATGGGCCCTAAAACAATCCATCCGTGAGCCCCATTGACTTCTTTAGTGAAGAAACGGGCAACCAGCAAAAGGACAACTTCAACCAACATAGCAACGGTTAAAGTTGCTTTATTCTTTAAAAAATTTAATCTTAGGTGATATATAAACAGAATGGCTAAAATACTAATTATCCAAAAAACACCTTGGTTGATAACTGATCTGAAGGGATTCAACCCATATTGGATGAGGCTTGCGCTAGTGGTTGAGTAGACTACAATTAGTCCCAAAACAGACAGAATCAAATAAGGCAAGAGAATGGAATAATTGAGCAGGTGCCTTTTGTTAATCTTCATGGGAACCTCTTCACTATTTTCTTGTCAATAACATTAGCATTATATCATCTTTTAGAGGGAAACAAAAGCAAAAGAAAAACTAGGATTTCTCCTAGTTTTCTAACCTGAATTACGCAATCCTGTCGCAATCCCGTTAATTGTTGTATGGATAAGGCTGAGGTGATCCTCAGACAATTCTCCATTCCGCTGACGTTTAATTAACTCGATTTGGACATAATTCAATACATTGAAATAAGGCATACGGAAATCTAGGCTGGCTTTAAGAAATTTATTTTCCTCCAAGAAACTCTTTTGATTTTCAATGGCTAAAATAATATTCTTCGTCAGCTGCCATTCGTCCAAGATGATATTAAAGACTTCTCTGGTTTCCTCGTCCTGACAAAGTTTTGCATATTCAAAAGCAATATTCATATCTGCTTTTGACAGCACCATATCAACATTTGACAAGAGCGAGTGGAAGAAAGGCCAATTTTGATACATATCCTGCAATTTTGATAAATTAGCAGGATCCTTATCAATAAACTGCTTAAAAGCAGACCCTACTCCATACCAGCCTGGAAACATAATGCGGTTTTGTGACCAAGAGAAGACCCAAGGGATAGCGCGCAGCCCACTGATCTCAGTAATTGTTTTCCGAGCAGCTGGTCTGGAACCGATATTTAGACTGGAAATCTCACGAATTGGACTAGCCGAAAAGAAATAGTCATAGAAATGATCATTGCCAAAAACAAGATCCCTATAAATAATGTTACTATCTGCAACGATACCATCCATAATGTCACGGTAGCCAAATAGCTTTTCGCCGTCTACAACCCTCCGAGTAACGATACGATCCAAGGTAGCTGAAACCATCATTTCTAAATTATAATAAGCCACATCCTTGTTGCCATATTTATTTCCGATGACTTCCCCTTGTTCTGTCAGGCGAATACGATCATTGATGGAACCAAAAGGTTGCGAGGTAATTGCTTCATAAGAAGGACCACCACCACGTCCAACCGTTCCGCCGCGTCCGTGGAAGAAGGTAATCTTAACCCCTCGTTCTGCTCCAATGTCAGTCAATTCATTTTGGGCCTTATAAAGCGTCCAACCTGATGACAGATAGCCACCGTCTTTATTAGAGTCTGAATACCCTAGCATGATTTCCTGATAGTTATTCTTAGAGGCAATCCATCTCTTGACAAGGTCATAATCGAGGTATTCTCTCATAATCGCTCTCGAATTATCTAGATCTTCAATGGTTTCAAAGAGAGGAACAACCTGAATACGAGCACTTTGATCATTGAGGAGGCCAACTTCTTTTAACATGATAGCCAGTTCAAACATATCAGAAACACTCTCAGTATGAGAGATGATATGCTGTTTGATAACTTCATCTCCAAGTTTATCTTTCAGCTCACGCGCCGCCTGAAAAATAGCTAGCTCTTTTTGGAGCAATTCAGACTTATCAGCCTGAGATGACGACAGAGTTCTTGGATCCTCCAGCAACTCCTTCAGGAGAACCTGACATTTCTGCTCTTCTGAAAGACTGCTGTAATCTGCTTCAATGTTAGCTGATTTTAAAAGTTCAGCAACACAGGCTTCATGCACGCTTGAGTCCTGACGCATATCAATACTAGCCAGGTAAAAACCAAAAATATCCACGGCTTGCAAAATCTCTGTCAAATCACCTGTAATCAAAGCCTCATCATTATTTTCCAGCAAGGATGCTCGGATTGTTAGGAGATCTTCCTTGAAATCTGCCGCTTTTGCATAATAAGGCTCTACTAAAAGATCCTTTTTGATAAAAGCAAGTGTGTTTTCCAGTTTTTCCTCAATATAATAGAAAGCCTTGCGATAAGGTTCCTTTTCACGGTATTCTGATAAATCCCTCGACAGTTCTGCCATTTTGGATACTCTAGGACTGACCTGAGAAAGACTCGTTGACAGGGAAAATGTTCGATACAAAACAGCAATCTTTTCTAAGTAGTAAGTGAGAATGACTTCGCTTTGAACCGTCGCTGATAATTTAAGGGTCTCAGCTGTCACATAAGGATTACCGTCTCTGTCTCCCCCTATCCACATCCCCATAGTGATGGGTTTCGCATCTTTTAATGTGATTCCCTGATGAGAAGCCAATTCCTTGTATTCGGTGACAAATTTAGTAATCGCTTTAATCAGAGAAGGATTGTAGTATTCCATGACATTAGTGATTTCATTAGTGACCTTAAGCTTTTTCTCCCGAATAATGTCCGTCTGCATGATAATTTCAATATAACGGCGCATATCTTCATACCATTTTTTTCTATTGAAAGAACCCGATTTGACATCGCGATACTTTCGAAGAAGGTCGTGAATCTTATTGGTCAGATCAAGCATGGTCTTACGCTGCACCTGCGTCGGATGGGCCGTCAATACAGGGACAACATTGACATTTTCCAGCAGTTCTTGGGCTTTCTCCTGACCGGAAACCAACTCAATAGCTGATGATAATTTGCCAAGATAGTCTTGATCCGTATTATTCATATAGTTAATTTGATAAGCTAAATCCACATCTTCAGAAATATTGATGAGAAGCGGTAAAATAGAAAAGTATCTGGACACAACTTCCATTTCATCTGTTGAGAGTTTTGCAACCTCTGCTTCCAACTCCTGGTGTTTTCCCTGAACAGAAAGATCTTTCAAAAGATTGATTTTATCAAAGGTGGACGCTTTCACCATTGACTGCGTTGCTTGATTTAACAAATCCGTCAAAATAGTGATTTCTTCTCGGATAACTTCCTTATTTTTACTATTTTCTAAGCGATTGAAAGGCACAAGTTCACTCCTCTTTCTATTTTATTTCTTCTATCATATCACTTTTAAAATAAAAGTAAATGTTAAATAGGTGAGAAGCTTCTTTTACTTTGTCAATTTTCTGATTTTTGTGCATTTTCAATAAAAAAAGACTAGTTTGCCTAGTCTTCATCAGAATATACTTTTTGATAAAACTCAATTTTATCACCGTCTTTGGCTTTGATCTGGTTGGCAGCTTTAGAGGCCAGTTTCCCATTAACCTTAAACATCCAATAAAGCCCGGCCTTTTCATCCTGTTGCTTACCGTCAATAGAGGTAATAAAACCGTTGGTCTCCTTGACCTTGTAATTAGCCTTCAAGACATCCATGACGGTATCTCCTTTTTCAAAGGTAACGACCTCATCAGTTGTATTGGTACCAACAGTCACAATGAGCTGAACTTTAAGCTCTTTGCTGCTCCTGCTGCCAGTCGACTCGGATTGAGCACAGGCTGTCAGTAGCAAAAAAGAGAGAAATAACGTCAAAAAGCTAAAGATTTTCTTCATAAGTGGTAAATCTCCTAAAAATAGTTGTAATGAGGGGGTAAAACAAAACCGTTGATAAACAGTGGGCTAAATTAAAGTAAAGACCCGATATCAACATCGGCCACACCGGACTTCCAAAAAGCACAGCTGAATAGGTATCAATCATGATACCATAAATCAGTGCTGCAAGACCTGCTCCTAGACTCTCCAAAAGCTGCTTCTTTCCAGCCGCCTTAATCCGTCTCAAAGCAGGATGATAGAGGAAAAACCAAAAACACAGAGCAGCTGCATAACTGATGAATTGCCCCAGAACCCATGGGCCGAAACCTAGAACAAAACTAGTGATCAGCATAGTCATGACCATCACCAATAGGCCCTCTCCCAATCCATAAAACAGCGTATAGCTTAAAAAAATGGCTGTTATTGGCTTTATATTTGGAAATAACCCAAAGGCAAGGCGAAGAGCAATGCACAAGGCCGAAAATACGGCAATCCGGCTTATTTTTTTAAGTGTCATCTTATCTCCCAGATTTCTTTCACAATGTCTAATGTAGCCCATTGCTTTTCTTCTGTCAAGTATGACTTTATGACAGCCTCACGCTTGTCATTTTAGGCAGGAAAAAAGAAAAAGAAGGTCATTTAGGGCCGAAAAAGTGCCCTGCTTTGCTTTTTTGCAGACTTTAAGATAAAATAGGACTGATGAGAAGAAGAATTAAGCCTGTGTTTGTACTCGCTTTCTTTGCCCTAGTGCTTTCCTTCGTCATTATTGGTAAAATCAATTCTGACAAGATAAAAAGTAAAGAACTGGCTACTGCCCAAAAGGAGAAGCCTCTGACGGGCCAGACAAAAACGAAAATAACGACAAACTCAGATGACAACGAATTTGTGCTTAATCCGATTATCGATGTCTCCGGTTGGCAGCTGCCAAGTGAGATTGACTATGACACCTTATCCCAAAATATTTCAGGAGCTATTGTTCGTGTTCAGGGGGGCTCAGGGATTTCTAAAAAGAATAATGCTGCTCATAGTTCTGGTATCGATAAATCCTTTAAGACACACATTAAAGAATTCCAGAAACGCAATGTTCCTGTCGCGGTATATGCCTATGTCAGAGGTTCTAGCGTTAAGGAAATGAAAAAAGAGGCACAGACCTTCTATAAGAATGCGTCACCTTTTAATCCGACCTACTACTGGCTAGATGTGGAAGAAAAGACCATGTCTAACATGGACAAAGGGGTAAAAGCCTTTAGGGATGAACTGCGGCGTCTTGGTGCAGAAAATATCGGTATCTATATTGGAACCTACTTCATGGAAGAACACAGCATCTCAACTGATGGATTTGACGCCATTTGGATTCCGACTTATGGAACGGATTCTGGTTATTTTGAAGCCACTCCGAAGACGGAACTGGATTATGACCTACATCAGTACACCTCCCAAGGTTATCTCAATGGTTTCAGCCAGCCGCTGGATTTAAACCAGATTTCAGTCAATAAGGATACCAAAACAACCTTTGAGAAACTTTTCGGAAAAATCAGTAACTAGGCTTAACCAAGCTTGTTCCATTACTTATAATAAGAATATACATTAATATAAAAACACAAGGGAGTGCTTCTTGCTGAGATCGCTACGGCGAAATCCTAAGGACCTGATCTAGTTAAGACTAGCGTGGGGAATTGTGATGACAAGTGACTAAAACATCTAGGCTCCTTTGCTGAAAGGAGTCTTTTTATGTCAAAAAATCTCGTCATTCTTGTCGAAACTGCCCTTTTTGCTGCTTTAGCAATGGCCTTATCATTTATTCCGGACTTTGCCAGCTGGTTTACACCTTCTTTCGGAGCCATTCCACTAGTCCTCTTCTCACTCAGACGAGGCACGAAATATGGCCTGCTGGCCGGTCTGCTTTGGGGACTGCTGCACTTTGTCTTGGCAAAAGTTTACTACCTATCACTTTCTCAGGTTTTTATTGAATATGTGCTCGCCTTTGCTTCTATGGGATTAGCCGGGGTTATATCACCTTATCTGAAAAAGGCCTTGAAAAAAGATGAGATCGGCAGATCACTTGCCTATGCCAGTCTAGGGGCAGCATTCGCTGTCGGCCTTCGTTATTTTTGGCACTATGTTGCCGGCTTTATCTTTTGGGGTTCTTATGCTCCGAAAGGGATGTCTCCTTTTTGGTACTCTTTCACTGTCAATGGCAGCGCAGGTATCTTGACCTTTTTCGCTGTCCTCTTGGTCCTCCTTGTCCTTATTCCCAAACAAAAACAATTCTTTTTAGCTGATTAAGAAAACTCGCAGAATTCCAGTTTTTTTAGTCCAATCATGTTATGATAAAGTCATGGCTAAAAAATATCAAAGACGGAAGAAACGGAAAACTAAAAAACAGGCTATATCTCGAAAATACTGGATTTTTGCCAGTCTGGGCTTATTAGTGGCTGCTCTTTCAGCCTTTATTTATCATGAAAAAATTCACATTAAGACCAGCTACTCTGTCTCAGAAATCGCTACAGTAAATCCAGGGGAAGACACTCTTCTCTATCCTTATCTTTTCAAGGTGCAAACCAAAAAAATCGCGTCCGTCACCAATCTAGCTGTGGAAGGTTACCTTTTGACTTCCTATAAAGGGGAACAAATAACCTTTGCTAAGGTCAGATACGAGGACAAACTCTATTACATCAAGGCAAATCAGCTGAAGATTACTCAATCCAACAGCATCAATGCCTACATTGCCAGTCTTAATTACCCTCATGAACAGATTGACAATCAAATCAATAATGCGTTTGCAAAAAAAGCCTATGCGACTTCAAACGCTAAGCCAAAAGGTGTCCTTATTCATGATACGGATAACGACCGCTCTGATATCAATGATGAAATAAACTATATGGCAAAAAATTACCAGACACAAGGTATTTTTGTTCATGCCTTTATTGACAATACCAGAATTGTCCAAATTGCTGATAACCAATATATGGCACAGGGAGCGGGTCCCAAAGCCAATCCTTACTATATCCAATTTGAAATGACGCGGCTTACTGATGCAGACAGCTTCGCCAGACAGCTTGCTAATGCCGCCTACTACACTGCCTATATGCTCCATAAATATCAGCTCCCCGTCACACTTGCCAGCAAAGACGGCTCGGGCAGTCTTTGGACACATGCACTGGCTTCTGAATATCTTGGGGGAACCGATCATCAGGATCCTGAGGAGTATTGGTCGGCCGCCAGTCAAAATTACTTCGGCACAGACTATGGACTAGAGCAGTTTAGAGATTTAGTCCAAGTCTACTATAACCAATTTTAAAATGGTATAATAGTTTTGTTATACTATTTTTTTTGGAGGAAATTATGATTTCTTGGTTTACAAGACTCTTTAAGGGAGTCATTATTGCACTTGGCTTTATCCTGCCAGGTGTTTCCGGCGGTGTGCTAGCTTCTATCTTAGGACTTTATGAGCGCATCATCTCCTTTCTGGCCCACATGTCCAAAGACTTCGTCAAAAATGTTCTCTTCTTTATCCCTGTCGGCATTGGTGGTATTCTAGGAATTGCGCTTTTCTCTGCTCCTTTGGAATATCTCTTGCAACACTATCAGGTACCTGTCCTTTGGGCCTTTACAGGAGCTATCGTTGGGACTCTACCTTCTCTTTTAGCTGAATCTACCCAAAAATCCAAACGAGATAAGGTCGACCTAGCCTTTCTCGGCCTGACCTTTGTCCTTTCAGGTCTATTGCTTTACTTCTTAAATGATTTAGTCGGTACTATTCCAGCCAATTTTGCCAGCTTTGTTTTAGCGGGTGCTTTAATTGCACTCGGTGTTCTGGTGCCTGGTCTCAGCCCTTCCAACTTGCTGTTGATTATGGGGCTTTATACGCCTATGCTGACTGGCTTTAAGAACCTCGACTTAGTCGGTGTTTTCCTCCCTATTGCCATCGGTGGTGCTCTCACCATGCTACTTTTCTCAAAAGTTATGGACTATGCCTTAAGCCATTATCATTCCCGTGTTTACCACCTGATTATCGGTTTAGTCCTATCCAGCACACTTTTGATTATCCTTCCAAATCCGCGTAATGCCGAAAGTATTTCTTATGCTGGAACTGGGATCGGAACATGGTTAGCAACCCTGATTTTCTTTGTTCTGGGAATCCTGTTGGGAGCTTGGATGAGCAAGCTTGAGGAAAAATACAAATGAGTAAAAAAACAAGGCTGAAAAAAACCTTGGTGGACCAAATTTTGGATAAGGCGGACATTCCTCACGAGAGTCTGGCTTTAAATGCTTTGACCCAACAACTGCCCGAAGGAATTCAACAGGGAGATATTTTCAAAACACTAGCTCTGATAGGAGACAAGACTGGACCGATTATCGGAATTGTCCCTCTAACAGAACATCTGTCCGAAAAAAAACTGGCCAAGATTTCTGGCAATAAGAAGGTCCAGATGATTCCTCAAAAAGATCTGCAAAAAACGACAGGATACGTCCATGGTGCCAACAATCCCATTGGCATCCGGCAAAAGCACCCCTACCCTATCTATATCGACCAATCAGCTCTGGACAAGGGAGATATGATTGTTTCAGCTGGCGAACTCGGACGCTCTATCAAGATTAAAAGTCAAACTTTAGCAGATTTTGTGGGAGCCCGTTTCGCTGATATCTGCCAGCCATCCTAAGTTTGCCATTTAAGCTATTGGTTTGTTATAATAGAGTTAGGAACATGAGATTAAAAGCATTATATGAAGAGGTATTATGAAACTTTACTTTGTTCGTCACGGCAAAACCGAATGGAATTTGGAAGGGCGTTTTCAGGGGGCTAACGGTGATTCTCCTCTGCTTGAGTCCTCTATTAAGGAGACGGAAGAACTGGGACGCTACTTAAAAGCGATTCCATTTGATGCTGTCTATTCCAGTGACCTGGAGCGGGCCTATCGAACCGCAGACATCATCATGAATGAAAATGACTCCCCTGTCCAAATCACCTGCAGCAAAGCACTGCGTGAATGGGATTTAGGGAATTTAGAAGGACAGAAAATCAGTCTGGTCTGCGCTATCTATCCCAAACAAATGGAGGCTTTTCGCCACAATTTAGCACAATTTAACAACTCTATGTTCGAGGCAGAATCTGTTTATCAAGCTACCCAGCGTATCCTCAACTTTGTCAAATCTCTAAAGGATAAAAAAGAGGAAAATGTCCTTATTGTCGGCCACGGAGCTACGCTGACCGCAGCTATCCAACGATTGCTCGGTTTTGAATCGTCTCAGCTGAGACGCGGAGGAGGACTTGATAATTCAAGCCTGACTATTCTTGAAACAGATGATTTCTCTCACTTTAATCTCCTCAAATGGAATGATACGTCCTACCAGCTGACAGAAACCAATGAACCCGTCACAGTACCATAAAAGACCTAGGAAAGCCTAGGTCTTTTTTAATTGGCATATTTCATGCGTAAGATTTTTTCTTGGTGCTTATCAAGCCTTAGAAGAATAACCACCTTATCGATGCTCATATTACTTTCCAACAGCCGCTCAGCTGCCAGCATTAAGCCATTATTGAGACCCATTTGCAGGACTGGGTTCTGCTTGTCATTAGCATCAAAGATAAACTTATTGGTCGGCAGGTCAAACAGTACCTTAACCGCACCATAGAGCTGCTGAAAAGAATCAATCTCAAGATCAAAAACAGGCTTGATACCTGGTCTTAAGCTGCGGCCGCGATGGTTGAACCACATGGAATGCCAGCCGCTGCGAAAGGCTCCTATGATGTCATTATCATAAGAATCCCCAACATAAAGCGTTGTCGCCGGATTCATGTCAAACTGCTCAGCTGCCAGATTGAAAATCTCCTTTTGAGGTTTTTGAAATCCTGTCGCCTGACTGACCAGCACGCGTTTGGGTTCAACATAATCATACAGCCCTAATTTTTTTACCTTCTTGAGCTGATGCTCTGTCGGACCATTGGTAATCACCCCCATGGGAATCTGCTTCTGCTTTAGAAAGTCCAAGGTCAGACGCATCTCATCCAGCATGGTAATATTCTCAAGTTCTTTTTCATAAATATCTTGAAAATAGCGACCCTCTTCCTCATCAATCAGTCGATAGCCAAATTCGGCCAATGTCTGCTGACAGCGCCAAAAACGAAAATACTCGGTCGTCCACTCCCCCGCCATCACACGGGGGAAACCTGTATCCGAATAATGACGAAATCGGATGTAAGCCTGATTCATCTGGCTCATATCAAAATCAGGGAAACATTTTTCCATAGCGATGCGGTAAGGGGCTTGTTGATCATAAATCGTATCATCAACATCAAAAACGATTGCTGTAATCATGGCGCTTCTTTCTCTTTTTTAATCCTTGAAAATTATACTATTTTTTGATGATGATTTCAAATGTCCTCTTGGAAAATCACTAAAGAAATAAGTGCTATCTAGGGGATTTTATGATAAAATAGGAAGAACACGTTATTGGAGGAAAACATGTCAAACGAACATCTGGAAGAATTAAATGACCAAGAACTTGTCCGTCGCGAAAAAATGACGGTTCTGGCAGAAAAAGGGATTGATCCTTTTGGGAAGCGATTTGAACGCACAGCGACATCTGGTCAGTTAAAGCAAAAGTATTCCGATAAAAGCAAAGAAGAATTGCATGACCTAGACGAAAAAGCTACCATTGCCGGACGTATCATGACCAAACGCGGCAAAGGTAAGGTCGGCTTCGCTCATATTCAAGACCGAGAAGGACAGATTCAGATTTACGTCCGTAAAGATGCTGTCGGCGAAGATAATTACGAGATTTTTAAAAAAGCTGACCTCGGCGACTTTATCGGTGTTGAGGGAGATATTATGCGGACCGATATGGGGGAGCTGTCTATCAAGGCCAACCAATTAACCCATTTATCAAAAGCCCTCCGTCCGCTGCCTGAAAAATTCCATGGTCTCTCTGATGTTGAAACCATCTATCGCAAGCGCTATTTGGACCTGATTTCAAACCGCAGCAGTTTTGAAAAGTTTGTGACACGCAGCCGTGTCATTTCTGAAATCCGCCGTTACCTGGATGGTTTGGGCTATTTAGAAGTAGAGACTCCTGTCCTTCATAACGAAGCCGGCGGTGCCGCTGCCCGTCCTTTTAACACACATCATAATGCGCTTGACATGGACATGGTACTCCGCATTGCCCTTGAACTTCATCTGAAACGGCTCATTGTCGGAGGCATGGAAAAGGTTTATGAAATTGGCCGTGTCTTCCGTAATGAAGGAATCGACCAGACCCATAATCCTGAGTTCACCATGCTAGAACTCTATACAGCTTACCATGATTTCAGGGATGTGATGGATCTTACAGAAGGCATCATTCAGCATGTGGCTAAAGCTGTCAAAGGAGATGACAATTTGATCTTCCAAGATCAGGAGCTAGCCATTCATGAACCTTTTAAACGGGCCCACATGCTTGATTTGATTAAGGAAAAGACTGGACTTGATTTCTGGCAAGAACTGTCACTCGATGAAGCTAAGGCTTTGGCACAGGAACACAAGGTTCCGGTTGAAGCTCACTTCACAGTTGGTCACATCATCAACGCCTTCTTTGAAGCCTTTGTAGAAGAGACACTGATTCAACCGACCTTTGTCTATGGGCATCCCGTTGAGATTTCACCTTTAGCCAAGATGAATGATGAGGATAAGCGATTTACCGATCGTTTCGAACTCTTTATCGTCGGTAAAGAGTACGCCAATGCCTTCACCGAACTGAATGATCCAATCGATCAGCTCCAACGTTTTGAAGCTCAGGCCAAGGCAAAAGAACTGGGAGATGATGAAGCAACCGGCATTGACTATGACTATGTCGAAGCACTAGAGTACGGCATGCCGCCAACAGGCGGGCTGGGCATCGGTATTGACCGCCTCGTTATGCTCATGACCGACTCAACCTCTATCCGAGATATCCTCCTCTTCCCAACCATGAAATAATCAACCCCTTTTATTAGACCTTCTAATGGAAAGTATCTCCCCAAGGCCAATTTCTATAAACAAGCTGCAAAATATGATAAAATAAGTTTATCAAGAAATGCTGCTGAAGGAATGAACCCATGATGAAAAAACCGCTGATAACTTTTCTGTCTGCCCTTATTTTACTTAGTTACGGCTTTTTCAGTCACAAATATACCTTTATCGGGCTAGGAATAGTTTTTGTCATCATAGGGCTGGCTGATCTGCTGCAATCTAAAAAGTGAGGTCCGTTTTCTCTGGCCAAAAGAACGAACAGACTGACAACCGTCAGTCTGTTTCTTTATGCTATAATAACATCAGCTAAACTTAGAAACGAGATACCCTTGTGAAAAACCAAACTGACACATTATCGCAAAAATCTCTGCAAGATATTAATCAATCTATTAAGGTACCTAAGAAAGCTTCCTTTTGGAAGACATTGCTCATCTTCTCCGGTCCGGGAAGCCTAGTTGCCGTCGGTTATATGGATCCTGGGAACTGGATAACAAGTGTCGTCGGTGGAGCTCATTACCGCTACTTGCTCTTATCAGTCGTTTTGATCTCTTCCTTAATGGCCATGCAGCTTCAGCAGATGGCTGGGAAGTTAGGCATTGTCTGCCAGCAGGATTTGGCACAAGTCACTGCACGAAACCTTCCCAAATGGCTTCGGTATGGACTCTGGCTGATTGCCGAGCTAGCACTGATGGCGACTGACTTAGCAGAAGTCATCGGCTCAGGAATTGCCCTGCACCTGCTCTTTGGCTGGCCCCTGCTCTTTTCCATCCTCATAACGGTTTTGGATGTCTTTTTACTCTTAAGTCTGATGAAATTAGGCTTTCGTAAGATTGAGGCAGTAGTGTCCACTCTTATTATGACAATCCTCATTATCTTTGCCTATCTGGTTTTCCTGTCAAAACCTAGTCTTTCTGGTATTGTGAACGGCTTCTTCCCGCATAAGGAAGTGCTCGGTATCGGTCTCTCTAAAGGAAATCAGGCGCTGACACTGGCTTTAGGAATCATTGGTGCAACGGTAATGCCCCACAATCTCTATCTGCATAGTTCCATCTCCCAGACCAGACAGGTTAATTATCAAGATAAGGCTGATATTAAGCGAGCCGTCACCTTTATGACCTGGGATTCCAATATCCAGCTGTCACTGGCCTTTGTCGTCAATTCACTTTTGTTAATCTTGGGAGCCAGTCTCTTCTTTGGCCATGCTGATAAAATAGGTGCTTTCTCAAGCATGTACAAGGCGCTTCAGGATAATCAGATTGCCGGTGCCATCGCAAGTCCGCTCTTATCAACCTTATTTGCCGTGGCACTCCTAGCCAGCGGGCAAAATTCAACCATCACCGGTACTCTAACAGGCCAAATTGTGACCGAAGGTTTTCTTCACCTGAAACTCCCCCAATGGCTGATCCGCCTGCTGACTCGGCTGCTGGCTTTGCTGCCTGTCATCATTGTCGCTTTTTTATTCGGTGATCAGGAAAGTACTCTGGATGACCTTTTGGTCTATTCTCAGGTTTTTCTCTCCATTGCCCTGCCCTTCTCCATCTTTCCCTTAGTCTACTTTACATCTCATAAAAAAATGATGGGAGAGTTTGTCAATCGAAAATGGAACTCCATCTTAGCTTATGTGATTGCGGTTATCCTGACCCTCCTCAATCTCAAGTTAGTTCTTGACATTTTTCTAAAATAGGTTATCATTTAGTTACCTTTTTATTTTTTACGGATAACTAAATGATGATGAAAGGAGTTTCTATGTCTAGAAAAAATTTATACCCAATCATTTTGCCAGCCATTGGCGCTGCTATTTTGGCTGTCTTATCACAAATTAGCCTTCCAATCGGCCCCGTTCCAGTAACTTTGCAAACATTTGCCGTAGCTCTTATAGCAACCTTGCTAAAACCTCGCGAAGCTGTCCTAAGTACCCTTCTTTATCTTTTATTAGGTGCTCTGGGGCTGCCCGTTTTTGCTGGTGGGTCAGGAGGTTTTCAAGCCTTATTCGGCCCTACTGCAGGCTATCTATGGGGTTACATTCCCTTTGCCATCATCACCTCTCTATTGACTGACAAAGAGTCCTCTTATTTAAAAACTTTTTTGGCAAATCTTTTAGGAGACTGCTGCCCATTTTTACTGGGAGTTGTCAGCCTCCATCTGGTAGCTGGCATGACTTGGTCACAAGCTCTGGCTGTTGGAGTCCTTCCTTTTATCATCCCTGATTTGATCAAGCTCATTCTTGTCACACTAATCAGCAAACCCCTTTTTCAAGCACTTAAAAATGAGCCTTATTTTAAATAAGACTCATTTTTTAAAAGCTGTCACCAGAACGTCAAACTCTTCATTCGTGAGCGTAATTCCTTTGCCCATCTTACTATGATCAGGGCTCCAAGAACGCAGGTCATACTTGGCCGGCGCACCATTAAAGCTCACTCGGTTAAGCTCCTTGGTCCATCCCTTTTCATTTTCAGACAAAACCAATAATTTCTCTTCGATGTCAAATGTAAATTCTGCCATGATAGCACCTCCTCTTTCTTTATTCGTTAAAAATCAGCTTTTCATTTCCTTGAAAATAAGGTATAATCATTCTATCAATTTTTGAAAGAAAATACCATGAAAAAATTCCTGCAGATTATACTGGGACATCTCACATCCTTTATTGAGTCCAGTCCCAGGCCGCCTATCGTCAACCATAAAATCAAACAGCACCACCGCCTCATTTCTGAGGCTTTGAAGAAACACGAAGCTGTCCATGTCATCTACCAAGAGAAAAGCTTTACAGGGGATATTGTCAAGTATGACAAAGAAGCCGGGAAATTAATTTTAAAGAATTTTAAAAAGAATATGTCTGTGATTATTGCCATCTCAGACATTGATAAACTGACGCTTGTCCCGCCAACCATCAAGCAATCTCAAAAATGGACTTAAAAAGACCAAGTTTTACTTGGTCTTTTTTTGGATTTCTAACACTTTAGAAGCAATCTTTTCCTTACTGTCTGATGAGGTAGTCAAAAGCACCTAAGGCTGCTGTTGCCCCTGATCCCATCGAAATAATAATTTGCTTATAAGCGCTGTCGGTACAGTCTCCAGCTGCGAAAATACCTGGAAGATTAGTCGCTCCGTCTTTGGCAACCTTAATTTCACCTCGCTGATTGAGATCAATTCCTGAATCTTTAAGCCAGTCCGTGCTTGGAACCAGACCAATCTGCACAAAAACACCTTCTAAATCAAGATGATGTTCCTGATTGCTTTCACGGTCAATATAATTAAGCCCTCGGACATGATCATCTCCAACGATATCCTTGGTGGCAACATTGGTCAAGATGGTTATATTTGACAGCTTGGCTGCCCGGTCTTGTAGAATCTGGTCCGCTTTTAAATCAGGCAGAAACTCGAGTACGTAGACATGACTGGCCAGTCCAGCCAAATCAATAGCTGCTTCCAGACCGGAATTACCGCCGCCGATAACAGCCACTTTCTGATTTTCAAAAAGCGGGCCATCACAGTGCGGACAATAAGTCACTCCCTTGGTTAAAAATTCTTTTTCTCCAGGCACATTGATATTGCGCCATTTGGCACCTAGAGCCAGAATAGCTGATTTGGCTTTCAAAATAGCGCCATTGGTCAGCTCAACCTCAACCAAATCTTTTTTCTGAATGGATTTGGCTTTTTGCGCTTTCATAATATCCACATCATATTCTTTGGTATGCTGTTCCACCTGAGCCATCAGTTGGGGACCTTCTGTATAAGGTGTTCCAATCATATTTTCAATGCCGACCGTTTCCATGACCTGCCCACCAAAGGTTTCTGCGACAAGACCTGTCTTAATACCTTTACGAGCAGCATAGATGGCTGCACTGTTACCTGCCGGACCGCCCCCGATAACCAGAACGTCAAAGACGCCTTTATCCGCAAAAGCCTCTTCAGACTGAGGACCTGCCACAAGCTCTAAGAGTTGCTCCAAACTGGAACGGCCTGAGGTCAATGCTTGTCCATCCTTATAGGTTGTTGGAACTGACATGATCCCCTTTTCTTTGACCTCATCCTGAAACATTCCTCCCTCAACCATGGTGTGGGAAATTTTAGGATTTAAGACGGACATGATATTGAAAGCCTGCACCACATCGGGGCAGTTATGGCAGGTCAGGCTGACATAGGTTTCAAAATGCATTGGGGTCTGAATCGCCTTGATACGCTCTGATAGCTCAGAATCAATCTTAGGCGGACGGCCAGACACCTGTAAAAGCGCCAGTATAAATGAGGTAAATTCGTGCCCCAGAGGGAGACCCGCAAATTCAACACCAGATTCTTGACCCTTTTGGGCGACTTGAAAGCTAGGTGTTCGGCTTAAGACTTTGTCTTCCAAGGACAGACGATCAGACATGGCCACAATCTCTTCAAGGAAATTTCTGACTTTTTGAGAATTAGCATCGTCTGCTAAATGCGCCTGCAAGACAATATCAGATTCCAGCAAGGCTAGATATTGTTCTAATTGAGCTTTTATCTCTGCATCTAATGCCATTTGTCTCCTCCTTAAATTTTACCAACGAGATCAAGACTAGGTTTTAAGGTCTCTGCTCCTTCTTTCCATTTTGCTGGGCAAACTTCACCTGGATGCTGACGCACATATTGGGCAGCGTGCACCTTATCAATCAATGTGCTGGCATCACGTCCGATACCATCCGCATTGATTTCCATCATTTGGATAATACCGTCTGGATCCACAATGAAGGTGCCGCGTTGCGCCAAACCATCTTCGCCAAGAACATCAAACCCTTGTGAGATAGCGTGTGATGGGTCGCCAATCATGGTGTAAGTAATGGTTCCCACAACGTCTGAATCATCGTGCCATGCCTTGTGAACGAAGTGGGTATCTGTTGATACCGAATAAACTTCTACTCCCAGAGACTGCAACTCAGCATACTGCTCCTGCAAATCTCCCAATTCTGTTGGGCAGACAAATGAAAAGTCTGCGGGATAGAAACAAAAGACAGCCCATTTCCCTTTGACATCCTCACTGGTTACCTTGATAAATTCACCATTGCGGTAAGCATCCGCTGAAAATGCAATCATTTCTTTTCCGACTAAAGACATATACTATCCTCCTTCTTTAATGTGCCTCCATTATATGAAAACTCTTTCCAAAAGTCCAATTATTTAATTATCAAACAATCTCAGGATATCAAAAGAGCCTAGTATTCTAGGCTCTAATCGTTTCGCTGGACCCATCTTTCTGGTAGAGGTTAATTAAGCCTTCCTTGCAGGCACGAATCATATCACCAGGTTTTACCTCCTGAGGTACTGTGATGGTCAATATCTCCATAGGGTTTGGTGCTCGGTCAATTTTATGGCCTTCCGCATCATGGAGATCTTTGATGAAGGTTTCAAAATGACGGAAACCTGGGCCGTAAAATTCAACCCTGTCCCCTTCCAAGATGACATTCCGCTGACGAATTGTTGCTGTCATATGATCCGGATCAAAGGCCAGTACTTCTCCAACAAATTTATACTGAGGAATTTTCCGGCGTGCGCCAAAGAGCTGTTCGTTTTCACTTGGCGTGCCGTAGTAAAAGCCAGTTGCCAACTCACGCTGGGCCACTTTCCATAATTCATTAATCAGGTCTTCCTTGATTGATTCAAATTTGGCTGGACTCTCCATATAAGCATCAACCGCAGCTTTATAGCAGTTTGTAACGGTAGACACGTAGTGAATGGATTTCATCCGCCCTTCGATTTTTAAGCTGTCTACACCATTGTCAATCATATCCGGTATATGATCAATCATAGACATATCTACCGCAGACATGGAAAACTCTTCTGGGATGCTGCCGGTAATGCTCTGCCGCTCCTGACCAAAAGGCATATCGTAAAGGTCGTATTTCCAACGGCAGGACTGGGAACAGCCACCTCGATTAGCATCGCGCATACTCATATGGTTGGACAGAGTACAGCGGCCTGAGTAAGAAATACACATTGCCCCATGAACAAAGGCTTCAATCTCAACATCTGTCCGACGACGAATCTCAGCTACTTCCTCCATGGAAACTTCTCTTGCCAGAACAACCCTAGTCAAACCATAATTTTTCCAAAACTGGAAGGTCTCCACATTCGTAGCGGAAGCCTGCGTCGACAGGTGAATTTCCAGACCTGGCGCTTCAGTGGCACAAATTTCAATCAGAGCAGGATCTGAAACGATGACGGCATCGATTCCCATATCGCGGAGATTGCAAAACCAAGTGCCAGCCCCCTCTTCATTTCCTTCATGCATCACCATATTAGCGGCTACATAAACTTTTGAACCTCTGGCATGCGCATAGGCCACACCTTCACGCATTTCTTCTTCTGAGAAGTTTCCTGCCCGACTGCGGAGACCATAGGCTTGTCCGCCAATGAAGACAGCATCTGCACCATAATCAACAGCAACCTTCAATTTTTCCAAAGTTCCGGCAGGTGACAGGACCTCCGGACGTTTTTTTACAGTCGTCATTTGTATTTTCTCCTATTTGCAAGATAGTCGATGAACAGTGCCACCCACCGGTTCCTTATTTAACCATGTCGGCATCGTATTCATAAAAACCTGTATCCAATCCACGATTCTGAGGATGAAGCTTACGGATTTCCTGATCGAAAAGAAAGGCTTGATCGCTGGTAAATTCCCCTTTTTCGACTAAATCACGCGCTTTGACAAAATATTGGGCAATCTTTACAAAATGTTCACCCGGCGTGTAGATACCTTCTAATTTCCAATGGTTAAAGCCATGCTGATAGAGCTCCATTAATTTGGTCATCAGATTTAAGTCATTGTTGGCAAAAATATGGGTCCCATGGTTATCCTCAAAGATTGAATAATGGGTTTGCGCATCGTTAGGATCTGCTAAAAACAAATCCCGTTCCCGCGATTTCGCTTCCTCTGTTTGGATAAAATTATAATAATTTTGTAAAAGCGGACGTTTCGAATGGTGGATAACGCTGGCACCGTAAACTAAAACTTCAGCTGGAATTTCCAAAATCTCAGCCATCGTAAAGAGTTCTTCTGAAGGGATTTCACGCGCCAGAACAGCCTCAGAAGCCCCGGCAGTCCGCCCCCAAAAGTTGACCTGACGGCCTGATGTCACCATCGTTGATGCATCATAAATCGTCTTAAAGGAACGCTGATCTCTTTGACAAATATAGAAAACCCCGGCATCTCCTACCGTAATATAGTCTGCCTTTATCTCCTCTAAAAAGTCCAGATAAGCAGGAAGTGCGTCCATCATATCCTGATGCATCAGCGCATTAACTGCTACGGTTAGTGTCTTCCCATAGCGATGAACAAGCTCAGCCATTTCTTTTAACTGATCAAGATTTAAGGCATGCGGCAGACGCAGACCAAAATTCTTTTCTCCGGCATAAATACGATCCACACCAAGTTCTAAGAGCTCCTGAGCCTGCTCCAAGCTCTCCGCTGTGGCAGTAATAACAATTTTTTCCATAGCTTTTATTGTACCAAATTTAGCTGTAAAAATCTCTTAATTTTTGAAAAAGACCTTGTTTTAACATTTTTTAGACAAAAAAATGAGATTTATCGTGACAAATGCTTTGAATTGTGATACTATTAGGTGGAATGTATAGAGGTGTATGAGATGAATAGTAATTTAAAGCGGCAGCTTGAGGAAGATGACCTCGTCTACTCCCAAGAAACTGCTCAACCCAAATATCAAGATTATCAAGTCTATGACGATACGAAAGAAAAAGTTAAAGAACTCATTTTCTTTGCCAAGCTCGCTTTCTTCTGCGTCGTGACCGTTTTAACAGCTTTTGTTCTGCTGTCAGCCAAGCTTTCTCCCGTATTTGCTTTCCCGCTTGCCATGCTGATTAGCTTTGGAGCTACAAACTTAGTTGGTCACTGGGTCAGAAAGAGACAAAACTGAACAGACACGCCGAAACTGAAAAAACAACCTAATCAATAGGTTCTTTTTTGCGTTTGCAAATTCTACCATCATCGATCAGCAATAAAAAACGAGCAGTTAATTAACTGCTCGTTTTTTATTTTTCATCTTCTGTCAGAAAATCTTGCTGGTAGTCAATCACGATGTCATCTACCTGAGCCGAGGATTCACTTGGGAAAAAGGAGGCTGATTTGTTGGCATTTGACTGCAAGGTTCCCTGTTCAAAACCTTGCTTGAATTCAGACAATTTGCTGCTGGCATAGTCTGCCGCCTGATCTGTTTTTTCTTTAACAGCAGTCACAATATCATCCTTTGTGAGTTCGCCTGAGTCAAATCTTTCCTTATAGTCATTGAACGTCTGAACAGCCAAATCTTTATAGGCGTTGGCCTTATCACTGGCATACTGATGATATTCTTCAGGATTTTCCTTATAGTCATCATAGAGATCTTTGGTTTTTTGGACCACTTCCTTACCTTTTTCCGTTGAGAGAAAATAGGCCGCAGCTGCTCCTGCCGCTGCCCCGATAATGGCTGTTTTTAATAATTTACTCATTTTTCTTTCCTTTCTTTTTGCCAAATAATTTTGAAGCTACCTTACCAACTGTATAGGCCGTTCCTGCTTTTCCGGCACTGGCACTGAAGCTGGCTGCTTTTTGTCCAAATTCGCGTGCCTGATAGTTGAGGTCTGAGACACTGGTGGATAAGTCAGCCACAGCCGTAAACAAAGGATCAATGGTTGCTACTTTACCATTGATGTCCTCGACCAGCACATTGGTCTTTGCGAGGAGCTCGTTGGCCTGATAAAGAGTCACATTGACATCGCTGGTCAATAATTTTATCGTCTGGCGCGATTCATCAACCGTATCAGATATTTTTCGCAATAAAAGAACCAGATAAACGACCAAAACTGCAAAGGCAACTGCAATAATTAAAACACTAATCTGCCACATAATAATCTCCTTTATAATTCCTTAACTTTCTTGATAAAAAGGCAGCTGCCCTTTTCTTCGACGGTAAATGATTGCTGCTAAACCGATAAGAACTAAGACGGCCGACAGCCATTGAGAAACACGCAGCCCCATAAACAGCAGGCTATCCGTTCTCATCCCTTCAATGACAAAACGGCCGCTACCATACCAGATGAGGTAAAAGAAGGTTATGTCCCCCTCTTTTAGGAAATGCGGTTTATGACGGACACTCATAATCAGGATAAACCCCAACAGATTCCAAACTGACTCATATAAAAAGGTCGGTATCCGATAATGCCCGTCAATATACATCTGCTCTTGGATAAAACGTGGCAGATAAGCCAAATCCTTCACCGCTTTACCATAGGCTTCCTGATTAAAGAAGTTGCCCCAGCGACCGATAGCCTGGGCAATTAGAACACCTGGAACAGCAATGTCCAGAAAATCGATGGGCTTAATGAAGCGATAATAGGAGAAGACAAGAAGGGTGGCCAGTCCGGTCAGAAGACCCCCATAGATGGCCAAACCGCCATTCCAAACTGCAAATATTTCATTCAGGTGCTGACGATAATAGGACCATTCAAAAATGACGTAATAGAGTCGTGCTCCTAAAATAGATAAGGGAAAGGCAATCAAAATAAAGTCAAGCACATCGTCCGCCTTGATTTTCTTGCGCGGTGCTTCTTTCATCGCAAGGTACACCGCCAAGATAAGACCTGATACAATACAAAGGGCGTACCAGCGAATGGCCAGAGGACCCAGTTTAAAAGCTACGGGACTAATCATTTTCTTCCTCATTTCTATTGATGAGGTCGGTCAGTCTATCTTGGAAAGTTTGAGTGGCATCGTAGCCCATCTGCTTGGCTCTGTAATTCATCGCCGCTGCTTCAATAACCACGGAAACATTTCGACCAGTTGTTACAGGAATGCGAATGCGAGGAATCTTGACCTCAGCCAATTCAATTTCTTCATTGCCATTGCCCAGACGGTCAAAAATTTTACCCTTTTCATAATTTTCAAGGTAAATGGAAAGCTGAACTTGTGAAGAATCCTTGACGGCACTTGCCCCATACAGACTCATGATATCAATGATGCCAACACCTCGAATTTCCAAAAGATGGCGTAAAATTTCGGCCGGTTCTCCCCAGAGCGTCTCTTCATCTTTTGCGAAAACATCTACACGGTCATCAGCAACCATCCGGTGGCCTCTTTTCACCAATTCCAGAGCGGTCTCACTCTTACCAATGCCGGAGTCTCCCTGGATGAGGACGCCCATCCCATAAATATCCATCAGAACCCCGTGAACGGTCGTTCTTTCTGCCAGACAGGAGTCTAGATACCAGGACATTTCTCCTGATAAACGGCTAGTTGGAATATGGCTCTGCAAGATAGCAATGCCTTCTTTTTTAGCAGCATTAAGCATTTCATAAGGAATCGCTAAATCACGGGCCACGATAATAGCCGGTGTTTCCTTTTTGAACATGGCTCTCAAAACCGAGTAACGGTTATGAGAGGTCATCTGAGTCAGATAGGACCATTCTTTCATCCCGACTAACTGGATACGCTCGGGTGAGTAGTAATCAAAATAACCCGTCATTTCAAGACCAGGCCTTGAAATATCAGATGTCGTAATTTCTTTTTGCAAAAGTTCTTCATCGCCGTAGATCACCTCTAATTTGATGCGCTCTACCAACATTTGTACGGTAACTTTCATGCCCCCTCCTTTTAAGGATTATTATATCATAAAAGACTGTAAAAGTAAGCGGACAGTCTTAGGGGCAAAAAGGAAATAAAAGACCCCAAAAAACTCCGCCAAAGCAGAGGTTAGTCTATAATCTGACGGAGGTATTTATCTTTTTTTGGCAATCGATTTGTTTATCTATGATACTACCATTAAATTTGAAACTAAATACTTTACCATCAATTATAATAAAAGGGTTAAGACCCGTCTGGTTCACATAAGCCACATAGTCCTGCATAAAGGTCGGACTGCGCTCACTGACAGGCTCTTTCGCCAGCAGCTCATAGTAGCGGTTGATGACATAGAGTTCCTTTTGCCGCTCTGTCTCACTCTGGAAGTAACCCTCAATAGACAGCTGATGCCCTGGGACAGGGTACCATAAGTAAGGAAATGCCTGTTTTAGTTCCTTGAGATTAAGGCCGTCAACTTCTTTTATACTTTATCTAATAAAAAGTTAGCAATAGTCGTTGTTAAGGTAGAGATCTTTTCATTAACACGTTTACGCAATTCAAAATCATTGTGCCAATAATTAATATCTGATAATCCGCCACGAGGTGGAAAAAGGGACTGATAAATAGATAATTTATTTCTGTCAGTCAATTGAATATCATTGAGTATTTGATTTTTTAAATAATGCAATTCATTTATTTGAGTTTGAACATCACTAATCTGGTAATCTTTAATTAAAGTTAATAGTTCATCTATCGCTTTTAAAATATCTGCTTTCACATTGTCACTCCTTATTGTATAATTGGCCATGAGTCCACAACTTCCACTCCATCTATATTCCACGGAGAATCAATAAAAATTTGGTTTTTATTGAGACCACCTTGATAGATACCTCCTTGACTTCCCACTGGTCCATCATAGATGGTTGTTCCTTTTGGCATCTTAATCTTGTATACTTTGTCAATCGGTGATTGTCCACTATAAGAACCATCAGGATTGGTCCAAATATCTTTGACAGCTGTATCAATTCTAACTTGGGTTCTAGATGTTGGAGCTTCAATTGTAAACCACTGTCCCATAGGGTTATCAGCACTTCCAGCTCTATAAAATATTGTATCTTCAGTTAAAACATGACTGTTATAGCGTCCGCCATAGAAATTACGATTTGGTGTAGAAGGAAGTTCTGCCAGAGGGCCGGGATGCGTTGTACCATTGAACTCATAATCATATAAATCATTATATTTAGAAACGGTCAGACTCGCCTTAGAAACCATCTTCTTGGAAGAACTCAGCTGACTGTTAATCTCCCCCACATCATCAGAGACAGCAGCTGCGCTGACTCCGGATTTCAGACCGACATAGTCCATGTAGCCACCCGTCAGGGTGAGGCCAAAGGCGCTCACTGCCTGAACCGTATGGTAGTGCTTAGCCATAAACATGACATCGTCCGAGGCTTTCTTGCCGGTGAAAGGGTTAAGACCCGTCTGGTTCACATAAGCCACATAGTCCTGCATAAAGGTCGGACTGCGCTCACTGACAGGCTCTTTCGCCAGCAGCTCATAGTAGCGGTTGATGACATAGAGTTCCTTTTGCCGCTCCGTCTCACTCTGGAAATACCCCTCAATAGACAGCTGATTCCCTGGGACAGGGTGCCATAAGTAAGGAAATGCCTGTTTCAGTTCCTTGAGGCTAAGGCCGTCAACTTCTTTTTTGAAGGCCTTTGAGACCTTGGGCTCTGGTATCGCTTGGTATTCAGGGGTATTCTTGATCTTTTTATAACGCTCGATGACATAGAGGTCATTGGCATCCAGACCCATATAGTCATGGCTGTCGTATTTTCGGATAACTTCTTTATAAGTCTTCTTGAACGTCTGCGGATCCATCTGGTCGACCTTGCGCTTAAAGTCAGCCAGCTTTTTGAGCCGCAGCACATCCGCATCAAGCTTAGCCTTGGGGTAGGCTTTTTGATAGGCCTCAATGGCCTTGATGTCTTTGGCAGTAAGGGTCTTGCCGTCTTTGACCTTGGCAACGACAGCCTTGTAGTTCTTTTTGAGCCGATAAACCTTTTGCGCTTCCTCGACTGTTTTATCCAGCTTGACATTGGGGTGCTTCTTCTGGTAGCGCTCAATGGCCTTGACGTCCTTGGCCTTAAGGGCTTTTCCTTTCTTAACCTTATCAACCACTTCCAGATAAGCTTCCCGATCTTCCCACTGGCTGTTAACGGTCTTGGTCCAGGCGAGGTCCTTCTTGCTGGGCAGGGTGAAGNTGCCGTTAAAGCTGGTCACCCCTGCCTGGAGCTGGGAAATCCCCGTCGTCACCGCACTCTCCAAACTCGCAATGTCACTGAAGAAGCCTGACGACTGGGCGTTATATTCTAGGAGCTTGCGGAGCTTTTCCTCCAACTCTGCCTTNGCGGCTGTATCGCTAGCAACTGCGTCATTGAGGCTGTTAATGCTTGCTTGAACGACGTCCGTCATGGGCTCTGTCTTTCCCAGACTGGTTGCTGACGTTTGGTTGGCTTCTATGGTTGTCGCATAGGCCGAAATCTGAGCGGTCAGCGTCTCCTCATCTAGGTCTTCACCGCCGACCTGGGCACGGTATTCGTCCGGCAGTTTCTGAACATCGGCCTTNGCGGCGTCTGCCAGAAGGATAAAGGCTTTNACCAAGGGAGCCACAACGCTGCTCCCATAGCTTTTGATATTGGTATAGGCACTGCCTGAGAGCTTGTCTTCATTGGCTAGGTTGTCAAAGGCACTGATGAGACTTTCAAAAGCAGCCGTATAGTTGTCAGCCAGTGCCGCTACCGAGGTCGCCTGACTGTCAGAACTTCCTAAAACCATTTTAACCATTCCTAAAATCCTCTCTTGTTTCAATTTATCTATTATAGCATAAATGAAAGGGCTTCGGTAGGTGTTATTCGTGCTTAAAAGTAAAATCTGTAACAAGGATTAGCGAGACTTTTGATTAATCAACTGCCAAACAAACGAAAAGGTATGGCTGTCATTAGGTTCAGACAGCCATACCTTTCGGATAAATAACTATTTTTTCTTTTTGAGGTCACAAGTCGCTTAAATAAATAGAGATACTACCAAAACCAACCATCTTTGGTTTGAGCGTCTTCTTCGTCAATGACTTCAGCATCCTTACGCTGCCTCGGTCCGTAGTGTCTCTGGTAATCATTGGTTGTCGTGTTTTCCTGCTCTAGATCCTCTTTAAAGGGGAGAAAGATAGCAAGTATGATATAAAGAATGATTCCCATACCTGAAAAATACATGAATAAGGCTGCCAGGACACGCGCAATCGTGATATCCCAGCCAAATTTATCTGAAAGACCTGCCATAACGCCACAGACCAGTCTATTCTTTCGTTGTTTGTAAAAAGTAGCTTTCATCGCAGCACCCATTCACTTTCTGACTTTATAATACCATTATAAGAAAAATTCCACAAAAGAAAATCAGCCTTACGACTGATTTTTTTCTATGAGCTTGCCGTAGCAGCTGCCGCAGACAAACTTCTGCAGGTTGACCCGCCTTTGGCGCTGAAATTCCAGATGACAGGAAGAACAAATATAGGTGTAACAAGCTTGGGTTTTAGCCATTTTAGGGGCATAACGCAAGCCGCCAACAGCAGCTAGAAGCTCTTTAAAATCCCTATCCTGATGCCGATAGCCTTTCTGGGCAAAATAAAGATGATAATGGCAGAGTTCATGGCGGACAATTTTCCGAAAGACATCCAGACCGTAGGCTTCATACAGGTGAGGATTAAAATCCAAATGACCGTCTTTAGGGAAAAAGCGGCCACCGGAACTTTTCAGCCGTTTATTCCAGACAGCCTTGTGCTTAAAGCTCAGGCCAAAATCTTCCCAAGAGACCCTTTTCACATACTCAGTTAAGTTCATTGAGATCTACCAGAGAAAGATTTACTTTATGGCGTTCAGTGTCAATTTTGGAAACCCAGACAGTCACCACATCACCAACAGCCACAAGCTGACTAGGGTGTTTGACAAAGTTTTTGCTCATCTGCGAGATATGAATCAAGCCATCTTCATGCAGGCCGATGTCAACGAATGCTCCAAAATCAACAACATTGCGAACAGTACCTTCCAGTTTTTGACCAATTTCAAGATCTGATAGATCAAGGACATCCTGTCGAAGCTGCGGCGCTTCAAAATCATCCCGCAGATCACGGCCTGGCTTTAGCAGATCAGCAATGATGTCTTTTAAAGTCTCCCGACCCAGTCCGACTTCTTGGGCGTATTTTCCAATATCAAGTGATCTGAGTTTATCTTGGGCTTCCTGATCCAAATGGGTAATGGACAGTTTAGCAAAAAGCTGTTCGACCGCAGCGTAGGACTCGGGGTGAACTCCGGTATTGTCTAGAAAATGGTCTCCGTTTGGAATACGCAGGAAACCAGCCGCCTGCTCATAGGCCTTATCCCCCAGCCGGGGAACCTTTTTCATCTCCTGACGGCTTGTGATCCTGCCCTTTTCATCACGGTATTTGACAATATTTTCTGAAATGGTTTTATTAAGACCGGACACATGGGCCAGAAGGGCTGGACTGGCCGTATTGACATTCACACCGACTTGATTGACAACTGTATCCACTACAAAGTCAAGATTATCAGCTAATTTTTTTTGGCTGACGTCGTGCTGGTATTGGCCTACACCGATTGATTTGGGATCAATTTTAACCAGTTCTGCCAAAGGATCCTGAAGGCGTCTTGCAATGGAAATGGCTGAGCGTTTCTCCACAGTTAAATCAGGGAACTCACGGCGGGCTAAATCTGAGGCGGAATAGACTGAGGCGCCGCTCTCATTGACGATAACATAAGAGAGGTCTGGGAAATCTTTGAGAACTTCTGCGACAAAGGCCTCGCTTTCTCGACTGGCAGTCCCATTGCCGATGGCAATAATCTCGACCCCATGAGCTTTCAAAAGAGCAGACAAATCAGCTTTAGCCTGTTCTATTTTGGCCCGATTGGCTGGCGGAACTGGGTAAATCACCTGAGTTGCTAAGAGTTTACCGGTCTGATCAACCACTGCCAACTTAGCACCTGTTCGAAAGGCTGGGTCAAAACCAAGCACCACCTTGCCTTTAAGTGGTGGAATCAAAAGGAGGTTGCGTAGGTTTTCTGAAAAAAGATTGATTGCTCCGTCTTCAGCACTTTCGGTGAGCTCTGTCCGAATGCGTCGCTCCATAGCTGGCAGAATTTTTTTCTTCAAGGCTGCTTGAATGATCTGTTTAATGTAGTCATTTTTATCTTTAAAGCGTGCTTCCGTAAAACGCAGCATCTTATCCAGCTGATGTTCAAAAGACACTTTGAGGACACCTAACTTTTCACCTCGATTAAGAGCCAGCACGCGATAGCCTTGAATTTTAGACACTTTCTCTGAAAAATCATAATATATTTGGAAGACCTGTTTGTCATCGGCTTCTTGATTTTTGAGATCAGAACGGATACGGCTATTAGACCAGATATCATTGTAGAGCCATGAACGCAGCTTAGCATCATCAGCTAAGGCCTCAATCAGAATGTCCATAGCTCCTGCTAAAGCTTGCTCCCCAGTGTCAAAGCCGTCTGTGATAAAACTTTCCGCTTCTGTCTCCAAATTAGGCGTATTTTGCAGGATTAAGCGTGCCAGAGGAAAAAGACCTGCTTGACGGGCAATCGTCCCCTTTGTACGGCGTTTTTCCTTATAAGGCAGATAGAGTTCCTCAACGTCAGCTAGTTTTGTGGCTTCCTCGATGGCCTTTTTGAGGTCAGCTGTCAGCTTACCTTGCGCTTCAATCTTAGCTAAGACACTTGCCTTACGCTCGGCCAAAGCTGTTAGACTTTTATCCAAATCAATAATGGACTTGATCGCCACCTCGTCCAAATTTCCGGTCATTTCTTTCCGGTAGCGGGCAATAAAAGGAATGGTATTGCCTTCTGCGGTTAAACTCAAAACCTGGGCAATTTGTTTTTCTGTGATACCCAAGTTCTGGGCAATTGTCGTCATATTTTCCATAGGTTCTATTATAGCATATTGATGGATGGAGTGAGATTAAGTACAGCTCTTATCCACCTTAGAAAACGCAAAAATAACCTCAGCCGAGGTTATTTGATTTTTATTTGGCTTCAAAATGTTTTCGGACAATAGGAGCAACTTCCTGCCCATAGAGCCTAATCGCATTAAGAGTGGCCTCGTGCGGCATAGACCCAATAGGCAAATGGAGCATAAAACGATCCAACTCTAAATCTTCAATAATCTTAATGATTTTTTGGGCAACTGTCTGAGGATCTCCGACAAAGATCGCGCCTTCTGGGCCGACAGACTGCAGATATTGTTCCTTTGTCATCTCTTGCCAATGAGGACGATCCTTGGCAATATTGTCAACTGTCTGTTTGGTCGCAAAGAAATAGTGATCAACAGCAGCCTGCCTATCCTCTTCAATCCAGCCCCAAGAATGGGCGGCCACCTTCATTTTATTAAGGTCGTGGCCGTGTCTGCGTCCAATTTCCTTATAAATACGGACCAGCTGACGAAAAGCCTTCGGATTGCCGCCTATGGTCGCATAAACGATAGGGAGTCCCTGTTCAGCAATTCGAACGGTCGAATCAACATTACCACCTGTTGCCACCCAGATTGGGAAATCTTCTTGGACTGCCCGAGGATAGACAGGTCGATTGTCAACAGACTGGGTCAGCTGACCATGCCACCTAAGCATCGTGTTGTCTTTAATCCTTAAAAGCATGTCTAGTTTTTCATTGAAAAGTTCTTCATAGTCTTTCAAGTCATATCCAAACAAAGGAAAAGATTCAATAAAGGATCCGCGACCTGCCATGATTTCAGCTCTGCCATTTGACAAAGCATCAATGGTGGCATATTGTTGGTAAACCCGCACGGGATCAATAGATGACAGAATGGTTACCGCACTGGAAAGTCGGATATGCTTCGTGTTGACGGCACCTGCGGCTAGGACGATTTCAGGTGCAGAGACTGCAAAATCTTCCCGATGGTGTTCTCCAATCGCATAGATATCCAAGCCAAGCTGGTCTGCTAGTTCGATCTCTTCTACCAGATGGCGAATACGCTGGTCATGGGAAATCGGCTGTCCGGTACTTTCAAGAGCTGTTGTTTCTCCAAAGGTGGAAATTCCAAGTTCTACCATAATACTTACCTCACTTCTGATGATACCTGTATAATATCACTAATTAGTATTATTATCAAAAACAATGCTCATTTCCCAAAAAATGGAAAATTAAGCTATAATAGAAGTAAAATCTTGAAAAGAGGTACCAAAATGGCGATAACATTTAAACGCAATGATGAACTGGAAAAAATGATGGAGAACTTTGCCAAGCTGCCTGAGCTGGAAAAAGTCGAGTTTCCTGACCCTAAATCGGACAAAACAAAGCCTAAGAAAGCCGATAAGTAAACCATGGCCATTTTCAAACAGCTGCCTGACAGCCTTCTGCAATGTCTGGCCATCTTCTTGTCTATTATCATTGAAGCACTCCCGTTTATTCTCCTGGGAGCTATCTTATCAGGCTTTATTGAAGTTTTCTTAACACCGGAGCTTGTTCAGAAACACCTGCCTAAACGCAAATTCCCAAGAATTCTTTTTGGAACTTTTGTAGGCTTCGTCTTCCCATCCTGCGAGTGTGGAATTGTTCCCATTATCAACCGGTTCTTGGAGAAAAAAGTCCCCAGTTACACGGCTGTTCCTTTTTTAGCAACGGCTCCGATTATCAATCCTATCGTTCTTTTTGCAACTTACTCGGCTTTTGGCAATTCGGTGCGTTTTGTCCTCCTACGGCTGCTGGGGGCTGTCTTAGTCGCCATAGCCCTTGGTATCATGCTGGGCTTTGTTGTTGACGAGAACATCCTCAAAGCCAATGCTAAGCCAATGCACCAGCATGATTACTCTGAAACGCCTCTGCTCAAAAAAACCTTTTACGCCTTTGCCCATGCAATTGACGAATTTTTTGACACCGGCCGCTATCTCATCTTCGGCAGCCTGGTTGCCGCTGCCATGCAGATTTATGTGCCAACTAGAGTGTTAACAACTGTTGGCCACAATCCCTTGATGGCCATACTGGTCATGATGCTGATGGCTTTTATTCTCTCTCTTTGCAGCGAAGCCGATGCTTTTATTGGGGCTTCTCTGTTATCCACCTTTGGAGTCGCTCCGATTATGGCCTTTCTTTTAATCGGTCCGATGGTCGATATTAAAAATCTGATGATGATGGCCAAATCCTTTAAAAAAGCCTTTATTTTACAGTTTGTTTCGCTTTCTAGTCTTATCATCATTATCTACTGTTTGATACTGGGGGTGATCTGATGTTTCGTTTTTTAGTTCTAGCCGGTTATTTTGAATTGACCATGTACTTAAAGCTCTCAGGAAAATTGGATCAGTATATCAACAGCCACTACTCCTATCTGGCTTATATTTCTATGGTTTTGTCCTTCTTATTAGCTATTATTCAGCTGACCATTTGGATGAAGAATCTGAAATTGGACAGCCATTTGACTGGAAAAGTGGCCAGACTGTTCAGCCCTCTTATCTTACTCTTTCCTGTCCTTGTGGGATTGTTTGTTCCAACCGTATCTCTAGACTCGACGACAGTATCGGCCAAGGGCTATCATTTTCCCCTGGCTGCTGAAAGCGCCAGTTCTGGGCAAAGTTCCGACGGTACACGGGTACAGTACTTAAAACCGGATACCAGCCTCTATTTCACCAAGGCTGCCTACACTAAGGAAATGAAAGCCAGCCTAAAACGGTATCAAGGTAGCGACCCCTTGAAAATCACCACTCAAAATTACATGGAGCTTATGGAAATCATCTACCTGTATCCTGATGAATTCCGAAACCGGACCATTGAGTACGTTGGATTTGTGTACAATGACCCAGCCCACAAGGGATATCAGTTCCTCTTTCGTTTTGGCGTTATCCACTGTATTGCCGACTCTGGAGTTTATGGATTGCTGACGACGGGCAATCAGACAAGCTATGCTAACAATACCTGGGTTCTTGCCAAAGGTCAGATCAGCGTTGAATATAATCAGGATCTGAAACAAACCCTTCCTGTGCTTCATGTCACCAGCTTCAGGGAAACCAGCAAGCCCGACAACCCTTACGTCTATCGTGTTTTCTAACCGCCTCTTCTTTTGGCGGTTCTTTTTGTGCTATAATAAAAAAAGCAACTAGAAAGGAAATGTTATGCCAAGCCCTCAAATGAATGAACAGGTCTCTCTTAAAACAAAGCTGGCTATTGTTGCAACTGCCTTGGTTGGTTTTTGCGGCATCTTATCAGAAACCAGTATGAATGTGACCTTCTCCAAGTTATCACTGGTTTTTAACCTGCCCCTTGCTAGCCTGCAATGGATTACGACCGTCTACTTGCTGTCAGTGGCAATTAGTATGACGCTGAGTGCTACCCTACAGCAGAATCTTAAAGAGCGCCTGCAATTTTTAATGGCTGTCTTGCTTTTTCTGGCCGGAACCTTGACCTGTGTTGTCAGCAATCATTTTGCCGTGATGATTGTAGGACGTATCCTTCAGGGATTGGGAACTGGGATTGCCATGCCTTTGATGTTTAACCTAATTATCGAACGCATCCCTGTAAGCCGAATTGGGACTTACATGGGCATCGGCGGTTTGATTATGAGTCTGGCGCCTGCTTTTGGCCCTACCTATGGCGGCTTCATGATTGCGCATTTTCCTTGGCAATGGATTTTTCTCTTAATTCTGCCGGTTACTCTTACAGCTCTTTTTATTGGCCTCTATGCTCTTGAGAATGCTCCCAAAATCAATAAACGCCCCTTTGATTGGCTGGCTTTTGTACTCCTGTCCGCCAGTTTGACTTCTTTTCTGATAACCGTTGCTGAATTAGAGTCTGGTCACTTGAATTGGCTGGCTTTCGGTCTTTTTCTAACCAGTCTCATAGCCATTATTGCCAAGTCTTTAACCAATGTCAATCCGTTTCTGGATATCCGAATTTTGGGATTCGCCCCCATTCTGTTAGGGGTTATTCCATTCTTTATCTACCAATTTACCAACCTGGCAGCTAACTTTGTGATTCCTAATTTTTTGGTTCAGGTGCAGCAAACCTCAACGACACTAGCTGGCTTTGTCCTTTTACCCGGAACACTTTTGGGTGGTCTGTTGGCACCCTTTTTCGGCAGGCTTTATGATGTCAAAGGTCCTAAACTGTCGCTTTATTTAGGCAATACCCTTTTTGCCATTAGCCTGTTATTACTCAGTTTGTGGACTAAATCGTTAACAGCTCTGCCCATCTTGCTGATTTATATTATCTTTACCTTTGGCCGGAATATGTCCTTTAACAATACGATGGCCGTCTCCATTTCCAAACTTCCTAAAGAAAAAACAGCCGATGCGACTGCTATTTTTCAAATGCTGCAACAGTTTGCCGGTGCCTTAGGAACGGCTCTTTCTTCAGTTATTCTAGAAAGCTCGCCCTCCATGGCAAGCGGCACGCAAATCATTTTTACAGGGCTGTTTCTTCTGGTGATGCTTATTTTTATCTTCTTTAGACAATTGTTTAAACGGATAGCAAATTAAAAAAAGGCCGAAGCCTTTTTTTATTATACCAGTCCTTCCAGCAGACCTTGCATAAAGTTTTCAGAATGAAATTCACCAATATCATCAATTTTTTCTCCGAAACCAATGAATTTAACGGGGATATCCAGTTCCTGACGAATTGCCAAAACAACACCGCCACGAGCTGTTCCGTCTATTTTGGTCAGCACCAGCCCGGTCAGAGGGGTAATTTTTGAAAACTCTTTAGCCTGAACCAGAGCATTTTGTCCCGTAGAGGCATCCAGTGCCAAGAGGGTTTCATGGGGAGCTTCTGGGATGACCCTTTTGATGATACGCCCAATTTTTTCAAGCTCTGCCATCAGATTGTCTTTATTTTGCAGACGGCCTGCTGTATCAATCATGAGGATATCCACATTTTCAGCCAGAGCTTTTTCAACACCATCAAAGACAACACTGGCTGGATCAGCCTTCTCAGGTCCTGTAATCACCGGTACCTCCACACGGCGTCCCCACTCAACTAGCTGGGCAACAGCTCCGGCACGGAAGGTATCGGCTGCTACCAGCATAACTTTCTTGCCTTGATTTTTGTACTTATAGGCTAATTTCCCTATGGAAGTGGTTTTTCCGACACCGTTAACACCCACAAAGAGCATAACGGTCACACCCTCCTGAATGGCAATCTCTTCGTTAAAGCTGCCATCTTTCTCATAGATGTCCACCAGTTTTTCAATAATCAGACGGCGCAGCACATCGGGTTTTTTAGCATTTTCTAACTTGGCTTCCTGTCGAAGTTCCTCCGTCAGCTGGGAAGCCACACTGACACCGACGTCAGATAAAATCAGGGTCTCTTCCAGATCTTCAAAAAATTCTTCATCAACCGTTCGAAAATTAGCTAAAAACGCATTGAGACGGGCACCAAAGCCTGTCCGTGTTTTTTTCAGACTGCGATTATATTTGTCTTCCTGCGACTCTTGGGAAGAAGCCTCAGCTTCTTGTAATGGTAGGACATCTTCCTCTGATACAGAGGTTTGAGTTGGCTCAGAGGAGCTGCCGTCTTCAGTATCCTCCAGAGAAGCCGTTTTCTCTTCTAGCTCCTTAGCCATTTGGGCCTTGAGAGCATAGTATTTCGCCATAGGGTCTGCTGGCGTATCTGCAAGGGGAGACCCTTGAGCTGCTTCTTGGAAAGATTCCCCTGGCTCTTGGCCTGAGGCCGACAGCACTTGATCATCCTCTTTTCCTTCTAAGATTGTTTCGCTTTGAGGCTGAGAAACAACTGTCTCTTCTCCCTCAATCGGCTGCTGTTCCTGATCTTCTGAGATGCGGTCAAGATCTGCTGTGGTTCTTTCTTCTGGTTTTCCAAATAATCGGTCAAATAATCCCATCCTAATCCTCACTTAAAATATATTTTTCAATTGCCCAGGCTACTCCGGAGTCATTATTGTCCTTTTCGGTAACAGCATCGGCCACCTGCTTGATTTTGTCGGAAGCATTTTTCATGGCAATTCCTAGGCCGGCCCACTCAAGCATGGTTAGGTCATTTTCTTCATCTCCCATAGCCATGACCTGACTGCGGCTGATTCCTAAATGTTGGCACAGTAAGTTGAGGCCTACAGCTTTGTGAACACCTTTAGGCATAACTTCTAAAATCAATTCTCTTGATTTGAAAATCTCAAACTGTCGGTGAAGGCTGGCTGGTATTTTAGGGATCTGCTGATCAAGAAAGTCAGGTTCAAAGACAATCACGGCCTTATTATAGACAATATCCTGAGGCAGATCAGACAGGTCACTAATTTCCCGAAAATGCAGCCTTGGATTGGCCTGATGATAAAGGGAGTGATTGCCTCTGCTAGAAAGACTGTAAACCGTGCCGTCACTGAGAATATCCACAGGTAAAGACAGTTTTTCCATTTCCTCTCGAATCAGGCTCACTTCCTGACGTGTCAGCGCGCTCTTATCAATGACCTGACCGTTGGTTTTTTGGACTAGGCCACCATTAAAGGTAATCAGGTAATTGTCTTCCCCCAAAAGATCCAGCTCTTTTAAAAGGTAATCAATGGCTTTTAACGGACGCCCAGTGGTCAAAACAACCTTTATCCCTTTATCACGCGCTGCAAAAAGGGCTTTTTTATTCTCAAGGCTAACCCTTTTTTGGCTGTCAAAGAGCGTATTGTCTAAGTCAAGAGCTAATAGCTTAAAGCGCGTCATCTCACCAATTCCTCCATATAGGCCATAACGGACTCTTGGCTGTGATCAGCAATAACCAGATCAGCAATTTCTTTAATCTGACTTCTGGCATTTGCCGGTGCAATAGCTGTTCCTGCAAAGGTCATCATTTCAAAATCATTGAGGTTATCTCCAAAAACCAAAACCTCATCCGGAGACAAACCTAGTTCTTGACAGAGTTTTTTGAGCGCCTGACCTTTATTCACCCCTCTCAGGATGACATCGATAGATGCAAACCCCGTCGTCACGGCATGGATATAGGGAAGCTGATCATTGAGCCAAGCTTCTCCCTGAAAAATATGCTCTGCCGGGAAATTCGTAGTCACTTTCATAATACGGTCGTCAATAGCCTCTAAATCATCAATAATCTGAACATCCGGATAATAATGCCTAATAAAATCAACATAGTCTCTCGGCGTTTCTTTAAGAACATAAGACTGCCTCTCCCCTGAAAAAAGGAGCTCATGTCCCTGATTATAAGGATTCTCCAAAACCTTCTGATAAATTTCACGATATTGGTTTGGATCCATAAAAGACTCGAAGAGCGTTCTTCCCTGATACTGCACCATCCCGCCGTTTTCTGAAACAAAGGCCATCTGATGCTTAAAATGGCTAAAAAGGCTGCTTAAGCTACCGTGACTGCGCCCGCTGGCAGCAACAAAAAGGATTTGCTTGTCCTGAAATCTCTCCAAGACAGCTTCCAAACGCTTTCTGTCAAAATTACCCTGAGCATCCAGAAAGGTACCGTCCATATCGGTTGCTACCAATTTAATCTTCTTTGTCATGTCAACTCCTACCTTGTTACTCACTTCCTTTATTCTACCAAAATTTAAGGGTTTTGGGGAGATTATTAAGCGTTGGCAATCAGTTCTTTAAAGGCCTTGGCCGCTTGCTTGACAGCCTTATACTTACTGAGACCTGTCTGCGCATAGAAACCTTGTTTATTGAAATAACTGGTTTGCCAGTCAGAAGGAGCTTTTTTCAAGATGGGTCTTGGTACCAACTTAGGCGCTAAAAAGCCTTGTTTCAGGACAGTTTTGCGAAACTGCGGGTCATGACGGCTAACCGGAGATATATCTAGCTGTCTATGGCGATGGTCATTCTTAGAAGCATAATTGAAGCTAGCCCCGTTAATAATCCCATTTTGCAAACGCAGCTCAGGATCGATCTCATTCAGAAAACGGCCCTGATGGTCAAGGATAAATTCCGTATGAAAGCCCATGACGATTTTGAGATTAGCTCCCTCCTGATTGTCAGGATGAATGATTTCCCCCTCATGAAAGGCCAATTTATTGTGCAGGCGGGCAGACTCGCTTAAATCAAAGTCATAAGCCCTTCGGTACCATGTTTTCCTCTTTTTCAGTTTAAAATACTTGGCCAAAGCCTGAGCATCTGTCATCCCTCTTTTTTTATAATAGTCCCGGACCCACTGAGCCTGTTGGCAAGAAATGACATAGCGAAATTGGTGAAGTCTTTTTTCCAAATCACCTTTGGCACTCAGCCTCTCTCCGAGAAATGTCACCTGTACTAAACCAGCAAATTCCTTCCAGAAACTACTGTCAGGAGACAAGTTGGGAGAAAATTTTGCTAAGATTTCCTGAACCTCCCCTTTGCTGCCAGACAGTTCTTTGGGCATCTCAGCCATAGCCAGTACTATCTGGAGCAGTTGACGCGGTTCTTTTAAGGCATAAAGACTTTGCCATAGATCCATAAAAGCCTGCGAGCCTATGAGAAAGTCTGACGATTGCAAAGCTTTATTCGTCATCAGACTCAAATCGCTCTTAGTCCACCCTGCTTTTTCCCATAAAAGCAGCTGTTCTGCCTGCCGATAACGTCTTTGCAGACCTGCCTGAGAAAAAGACTCGTTTTCCAATAAACGCCACATCAACTGTCTCCTTTCAAATTCTTATTATAACAAAAAAGACGGTCAAGCCAACAATAGACCTCTTATAGAACACCAAAAGAAGCCCAAATGGGCTTCTTTTTTACTTATTCGACCTTAGCCAATCTTGATTTGCTGGCAATATCGGCGAGGATATTAGCCGTAAATGCTTCTAGGCTTTCAGTATGAGTTTCCTTAATGCCATAGCGGCGAACGTTGACAGATTTGGACTCCATTTCCTTGTCCCCAACGATGAGCTGGTAAGGGATTTTTTGGGTTTGGCTGGCCCGAATCTTGTACTGCATCTTCTCATTGCGCTCGTCCACGTCAGCACGGATGCCCTTATCTTTGAGGGCTTTGGCCACTTCCCAAGCGTAGTCGATGTGGGCTTCGTTGGAAATCGGGATGACCGTCACTTGATGAGGCGCTAGCCAAGTCGGGAAGGCACCCTTGTAGTTTTCAATCAGGATGGCTGTGAAGCGTTCCATGGTGGAGATGACACCACGGTGAATCATAACGGGACGGTGTTCCTCACCATCTGCGCCGACATAAGAGAGGTCAAAGCGTTCTGGCAAGAGGAAGTCCAGCTGGATAGTCGAGAGGGTCTCTTCGTTGCCAAGGGCTGTCTTGACCTGGATGTCCAGTTTTGGTCCGTAGAAGGCTGCTTCACCTTCGGCTTCAAAATACTCAACACCCATTTCATCCAGAGCAGCTTTCAGCATGCTTTGAGCATTTTCCCACATCTCGTCGTTGTCGTAGTATTTTTCCTTGTCTTCGGGGTCACGGTAGGATAGACGGAAACGGTAATCCGTCAGGTTGAAATCCTCATAGACATCGATGATCAGCTGGAGGGCTTTTTGGAACTCTTCCTGAATCTGCTCCGGCATGACAAAGAGATGGCCATCGTTGAGCGACATTTCACGCACACGCTGGAGGCCTGAGAGGGCACCTGATTTTTCATAGCGGTGCATCATGCCAATCTCTGCAATACGGATTGGCAGCTCACGGTAGGAATGCACATGGTGCTTGTAGACCTGAATGTGGTGCGGACAGTTCATTGGACGAAGGACAAATTCCTCCCCGTCCCCCATGTCCATGACAGGAAACATATCTTCTTGATAGTGGTCCCAGTGGCCTGAGGTTTTGTAGAGTTCCACAGAAGCCATCGGCGGGGTATAGACATGGAGGTAGCCAGATGCCAGCTCCTTGTCGACAATGTAGCGTTCCAATTCACGACGGATGGTGGCCCCATTTGGCAGCCAGAAAGGCAGACCTTGTCCCACTTCTTGGGAAATCATGAAGAGGTCTAGCTCTTTTCCGAGTTTACGGTGATCCCGCTCCTTAGCTTCTTCTAAACGTTTTAGATAGGCCTTAAGATCTTTCTTATCGAACCAGGCCGTACCGTAAATCCGCTGCATCATGGGATTTTCGCTCTTGCCCCGCCAGTAAGCACCAGCCACGTTCAGAAGCTGGAAGACCTGGATGCGGCCAGTTGATGGTACGTGTGGGCCACGGCAGAGGTCCACATATTCCCCTTGCGTGTAGATGGTCAAGCCACCCTCATCGTCCGAATGCTCCTGAATCAGCTCCAGCTTGTAAGGGTCGTCCTTGAAGATTTCCAGGGCTTCTTCCTTGGTCACCTCACGGCGCTCAGATGGGAAGTTTTCCTTGACAATCTTTCTCATCTCCTCTTCAATCTTGGCCAAATCTTCATTGGAAATCTGACCTGCCGCATTGTCCGTGTCGTAGTAAAAACCATCTTGGATAGCAGGACCAACCCCCAGTTTAATGTCTGGGAAATGGCGTTTGGCGGCTTGGGCAAAGAGGTGGGCAGCTGAATGACGCAGAATGTCAAGGGCATCCTCATGGTCAGGGGTCACAATTTCAAGCGTTCCATCTTCTGTGATGGCCCGCGTAGTATCAATCAATTTTCCATTGAACTTACCAGCCAAGGCTTTTTTTGCCAGCGAGTTGCTGATGGATTGGGCAATGTCAAAGGTTGTGCTGCCAGATTCGTACTCCCGAACAGCACCATCTGGGAAAGTAATGTTAATCATAGTATAAGATATAAAGGGCGTTAAGCGGACACAGCTAAAAATGTAGTCTTTTAGTTTACTTTTAGTACTAGGCAACGAGCTGCAGGCTGTACTGGGGTACGGCAAAGCGAGTTAACGCAGTAATAAAAGAAAAAACTAAATGACGATAGGAAACAGAACGACGACGCAAGCGTCTAGTTCTCGTTTATCTTTTTGGCCCAGTCCGTAGCCCGTATTCAGTTCAACCAAATACGAAAAGCCCTAGTCCTTTCTGTTTTTTTATTTTTTAATCCCCAATAACTCTTCTTTTTGAGCTAAAAAGGTTTCCATTTCTTTTTGAATATCAATATCCAGGCGGTCAGCCAATTCGATTAACCACCAGATATTTTCAGCCAGTTTCTGCTCCAGCTGATAGGGTGTTTCATCATAATAACGCCCCTGCTTAGTCATAATGAGGCGGTTCATGTTACCAATATCATTGGTCAAGGCCAAGAGGTCTTCTTCAATGGACCACTCTTTCTCATGGTGTTTGATTTCCAGCTCTCTGTAAGCCTTGCGAATGGCTCGGCAGCGTTTCAATAAATCATCTGGTAACATACTTACTCCTTACTAAATCGAAAATAGGAGTAAGCAGTTGTATTTAATAAAGCCTGAAACTCCTCTGCATGCCATTTAGTACCCAGTATTCCTTTGTTTACATGCAATTTATGGATTCCTTCTGCCGTTTCAAAACAAAACTGATAACCGAAAAGTAGTTTTTTCTTCAATTCCGCTGACAAAATTTCCTCTGCAGGATAAATTCTACCAATTCCTGCAATTTTTCCCATAGCTGTAATATCTAAAACGACTAGATTATCAAGTGTGAAGGCCAGTATAAAGTAGGCATTACTTGTTCCTCCAGTTCGTATAGTTGCCCAAATGACGTGCGTATGGTCATCATAAAGGCTATTCTCCTTAAGAAAGTCGTGTACCTCTTCCAACTTTAAAAACATAACTTCCTCCCACAAAATAAATACGACGCCCTCTCAAAAGGACGTCGCAACGTGGTTCCACCTTCATTTATCAAGCACGAAAAAGACGTCCTTGACCTCGAATTGGCGATAAGGGAACCACCCTTTTATGTTTGCATAAAATCATAGCGAGTAGTGTCAATCCTATCCTCTGTGTGCTTGCACCGACCGCCCACTCTCTCAAAGATTTCCTAGGATTGATAAGTCTCTAAGGCTTATTATAGCATAGGATGAGCAGATTTCAAGTCTTTGTCCGTCTTTTTTTCAAGCTGTAAAAGCCATGTCCTATCAGACAGCCCACAAGACTGATGAGGGCATAAGGAAGCACATAAGCCTCGGCTCCTTCTGCATTGGGATAGACTAAAACATCGACTGGCCAAAAAAGGAGACCCACCACAATTGGCATAAGCCAGTAGAAACCGTGCTTCCCTGAATAAAGCATTGATAGGAACAGAATAAGAAGAGGTTGATAGATAAGCAGGTGGCTAATCGATAAACTTTTCAAGGTCAAATCATCTAAAGGAAGGATGGGAAAAAGGAGAGGACAGATGTAATAGAGAAAGATAAGAACCAGTATATAAGGCCATGTGGCTTGCCATTTTTTCATACTAAACTCCTTTTCTGAACACAGTTGGTTTTCTACCCCTAACCCCTCATGAAGCCACATTTACAGGCTCATCCGAAAGAACCACAAGCTCTATCCGATAAGGTCTCGGCAACAGCTTTTAATCTAGAAAATCACGAATGGCATTGACCATACGCACAGGTGCTTTGACAACCTTGACGGAGGTTTTAGCTGTTATTTTGATAGCTCTGACAGGAAGCTGAGCAGTTGTTTTGACAATTCGGATTGACGTATCCGCTCTATTGCCTTCAACAGCCAAAGAGAGTTTGTCTTTCTTTTTATTTTGTCTAGAGATGATGACGTCCATGTAAAATGCATAGACTGACTTGCCAAAGTTTTGAGCAGAAATCTCATACATTTTGGCTGCTAGTGATTGGCGGTCCATAGCTGGTGTCAGGATGACCGCATCTAAAATAGCAATGGCCAAGTCACTTTCTCTCTGGTAGAGTCTGCCAAACATATCATCTGTAATCAAATCATCTAGATAAGGATTGGAGTGGGCAATAACAGGAGTTCCGCTGGCTAAGCTTTCAATATAGGTCAGCCCCTGTGTCTCACTCGTTGACGCTGAAATAAAGAAATTGGCTGCTTTGTAATAATAGGCCGTCTCTTCATGGTCAACCATACCTGTAAAAATCACGTGATCCAGAATTCCCAGCTGATCGGCCTGAGCTTTCAAATCATCCAAATAAGGACCATCTCCAACGACCACTAATTTGATTTTCGAATTTTCAGCCAAAACCGCAGGCATATTAGCCAGAATCGCCTGAATATTTTTCTCATAAGAGATACGCGACAGGCTGAGCAACATGACCTCATCGGAGCCAATCCCTAGCCTTTCTCTCAGACGGACCAGGTCTTCCTGACTGATGTCCGAACGAACATAACGGTCAACTTCAATACCGGTTGGAATAATCTGCTTAGGGATTTTAACCTCATAATCTGCCAGAAGATTATAGACAATACGGCTGGGACAGATAACCCCGTCCAAATCATTGAGATAACCCCGCATAATATACTTCACCATGCTGGGGCGGATAATTCTCCCCTTCGCAATATAGTGCAGGTAATCTTCATATTGGGTGTGATAGGTGTGAATGACAGGCAACCTTAAGGCTTTACCAATCATCTTGCCTAGATTTCCAACACCAAACTCCGTCTGAGTGTGAATGATATCCAATTGGTAGCCCTTGGCAATCTTATAGGCCGCAAATAAGCCCCGATAAACAATACGGCGGTCACTGAAGGAAATAAAGGGAACGCTGGGGAGGCGAATAATAGTCGGATCTTCAAAACGATTAACATCTCGGTCAGTTGTCGTGAAAATATAAACCTCATGTCCAAGCTTCTCCAACTCCTGCTTGAGGGTCTGAGTGCTTGTTGCAACACCTGAAATCTGTGGTAAATAAGTATCTGTGAAAAGTCCTACTCGCATCCTATAACTCCATTACTTTTTGATAAACATCCGCCAGTTGTTCTGAAACTTTTTCAATACTCTTTGATTGAGCTACTAGGTAACCTGCCTCTTTTTTGAAACTGCGGCCATCCAGAATCCTTTGAATGGCGGCAACAAAGCCATCCACCGTTGTCGCCAATTCTGCCGCCTCATCATCTATCCAGCCATGATACACTGGAATATCCCTCAAGACAACATTCTGGCGGCTGGCTAGAGCTTCCAAAACAACGATCCCTTCGGTTTCTTCTAAGCTAGGAAAGAAAAAAGCATCGGCACCGCTCATAGCCCCTTCAAAAACAGCCCCCTTAATATAACCTGCAAACGTCACATTAGCAGGGTGGTTTTTGCTGACTATCTTATTGACATCGGCCGGAATGATCCATCGATTGGTTTCGCCAAACCAAATAAAGCGGACATGAGGCATCTTTTCAGCCACTTTAACAAAGTCTTCAATCCCTTTGCGTTTAAAATAAAGACCTGCACAGATAACCACCGGATCCTTCTGACTGAGGGAAAAATAGTGGCGGAAGGTCTCCTCCTTGGTTTTATCAGGTACATAACGGCTGAGATCAATACCGTTTGACACCACAAAAATCGGTGTGTCAACACCATAGGTCTGAATCAGCTGTTTTGAATAATCCGTTGGTGTAATCAGGGCATCGGCCTGCTGGTAAAAACGGCAGAGATACTCTTTAAAAAGGGGCGCCGCCTGATTGGAGCCGATAAAGGAATTACGGAAATCCTCTTCTGTCGAATGACCATGCATGATCACTTTTTTACCGGCTTTCTGCGCCTTTTTCATCAGCTGCCAGCTTTTTAAGCCATAAGTATTGATATGAACCAAGTCATAATCATCTTCCGGATCGGTTGTGTAATCAATGCCGGCTAATTTCAGTGCCCTTTCCTGATGCTTAATGGCACGGCCAATACCAGATTTGCTCAGGTATTTTTCGCCCTCCAAGTAAAGTAATACTTTCATATTTTCCATTATAGCATTAAACACAAGGACTTTCCAATGCGGACCCAAAGCAAAAGCAAAAGAAGACTGACGGCTTCTTAAAATCAGAAAAGCAAGCTTTCCTTATCAATCCATGCGGAAAGCGAGCCTCCTTGGACAGGAAAACTGGCCCAACCGTCCTGACCGATGACAACTTCTTCTGAACAATTGCCCAGATAGTCGATAAATACTTTTCCTGAATTGAGGCTGCCCATGGACATCTCTTTCCAACCAGCCTCACTATTGGACAGCACCACTGCCACACCTGCTGGGTGCTCATTATTACCCAGACAGGTCCAGCCAATGCAATTTCCATGATCAAAGTAATCAACTTGCTCTCCATAAACATGGTGCTTACGGATATAGCATAATTGATCTAGGACCTCCTGAAAGGCTGCCTGGGCAAAGTCCCCCTTGACGCCATAATAGTCGCCATAGAAGATGCAGGGAAGCCCTTCCTGGCGCAGCAAGATAAGGCCATAGGCCAACGGCTTGAACCATTCTGCCACTGTAGATTCCAGGGCCTGCCCCTTTTGAGAATCGTGGTTTTCCACAAAGGTTACTGCAAATTGAGGATTCGAAGCCATCAGAGAGTCGTCAAAAATAGTCCGCAAATCAAAGTCTCGCCCTTTTTGGCCAGCCTCATAAAAATTCATGTGGAGCATAACATCAATCAAATCATACTGAAGCTCAATATCATTCAGGTAATCAGTCATATCATAGTTGCTGTCCTTCCAATACTCCCCAAAAACATAAAGATCTGGCCTAATATGCTGGCGAATGTAGCGGATAAAACCGGCCATGAACTCCCGATCAATATGCTTAACCGCATCGAGGCGAAAACCACCTATGGCCACCGTTTCAAGAAACCAGTGAGCCCATTCTTTTAGATGAGCAGCAACTTCAGGATGTTTAAAATCAATGTCGTCAAACATAAGATAGTCATAATTGCCTTTTTCAAGGTCAATGCTCTCATTCTTTGCCCAGCCCTTATTGTCCCCAAGAATCATATAGATGCCCGTTTCATGATGCAGAGCATCATAGTCCAAGCCTGTAAAATGATACCAATGCCAGTGAAAATCGCTGTAGGTGTCCTGCCGTCCAGGAAAATGAAAATGCGTCCAGCCTTCAATCTCATAAGGTTCTGAGATTTTCTCCTGACGGTTGTCCGGATTGACACGAATGACTTGGAACCTTTCTTTATCATCTCCGCCCGACTTATGATTTAGCACAATATCTGCGATTGGCATAATCCCTCGTTCCTTCAAAGCATTGATAGCGGCCTGATAATCCTCTTTTGTTCCATACTTGGTTCGGACAGTTCCCTTTTGATGAAATTCCCCTAAATCATATAGGTCATAAATGCCATAGCCAACGTCATTAGAGCCTGTCCCCTTAAAGGCAGGCGGCATCCAGACCTTACTGATCCCCAGTTCTTTTAAATGATCAGCATCCTCTGCCAAATGCTGCCAGTGCTTACCGTCATCTGGCAGATACCATTCAAAATACTGAATCATGGTTTCATTTATCATTCTTCCCTCTTTCTAAGGAAAAAAGTCTTGGAGACTGTCCAGACTTTCTTCACTATGGTAACTGTTTCCTTTATATAAAGGCCTGCTTACTTGGTCGAACCACGTTTGGTAATGCCATGATTAAGGATAATTTCTTTTTCGTCCAATTCTTCCTTATTCATGATTTTGGTCAGCATCCTCATCCCAACCGCTCCCAAATCATAAACTGGCTGACTGATAGAGCTAAGATTAGGTCTCGTAAACTGCGTAATCGCAGAGTCATTACTGGTGATAATTTCAAAGTCCTCAGGCACTTTCTTACCTGCTGCGAAAAGACCATTTAAAAGGCCCGCAGCCAGCTCATCTTCCGCCACAAAAGCAGCTGTCGCTCCAGAGTTGATGACCCTCTGAGCTAAATCAAAGCCCTCTTGGTAACGATAGTTCGCTTCAAAAACAAGACCTTCCTTGAAAGGCAGTTTATTTTTCTTGAGACCTGCCTTATAGCCGGCAAAGCGAACCTGACCATTGATATCATCAATGAGGGGACCGGATACCAAAGCAATCTTATCATGTGATTTGGCAAAAAGGTCAACGACGTCTTCAACAGCCTTAGCATTATCAATATTCACACTTGGCAGCTGATGTTCCAAATCAACCGTACCCGCAAGAACAATCGGTGTCCTCGAGCGCGAAAACTCGGCACGAATTTTCTCTGTCAGATGATGTCCCATAAAGATAATGCCATCCACCTGTTTTGCGAACAAGGTATTGACCACATTCACTTCCTTGTCATCATCTTCATCACTAGACGCCAGAACGATATTGTACTTATACATGGTAGCAATATCATCAATCCCCTTAGCCAGATTTGAGAAGTAGGCATTGGCGATATTAGGAATCACTACCCCTACTGTCGTCGTTTTTTTACTGGCCAAACCGCGGGCAACAGCATTAGGACGGTAGTCAAGGCGCTCAATAACTTCCAGAACTTTTTTCCGAGTATTTTCTTTAACATTTTTATTACCATTTACAACGCGGCTGACGGTAGCCATGGAAACCCCGGCCTCACGCGCAACATCGTAGATTGTAATCGTATCATCAGTGTTCATTTTGCATCTTCCTTTCTATTTGAAAATTACGCTTTCAGAGTTATTTTAGCACGTTTTGAAAACACTTTCAAGCAATAAGCTGTTACTTTTTGGAAAAATGAGAAAAAGACTTGCTTTTTCTTTCTTTTTTTGAAAAAATATTAGCGAAAGAAGGTAAACGCATGTCCAAAATATCAAAACTCATTCAGAAACTGCAGGATCGCCACATCCCTGCTGCCGTAGTCTCTGATCCTATTTCCATTAACTATCTGACGGGCTATTACAGTGATCCGCACGAACGCCTCATGTTACTCTTTCTTTTTCATAATCAAGAACCTCTGCTTTTTCTGCCAGAGCTAGATGCTGCAAGAGCCAAAGCCAGTCTGTCATTTCCAGTTGTCGGTTATATTGATGCTGAAAACCCTTGGGAAAAAATAAAGGCAGCCCTGCCTCAGCGCAATTATCAACAGCTGGCCCTTGAATTTGACAACCTCAATGTCACCAAGTTTAAGGGATTAGAAAGTCTTTTTTCGGCAGATTTCACTGATTTGACGCCCTATCTGAATGAGATGAGATTGCTTAAATCAGCTGATGAGATTCAAAAAATGCTGATTGCTGGAAACTTTGCAGATCAGGCTGTTCAAGTTGGATTCGAACATATTGCATTGGATGTAACGGAAACAGACATCATTGCCCAAATTGAATTTGCGATGAAAAAGCAGGGTGTTGATAAGATGAGCTTTGACACCATGGTACTGACTGGCAGCAATGCGGCCAACCCTCATGGGATTCCATCAACCAATAAAATTGAGAACAACAGCCTCCTGCTCTTTGATTTGGGCGTTGAGACACTTGGCTATGTCAGCGACATGACAAGAACCGTCGCAGTCGGTCAGCCTAATCAATTCCAAAAAGATGTCTATCATGTCTGTCTGGAAGCCCAGCTGACGGCTCTTGATTTCATTAAGCCAGGGGTTACAGCTGCTCAAGTTGATGCCGCAGCCCGCCGTGTGATTGAAAAGGCTGGTTTTGGCGATTATTTCAACCATCGACTGGGGCATGGGATTGGGATGAGCGTTCATGAGTTTCCATCTATCATGGCCGGAAATGACTTGGTCATTCAGGAAGGAATGTGCTTCTCCGTTGAGCCTGGTATCTATATCCCCGAAAAAGTCGGTGTTCGCATTGAAGACTGTGGCTATGTGACCAAAGATGGCTTTGAGGTTTTCACGCAAACACCAAAAGAATTACTCTACTTTTAAGAAGTAAAAAAGACTGGGGCCAGTCTTTTTTAGTTTATTTTCATGTGATAAAGGGCATAAACCGTTGTTTTTTCTTGAAGTGAGGGAACATAGCCCTGAGTCAGTTTGCCCTGATGAATAAGGGCAGCTACTGTCCTTGCTCCGCGCTTGCGGATAGACTGATAAATCGGGTAGGTCAGAGCTTTCCCCAAACCAGGATAAGCTGGGTCAATTCCTAGATAAAGGATAATATAGCGGTTAGCTCTAAAGCGGGTTTTCAAAAAACGGCATTTCTCCCAAAAAGACATCGAGCCGTAAACACTGCTGCCGTAATCTGGGAGAGCAATCAAAAAACCAATCAGTCTGTCTTCGTCATACGCTAACTGAACCATGGAAAAATCCAAGGCCTGCTCAAAAGGGGCAAAGAGCTGGCTAAACTCCTTAGCCGAAATCGCTTTATAGAGCGGAAAACGTTGATAAACCTTGCTCAACAAGGAAAAAACTGACGTCACATCTGTTTGCCAATGCGACCTCTTGGGCGGCCCAATCTGATAACCTTTTTCCTTGAACAAGCGGAAACGTTGGGCTAATTTCTCCTGATGATCTTCTTTCGCAATCTTCTGGTAAAAATTGGATCGGTAATATTCCTGAACCACAAAGCCACACGCCTCCCATAGGCGGGGGTAGTAAGAAAGCTGATGCGGTTCACCCGTAAAAGGTGCCCTGTCAAAATCCGATAATTTCATCCGGTAGCCTAACCAAAAACTGGCATTAACGGGACCAAGTATCCCCTCTTTGCCAGCTAAGGCGGCCTCGCTTTTGACGGTAGCAATTAAAGTCTGAACAGCTTCTAGGTCATCGTAAGCTTCGAAATAACCTAAATAAGCAGACTTATCCTCAGGATAAAGCGTTAAGACACCTCTGGCCCTAACCATCTCATCCCGATAAACAACAAAGGCCTTGAGGTCATAATAATGAGATAAAACGTGCTGACCACTAATTTGTTCCTTCTCTTCGCGGCGATTTTGCAGCAGCTGCTTTTTGGCATATAGTTTGCCAGGAAGGCGTAAAAAATCTGCTTCTTCCTGACTGTCTGGACTAACCAAACGTACTTCAATCATGAGCCTTCTCTTTTCTAATAATCTGACCGCTGTCACCATTCATCCAAATAACCTCTCCATTTTGGAGGTCGCTGGTAACGTGGGGAACATTAACGACGGCAGGAATGCCCAGTTCCCTTGAGATAATAGCAGTATGAGATAAGAGCGATCCTTGCTCTGCAATAACCCCCTTGGCCTGCATCAATGCATACACCCAGCCTGGAACTGTCATTTTGGTCACTAAAATTTTTCCAGAGACATCCCCTAGGTTTTTGATATCGTCAACCAGCAAAACTCGGCCTTCGACCTCTCCCTTTGAACAGCCTATTCCCTGCAGGGAGTGACTGGTCGTTTTCTGACGGTCTGCCATCTGCTGGCTGGGGTATTTCTCCCTAATCTGACCTAAAAATAGCAAGCGCCGCGGCAAGGTTAGCTGACAATCCTGCTGCTCTTTATGTCTCGCTGCTTCAATAAGCGGCCTCAAATCGGTCTGCTCTTTATCTTGAAAAATGACCTCCATGGGCAGAAAGAAAACATCTTCTACGTTATCTAACCGCTTGCTTTCCACCAAACGCTGACCCGCTGTCCGAACAATAGTCCTCACCATGCCATAAATACGAGTTCGGTTAAGACGCGAACTCTCTCTGTGAGCAATCCCTAAAAAAGCCCGTTTTTTCAAAAACCTTGCCACAAAGCCTAAGGGTTTCTGACGGCCTATTTCCGGCTTCAAAGGACTGATGGTGGGCTGTTTTTGCTGTAGGAGCAAGAGAAAGCTGTGGGGATGGCTCCTAAAAGTCTGTGTTTCTAACTTAAGTTCCTCAGGAGCCCGATCGCCATAACAATTGATGAAAGCTGCTATTTTGTTCTGCAAATCAGTCTGAGGAGCCTGCAGCCGCTCTTCTAAATCTTTGGCAGTCAAGGTCATTAGCCGGTCTAATTCCTCCTGCCAATCCGCTCTTTGTCTGAGAGCCTGCTGTAAGTCTGATAAGGCCAAAGCTGGCTTCATGCTTTCAATAGCCTCAATACCTGCAATCTCAGCCTGAAGCTCCTCTTTAGCAAGCCTCTTTTTAAGTAAACCAAGATAGACAAAAGCATATAGGTCATTGATTAAGGTCAAATCCCAATTCGTTAAGATAGCCTCGTGCAGGGTCTGGTAAAGACGCTTCAGGTCCGCTAGACTGGCCGTAGAGTGATAGTGTTCCTCAAAGAAAACCTCAATCGCCTGAAATTCTTTATTCAGTTCAGCCATAGCCTTAGGTGACTGCCAGAAAGCTGCCACAATCCGCCAAGAGATCTTCATATGGCTAAACCAAGACACCTTGGGTGCAGAAACCGGAATTTCTAAATCCTGAATCCCCAGCATTTCCTGCCAAATTGGAATCAGACGCTTTGAAAACGGTAAAAGATGAAGCAGCTGATACCAATTCTGCAGCTGATAATAAAGACGACTGTTCATAGGAGCTACCATATCTTGGAAAATTGGCTCAAATGAAGCCAGCAGATGCTTATCCTTTCCCACCAGACGCTTAGCCAGACTGGTGAAAATACTGCGGTAGGCCTCTTTTACAAAACTAATGGTCAATGGACTGTTGAGACCTGGGTAACTTTCAACGATATTGCTGTTATCCAGAATAATCAGCGGTCCCTGAGGCAGGGTTGTGATAGGTCTGACTTGAAGTAAATAGATGGTCTGATTGACAAGGGCAAACTCCATATCCAAGTAAGGACCAAAGGCGCCGATAGCCTTTTGGGCCAAGTTGTAAAGATCTAAAACGGTGGCGCGGTCAACCTCAGGTCCTCGGCTTCCGGCTTCTCGTTCCATGCGATCTTCGCTTGGAAGATAGGTGATTGTCGTTGTCGGCACCTTATCTTCCACAATACCGTCTCCTCGTCCCTCTCCAAATACCAGCAGATGCTCACTGATGATACCTTTGGGGTTGGCTGTAAAGTAAATTCCAGACAGTTGACTAGGCACCATGTCCTGCACAATGACCAGCATTCTCGCCTGAGTCAGGTCAATCTGTTGCTGCTCAAAATAATGCAAGACAGATAGGTCATATAAGGAAAGCAGACACGCTTTAACAGCCTCTTTTAAATCTTGCTGTCTGACATCTAAACATGTCTCAAATTGACCAGCAAAGGAGTGCTGCCGGCCATCTTCAACCGTAGCTGATGACCGAACGGAATAGCATTTATCCTTGGCAAATGTATCCAGCAAATCCCAATTCTTCTGTTCAAAACATGCCTTGAGCTGTTCTTGCATCACCTGGCTGAGCTTTGCCATATCGTTTGTTTTCGGAAAAGACAGCTGCTCCCAGAACGAAAAAGAGAGAATCTTAAAAGATGGCACTGGCAGACCGGCCTCCGTCATTTTGGTCAGATGATAGGCTTTTCCGCCTAAGTCCTGAACACTGCCCTTGTCAATAACTTTCATCCCAACATCCTCATGAGAAGGTAAGTAGCAACGGATACAACCATGGTCAACTCCGTAATATAGGTATAGCGTTCCACTCTCTCCTTGATGTTAAAGCGGGTGGGGTCCTTGATATATTGTCCAAACTGTACCATCATCCAGAGGACATTTGCTATTAAAACCAGCACTCCAAGCAGAGAAATTTTCCAAAGCAGCAAGATATTGGTCACAATATCAACTAAGGTAATGACGGCCACAAAGCGAGTTACTTTTTGATAGCCAAATAATTTAGAATAGGTGACATAGGCCGTCTCGTCTTTAGGAGCCCTAATTTTTCGGCTGATTTCCCAAATTAGGCTCGGGAAATACATGGTAAAGGCCAATAAAATCGTCGGTAGGGATAAGAGTGGCAGCTGGTATTTATAGCAGACAAAAGTAATGGTATAGATATTCAGAATCATCATAACCGGATTGTGCGTTACCAAGGCTAGGGGTAAGGAATTCTGGATTTTGTCTTTCTTGAAAAACCAAAAAGACATAAGAGTTCCGTAGATGTACAAAAAGAGAAACCAACCTTGGTTGTTCATGAAAAAGAGGTTGAGCAAGACAGAAATGCTAACAATAGTCGCCAGTGCCATCGCTAAATCTTTTTTATGAACCCGTCCCGAAGGCAGTGCTCGCTCTGGAAAGAGGCGCTGATCTGTCTCGTAGTCCTTAAAGTCATCGGCAATCCGCAAAATCATTAGAAAGACAAAGATGGTAAAAACGCCGATAGCCTCCTGAAAACCAATACGGAAATCTCTGACACCGGTATTGAGCAGTAAGACAAAGTAAATCTCAAAAAACATAATAGCTGCTAATCCCAAACGTGGTAACAGCGGGTACATTTCCCTAAAATAAATATTAAGTCGACCGAACATACTTTACTCCTATTTTTTCTCCTAATGACACTTGAGTCTCAATCCCCTGCCGGCTGTAGGACAGAATATCTTGATCAAGGCTGACAGCACCTTTGGGGTAAAGCACCAGAATACTGGAGCCACCTAGTCCAAAGTATCCCTTCTCCTGTCCTCTCAGCAGATTTGTCAGATGATGATTGTAAATCTTGCCTACCAAAAGTGCCCCGATTTCCATTTGCAAAACCTTGCCCACATCCACAGTGTCAATCAGACAGTAGTGTCGGTAATTTTCTTTAAAAACAGGGTAGACTTGTTGGGCTACTTCTCTAATGGTATGAAGCCGTCCCTTAATGGTCTGACGCTGCAAAATTTTGCCGGATTCAGCTGCTAAATAACGGTGATAATCTTCTACTCCTAGGCGATAAAGACAGGCTGTCCCTCCTGAAAAAAGTTGAGCCAGAGCCTTGTCTTGCAGTAAATCTCCCAGAGAATAGCGCTGACCTTTTATCGACAAGACCAAATCATCAGAAATGGGATAAACAGTCAGCTTGGCCTCTGCCACTGCTAAAATGGCTGGATCCTCAGCGATCTTTCTGGCCCCCTCTCTAAACCGACGGGTAAAAAACGCTGCAAAATGAGGATAATCGGATGCCGTCAAATGACTGGTATCAATATCATATTCTTCAATAAATCGCCGGATCTTTGGACGAGACAAAAAGCTGTAATCAGCTAAGGATAAAAAAGCTGACACCATTGGGGCCGTTAAGGCAGGCAGGAAAAACCGTCCCAAACGTGACCCGTAAAGCCAGTCTAAAATCCCCTGCTGATAGTCTTTCTGAGTGACAAGACGCTTCTGACAGCGCTGATAAACCCTTACCATAGTAGTTTTACCAGCAAGTAGGCCGTCGTTAACAGAGCCAGAATGAGAAATATTTGATAAGCCTTCTTGTCTGGCTTTGGAATCTGACGATTCCAAACAAAGGCCAAACTAAGCAAAACGACGAGATAAGGCAAACTTAAGCCGAACAAGTCCTGATGAATGATGGAACAGATGACATACCAGACGGGAAAAACCAAGGCACTATAGGTCACAGGAAGGCCGATAAAATATGGCGCTCGTTCTTCTGCCCCTTTGGCATTCCGATTAAAATAAGCCAAACGCGTAATAGCGGCAAGAGCATATAAAATCGCTATAACCTGTGTCAGCCAGCCTTGGTAAGCTACCTGAATCAGCAAAACCAAAGGCAGCGCAACAAAATTGATCATATCACAGAGAGAGTCCAACTCAATCCCAAAGGCCTGCTCAGCAACGCTTCGCTTGAAAAGACGCGCAAAGCGACCGTCAAACAAGTCACATAGGCCCGCCAAAATGAAAAAAATCATGGCTAAGTCCAAATCATAGCTCCAAACGTATGTCATACTGACAACTGACAAGGCTGCCCCTAAATAAGAAAGCAGATTTGACAACTTGTATTCCCCAATAAACATCTCCTACTCCTCCTCAATAATCAATCTGCCTTGGTCGCTGTCAATGGTGACCAGCATACCTGTCCGTAGCCGCTGGCAAGCATTCTCTACACAAACCAAGGTTGGAATACCATACTCTCTAGCAACAATCGAAGCATGACAGAGGACACCCCCCGTTTCCGTCACTAAGCCAGACAAACGACTGAAAATCGGGCTCCAGCCCGTATCAGTAAAGGGCGTTACCAGAATCTCACCTGCTTCGATTTGACCTAAATCATTCATATCCGTCAGCACCCGAACTCTTGCCGTCACAAAGCCGCCGCTGGCAGCCAAACCTTGCAGTTCGGTCTCCGACTCTTTCTCTTGAATACGGCCCCTCCTAGTTTCAAATAAATCTCCAGGAACCACTGCTTTATCATAAATCCTGCAGTATTGGCGGTTCTTGGCTGCTTTTTCGGTTAAATGGTCTGAGCCTAGCTTGCCATCCATAAAAGCGAGGATATCTTGCCAAGAAAGGTAAAAAAGATCTTCTGCACAGCTGATAAGCCCCTGCTCCTCGTAGCATTTTCCTAGAGATAAGGTCCACTGGCGAATCAAATGGTAATAGCGCGTTGAGATATCCTTAAACTCTTCCCGCCACCAGAGCAGATCTCGCAAAAAACGGATATCCTTATAAAGTCTCCGATAGTGAAAAGAGCCCACTTCCTCACGAATCAGTTCTTGCCGGTGGCGTAAATCACTCTTTTCAAAACTAGGCTGCTGCGGTTTCAGCACCATCTGCTGGATACTGTCAAAGATAAAGGAACTGTCTTCCGAAAAACTCGGCTCCAGTAAATAAAGCTCACGTTTTGAGTGGTAGCCATAGTCTGCTAAAAACTGACGAATAAGAGTCATGTCCAGCCTCTCCTCTGAGGACTTCACAAGAAGCTGATCGATACTGAGACTCTCCCATTCTTTGCGTAACAATTGATTGCTGAGAATGGTCTGGGCAATCTGATATAATGCTCTGTCAACTTGTGTATGGGACAAGTTGCCCAGCGCAGAAATCAAATCAAAGAAATCCTCTTGACTGATGCGCTTTAAAAGCCGATTTTTCTTGAGTGACAGCTGGACCGTATTGATAAAAACCTGTTTAAAATAAGTGGTTTCACTCCTCAGATAGGCTTTGGTCACTAGATCACGCCAAATCATCTCTAAACCAGCTTGATCTTGGGCCTGGTTCAAGGCAACTTCCAAGTTATGATAAAGGCTCAAAAGCTTGTCTTTTCGTGTCTGAGCCGTTTCCAGCCAGTTTTTACTCGTTCGGTTTAATGCAAAAGCTACCTTTATCAGGTGGACAACCGACTTAAGACTAAATTTAGACACGACCCCCTTGCCTTCATAATCCTTAGCCACTCCCAATTCGCTATCAAATTCACTCTCGACATAGCCTGGAATTTGTTCCATGGCGGTTTTGACAATGCCTAAATTCCAGTAGGGCCGACCGTAGTGCAGCAGCATGAGCTCCTCCACCTGATCAGCTGAGAGCAACTGATGATGGGTTAAAAAGTCTCCTAAGGCCAGCTGCCAAGAATGCTGATAAAGACTGGCCATCAGGGCCGGGCAGGATTGGGCCGCCACACCGCCGTCTCGGAAGTTGGCCGTCGTCCATCTGCCCTTTGAGACTCTTGGATTGAACCGAGTAATGGGTCTTGCCTGCACGTAATATAAGTCCTGCCCAACCAGACAAAACTCAATATCCATCGGGCATTGCATAATTTCCGAAATCAGAAGCGTATCTGCCCGTAGCCTGTTTAATAGCGCCGCATCCAACAACTGCCCTTCTAGATCCACCGGAGCATCCCAAGAGGAAGATACAGCAAATGGCTGATGATGACCGCTGACCAGCGGATCACCCCCACCTTGGACATATTCTAATGACCATAATCTGTCCTTCTGAGAGACTGGATTGACCCCAAAGCTGACACCTGAAAAATCCGCGCCGACCTCCTCTTGAATAAGCAGCGCCAAATTATTCACATGGTGGCTGGAAACTTGGTTTTTCTGATAGGCTTTAACCTTGTGACTGCCAGCTGTCATTAAGCATTGTTCAATCGCCTGCAGGACCTGATCGACCGTCTGACAGCCATTAATTGACTCATACTGACCCGCAAAAGAAGAATCCTGACCATCTTCTAAAAAACTGCTGCTTCTGACGATATAGCTCTTGCCCTCATCCATAAAGGATTCTAAGCTTTGAATCATCTCCTTGAGTAAAAAACGATGGCGACTGTCTGTCAGATGCTGACTAGCATCCAGCCTTAGCAATTCCAGCAGTTTCAGGTTAATCTCAGCAGATAAAATAAGCCCCCTAGGCACAAGAAAACCAGCCTGAATCAGATGAATCAGACCGTTTACCTTGCCTCCATAGGAAGCCTTGACTTTTGCTTGATGTAATTCAAGTAATTCCATGCCTAAAAACGACTCTCTCTCACTTTCAAATGATGCAGCAGGCCATTGACAGCTAGGTGGGTTAAGCCTCCCAAAATCAGATAACCCAAGAACTGCAGAAGAGACATCGGAGCAAAAATAGCTAGGATGAGAGTGCAGCCAATGAGCGAATCTATTTGATCCACTACAAGAAAGACCCATTTCAAGTACCCTTTCCCCGATTTTCCTGGCGGGATGGACAAGCGCCGCTTGATAAAACTATTGGGTAACTCGCATAGGGCATAGGCCGTTCCTAGCAGAAAACCCATAAAAAAATTAAAGAAAATGTCATTGCCATAACCGGCTAAATAAGAAAGACTGAGAAAATTAGGAATAAGACCTAAAATCAGCCCCCAAACGGCCTGAGCAAGGACTGTACAGGCAATCATGCCCCAGAACCCCTTCCAAGTCTTGTTGTCTCCTAAAAAACGTTTCCCACGTAACGAGTAGCCACCATCAATAGGAACAGCTGCCCAGGCCAGTAAATCTGATTTGCAAAAGTACATATTTGCAACGCCAGCAATAATAACAGGCATCATGGTCACGTACATCATGACGATTGTTTTCAAACCGCAATCTCCTCATACTATCAGTTGTCTCTATTATAGCATAATAAAAGGCTTTAAACCTAGAAACAACGCTTAAAATGAGAATTTTTCTTAATCTACGACAAACATAAAAAGCAAAAACCATTGTGTTTTTGCTTTTTCTCTATTAAGACAATCCTTGTTCTTCATTAACGAGTTTTTTATCGTACAATCGAATGAAAGGATAGTAAACCAAGAAAGCTGCGATTGCACATACCAGAGCAAGAATAATACCTTTCCAGTCGCCAGTTCCTAGGAAAGCTCCAATTCCTACAGGCGTTGGCCATGGTACCTGAGCAAAGACTGCTTTAACTAACTCTAATTTCATGGCCAAGTAATAAATCGTTGCCGAAGTCATAGGAGCCAGCATAAACGGAATAGCCAAAGAAGGATTATAAATAATTGGAATACCGAAAATCAAAGGTTCATTGATATTGAAAATACCTGGAACAATAGAAGCCTTACCGATAGCACTTAATTGCTCTGATTTTGCTCGTGTTGCCAACCAGATACACAGACCCAAAGTGGCACCAGAACCACCTGCAATAACAAACATATTTGAGAATTCACCTGCAACAATATAGCGCGTTCCTTCAGATGCATTTTGAGCCATATTCGCCAAAGCAATCGGATTGACAAGTGCAAAGATGATATTAGCACCATGAATACCTACAATCCAAAGAGCTTGTGTCAACAAGTAAATAATCATTAGACCAATCCATGAATCTGTTAATTTGGTAACAAATCCAAATGGAATTGCAATCACTTTGAAAATATCAGTTCCTAGAAAAACAAGAGCTCCATTGACAAATATAATCACGAAAGCAATAACGAAACTAGGTACTAAAGCCGTAAACCCTCGAGAAACACCTTCCGGAACCGCATCAGGCATTTTAATCACCCATTGTCTCTTAACACACATCCGATAGAGAAGAACAGATATAACTGCCATGATAATGGAAGTGAAAATACCTGTTGTACCAAAACGAGTGACACCATTAGACATTTCCCAACCTTCTGCAATAATCGTTCCTTTCTTAAGGCTGTGATTGATGACTTGCATCATTTGACCATCTTTGAATATAAGCTGAGGAACTGTCATAATGAAAGCCATCAAAGAAAGAAGGGCTCCATTTAAAGGATTTAAATCTAAATCTTCTTCTTCAGCATAAATTTTTGTTAATTCATAACCAATGGCTAACACAAAGTAAAGAGATAAAGAGCCCATTGTTGCATAATTCGCAACCATATAAAGATTGGTAAATTTGTCAAAAGATGCTTCAAAAAGATCAGCTACTACTGGCCAAAATGAGAAGGACAGCGGCAAAACACTAAATACCAAGAACATCGATCCGACAATTGTAAAAGGAACGGCTGCCATACCAGCTGCTGTGATGGCGCGTACCACTTTATATTGGGCAATCTTTCCCATTGGACCCATTAGATATCTCTCTAAGACCCCAAAAAAACCTTTTTGTTCTTCCATGAGAACCTCCTTTATAATGAAATATATTTTTCAATAGTTTGAAAACGATAATAAAATTTATCCGTATTTGTTGAAATCTGTTTTATCCGCCGAAGACTGAACAACACAATCAATAGGCCAAGCAACTGAATTCCCAGCAAGAAAAATCTAGCACTGCTGCCATTTGAAAAAACAGGAAACAGCCATGTTATTCTTGGACTGAAAATCAAAAACAGCAAAAGGAAAATCTGAACCACCAGCTGCGATAAAAAAGCTAACTTGCTCCATTTTAAAACAGGCTGTCGGCTGCCATACAGCAGAAATTGTTCAGCACAGGCTCTAGTCACCAGTATCAACAAGACAAGAGGTAAGAGCATATAAGGCATATTCCAAAGTCCTACAATAAGAAGCCAATATAAATTTGCAAAAAACAATAATGCCAGTGAATACCTTAAGAGCATATAGCGACTGAACAAATTATTTTTCAAGGCTGTTTCTTTTTTTAAGTCTCGAATTGGCTCCGAAGCCTTTTTGGTTGAATGTCTCGATCTTCCGCTCATTTCTAGCCAACTTTCTTATACAGCTCCAGCATCTCCAGCGCAACCTCTCTCAGGGTCATGGTTGTCATGAGATGGTCTTGTGCGTGTACCATGATAATTTCAATTTTGATTTCGGTACCGCTAGCGTACTCCTGTAAGAGATCTGTTTGCGCTTTATGAGCTAAGAGCAATTCATTGTTGGCATCCTCAAGCTTTTGCGCTGCCGCGTCGTAATTGCCAGAGCGCATTTCTGCAAAGGCTTCGTGCACAATGGTTCTGGCATTGCCGCTATTTAAAATAATTTCAAAAGCTGCAATCTGTAATTCCTCAGTATTCATAAGTTCCTACCCCTTTTCTTCTAAAAATATCTGTTTAAATGTCTCAAAATCCGGACTGGCTATGAGTCTTTCCGTCCATTCAGGATCTTCTGTCAATGCAACGATTCTTGCCGTCAGCAAGTCTAAGCCGTCATTGCCGCAGGTTGAAGGTGATACTAAGAAGACCAATTTGATGGTTGAATAGGTCTCATCCCAAACTAGACCGTCTCTGACAATGGCAAGGCCGATACGGTGCGTCTTGTCAATAGCTTTTATGGGATGTGGAACAGCAATGCGTTCGTCAAAGATGACGGTACTCATTCCTTCTCGCTGCTCCAGCAGATTTAGCATGGCAGCCACATACGCTTCATCGTCATTAAACTGATGAACCATACTTTCTAGAAGCTTTGCCTTGTCTGTTCCCTCAACAATTTGAAAGTAATCTTCCGAGAAAAATTGGTCGAAAACTTGCTCTAAGGGTAAGGCACCGTCCCATTTTGCCATCCGGCTGGCCGAGGGACGAAGATTAACAATCTTTTTCTTAATCTCTGCCACCTCATCGTCCTTAAGAAAGACACTGACCGTAAAGACTGGCACCGTAAAGACCAGATTGGACAGATCAATTGACGATATGATGACATCAATCCCTTGAAGTTTATCGTCGTCAATGTCATAGTAACCAATCAAATCAACCACATTTAGAAGATGGTTCAGTTCATTGTTAATCCGATTCTTCAGCATCTGAGCACTGCCATAACCCGTCGCACAAATCACTAAGACATTTAGTTTATGGTCTTCTTTATGCCTTTCTATGGCCGCCATGATGTGAAGAGCAACATAGGCAATTTCGTCATCTGAAAGCTGGTAAGCCGCAAAAACAGGCATTTGTCCTAAGACATCTTTGGTCAGCTCAAACGCATCGGCATAATGGCTAGTAATGTCTTCCAGCAGAGGGTTGTCCAAATGGACATGATTTCTAAGTCGTTCTTCTAAAACCTCCAAATGAACCAGAAGCCCCTCGATTAGCGTAAAATCACTGGAAAAATGATAACCATACTGGCTGTCAAACTTTTCTAAAACATTAAGCAAGTCCTGTCTGATTAAATCTGCCTTGTCTGGGCTGTTTTGCCGGTCTTGCTTAACCCCTTTGGCAATTAAATGAAGAGCGATATAGTTCGTTTCAGATTCTGGAAAAGCAATACCCGTTATCTTCTGGACCCGATTGAGGATATTTCTGGCAATCACCAGTTCAGTCTGTCCCTTTTCTAAATCCAAATCAATGGGTGAGATATCAAAACCGTCCTTGACACGTTTAATGGCAAGCGCGATATGGACCACCAAATTTTGAATCACAAAGTCTGATAGTTTCAGGTCTGCTGTCCGGCACTCATCTAAAACCACAATGGTCAATTCTTCAAAACTAATCGGCAGATTGAAAAAATCATCGCCGACATATTGGTGTAAGTTTTTTAAAAAGTGACCACTGAAGAAATAGTCCATGATAAAACGTCGCTTATCATGCTCGCTTCCCTCAACAAAGATGCCTCGATTAGAGCGACTTTCGACCGACAGGTCATACTTCAGCAAATCTCTGCGAATCTTTTTCAAGTCAGCGGACAAGGTCGAACGACTGACATAGAGCTGATCCATCAAATCATCAAACAAAATCTTATTTTGTTCGAAAATCAGTTTATTGAGAATATAATTGTGCCGATCACTGATATCAATGCTTTCCCGGGTACTGGCTAGAGCATTATCTGAAACGAAATCAAGAAACTGCTGGTCATCCAGAACCTCAAAACGATAACCATATCCCTGTTTTGAAATCAGCTCAGCCCCCACAGTTTGTGGAGAAAGAGCCAAGATTGATTTGATATAGGTTCTGACTGTTCTGTCCGAGCAAGATAAGTATCCCGCTAATTCGCTGCTGGTCACATACCGATCTCTGTGTTGAGATAGGTACTGAACAATCCTTTTTTCTTTTTGACTGAGCATAAGTCTCCTTGATGAAGATCTTGAGATAATGACAAGGTTTTATAAGTTATCCTTAACCAGCTGAGCCATTTTTTCAATGCCCATAGGAATGGGGATATAGGCCTGCGGCGGAATCTGTACGATAGGCTTGTTGACCTTCTTCGCCGCTTCCTCAAACTGCTTGTAGTGCATCTTGGTCTGCGGACTGATCAGGTAAAGGTCGTATTCCGCATTGGCGATTTTCTTGCCGCCTTCCGGGACACCGACCGCATTCATTTCAATAGCGAAACCTTGTTCGTTTAATAAAGTAGCGGTTTTCTTAGCAATCAGAGATGATGACATCCCGCCTGCACAGATGATAAGAGCCTTTGGCATAAATATTTCCTCCAACTAATTGTTTTGATGTTAAAACTATTATAACTGTATCCGCTTTCACTTGCAATGCTTTTTCTTTCCTTAGTGATACGGAAAAGATACGGTTGACATCGGGAAATTGCCGTATTAAAAAAGAGAGCTCTAAGCCAAAAATCCCCCTTATGTGACTAGTACCAAAAGCGAGTGATACCAAGCACATAAGGGGGATTCTTATCGTAACGAATAGGGTGTGCATTCACCCGCTAAATCTCATCAAAATCTGCCGAATGCGTCTTCAAGGCACTGTTAATGGCTTTGCCGCCAAGACCTTCAATCGCTGTATCTAATTGATGGGTCAAGGCCAGTACAGACGATTTTGTACTGGCTGCCACAGTGGTGTTGCGCTCGTCGTATTTTGAAACGATTGATCGGCGATCTGATAGGATAGGCGGTGCGCAAAAGGCCTTTATCGCTTCCTTTTCAAGCTGCTTCCGAATTTCCCGAAAATCGGTCTCCCCTGTCAAAACACTCCCAACCGTGTCATAAATATCCATCTCAGTAAAACCTACACCTTTCCTCTTCCATGTCTAATGCCATCTTCCGTCTCTCATGATAAGAGACCGCTAGCTGATCCTCCATGTCGCTGCGTTGCCGGTGATAGGCTGCCGTGAACGCGTCTTCCTTTTCATTCATCAGGTTTAACTGCTTGTGAAAGGCATATTCCGTAACCTCCGTATAGGTATCTAATAAGCCTATAAAATGACGGTAAGTTTGGCTATCACAATCATCTCTTCTGGAGAAATCGTAGCATAGGCTGCCAAATTCATCATAAAGATGGCTTAAAGCCATGCGCTGCGCCTCCAGCGCATGGAAATCCTCTTCTAAGGTTCTCTTGTCACTATAAAACGCAGCCTCTAAGGCTTCTAAGGCCAATTCTTGTTGGTGAATATCCGACTGAATTACATCGAACTGGTCCATTGATTGATATCTCCTGCTAAACTCTCATCAGCCGCAACGGCCTCCTCAATCCCAGTTTGAATGCGACTCTCTAGGTTTGAAAAAGCGGTCTCGATAGCTGACATTTTCGTTACGGTTTTGTCAAAATGTTTCTGGGTCTTGGTGACGATACTGTCATAGGTCACGCCAGCCTCTTCATAAGCAGCCTGAACTTCTTCTGCACTAAGCTCTGTGACAAACCATGGAATCGTCTTGGTTTTTTGATAGAGTGCTTCTGCCTCATCAACGGCTTTTTCCGAATTGGCTGTTATCTCATCATTGCCAGCTGACACAGCTGAGGTCATGGCGGAGGCAATCGTACTGGCCTGCAGACTGTCCAGATAAAAGCGTTCATGGCTGTTTAAACTGCCGTCAGCCATAAAGCTTTCTTTCAAAGCAGCCACGGACAGCAGAGAGGTCTGAGCCGATTGTAAAATCGCCAGCTGTTTCTGCTCAAAGGCTGTCATCTTTTCAGGACGCTTCGTTGACAGAATCGTATCCAGCTGAGCAAGCTGAGCCTTATCTCCTGTAATTGCCGGGTCAAGCCCATGTCCGCCTGATGCGTCTAAGGTGTATTCTTTCCCGAGGTAGACTCCTCCGAAGCGGTTTGCCCATTTGTTAAGCGGATCTTTTTCGGTTCGGATACGGGTGACCTGACCGGTAAAACGTTTTTGTTCCTTGAGGATTTTTTCACGGACCGATTCGTCCGGCAGGAGATAATCTAAGATTTTATCTCTGGAGCTGATAAGGCCCTCCAGATAGAGTGGGGCAGCATTATAGACCACCGTATTTTGAACATTGTATTTGAGGGCGACACGCTGCGCTAGATTCCCTCCCAAGGAATGCCCTGTCAGCGTGATGCGACTGCCATATTTCTTTTCGATCTTTTCATAAAAATCAAAGGCGGGCTGATAATGGTCTCCGCTGGCTGTCACAATACCAAAGAAATCCGATTCAACCACGTCATTTAGGCCATCTGATTCCACATTGGTTCCGGTGTAGGCAATGATAATTTCTCCCGTTTGCTTGTCCTGAAAAGCCGTCGCACTAGTACCGGTCGCTTTATCATAGGTATCCTCAAGGTAGACGAGGTTGGAGGGGATGGATTTGTTATTTTTTCGTGCTTTCTGTACAATATTAGAATCAGTCGCTCCATCAATTCTAGCCTTTTCAAATTCATAGGATAAATTAGAGGCATCTAAAGTTGCTATATTGCTATTCGGCATTTTTTAACGCCCCCTCATTTATTTTTTGACTGACTATTGTTTCTGTGTAATCTGATTTTGCCCCCTTAAATGAGACGGCAAAACCAAATTGATAACCAATCAGTGCGTCCCTATTAAAGTCAATCCATAGAGTAACTTCTTGATTTGTATCCTCGTGTAAATACTCGTTTATCACAGAATCCGTTATATAATAGCTGATATCGACATCTCCTGTTTCCCAACTATAAGCCTTACTTTCTAATTTTAAATTGGCTAAAACGTCCTTATTTAAACTTAATTTTTGAAATAAGAAACCACTAAATTTCATATCTTTGGCAGATACGTCAGGATTCGAAAAGGTCAAACCTGTCTCTGTATAAGTCACATTACTTTCAAGCAGAATCGTTTCTCTATACGGATCTGCTTCTGATTTCACATTTTTTACTGTTCCTGTAATAGTTTTTTTACTAGCATCACCAGTTAACTCTACTTGCTGACTATAGGAAGCTGTCGACGTTTCTTTATACCAGTTCGTACTCCTAATCTCAAACCCTTCTGGGAATTCTTTAAACAAGTCAAAAAGGTCTTCTGTCGGATAGACCCGTGAAACCGCTGAAACCTTGTTTTCAATCCATTGGCGGCTATTTTTATTTTCTCGACATCCTGTCATGATGACTATTCCTCCCAAAAATAAGACAAGCAAAAGGCTTAATCTCTTCCTCATAAGGCACTCCTTCTTTTTCACGGATTAAAACGAATCGTCTAATATCTTCATAGTATACCATAAATGACAAGCTGATTCCAAATTAGTTTCGGTTGTTTTATCCTAGCCTTTTCAAATTCATAGGATAAATTAGAGGCATCTAAAGTAGGAATATTACTGTTTCCCATATCGTCCACCGCCATTCTCAGTACTCACTACTGCTTCTGAATAATAGAGATCACCACTATGAAATGTAAAAGCATAGCTATAATACTTTCCTAGCAAAGTTGCACTTCTCGCACCGATATGCATTTTTACCTCACTACTCTTATTTATATTGAAGTAATCATTAACCGTTTTATTTTGGACAATATATTCAATAGAAGCGTCGCCTGTATCTCGGTCATATGACTTTTCGCTTAACTGCAATTGAGATAATGTCTCCTTATCCAAAGTCCACTTTTGAAATAAAAAGCCATTAAGTTTCATATCTTTAGCAGATACGTCAGGATTCGAAAAGGTCAAACCTGCCTCTGTATAAGTCACATTACTTTCAAGCAGAATCATTTCTCTATACGGATCTGCTTCTGATTTCACATTTTTTACTGTTCCTGTAATAGTCTTAGTACTGGCAGCACCTATTAACTCTATTTCTTGACTATAAGAGGCTTTGCTAGTACGGTCGTATCGAATTCTACTCCTAATCTCAAACCCTTCTGGAAATTCTTTAAACAAGTCAAAAAGGTCTTCTGTCGGATAAACCCGTGAAACCGCTGAAACCTTGTTTTCAATCCATTGACGGCTATTTTTATTTTCTTGACACCCTGTCATGATGACTATCCCTCCCAAAAATAAGACAAGCAAAAGGCTTAATCTCTTCCTCATAAGGCACTCCTTCTTTTTCACGGATTAAAACGAATCGTCTAATATCTTCATAGTATACCATAAATGACAAGCTGATTCCAGATTGGTTTCGGTTGTTTTATCCTAGCCTTTTCAAATTCATAAGTTAGATTAGAAGCATCTAAAGTAGGAATATTGCTATTCGGAATTTTTTAACGCCTCCTCATTTATTTTTTGACTATAAAATTTCTCTGTGTGTGTCACTCCGTTTCCTTCGACACTCAATACAAAGCCATATTGGTAGCCAATCAGCATTGAATTTGTAACATCTATCCCCAGTTTCAATTTTGCATTTTGATTTAATCCGAAGTATTTATTGATTACACTATCCACTACTGTATATTCTATGAAAGCATCCCCCGTCTCCCAACTATAGCTTTTATTATTCAACGGAAACTTTGCTAGGCGTTCTTTATTGAGAGATAGCTTTTCAATAAGGATTTCTTTGTGAATTATATCATCAGACGATAGTTCCGAGTTACTGAGAATAAATCCCTGTTCTATATAAGTCATATCGCTGGAAGCTAAAACTATTTCATCGCCAGAAGATTCTCTTTTTATTCTTTTTAAAGTCCCAGTTATTCCTTTTGTCTTAGGATTCCCAGTAAGCTCCATTTCCTGTAAATATGTAGTGTCAGATGTCTTCTTATACACATCTCCAATCCTAATCTCAAACCCCTCTGGAAATTCTTTAAACAAGTCAAAAAGGTCTTCTGTCGGATAGACTCTTGAAACCGCTGAAACCTTATTTTCAATCCATTGACGGCTATTTTTATTTTCTCGACATCCTGTCATGATGACTATTCCTCCCAAACACAAGACAAGCAAAAGGCTTAATCTCTTCCTCATAAGGCACTCCTTCTTTTTCACGGATTAAAACGAATCGTCTAATATCTTTATAGTATACCATAAACGACAAGCGGTCATATAGCTTTTTTGGCTCTTACAATGCCAAAAAAATCCGATTTAGTCATATCATTTAAGGTATCCGACTGATAACTTCAGAATAACTAAAAAAGGCATGGCTCCCTTAGAATAGGGAGAATCATACCTCTTGAATAACAGATTTATAGTAGAATTTGCTCTAAGCTCTCCTACATCATGCCATAGGCTCCTGACAGTTGGGTTGGCTGCACGTAAACCTGGTTGCCTTGCAGCTGATAGGTTTTCATTAAATAGTCTTTTAATGTTGCATCGTTTAATTTAGACTGCACGGAATACATATCATCTGTATGCGCCACAATCCGAAGGTTCTTGCGCAGCTCCCGATCGCTTTCAAGCTCTGGAAAGTCGGTCATATTCTTGAATACAATATTGTAATTATAGCCGAAAGCCTTAGTGACCGATATTTTAGACCTAAATATAAGATAGATCACCCCTGCAATCAGAAGTGTTATCCCTAACCCCAAAAGATTTTCTAACATCATGTTCTCCTCCCAAGGATGAGACGACCGAGGTCTGTCTCTTTTTTTATGCTGATGAGCGATTACAGGTTATCCTTAACCAGCTGAGCCATTTTTTCAATGCCCATAGGAATGGGGATATAGGCCTGCGGCGGAATCTGTACGATAGGCTTGTTGACCTTCTTCGCCGCTTCCTCAAACTGCTTGTAGTGCATCTTGGTCTGCGGACTGATCAGGTAAAGGTCGTATTCCGCATTGGCGATTTTCTTGCCGCCTTCCGGGACACCGACCGCATTCATTTCAATAGCGAAACCTTGTTCGTTCAATAAAGTAGCGGTTTTCTTAGCAATCAGAGATGATGACATCCCGCCTGCACAGATGATAAGAGCCTTTGGCATAACATTTCCTCCTTTGGCCATTTGATTGATTCTATTATACCTGTATCCGCTTTCATTTGCAACTTTTTTCTCGCTGCCAGTCAATATTAAGATTACCCTCTTAAAGCTAAGGAGCCCCTTTACTTGTCATACCCTTTCTCTAAAAGATGAGCGCCTCAATCAAGCCTAGGCCTCGCCCGACAGATCCTCGCCATTAGAAGCAATCACTTTTTTATACCAATGGTAAGATAATTTAGGGGAGCGCTCGTAACTTCCCTTGCCCTCATCGTCTTTGTCAACGTAGATAAAGCCATACCGCTTGCGCATCTCTCCAGTGCCGGCAGAGACTAGATCAATACAGCCCCAAGGGGTGTAACCCATCAGATCAACACCGTCTTCATCAACAGCCTTAATCATTTCCCTAATGTGGGCACCTAAATAATCAATCCGATAATCGTCATGAACCATACCATCTTCTTCCACTTGGTCAATGGCACCGAAACCATTTTCAACGATAAAGAGCGGCAAATGGTACATATCCGTAAACCAATTCAGTGAATAACGAAGTCCTTCTGGATCAATCTGCCAATCCCAATCAGAGGCCTCGACATAAGGGTTTTTCACCAAATCCTCGGTCTCAAGGTAATCATAGTGAGGATTATTTTTCCGATGTGCATCAATGGCAAAGGACATATAATAAGAAAAGCCAATGTAATCAACCTTCCCTGCCAGTAAATCAGCCTGATCCGCTTCTGTAACATCAACCTCAATGCCTTTACGCTCCCAGTACTTCAGAATATGATTGGGATAGTAGCCATGAACATGGACATCAGCAAAATAATAGCGCTTCTGCATGGCTTTTTGTGCCATCAGAATATCAGCTGGTTTGCAGGTCGCTGGATAGATTGGACACATGGCAATCATACAGCCAATTTGAAAATCAGGGTTAATGGCGTGACCAATCTTAACCGCACGCGCAGAAGCCACCAGTTCATAATGCGCCGCCCGATACATAATGGCTTCTCGGTCATCTCCTTCTTGATAAACAATACCAGAATTGGTAAAAGGAGCAAAATCCTCCTGATAATTGGCCTGATTGTTAATCTCATTAAAGGTCATCCAGTATTTTACCTTATCCTTATAGCGTTTAAAGCAGGTTTTTGCAAAACGCACAAAGAAATCGATCACCTTGCGATTGGTGAATCCGCCATACTCTGTGACTAAATGGTAAGGAAGCTCAAAGTGAGATAGCGTCACAACTGGTTCAATCCCGTATTTGAGACACTCGTCAAAGAGGTCATCATAGAACTGAAGTCCCGCTTCATTTGGAGTATCCTCATCTCCCTTAGGGAAAATCCGCGTCCAAGCAATCGAGGTCCGGAAACACTTGAAGCCCATATCCGCAAACAGAGCAATGTCCTCCTTATAACGGTGATAAAAATCAATCGCCTCATGGTTAGGATAATAGTTCCCTGCTACAACGCCTGCCGTAATTTTACGGGCAACCCCATGCCTGCCGGCAGTCATGACATCAGCAACGCTGACCCCTTTGCCGCCTTCCTGCCAACCACCTTCCAGCTGATGAGCTGCAACAGCACCGCCCCATAAGAAATTTTCAGGTAATTTCGACATATCTTCTTCCTCCCAGTCTTGTGATACTATCATTTTAGCAAAGCTTGCCAGCGTTTAAAATCGAGAAAATTTCCTTATAGACTAAGGAAAGTCTCAATCGAATGAGTGATAGCAGTAAGGTAGTTTCCTGCCACTCAATTCCTTATTTATTTTAAAATTTGTGCTATGATTAAGATAACAACATAAATAAGGAGTTGCCTATGACAGATGACACATTAAAAAAACAGATTCGTCAGGGAATCGATCACCGCTTGGCCGTCCGCGTTTACAGTGATCGAAAAATCAGCAAAGAAGATGTGGACTTTATTTTAGATGCGGCCTGGCTCAGTCCTTCGTCTATCGGCCTAGAGGCTTGGCGTTTTATCGTTTTAGAAGACGACTCCATCAAAGAGGCCCTTAAGGAGATCGCCTGGGGAGCCCAATACCAGCTGGAAACAGCCAGCCATTTTGTCTTGCTCATCGCAGGCAAGGATGTCAGGTATGACTCCGACAATGTTTATCAGAGTTTAGTCAGACGGGGACTGACCGATGAAGCTGATCTCAAGGCTAGACTGGCACGCTACCGGTCTTTCCAAGAAAGCGATATGCACTTGGACAGCCCAAGAGCCCTTTTTGACTGGGCTGCCAAGCAAACCTACATTGCTTTGGGCAATATGATGATGACAGCCAGCTTGATGGGCATTGATTCCTGCCCAATCGAGGGCTTTGATTATGACAAGGTCAACCAACTCTTAAGCAAGGCAGGGCTCATTGACCCCCAAAAAGAGGGGATTGCCTCCATGCTGTCCTTAGGTTATCGCTTGCGCGATCCTAAGCATCCCCGCAGCCGCAAACCTCGGGAAGACGTTGTTTTTTGGAAATAAGTTCAAAAAGAAGCTGGGTCAAAAGTCCCCAGCTTTTTTAATCTTGTCTCTGCACAGATCAGGCCTAAGGCGTTAGCAGCACTTATCTTCCAGCCTTACGACAGTTATCTCGCATTAAACACTTTCATCTGTCGTGCAATGTCACGGTTTTGTTCCCGACGTTTGATGGACTCCCGCTTGTCATAATCATGCTTCCCTTTAGCCAGTCCAAGCAAAACTTTGGCAAAACCATCCTTAAGGTAAACCTTGAGGGGAACTAAAGTCATGCCCGTTCCTTTTAGCTCGTTGGCCAATTTAGCAATTTCTTTTTTCTTCAGCAGCAGTTTACGCGTCCGGTCTGGATCCTGATTCCAGATATTGCCTTGATCATAAGGGGTGATGTGAACATTATTAAGCCAAACCTCACCATTTTTAACTTGAGCAAAACCATCTTTGAGCGTGATTCTAGCGGCACGGACACTCTTGATTTCTGTTCCTGTCAGAACAATACCAGCTTCGTAGGTTTCAACGATTGTGTAGTCGTGATGGGCCTTTTTATTTTGCGCGACGACCTTTCCCTGACCCTTTGCCATGCTGACCTCCTTTTTTAGCTACTTTTTTATAGAAAGGCTTCTTACCTTTAGGTTTGTCCTTTGATGAAAAAGCTGACAACTGTCCCTTAGCTTTTTTGGAACTCTTGTCGCTACTGCGACGCGAACCTCGCTTCTTAGACGTCTTGGACGAGCTGTTTTTTTCAATGACATCAAAATCACTTGGCAAGTATTCAAAATCAATATCACCGGTCTCTTTATCAGCCTTGATGAGCTTAACTCTAATAGGCTGACCGATACGAAAGACCTTACCAGTTTTTTCACCCTGAAGACTCAGCGTTCGCTCATTGAAGTGATAATATTCTGGCAGGTTTGTGATATGGATAAGCCCCTCAATCGTATTGGGCAGTTCGATAAACATCCCAAATTTGACCACACTGGCAACCACTCCTTCAAATTCCTGCCCGACAAAAGCTTCCATGTACTCAGCCTTCTTCATCGCCTCTACGGTCCGCTCAGCATCAATAGCCCGACGCTCCAGACTCGATGTTTCCTTAGCGATTTCAGGGATTAGCTGACTGAAATGCTCTTGTTTCTCAGCAGTCACCTGATCATACTCACGAATGAGACGATGAACCAGAAGGTCTGGGTAACGCCGAATAGGACTGGTGAAATGGGTGTAGTAATCCGCCGCTAAACCGTAGTGGCCGTGATTATGCTCCGAATAGCGTGCCTGTTGCATCGATCGCAGTAACATCATTGACAGGACTTCTGCACCTGGCTGATTCTTGATTGTCACCATGAAATCCTGCAAGGCTTCCTGCGTGATTTTAGTCGCAGTGCCGCGAATTTTGACACCAAAAACACCCGCGTAATCAATGAATTTTTGCAATTTTTCAGCTTTAGGCTCTTCGTGGATACGATAAATAAAGGGAAGATTTTTGCGGGCGAAATGTTCTGCCACACACTCGTTAGCAGCCAACATAAAGGACTCAATCATCCGCTCTGCCAGCCCTCGCTGACGCAGGATAATGTCCTGAGGAACCCCTTTATCATTGACCAAAATTTTGGCTTCTGAGGTGTCAAAATTAAGTGCACCGCGTTTTTCCCGCATTTTCTCTAAAATATGATGCAGGCTTGCCATATAACGGACCGAAGCAAGAATCGGCTGATAGGTTTCCATCAGCTCCTGATCGCCTGCCAGCATCTTATTGACATTATCATAGGTCATCCGAAAGACCGTTTTAATGACAGACGGTCTGATTTGATAGCGGACAACCTTCCCCTGGCGGTCAATCTCCATAATCGCCGACTGGGTTAGACGGTCGAGGTTAGGATTAAGGGAACAGATCCCATTAGATAAGCGTTCAGGCAGCATAGGAACAACGCGATCAGTCACATAGACAGAAGTTCCCCGTGCCAGTGCCTCGCGATTTAGTGCAGACCCTTCTTTAACATAGTAGGAAACGTCTGCAATGTGGACACCCAATTCAAAATGGCCATTGTCTAAGCGTTTGATATGAACCGCATCGTCCAGATCCTTGGCATCTGCGCCATCAATCGTAAACGTCAGCTCCTCACGCAAATCTAAGCGCCCCTGATAATCTTTTTCTGAGGGCTTATCCGGCACCTGATTGGCTTCAGCCATGACGTCCTCCGGAAAGGCTGAGACAATATCCATTGACTCAAACACCTCCAGAACATCTATGCCAGCATCACCCTCATGTCCCACAATATCAAGTAAATGAGCGACAAAATAATCATGATGTCGGCTGGGATACTTGTCAATAGCGACTTTAATAATTTCCGTACCATCGAGCAGAATGGGTTGTTTTTTGATGTAAATCTTTTGACTAATTTTCTGATTTTTACTCTTGATATAACCAGCATACTTGGGTTTGTCATCATCAAGAATAAACCGGCCAACAACTGTTTTGATGCTCCGTTCCAAAATAGAAACGACACGGGCTTCTGCTGCCGTCCCTTTAAGACGGTTGGGAACCTTCTTGATAACCACCTCAACGGTATCCCCGTCAATGGCATGTCCGACATCTCCACGGCCTACAAAGAGATCTTCTTCTGCTTCATCAACCGTCACAAAACCAAAGCCCGCCTTATTAGCCCGAAAAACTCCCTGAACCGTGACTTGTTCTTCTTTTTTGATTTTTTTGCGCAGAGAAATCGTACCGTCCTGTTCAAAACGGAGTTTCCCCTTGCTTTCCAGGCTTGAAATAGCCTTAATCAAATGAGGGAATTTTTTGGCACCGGCCATATCCAGACTGACAGCCAAGTCATCAACGCTGGATTTCCCCTTTTCTTCTAAATATGTAATTATTTTTTCTTTCATTCGTTTTCCTATAATCTCTTCAAAAAAAATAAGCCAGACTAGGTCAAGCTCACTTTTTATTGACTTGATAATACAGCAAGTGCTAAAGCAATAGCCAGCCAAAAGAAGACCAGAACTGCTGTCAAGCGTTGCATAAAGGCTTCAAAACCGCGAGCTTTCGAACGCTCAAACAAGGCTTCTGAACCGCTGTTATCAAAAACATTACTGCTAGGATTCTTTTGGGGCTGCATAAAGATTGCAATCACCAAAATCGCCGATAAGACTAGCAATATTGTAAGTAAAAAGCTGTACATGTTTTTTCCTCCACTACTGTCTTTGCCATTTTAACATACTTTTGTCTAAGATTCAATATGTAAGGTTACTTTTCTCTCTTTAGGACAGTATTTAAGGACTTCTATTTTATCTGGGTGATTTTGTTTGTTCTTGCTGGTTAAATAATTCTTACTGCCGCAGGAAGAACATTTTAAATTGATTTTAACACGCACTAAATATCCCTAACCTTTAATTCTTTTCTAACATTAATAAGATTCCTCCCGAGCAGAAGTCAAAGCCGACTATCAATTCGTCCTATGCCTTCTAACATCCAGATGTTCAACCAAAGGAGGCCTAACGGGCTTAACAAGAGAAAAGCTTGCTCCAGTAAGAAAACTACCGAACCAAGCTACCAAAAGGTTTTCTTCCCATTAACAGTTGTTATGATTAGTCATTATCTTCTTTTCTGAACCACTATAAGCCATTATATCACACTTCAATCCGTAGCCATCACCTAAATCATTATTTTTAGCTAAAGCTTACTTACGCAGGCTGCCAAAGATACCACGAACTAATTCACGGCCAACTGTTCTAAGAGCTGAGTTGATAAAGTTGTCTCTGGCTCTCTCAAAGCTCGTTTTGCGCGGTCTGCCCGCTGACGAGGTCTGCTTAGCTTCCCGTTTGGCTTTAGCTGTCGCCTCTTGTTGTGCGGCAGCCGCCTTATCGGCTTCTTCTTCTCTAGCAAGCTTAGCTGCTAGAAGCTCGTAGGCTGATTCACGATCTACTTGCTGAGCGTATTTGCTATGAAAAGGTGAACTAGAGATAAGCGTCTGAGTTTCTGCCAGCTCCAGAGAAGCAAAGCTGGACTGAGGCGGCAGAATGTAAGCACGCTCCACCATACTTGGCTGCCCTTTGTCATTAAGGAAAGACAGCAAGGCTTCGCCGACTTCTAGCTGGGTTAAAACAGCTTCAACATCCAGTTCTGGATTCGGCCGAAAACTATCCGCAGCAGCCTTGATCGCCTTCATTTCTTTAGGTGTATAGGCACGAAGCGCGTGCTGAACCCGATTGCCCAGCTGACCCAGAATTGTTTCCGGCAGGTCCTGAGGATTTTGCGTAATGAAATAAATCCCCACTCCTTTTGACCGAATCAGACGAACCACCTGTTCAATCTTTTCAACAAAAACCTTAGGCGCATCCTTGAACAAGAGGTGTGCCTCATCAAAGAAGAAGACCAGCTTAGGCTTATCAGGGTCTCCAACTTCTGGCAGGCTTTCAAAAAGTTCAGCTAACAGCCAAATCAAGAATGTAGAATAGAGTCTCGGAGACTGAAAGAGCTTTGTGGCCGATAAAATATTGACAATGCCCTTACCGCTGCTGTCCAGCTGCATAAAATCAGCCAAATCAAGGGCCGGTTCTCCGAAGAAAAGATCAGCTCCCTCCTCTTCCAAGACTAAAAGACTTCTCTGGATAGCACCTACCGACTGTTTGCTGATATTGCCGTATTGAGTTGAATAATCAGAGGCGTGATCCGCAACTTCTTTTAAAAGACTCTGCAAATCCTTCAGGTCAATCAGCAGCCAGCCCTTGTCGTCTGCAACCCTAAAGACGATATTTAAAATACCTGTCTGGGTATCATTAAGATCGAGCAGACGTGCCAGCATAAGGGGACCCATCTCAGAAACAGTAGCCCTGACAGGATGTCCGGATTCTCCAAAAACATCCCACAATCTGACCGGAAAAGCCTGTGGCTGATAGTCCGTCAGCCCCAGTAAATCGAGCCGAGCCTGTAATTTTTCGGTCACCTGACCAGGCTTGGCCAGATTCGTCAGATCTCCTTTGATGTCCGCTAAAAAAACCGGAACCCCTGCTAAACTCAGCTGTTCTGCTAAGACTTTCAAAGTCACCGTTTTCCCAGTACCTGTTGCGCCCGCAATAAGACCATGGCGATTCAGCATGTTCAGATAAAGCGGGGGCGGCGTTTTGCCCTGTCCTAAAGTGATGGTTGTCATAATGAATCCTTTTCTAAATCTTCTAATAGCTTATCTAATTGGCTGTAAGTCTCTGTGAGGCTACCCGAATTGTCCACAACAGCATCTGCCAAGACTCTCTTTTCGTCTAAACTCATCTGAGCCTGAATACGATCCAGTGCCTCTTCCTTAGAGAGCTTGTTTCGTGCCATCAGACGGCTCAGCTGCTGATCTGAATTAACATAAACCAACCAAACCTTGTCAAACCAGTCTTCATATTGCCTTTCATATAAAAGCGGGATATCCATGAAAAAAACGGACTGCTTTCTTTTTAAATCTTCATAGCGCTGCCGCAATTCCTGACGAATGATATGATCTTGCAACTCCGAAGATTTCCTTAATGTTTCTGGGCTGGAAAAAATAAGCTGGCTTAATTGGGGGCGGTCCAAGTTCCCCGCTTCATCTAAAATGGCTGGCCCAAAATATGCAAGCAGGGCCTGATAAAGGCGACCTTCCTTTTGCTGGAGTTCATGAACCAACTGGTCAGCATCAAGCACCTGATAGCCCCTGTCCTTTAAATACTGACTGACGGTAGACTTTCCTGAGGCAATCCCCCCCGTTAAACCAATCGCTTTAGCCTTCATCTTTTCTGACACCTCGGGCAAAAATGACTGCCCCTTCCCCCTACCTGAATCTTTTGAATAGTCGTTCCGCACCTTGGACAAGGCTGACCAGCCATGCCATAAACCTGCAAATAATCCTGCATGGTCCCATCTCGCCCCAACGCATTTTTATAGGTGCGAATAGTGGAGCCTCCTTTTTCAATACCTAGCTGCAAAATACGAATGGTCACATCGTGGATCCGCTTGACTTCAGCCTTTTTAAGACTACTGGAGACACGTTCTGGGTGAACCCTAGCTGCCCAAAGCACTTCATCCACATAAATATTACCCAGACCAGCCACCACTTTTTGCTCCAAAAGCAGAGGCTTAATCAACTTGTTAGAAGCCTTCAAGGATCGTTCAAAAGGAGCCAGTTTGAAATCCTTCTTGGTCGGTTCAGGACCAATTTTTTTAGCGCTAAAATACCGGTCTTCTTCTGATTTAGCCAGAAGCTCGAAAGTGCCAAACTTGCGGACGTCTTGATAAACAAGGGTTGAAGCATCATCTAGCTGAAAAAAGACGTGAAAATGCTTGTTTTCAGGCACCTGCTCTGGAAAGAGCAGGTATTTCCCCTCCATGCGCAGATGAGAAATCAAGATCTGACTGCCAAGGTCAAAAATTAGATACTTCCCTCGGCGGCGAACAGCTTCAATGGTCTGACCAGACAGGTCCAAGGCGAAAGTCTCCCTGTCCGTCTTAATCATCTTGGGGACACGCACTTGAACAGCCTTGATGTCCCTGCCGACAACAAGCTTTTCCAAGCCCCGCCGAACGGTTTCGACTTCTGGTAATTCGGGCATTCTAAGATACTAAGCCATTAAGCGACTCAAAGAAAAGTATGAACCTTACTGACAGTGTAACAGCACCCAGATAAATGGTTGTCTCCTTTCACAGAGTCCTAGGTGTGTTCGATTCACACACCTTTCTGGCTAACCTTTCTAATAAAAATCTCAACAAGGGTAACGGGCTGTATTCAATCGTCAAATCGTCTTAAGGTAGCAGGAAATCGGCCATCCTGAAAAAAATACCGGACTAACTGGATATGACTTTCAACATCACCAAAGAGCCAAGCATGTCCCTTGTTAGGATAATAGGCGCATTGACTCTGACTGTTTGTTTGTGCTAAAAGCTGATGTGACTCATGAATTGTCTCTGACTCCTTACCCCCTGAAACAAAAAAGACAGGATTACTAAAGTCTAAATTAACATGGAGCAGATTGGCCTGGGACATGGCACGCCGAAAGGATTTCCGTGAAACGCTTTGTAAATCCGAAACAAAGGTTTGACAATCTTGTTCAGAAACCCCGTCTTCCCGCATCATTTTAGTCATCAGATTAGCAGTCAGCTTGGTGTTCTTAAACAGCGACATGAAATAAACCGCCGCAATGACTCTACGATAGCCCTTGATAGGCTGATGGGCTGCCCCATCCACTATCACCCGATCAAATAAGTCGAAGTGCTTTTCTAATAGTTTAAAAATGAGACTGCCACCCAAAGACAAACCAACTAGGTGCGGTTTCCCGTGAGATCTATTCTTAATCGTCTCCACTAGAAGCTCCGCAACATCATCAAAAGTGGTCCAGTCTACCTCATGACTCTCCCCATGACCAGGTAAGTCAAGGGTGATGCAGTGAAAATCACTTTTTAACTTCGCGATATGGTGTCTCCACATCTTGCTGCTGGAACCCGAGGCATGTAAAAAGACAATTGTTTTCGCATTGTGCTGGCCTGCTTCATTAACAAATAACTGAGATATTACTGCCATAACCATCACCTTCGTATTTCTTGATTGGTGGACTGAAACAGTCTAATAGACTGTTTCAGATTGGAAATGAGGACTATCCCCAGGCTACCTCACTCTCCTTTTTCTAGGCTCGGAATACTAAGATCCACCGGATCTTAGTATTCCTTCTTACTATACCCAAAGTCCGCCAAATCCAGCTTTTTATCCCGCCAGTTTTTCTTGACCTTGACCCAGGTTTCTAAGAAGACCTTGTCGCCCAGCATAAGCTCGATATCACGCCTTGCCATAGAGCCGATCTTTTTAAGCATAGAGCCGCCCTTACCGATGATAATGCCTTTTTGGCTGTCGCGTTCAACCATGATGGTGGCCTGAATATGAATCTTATCTGTTTCTGGATCCCGTTTCATCGAATCAATCACAACAGCCACTGAATGAGGGATTTCCTCTCTGGTCAGGTGAAGCACCTTTTCACGAATCATTTCCGACACCAGAAAACGCTCCGGATGGTCTGTAATCTGATCATTTGGAAAATATTGGAAACCTTCTTCCAGATTTTCCTTAAGAATTTCCATGAGACGGTTGATGTTGTTCCCCTGTAAGGCAGAAATAGGCACAACTTCTTTGAAGGGCATCTGGTTTCTAAAATCATCAATCTGTTCCAGCAACTGATCGGGGTGAACCTTATCAATCTTATTGATGACCAGAATAACAGGGACTTTGGCTGCCTTAAGCCGCTCTATGATCATATCATCTCCCTTGCCTCGCTTCTCATCAGCAGGCACCATAAATAAAACCGTATCTACTTCTCTCAGAGTGCTGTAGGCAGATTCCACCATAAAATCACCCAAGGCTGTCTTAGGCTTGTGGATCCCAGGGGTGTCAATAAAGACAATCTGCTCCTCAGCAGTTGTGTAAATCCCCATTATTTTATTGCGCGTCGTCTGCGCCTTATCACTCATAATGGCAATTTTTTGCCCCATTACGTAGTTTAAAAAAGTAGATTTGCCAACATTTGGCCGTCCCAAAATCGCCACAAAACCTGACTTAAATGTCATCTTCTCTCCTTATTGTCAATGAAAAATCAATGCCCAAATTTTTGGCACAAAAATAATAATACCTGTTAAAGCCGCAAAGCCAGAAATGACAAGCACGGCGCCTGCCGCCATATCTTTGGCATTCTTGGCTAGCATGGAAAAGTGGTAGTTGCTAGCCAAATCCACCACATTTTCAATAGCTGAATTCAGTATCTCAAAAGAGATAACTAAAAAGATACTCAGCAGAAGAAAAAGCCACTCCGTCACCGACACCTGAAAAATCAAACCGGCAAAGACGGCCAAAACGGCAGAGACCGCATGCTTTTTCATATTGCGCTCTTCTTTGAAGGCCGTGACAATCCCAGTCACCGCAAACTCAAGACTGGAGGTCAGGGTCAAGTTTTTCCATTTTTTCTGATTCTTATCGCGTAAGTCCATAGGCTTTTAATATCTCTTCCTGTAAGTTAAACATTTCCTTTTCTTCTTCAGGGGTATAGTGGTCATAGCCATTAATATGTAAAAAACCGTGTACTGCCAAAAAGCCCATCTCCCGCTCAAACGAATGACCATATTCCTGAGCCTGCTCCTTAGCCTTGTCTATTGAAATAAATAAGTCACCAATATAGGGATCAAACTCTGTCATCAGATCTGCCAAATCAGGATCATCTGCCAAGATACTGTCGTCAAAAACAATCGCTTCTTCTGGCTTATACTCTAGACTGATAACATCTGTCGGCCGATCCGTCTGCCGATAAAGCAGATTAAGCTCATGGCTGCGTTCATTGGTTACAAAAGTCACCGCCATTTCCTTGTCGTCTTTGCCAATCTTTTGAGCCGCAAAATCGAGAAGTTCTAACGTTTGTTTCTTTATTTCATCTGAAACCTGATTGGTTTCGTCTATCATTTCAACATACATTTTGAATCTGCTTTCATCCTTAATACTTTTATTATATCATAAAAGCCAACTCTTTCTAAGCAAAAGACAAGAGCAGAATCCCAAGATTCTGCTCCTTGATCTGACAATCATCACGGACAAAGCCAGCCTTTTGAGACGGCTCTAATCCCTTTTATCCTCATAGGCATTGATAATTTCTGCAACAACAGGATGGCGGACAACATCCTTAGATGAAAAATGCACAAAATCAATTTGGCGGATTCCTTTCAATTTTTCAGAAGCATCAATCAGACCCGATTTGACATTCTTGGGTAGGTCAATTTGACTGATATCCCCATTGACAATCATCTTGGAATTAAAGCCCAGACGAGTCAGGAACATTTTCATCTGCATAATAGTCGTATTTTGCGCTTCATCCAAAATCACAAAAGCATCTTCCAGCGTGCGGCCACGCATATAGGCCAGTGGCGCGATTTCAATAATTTCCCGCTCCATCAAACGGGTCGTCTGCTCCCGCCCCAGAACCTGATATAGGGCATCATAAACAGGTCGCAGATAAGGATCAACCTTTTCTTTCAAATCACCAGGCAGAAAGCCCAGACTTTCTCCGGCTTCCACCGCAGGTCTTGTCAGAATAACCCGTTTGATCTGACCGCGTTTTAACGCCTTGATGGCCAAGGTAACTGCCAAAAAAGTTTTTCCGGTTCCGGCAGGACCTATTCCAAATACGATATCATGATTCTTGACGCTGTCTACATAAACCTTTTGCCCCAAGGTCTTGACACGAATGGTCTTCCCATACGAATCTTTGATGATTTCTTCCTCGTAAAGAGCCACAAATTTATTGATGTTATGGTTTTTAGCCATGGAAATAGCTGTTGCTGTGTCCGCTGTCGAAATGAGCATCCCTCGATTGACCAGAACCAAAAGGGCCTCAATCACCTGACGGGCCAATTCCACAACTTCGGCACTCTCTCCCAGAACCTGTACAATCTCAGTCCGAGCATGGATAGTGACCGCAAGTTCATCCTCAATCATCTTCAGATGGCGTTCATTGCTACCAAAAAGATTCATCATGTCATCGGGATGGCTTAAACGGATATCAATTGAATAATCTTGCAAATAGACGCTCCTTTAGCTAATAACTTTCTTTCATTATAACAAAAAACACGCCAAAAAGCGTGATTTAATGAGACAAATACTCTTCCCAAATCCTGTCAAATTGACCTAGATTGAAGGAGAAAGCAGCCCCATCTTCCAAATAGCGGCTGACCTCATCAAAATCATCTGTGTGCTTGGGAAAGGTCGAATCTTCAAAGGCCAAATCCGCCAAAATGGCCACCGGCTCCTGACTTTTGGGATTACGCTGGGTCATCAGCCAGCTATAAAAAGATTTTCTCATGACCATTTCCTTTCTAAAAAGGCATGCCTAGTCTGGCTGCTGAGTGCATAGCGTTGAGGATTTTTCCGGTAAAAGGCCTGATGGTATTCTTCGGCTTCATAAAAAGGCTGTGCAGGTTCAATCCTTGTCACGATAGGACGGTCAAATCGACCGGAAGCTTCAAGTCTGGCCTTGGACTGCTCAGTAATAGCTTTTTGGCGGTCGTCCTCATAGAAAATAACAGGCCGATAGTTATCTCCTCTGTCCTCAAACTGTCCAAAAGCATCTGTCGGATCCGTCTGCGCCCAATAAAGCTCCACAAGATCAGCATAGGAAATCTTCATCTCATCAAAAATAATTTCTACGGCTTCCGTGTGTCCCGTTCTGCCGCCGCAGACGTCTTCATAGGTCGGATTTTCTGTATGCCCGCCAGTATAGCCTGATCTGACTGATAAGATGCCATCCTGCTCTTCAAAAGGCTGTACCATACACCAAAAACAGCCGCCTGCAAAAATCGCACGTTCCATGATTGCCTCCTTTATCAAAATCGTTCTTTTATTGTAGCAAAAAAATCCCAGTTTAGCTGAGATTTTGATGTTAGTGCGTGTTTAAAAAGTTATAGCAGGTTTATCCCTTGATAAATCAAACCTGCTGCTGGACAGACCAGCAAAGGCCATAAGAAGAGATGTTCTGGCAGTCCGAGATGCAGCATCCAGTTTCTGGTCTGCCAGTCTGGGCAGTCTTCTGTTCCCGGAATCATCAGGTGATCTATCATTTTTTGACGAAAAAGCCAGTCTAGGCCTATCAGATCCCCCACATTAACCAAAAACAGCTGCCAATAACCGATCATAAATAACGGCAAAAAGCCCCTGACAGGAAGGTAGGCTGTCGTCACTAAGCCCAACCCCAAGGTCAACAGGTAAATCCAGAATAGCCGTTTTCTCATCTTCTGGCGCTGAAACCCATCAGGTTTGGGAGCGATTTGCTGTATTTGCCTAGGCAGCATCGAAACCACAGCCCTTGGATAAGTCAGCCAAAGTCGGGCAACTGCCCCATTAAACAGCAAACTCATCAAAAGACCAACTAGGGTCACATACAGCCATAAAGCCATTGTTAGCCTCCCATCCCAAATCTTATTTGATTAATTCTGTTCCCAGTTCATCTTGCTTGATTTTTTTAGCTTTCATAAGCCCTCCCAGAGCCTTTTTGAACTGCCCTTTAGAAATACCAAAGACCGCTTTGATCTCTTCAGGAGAAGACTTATCATTTAAGGTCATAAAGCCGCCCTTGGATTCTAGGTAAGTCAAAATCATCTGTGCATCATTTTCCAACATCTCAAAAGAACGCGGTTTTAGAGATAGGTTAAGACTGCGGTCTACCTCACGAAAACCAATGACACGCGCAGTAACTTCCTCGCCTAAGCGCGGCTCCTGATAACGCTCGCTGGGATGAATAAAGCCCAGCATATTGTTATCAGGCAGATAGACAAAGGTGCCCGACAGTTTCAGACGATAGACGATGGCTCGTAAGTTCTGATTCTGCATATTATCATAAGCATGACCGGCCAGCTTTTGAAAAACAGCCGGCTCAGCAGGAATGCCCCAGATACGGTCCTTGCTGTCCACCTCAAGTGTGATGTAGAGTTTATCACCTTTTTTAGGCCATAGTTCCTTGAGTTCCGGCAGTATATCCAGAGAAACAACAATTTCTTTGTCAGGAATGCCAGTATCCACAAAAACTCCCAGATCACGGCGGACATTGGTCACCTCTCCCCAACCATAAGATTGGCAGGTCGATTCAATCGCTTTGGTCGTCAGCCGTAATTTCTGCTTCATATCGACATAAGCAAATCCGCTCACCATGTCCCCCACTTGCTGAGGACCTTCTGATTTAGGCAGGGCAAAGGTCAGTCCCTCCTTCTGGACAAAGTAAAAGGTATCATTTTCATCTGTCACTAAGGCAGTAATCTGCCGTCCTAATAATTGATTCATGCTTTTCCTACCATTTCTGTTAACGGGAAAAATAGAAGGGGCAGGAACCTATCATTAAGGATGCTTTGATAGGCTGCCTGCTCCCCTTATCGTTGAGATATGTCTTTAGACTTCGAGGAGTTCTTTTTCCTTGTTTCCCGTCATCTCATCAATATGTTTCACCGCGTCATCTGTAATTTTTTGGATGTCCTTTTCAAGAGACTTTAATTCATCTTCTGCGATTTCTTTATCTTTTTCAGCTTTCTTAGCTTCATTCATGGCATCTCGGCGGATGTTACGAATGGCAATTTTGGCATTCTCACCCACTTTTTTAACCTCTTTAGCCAGGTCTTTACGGGTTTCTTCCGTCAAAGCTGGAATAACCAGACGGATAACAGAACCATCGTTGGCTGGATTGATGCCCAAATCAGACTCATTGATGGCACGCTCAATCTCTTTGATGGATGATTTGTCAAAAGGTGAAATTAACAGCACACGCGCTTCTGGCACAGTGATAGACGCTAGCTGATTTAAAGGTGTTGGCGCGCCATAGTACTCTACTTCAATCCGATCCAAGAGGCTGGCGTTGGCACGGCCGGCACGAATGCTGGCAAATTCCCGAGCCAAAGCCTGATGGGATTGTTCAAATCTCTCTTTAGCCTTATTAATAATGTCTTTAGTCATGATATCTCCTTTATTCTGAAACTTTATTCGTAACGGTTGTACCGATTTGCTCGCCAAAAATCACCCGCTTGATATTCCCAACCTCATTCAGATTGAAAACAACCAAATCAATGTCATTGTCCATAGACAGTGAACTTGCTGTAGAGTCCATAATTTTGAGACCCCGCTTCAGGACTTCAATATGAGTCAATTCGTTAAATTTGATCGCATCAGCATTTTTGCGAGGATCATCGTTGTAGACGCCATCTACACCATTCTTAGCCATGAGGATGGCATCTGCCTCAATTTCGGCTGCCCGCAGAGCCGATGTGGTATCGGTTGAAAAATAGGGGGAACCGACACCGGCAGCAAAAATAACAATCCGGCCTTTTTGCAGATGACGAAGAGCACGGCCTCGGATATAAGGCTCAGCAACCTGCTGCATAGCAATAGCCGTCTGAACACGGGTATCTACACCAAAGTGCTGGAGAGCATCTGCCATCACAAGAGCGTTCATCACCGTACCAAGCATTCCCGTATAATCAGCCTGTACCCGATCCATGCCAGCTTCTGCCGCTGGCTCTCCTCGCCAGAGATTACCGCCTCCGATAACGAGGGCAATTTCAATGCCGGATTCGTGAACTTCCTTGATTTCCTTAGCAATTGCTTGAACTGTCGGCAGGTTGATGCCAACCCCTTTTTCTCCCGCCAGAGCCTCCCCGGACAACTTGATCAAGACGCGATTGTACTTTGGTTTTCCCATTATTCTCACTCCTTATATTATCCCTACTATTTTACCACACTTCAGCTAATATTGACAGTTTCTTTTTCGAGAATCCTGAGGATCAAAAAAAGAACCTTAACGGTTCTTTTGCATTTTTAGAATGACGCTGTGTCAACTTTGACACCAGGTCCTTGAGTTGTTGTTACAGTAAGGCTTGTGATGTAAGTTCCTTTTGCTGTCGCAGGTTTTGCCTTGGCAATGACATCATTGAAAGCTTTAAAGTTTTCAACCAGTTTTTCTGTATCAAAGGATACTTTACCGATGATAGCCTGTACGATACCAGCCTTATCCGCACGGTAAGTGATTTTTCCGCCTTTAGACTCTTCAACCGCTTTAGCAACATCCATGGTTACTGTACCAGTTTTAGGGTTTGGCATCAAGTTACGCGGACCGAGCACACGACCAAGACGTCCAACAACTGCCATCATGTCTGGTGTTGCGATGACAACATCAAAGTCCAGCCAGCCATCGTTGATTTTGGCAACAAGGTCATCTTCACCAACGAAGTCTGCTCCCGCTGCTTTTGCTTCTTCTGCTTTCGCACCGCGTGCAAAAACAAGAACACGCTGTGTTTTACCAGTTCCGTTTGGCAAGACCATTGCTCCGCGGATTTGTTGGTCAGCTTTTTTAACATCAATGTTAAGGTTATAGGCAACCTCTACGGTTGCATCAAATTTTGCAAAGTTGGTTTCTTTTGCGAGCGCTACTGCTTCTTCTACGCTGTATACTTTAGTGCTGTCGATTTTTTCGAGAGCAGCACGTAATTGTTTGCTTTTTTTAGCCATTATTATCTTCTCCTTGTAATGTGGTCATATCGATTTTCATCTCCCACGTCACTCGTCACATATGATCAAGTATTGCGGGCTAGCGAATGACTCTGAACTTCAATCAAAATCATTCTCTGCTGGGCATATTACAGAATTAGTCCGTAACAGTGAATCCCATTGAACGAGCAGTACCTTCGATCATACGCATTGCAGACTCAAGGTTTGCAGCGTTTAAATCTGGCATTTTTGTTTCAGCAATTTCTTGTACCTGAGCACGTGTTACTGAAGCAACTTTCGTTTTGTTTGGCTCACCAGAACCTTTTTCAACACCTGCAGCTTTTTTCAAAAGAACAGCAGCTGGTGGTGTTTTGGTGATGAAATCAAATGATTTATCTTCATAAACTGAGATAACAACCGGAATAATCATACCAGCTTGATCAGCTGTACGAGCATTGAATTCCTTTGTGAATCCCATGATGTTGATTCCTGCTTGACCAAGAGCTGGTCCAACTGGCGGAGCTGGGGTTGCTTTACCGGCAGGAATTTGAAGTTTTACAATGTTTTCGACTTTTTTAGCCATGATATAAAATCCTCCTATTGTGGTTCTTTCGGTAATTAGAGATTTTTACCTCCCACAAATATGCATTACACATACCCTACTATTATACACGATCTTGTTTAAAAAGCAAGCTATTTTCTTTAAAAAAGGTAGATCTGCCCTCTTACCTCCTTGAAGCGATCTTGTTCTTACGATCCAAAATGGCATTTACTTTCTTCTTAAATTCTTATAAAATAGAGACATGGATATTTATAAAATAATGGCTGTTGCTTTTATCTTTTTGACTATGGCTTTTGCTTACGTCATTGCAACAACCTTTAAACTGAACCGTTTTGGTCTTAACTTGGCTGATATTGCACTTCCTATGTATGTCTTTGAAATCGTTTTGGTATCGGCTAGATATTACACCCACAGTTTTTTACCTTATTATATGGCTGCCATGTCCCTTTTGGCTATGACCATTGCCATCCGGCAGCTGGTTAAACGCAAGTCTTTCCATTTTAAACGTTTTTTCAAATTTTTTTGGCGAGCTGGTTTTATTTTAACCTTTCTCTTTTATCTAGCAACTGTCATCGCTGTCTTTTTAGCCTGACAAACATTACCGACTAGGCACTTCAAGATGAAGTGCCTAGTTTTTTGACAGTCTTAAACTAGATAGGATACATCGTTCAGAAAACAGCTGTCTCTCCCCTAGAACTCATATGCTAAAAATAGGAAACTGGTACTGCTGAAAGGGATTTTGGATTGACAAAAGACAAAAAAAGAATTATAATATGAATGAACAAAAAGAAATATTCATTCATTCTTGATAAGAAAGGAGGTCCAATGACAGAAGATAAGAAAGCGGCCCTCAAAGCCGCAGCTTTGGACATTTTTGGTCAAAAGGGATACAAGGCAACTGGGATTTCTGAGATTGCTCGGCAGGCCAAGGTGGCCGTGGGGTCTTTTTATAACTACTATGATTCCAAGGAAGCCATTTTTCTGGATGTCTATGTTGAGGAGAACAAGCGGATTCGCCAGAAGATGATGGAGGAAATCAATTGGCAGGGGGAAGCGGTTGACTTGGTAGGCCAACTCTTTGCCTGGTCCAGAAAGCTGATTTCTCCCAATAAAATCCTGTCAGAATGGTACAATCCAGCCATCTCGGACTACCTGCGCAACTACTATGCTTCCGAAAACGGCAAGGAGGAAAACACCTTTCATCAGTTTTTGATCCAACATTTTACAGAGCGCATGCTGGACCAAGGCTTTTCCCAAGAAAAAATCCAGGAAATTCTGCAGGTTTACCAACTATTCTATTACATGGATATGCACATCACGGAAACGGATTTTCCGGCCATTGGCCAGACTATTGAGACGCTGGCGACCAACTTTGTCAAAGGGATATTTAAATAAAGAAGCTTCATTCTTTATTTTTTGAGAAAAATGAATGAACATTAGATATCATTCATTCAATAACATAAAAGGAGGACGATCATGAACACAGAGAAAGGAAATCAAATGAGTGGATTTACGATTGCCGGAATGGCACTTGCAGTTACAGGAATTTTAGTGGTGATTTGGGGCATGACCTTACAGCCTGTCCATTTGCTGAGCCCTGACTTCATGTCTTTCGCAACGGGAGGCTTGCTCTTATTGGCCATCGGATGCTGTATGATGACTAGACTGCCAGCTATCGTACAGATTGTCGGAATTTGGCTGGCAGCTGCAGCGACCATGCTCTATCTTTACAGCCTGCCTGATACGGATCTGATTATCAAGTTGATTGGCTTTGTGCCGGTCCTTGGATTGGCAGTCTGGCTGAGCCTCAAGTTTTGGCGCTAAACTAACGAAAGGAGACAATTATGCTCATCCTTATCCTATCCATTCTTGCACTGGGGCTTCTTACTTGCTGGGGAGTCTATGCCTATCTTGGACGAAGCCTTGATTTGTCGGTCAAATCCATTGAGCATTTGACTGGAGACCTTTTCCTCATTCATCTGACAAAACCTGAACATCTGCTCTGGGAGTCAGGTTCCTATGCCAAGTTTGTTTTGCCTGATAACAAAGAGAGCCGCTGGCTGACCATCGCCTCAACGCCTGATGAGAATGAAATGTTGATTCTCACTCATCATAACGGCAGTGCTTTCAAGAAAGCCCTGACTTCCTTGCATAAGGGGGAGAAAATCCAGATGAGCTGGCTGTCCTCAACCTTAAAAGTGAAAGAGGAAGCTAGTCCGCTGGTTTGCTTTGCCTCTGATGTTGGCATCGCCGCTATACGCCCCATTATCAAAGAATGGGCTGGTAAGCGCGAGCTTATACTCAGTCACCTAGATAAAGGGGGGCTGGCTTTTGATAGTGAACTGGTAGAGCTGGCCGCCAATCAAGAACTGCTAACTTACCAAACCAGCGCCAGCCTTTACCAAAGTAAAGAACAATTAGCGCAAGCTATTGACCACTATAGCACCCACGCCACTTACCTTTTGGCAGGACAACCTGATGATGTGGAAGCCATGAAAGCCTTTCTTTCAGTCAAGGGAATAGACAGCAGTCAGATTCTAGTTGAGTTGTTTAGGGGCTTGCCATGAAACTTGAAACTTCCATTGAGAGCTGAATACCAAAAAACATGCGCTCAGCATGTTTTTTTGCTTGTTGGTGGCTTCTTATATTACTTGATTATATCGAAAAGATATGTTACTATTAGGTATATAGAGAAGAGGAAGAAGATTGAATAACATTATTTTAGGCATTCTTATGATGAGAAGAATGACGGCCTATGAGCTGAGGAGTGTCATTGGAGAACATTTTCAATCTATGTGCAGCGACAGTCTGGGAAGCATTCAAGCTGCTCTCAAAAAATTGCTGCAATCTGGCTATGTGACTTATGATGAGGTTACTGAAAATGGTAGGTTCAAAAAACGCTATGCCATTACTAAGGAAGGTCGTCAAAGCCTGATTCAATGGATAAAAGTCCCCATCGACATGGGCAAAACCAAAAATATGGATCTTGGAAAATTTTTGTTTATGGGACTTGTATCGAAAGAGGAGCAGACCTACCTGATTGACAAGCTGATTGCGTCTTTGCAAGAAGACTATATGACCTTGCAAGAAATAAAAGAAAGCCTGATGCCAGAACTCCAAAAATCAGAGGCGATAGATTATTTCAGGGAGGATACTGTCTATCTAGATGGTATCTGTGACATAAAGGAAACTTCAGATGTTATGCAGATTGTGGATGATTATAGTCAGTTCAGTCTTGCAACTCTGGAGTACGGAATTGACCTTGCTGCTTTTAATCTTGCTTGGTTTAAAAATTTCAAGGAAAAACATCTAAAGAGAATGGAGGAATAGAGATGGCCATTCTTCTAAAGGATAAAAGTATACATCATGCGACACTTCTGGCCTATCAAGGGGACCGTCAGTATCTGGCGGAAAACAAAGGCGATCTGACCATTGATATGCCTATTGCTGTTGCTAGTATTTCAAAACTCTACACCGATACCATTGTTTTTCAATTGCTCGATCAAGGAAAGCTGACCTACAGCACGAGATTGACCGAAGTGCTTCCCAAGGACTTGACAGATCGTCTGCCTCATGCCGAATTGGTCACAGTTAGACATCTGATTGATCAAACTTCGGGCTTTCCAAATTACGAAACAGATCGCCAGACTAACGGTAAAATCCTGATGGATAGTATTTTGGAGGAAGATCGGCGAGTGGAATGGGATGAGGCGCTTGGTATCTTATCAACTTTATCTGCAAAATCCAGCCTCGGTGGAAAGAGGGCCTACTATGCTGATGTCAATGCTATGCTTTTGGGGAAAATAGCAGAAGCGGTGACTGGCAAGTCCCCAGAGTCATTATTAGATGATACTGTCTGCCAGCCCTTAAACCTCCAGCAAACTCATTGGGCGACTGGCTACGAATCCCTTGCTCCAATCTATAAGGGGCAAGATATTGTAACGTGTCAGCAGTATTTAGCTAGCCAGTTTTATCAAGGCGGTATTGTGACCAGCAACAGAGAACTGATGCGCTTTATCAGGGCCTTTTTCGGTGGAGAACTTTTTTCACCGACACATATCAGCAACCCAACCTTTCGAGCTATTCAATTTCGTCCGCTCAAATATGGCAGTGGCATGATGCAACTAACCTTGAGTCCGATTTTATCGGTCTTTTTCGCAGGAGTCCGAGAAATCCGTGGACACAGTGGTATAACAGGGAGTTTTGCTTTTTATTGTCCAGAGAAGGATATCTTTGTAACAGGAACAATCAATCAGTTCAGCAAACATCCCTACCCCATGATTTTCCGCGTGATTGCTGCTGGTTCAAAATTGTAAGAAAACTAGTAGATGACAGTCTAAGAAAATAGAGGCCTTTTTAAGTAAAAAAACATTACACAACTCTCTCCCTTATTTCTGAATCTGCCATATTCTTTCTCTGCCTCTTTCTGACCATCTCTAGTCATTCCTTATTACCCTATGCCTCAAATACCGAGTAAGCAAGAGTATTAGAGCCGTCTTAACATCATTCTTGTTATCACTTTAGTTTAAGCTTCTTTATTGTCAGGAAGACTTGTTTACCCCAGTCTTGACTTGGTCTACACTACTTACACGGTTTATCAATCGGTTTCAAGGGCTTCAACAAGCTCCACTCGAGGAGGTGCTAATTAATTATTAGTGCTCAGGAATATCAAAAAACGTCAAGACTACCGAGGTTAACTTCCTTTGTAGTCTTTTATTCTATCTCCACTTGCCCTGACAAGGTCCTTTTGATATACTGGGAGTATTGTACGAAAGAGGTAACTATGTTTTTGATCACAACTATCATTGATGAGCATTTAGCAGATTCTACTGCCTCTCTGGCTTATTTTGATAAGGAAGGAAATGTTCATGGTGTTACACATGGGGATGAGACTTCCTACCCTTCCTTTGAAGATTATTACCTGGCCATGGGCGCGCGTATTAGTAGAGAAGTACAAAGTCAATATACCAGAAAACTGAGATTTTGGGCCTTTTGGGAGGCCGTACAAAGCCCCTCGCTTCTTCTTTCTCTATTCATCGGTCTTATTTCCTTGGTTCTTTTTTTCATCACAAAGGGAGAGGGATGGCCTGAGGGGCTTGTCACTATTGCTGGTATTTTAGGTATGGGGCCCTTTTTTGGCTTTCTCTTTTATAATTGGTTTTTCAAAACTTGGGCGACAACAAATTTTGAAAATGCTTATAATAGAGAACTAGCTAAGAAACAGTCAACGATTTACACAAAGAAAGTCAAGCGTGAAAAAAATTGGCCATTTATCATCGCTGTTGTTGGGCTACTAGCCTTGGGATACTTTGATAGCTGGACTACATCAGTAAAACTATTACTAATGGGGCTGATTCCATTATTATTTAGTATGATTGAGGGAGTCATCCTGATAGCACTTATAAAACTATTTGCTACCCTATTCCCAAAAAAGAAAAAAGAGACTACTGATGATTCGCAACGTCTATCTCTAGAACTTGATATGGAGTTAAGGAAGCGTCTCAAGATGCTCTATTTGGATTTTCAAAAAGGGAGATATGCCGATGCTTTTAAGAGATTTGACACTTCTCAGAAAAGTTGGGAAGAGTTTCACCAAGAGATTCAAAATTTCCTTAATGACCAAGATCTGACCGCCTTCCATACCATTCCCTTTGAGGAGACGGAAATTTCAATTTTAAACGTCACGGCCAGCGATTTTGAAGCTGATTTATTTCTTTATGATACCGAGGCACAAGAATTTCCAGAGTTTTATCTTATTTGTAAGGTTAGCTACCAAGAGGATAGGTTACAGGCTATTGAATTGGTTGAGATAGGCTATTAAAGACCGAGGCACTTGGTCTTTTTTTCTGCTTCAAACCGTGGTATTATAGTTCCCATTTATTTATAACATAAAAGAAACTGCTAATGCAGTTTCTTTTTGGATTATTGATTGGTTTGCAGGACTTTACGGGGTTTGGTGCCTTCGGCTGGTCCGATAACTCCTGCTTCTTCCAATTCTTCCATAAGTCGAGTAGCGCGATTGAAGCCCACAGAGAGGCGTCTTTGCAGCATAGAGGCGGAGGCTTTTTGAGTTTCAAGGACAAGCGCCCTAGCTTCTTCAAAGAGAGGATCCCCATCAGAAGCACCGCTATCCATAGAGACATCATTTTCTGAAACCTCTCCCGGATCAAAACTATCATCATAGTCTGCTTCTGCCTGATCCTTGATAAAGCTGACTATACGCTCGACGTCATCATCCGAAATAAAGGAACCTTGCAGGCGGACAGGGTGGTTCTCATCAATCGGTTTAAAGAGCATATCGCCACGACCGAGCAGTTTTTCCGCCCCATTCTCATCAAGAATTGTCCGGCTGTCTGTGCCGGATGAAACCGCAAATGCAATTCTCGATGGCACATTGGCTTTAATAAGACCTGAAATGACATCAACGGATGGACGCTGAGTTGCAAGAATCATATGAATACCAGCCGCCCGTGCCTTTTGCCCTAGACGGATAATGGCATCTTCCACTTCCTTGCTGGCTACCATCATCAAATCAGCTAATTCATCAACGATGACCACTAAGAGAGGCAGCGGAATGTGCTTGGTCTCAGACTGGCTGTTAAATTCCTCGACCTTGGCATTGTAGCCTGCGATGTTTCGGACACCGAAATGACTAAAGAGTTCATAGCGGTTTTCCATTTCATCAACCACCTTCTGCAGAGCCCGGCTGGCCTTACGAGGATTGGTGACGACTGGTATGAGCAGATGGGGAATATCATTATAGACAGACAGTTCAACCATCTTAGGATCAATCATCATGAATTTAACCTGGTCTGGCCGAGCTTTCATCAGAATGCTGGCGATAATCCCATTGACAGCAACTGATTTTCCTGAGCCAGTAGAACCTGCCACCAAGATATGGGGCATTCTAGCCAAATCAAAGGAACGTACCGAACCATTGACAGCCTTCCCAAGCGGTACTTCCAGCAGTTTTTCTGGTGATGTCTGAGCTTGCTCCCAAAGTTCACGGAAGGTAACGGTGGCCACTTCTGAATTCGGAACTTCAATCCCTACCAAGGATTTACCCGGAATTGGCGCCTCAATTCGGACGTCTTTAGCTGCCAAGGCCAGAGCCAAGTCATCTGCCAGATTGGAAATCCGATTGACACGAACGCCAACAGCCGGTTTGACTTCGTATTTGGTCACGGACGGACCAATTTCAGCTCGCTCGACACTGGCTTTAATCCCAAAACTGGCAAAGGTTTCTTCCAGAATCTTGATATTATCCCGAACCAGCTTTTTCTCTTTTGTTTGATTTTTAGGTCTGTCTGGCGCAAAAAGATTGATCCCAGGCAGCTTGTAGTGGCGTGTTTCCTTGGGGGTGAAGTCAACTTCCAAGGGCTGACCATCATCCTCTTCTTCGGTCAGAGGCGGCTTCATTTCTTCAGGCATATCCTGAGATGATGCAATGTTTCCGTAGTCTTCTAATTCGTAGGAAATAATCTCAGGTTCATTGACCGGCAGCTGCTCATCTAAACTATTGAACTGATCAGCCGAATGAACCTCAGGAGATAATATCTCCCCAGTTTCTAAGTCTACCTTTTCTTCTGACGCTTTATGCTCAGCCTCTTTTCTAGCCTCTTCCTCAGCCAGAAGTCTCGCTTCTTCTTTCTTTAAAAAACGTTGTTCACGGCCAGCTTCGCGTTTGGCCTGAATCGTGTCATAGGCTTCTTTAAAGAAATCCATAATATCGTAAACCGTCCAAGGAGTCATCAAAAAGAGACCCAAGATAATAAAAAGCGCACCAATCAGAAAAGCACCTAAATTTGAAAAAAGAAAGGCTACCGGTTTATAGAAGAGAGCTCCTAAAAGCCCCCCGCCGGCAAATGATGTCACTTGAAACTGCTTAAGATCGTTGACAATCAAAAGAGCTGTCGCCGTGAACGGCTCCTTATCTTTCATGGATGGGAAAGAAAAAAGGTAAGCCTGCCATTCAATCAAAAGACCAATCATGGTAACAACAAAGCCTGTCACCAAACCTTCTTGCTTCTTAAGCCATTTGATTGCAAAAAGGTAAATCAACAGGGCAAACATGGCCGGATAGGCCAAGCTTCCCACCATAAAACGGACACTGTTATAAGCCGTAATCCCAAATCGTCCTAATTTAAAAACAGCAAAAAAGAGGATAAAGGCTGTGATGAAAGCAATCACCATGCGCTTTATCGCTTTTTGCTTTTCCAATTCTGCTTTTGTCGGGCGCCGAGTGGTCCGCCCTTTTTTACTTTTCTTTGTTTTTGCCATGCTGTTATTATACCATGTTTTAAGGATTTGAGAAAAGGGATTGAAATCCCTATTTTTATGATAAAATAGGATAAGGTTTATTTTAAGGAGAAGAACATGAAAAAACTATTGTTGACCCTGTTGCTGCCTCTTTTGTTTTTAGCTGGCTGCGAGAGCATTGACCGTGCTATCAAGGGAGATGACTATGTTGACGCAAAGATTGCCAAGGAAAAAGCTGCTGCAAAATTAGCAAAGCTAAACAAGGCAAGTTTCCCCCAGCTGTCTAGCAAGGTCGGTCAAAATGAAGCCCAGGTCAAAATCGTGACCTCAAAAGGTGACATCACCCTTAAACTCTTTCCAAAGTATGCCCCTTTGGCAGTCGAAAACTTTCTGACGCACGCGAAAGAAGGCTACTATGACGGCCTCACCTTCCACCGCGTCATTGCAGATTTTATGATTCAGTCTGGTGACCCTAGCGGAGACGGCACCGGCGGACAATCTATTTGGAAGGATAAGGACAAGAGCAAAGATTCTGGCAATGGCTTTAAAAACGAGACTTCTGACTACCTTTATAATATCCGGGGAGCCTTAGCTATGGCAAATGCCGGTCAAGATACAAACGGCAGTCAATTCTACATTGTCCAAAACGGACAGGATCAATCTAGTCAGCTGTCAACGGAAATCTATCCTAAAAAAATCATCAAGGCTTATCAAAAAGGGGGCTATCCAGCTGGTGATGGCAAATATACGGTCTTTGGGCAGGTAACCAAGGGGATGGAAGTCGTTGACAAGATTGCTCAAGTCGAAACTGATGATAATGACAAACCCAAAGAAAAAGTAACCATCAAGAAAATTGACATTTTGAAAGATTACCAGTTTAAAAAATAAGAGGCTTCAAAGCGATTAAGAAAAACTATCAATGCGATAGTTTTTTTATATTATACAAATGACAGCCCCGGTCCTATAATAGAGAATAATTAACCAAGGGGTAAGATTTATGAGATTAACAACCAAGAAAGATTATTTTCGGCTTTTTTTCGCTAATGTCACTATTTTGCTAACGATTGCCATGCAGTTGGGGATTCCAAAGTCTACCGTTGACTTCAGCAAAGATCCCGATTGGTACCTCTATTTTCTTTGGCTGTCCTTTTTTACCTGCCTCTTTTTTGCCCTGCTGACTCTCTTCAGAAAGCACAAAGGCAAATTTTTCCATAAAAGCTATTTTATTGGTGCTGCTTATCTGGCTTTAGCAATCTATAATCTGGCAACGGAGAAGTTTCTTTTGCTTCAAGAGCTTTTCTTTCCCAGTCCAAATAACATCTTGAAGGTCTTTGTTGAAAACTGGGGCTTTATTCTCAAGTGTGACCTCTTTTCGCTCAGGCTCTTGGGTATTTCTTGGATGATTGGTATCAGCCTGGGCATCCTAACTGGTATTCTGGTGGGCTGGTTTACGTCTTTTAATTATTGGCTTGATCCCATCGTTAAAATTCTTGGCCCTATTCCTTCAACAGCCTTTGTACCACTTGCCTTAACCGCCTTTCCGACGAGTTTTTCAGCCAGTATTTTTTTAATCAGTTTATCCGTTTGGTTTCCCGTAACCATCCTTACCAACTCTGGTATCCAAAATGTTAAGAAAACTTATTTTGAAGTGGCGGATACGCTGGGGGCTACGACCTTTCAGAAAATCATCAAAGTAGCCCTTCCCGCCAGCCTGCCCAACATCTTTGTCGGCATTTTTAATGGTGCCTGCTCAAGTTTCATAACCTTAATGACTGCTGAAATGCTGGGGGTTAAATTTGGTATTGGCTGGTATATCAACTGGCAACGACAGGTTCTTGGCTATGCCAATGTTTATGCCGGTCTGATTACAATCGCCATCACTTTTAGCGTCATCATTACCTTACTGTTTAAAGTACGTGACCGCTTGTTAGCATGGCAGAAAGGATTTATCCAATGGTAGGAGCTATTTCATTCACCAATATTCAAAAAATCTTTCCCGCTCAGGATGACCAACAGGCTGCCGTTGAGGCTCTAAGTCATATCAATGCCTCAATAGAGCCGGGTCAATTTGTTTCTCTCGTTGGACCCTCTGGGAGTGGGAAAACAACCCTCCTAAGAATCATCGCTGGACTGGAAAAACCAACTACGGGTGAGGTACTGATTGACCAAGAACGAGTCACCCAGCCTTCCCGAAAAAAAGGCTTTGTCTTTCAAGAAGCCACCCTCTATCCTTGGCTGACGGTCTATGACAATATCGCTCTGGGATTGAGACTCAACAAAGAGGAGAAACGTCTTAATGAGGTCAACGATTACATTAAATTAGTTGGTTTAGAAGGCTTTGAAAAAGCTTTTCCTCATAATCTCTCTGGAGGTATGCAGCAGCGGGTCAATATTGCCCGCGCTTTAATCAACAAACCTGATGTTTTGCTGCTTGATGAACCCTTTGGGGCACTTGATGCTTTCACCCGCAGTAAGATGCAGAACGATTTGATTGCAATTTGGAAAGAGCGTCAGATAACCATGGTCATGGTAACACACGATGTCGAAGAGGCTGTCTTTCTGTCCGATCGTATTTTTGCCATGACACCGCGCCCAGCAATCATAAAGGAAGTGATTCCAGTTCATCTGGAACGCCCCCGCTTAAGAGATGCACCGGAATTCATCGCCATTAAAGAACAGGTCCTGAGTGTCCTTAATTTTTAAACCAAGAAAAAGGGAGAGATTTATGAAAAGAAAGTATTTTGTTTCAGGATTAGTCGCCGTTTTCACTGCCATCAGCTTATCAGCTTGCAGTAACAAGGCATCAGATACAAGCACCAAAACGTATGATGCTTCGCAAAAGGATAATTATGTCTTAAAAATATCAGAAAACTCCGATCTCTGCGGAGCACCGCAGCAGATTGCTGTTGAAAAAGGCTTCTTTAAAGAAGTCGGCCTCAACTATAAGATTGTCAAAATCGGTCAAGACACCTCCAATTTAGAAGCTCTTAATACCGGTAAAATAGACGCCTCGAACTCTTTGTTAGCCAGTCTGATTCAGCCGCTGGAAAATGGCTCAAAACTCAAGATTACAACGGGGCTTCATACTGGATGTCTGCAAATCCTTACCAAAGACGGCAGCATCACTAAAGCCAGTGATCTTAAAGGCAAAAAAATTGGGGTTACGGCTGTCGCAGGCAGTCCTGCAACCTTTGCCAAACGGGTATTGTCCGATGCCGGGATAGATGTTTCGACAGAGAAATCACAAGTTGAGTTTGTGACCTATGAAAGCGATCAACTGGGAACTGTCCTGAATAAGGGCCAAGTTGACGCCATCGCTATCGGTGACCCAACTTCCGAAATTCTGAAAAAAGAATTCGGCTTTAAAACGTTAGCCAATTCAGCAACGGATGCCCCTTATAAAGACGAGTACTGCTGTGTGGCTTACGTTTCGGATGACATCGCCAAGAAGCACCCTGCTATTGCTGCTAAATACACATTGGCGATGCAGAAAGCAGCCGACTGGGTCAATAAGCACAAGGAAGAAACGGTTGAGCTCCAGCTCGAGAAAAAATTGGTGGCAGGCAATAAAGACACCAATTTGATTAGCTTAGAAAGCTATCAATTTATCCCAAGCTATCAGGGGGCCTACGATGCTTTTAAGAGCGTCTCTAGTGACCTCCAAAAAATTGGTATCCTCTCAGACGATACCGACTTATCTGCCCTTCGTCAAAATTCTTTCTTGAAAGTTAAGGGCGTCGAATAAAACGAAAACACAGGTCCATCTTGACCTGTGTTTTAAATCTCTTCTAAAAAGGCTAAAATCAGCTGAGCTGAGCGCCTACCTGCTTCAAGGATAAATTCATCAAAAGTTAGATTCGCATCATGGGCAGCTGTATCACTCATCGCACGAACAACAATAAAGGGACGTTTAGCCGCTCTGGCAGCCTGGGCAACAGCCGCCCCTTCCATCTCTACCGCCTGAACGTCAGGAAAATGTTCTTTGACAAAATCAGTCTTGGCTTGACTGGCCATAAAGGAATCACTAGTGGTTATCAAACCAATTTTACTTTTGATCTGATGCTGATCCAAAACTTTTTCAAAGGTTTGAACCATCTGCCTGTCTGATTCAAAATAAAGAGGCTGTCCTGACATTTGTCCAAAGGCATAGCCAAAGGCAGTCAAATCCACATCATGATAAGCCAGACGGTCTGCCACAACCACGTCGCCGACTGCCAAATCAGGTGCCAGGGCACCTGCAGAACCAGTATTAATCAGGGCGTCAACCTCAAAGTTATTGATTAGGACGGCAACACTCATTGCCGCCATAACCTTACCGACACCGCTTTGAACCAAAACAACATCGTGTTTTCCTAAACGACCGCTATAATAAGTGTTTTCCAAATAAATGGCGGTTTTCTTTTCTTGCAATTTTTCCAGAAGGAGCTTCAGTTCCTCCTCCATGGCTGCAATGATTCCAATTTTCATTTATTCCATCCTTCTCACCATTTAAAAACAGCGTAAATCAAGATTGCCAAAAGAATGACAATAGCAAAGAGAATCATATTGAGCTTCGACTGGAATTCACCTCGTTTGGCATTCTCAATTCGGCGGCTTTTAATGATTGGATCCTCAGCCTCTAAATAGTCCACTTCTTCTTGACGAACGTGTTCTCGGTTTGCACCATCATTACTGTTATCTGTTGAAATCACTAAGGTTTCTTCGCTATCAAACGAAGCCGCCTCATTTCCAATAGATTCTCCTTGTCTGGCGCGCTCAATAATCTCATCTGTTAAAAGCGGTTTTCCCATTAGTCAACCTCCTTACGCATCCCTTAAATGCAAGGCAAAATACTGCAAAGCAATAATGGTCTTAGCATCCTCAATCGCACCCGATCGGACCAAATCCATACATTCTTCATAGGTCAATTCAAAAAGTTCTAAAACCTCATCATCATCCTGAGGACGAGGATTTTCCACCTTCCTTAAATTTCTGGCCAGATAGAGTTTGATTTTTTCATTACAAAATCCGATAGCGGTGTAAAATTCGTGAATGAGCTCTAAATCGCCCGTATAACCCGTCTCTTCTTCCAACTCACGAAGAGCTGCTTCTTTTTCAGAACCATTTTCTCCGACTTCTAATTTTCCAGCTGGAATTTCATAGGAAATTTTCTCAATAGCCTTACGATACTGCTTGACCAGCACGATTTTTTTATCCGGAGTCACCGTCAGAATAGAAACCGCCCCCTTATGAAAAACCAATTCTCGCTTGGCCTGTCCAAGATTATTGGGCAGCTCGACATCATCAACAGCCACTGTAAAAATATGACCCTTAAACATTTCCTGACGTGCAATGGTTTTTTCTTCAAAGTCCACAAGCTCATCCTCCGCTAGTATTTCTTGATTCTACTAACTTCAATTTTACTATATTCAGACCAGAAAAGCGAATCTTACCATTGAATGGTACAGCCGCGCTTAGGACATCTTCCTATCGCCATTGAACTTTCTCCTGAAAAAGACTACAATAACAGTAGAAAATGAGAAATCTAAATGGATTGAATGCAGGAGGACGAAAAATATGGCTGAATTCATACCCTACATTAAATGGACCGTACTTCGCGTTTTAGCAGTCTTGCTGGCATTTGGCATCTGTGCTCTTTCAATTTGGAAAGTCAACAACCAGCCCAGTCAAGCCTGGCAGACTCTCTGTGCCGGCTTTATTGCCGCGGGGGTTGCTGGAACTTGGAATATCTATGATATCAACTCTTGGCCGCTAAGAAAACGAAGCCTGGTTCACACTTTCTTTATGGCTCTTGTCGTTTTCCCAACCCTCTTTATCAGTGGTTGGCTTTCCTTGAACCTAGCCAATGTCGCTCTGGCAGCAGGAATCTTTGTCCTGACAGGAGCCGTCGCTTGGACTATGGGCTATCTCTTTTTCAGAGGTAAGGATACCTAAATAAGATCAAACATAAAAGCTTGGTTTAGTAAAACCAAGCTTTTATGTCATCTCTGCATAGTTACATTCTCAAGGAAGACTTCCTCCCAAAGAATGGCACCTACTCTTTACTGGTCGGATTTCTTTTCTGGATGGTGGGGTTTTGTCTTGGCGTAGCCTTCTTTATTGACCTGCCTGCCGCGACCGATAGCCACACTGTCACGTGGTACATCATGGGTGATGCTAGAGCCGGCGGCGGTCAGTGCATTGTCTCCGATTTCAAGCGGCGCAATAAGAGTTGAATTGCTTCCGACAAAGACATGATTCCCAATTTTAGTCAGGTATTTATGTTTGCCGTCATAGTTGACCGTGATCGTTCCCGCTCCAAAATTAACATCATGTCCAACTTCAGCATTTCCGATATAAGTCAGGTGACCAGCTTTAGTCCCTTTACCAAGACTTGATCCCTTAACCTCAACAAAATTGCCGACATGAACTTCCTCAGCCAGCTTAGATCCTGGACGAAGGTGGGCGTAAGGGCCAACCGTTACATCATTGGCAACCTCTGAAGCTTCGATCGTTGAATTGCTGATCACAGCATTTGGGCCGATAGACGAATCCACAATATAGGTGCCATTTGTCAGGTGAACACCCGCAGCAATCGTGGTTTGGCCTTTCAGCGTGACATTGGCATCAATGACAACGTCTGGCTCAATCGTCACATCGATATCAATATAGGTGGCTTCTGGATTCGTAAAGGTAACGCCTTTCAGCATATGACCTCTGTTAATCCGCTGACGCATCACTTTTTCAGCTGTCGCCAGTGCAAGGCGGTCATTGACTCCCAAACTTTCGTCAAAGTCCAGCAATTTATAAGCGCCGACTTTTTCCCCAGCTTCCTTAAAAATACTGATGACATCCGTTAGGTAGTATTCTCCCTGAGCATTGTCTGTGTTGATTTTTTTAAGAGCTTCAAAAAGACGTTTATTATCAAACACATAGGTACCGGTATTGATTTCCTTAACCTGCTGTTCAAAGTCAGAAGCATCCTTTTGCTCAACAATCTTAGTCACTTCACCATTCTGATTTCGGATAATACGGCCGTAACCGAATGGATCAACTGCCTCCGCTGTTAAAATAGTCGCCACATTTTTATGGCTTCTGTGATAGGCCACTAGATTTTGGAGGCTTTCACCGGTAATCAGAGGGGTGTCCCCTGCAATAACCAGCGTTTGACCATCTTGGTCTGCCAACAGTTCTTCTGCCATCATGACAGCATGTCCAGTTCCCAACTGCTCAGTCTGGAGGACAACATCTGACTGACCTGCCAAGACCTGCTTAACCAGTTCAGCCTTATGGCCAATAACCGTAACATTCTTGGCCGGATTAAGGGCTGAAACACTGCGGAAAACGTGTTCCAGCATGGTAATGCCTGACACCTTGTGCAGCACTTTGGGAAGATCGGATTTCATGCGTGTTCCCTTGCCAGCAGCAAGGATAATAGCGTAATTATTCATGTCATAGTCCTTTAAAAAATATAATCAACTCATTATAGCAAAATTCCAAGTATTTGAAAAACGCCAGCTGGTCAGCTGATAAGCCAGCCCTTTCAACGATTAGCTATTTAAACTGTTCCTATCTGCTGGTGTTTTAGGCTTGCCGTCTTCTTACATAAAGGTAGAAAAGGCCATAAAGCAAGGTTGTCACCGCATAGATGGACAGGCAAACCAAGATTTCTCCCCCATCGTAAGTCCAAATCGGATCAATCCAGAAACCTGCACTCCTCGAAGGAAGGGGAAGTCCGACACTAGCATGAAGCGCCAAGACAATCAGATTTCCCACTAAGAGAAATTCCGAGTATTGCTTGAGAGCCTTCTGTCTGTCCTCCTGATGGCGGCAAATCACACCATATACGTAAGCAAAAATGGGCATACTCACCAAGAAACTCAGCCCAGTTCCTACCCTCAAAGGGTCAAAAGGCCAAATGATCAGTCCCCCAAGTATGCCCAATGCGACCATTATCAGCCAGTGTAATAGGCTTGATTTCGTTTGCATCTCATTTCCCTCACTTTTCAATCTTTTACCGATTTGTAAACTACTTGGAACTCCTCCAGTACTACCTTGGATGCAGGACTAAAGCTGAGACCAATTTCAGCCAGCCACTTGGTAAAAAGTTCCTCGTGGACCTGGCACCAATAGGCCAGAGAACGGTCTCCCTCCCCTTCCTTATAGGCGTGGTCCGCCGACACATCCCTAAAAGGAAGCACCGTCACTTTTGTCGTTTCGATAATGGCAACAGCCTGTCCCTGACCATCCAGGACCACATCTAGATCACCAACCTTGGGCAGTTCTTCCTCGTAATGGACGTATTCATCATAGGCCGAGGCCGTTGCTGTCTTGACCCCCTGGACCACTAATTCTGCCAGCAAATCTGGTGCCACCCCAAAGGCCCAGGCATCAATCTCATCTCCAATTTCAGGGTTGATTGCCTTGTATTCATTCCAACATTCTTGTGGTGTCATTGTAATCTCCTTAACAGTTATCTAAGCGAAATCGTCCTTATTAGAGTCAGACTGCCAATGGTATTCTATCTTGTAGGCGATATCCTTGGCCTTACTTTGGCCAAATTGATCACTAATAAAGCCCAAGACCATGTCCATCCCTGCCGACACTCCTGAAGACGTGTAATATTTGCCATCAACCACCCATCGAGCTTGTCTAACCCAATCTACTTTTGCATTGGTGGAAGAGACCCAATCAAATGAGCGCTTATTGCTGGTGGCCCTACGACCGTTCAAGAGTCCAGTTTCAGAAAGCAGGACCGCTCCTGTGCATACAGATAAGACATAGGTTGCATTCTCAGCATAACTTTTTACATAATTAATAAAAGAAGGCTGCAGATAAACCTTTCTTGTCCCTTGTCCCCCAGGAATGAGCAGAATATCGCAGATTTCTCCTAGGGTCATTTTCTCTGTATCCAGGTTTAAGCCAACCTTATTTTTTATGCTTCCGCCAAACTCGGAAACATAACGAAATCGAACCTCATCTAAAAAAGATAGCAACTCGATCGGCCCAAATAAATCTAGGAGCTCAAAACCATCAAACACTAGAACGATTACTTCTAACTTTGTTGTACTGCTCATTTAAACCTCCGATACAATGCCCAAAATAACTTTGGTAGCTTTGCGGTTTTTCCGTGTCCTTTTAAATCCTTCCTTGCTGTCGCAAATCCAGACGGACTTCCCTAGCCAAATTCTATGTACTTTTTCATTTCAAACTCCAGCCGCCATCCATCTTGATGATTTCGCCCTGCAGGGCCTGCATCTTGCCTGAGGCGAGGACCAGGGTCAGCTCTGCGATTTCCTGAGCTTGGATCCAGCGTTTGATGGGGGTTTCCTCAGAGACCCACTCTGATAGACCTCCTGGCTCAAAATCCTTGGCTGTCATGGCCGTTTGGACGGCACCTGGGGCCAGGCCAAAGACTTGAATCCCTTGGTCTGCATAATCCAAGGCCAGCTGCTTGGTAAAGCCTGCCAGGGCATGCTTGGAAGCCGTGTAGCTTGAACCGCCGCCACCAGCCAAGAAAGAGGCGATGGAGCACATATTGATGATAATCCCTGATTTTCTTTCCAGCATCGCTGGCAAATAATGGCGGCAAATCTGGCTTGGCGCAAAGAGATTGACCGCAAAAATTTCTTGCATTTGGGCATCCGATTGCCCCAAGAGAGGCTTGTAGTCATCCAGGATGCCAGCTGTATTGCAGATAATATCCACATCAGCCAGCCAATCAAAAAGAGGTGATAGTTCACCCATCAAATCCAGCTGCAAAAAATGAAAATTCCCTGTCAAGTTGGGTTTTCTATCCTTATCAACACCGTAGACCTGATACCCTTTTTCCAAAAAGAGGCTGGCCTGGGCCAGGCCGATACCGCTGGAAACGCCTGTCACCAGCACCCGCCTAGTCATGGACTTCCACCCAGTCTTCCGCTAGGACATCACAGGGAGTAGGACTCCACATGGAAAAGCCCTCGCCGTCACCGGAAACGTTGATGAGGAAGTAGGGAGTCGCCTCCAGCTTGACTCCGTCCACCTCGATACTATCAAAAAGCTGAACATAATTTTCAGCCCCGCCCCAGCCAGTGCGGACATACTTTTTCTTGGCCTTGAGGCCAGGTAAAATCTCTTCAAATGTCATGATAAACTCCTTACCTATTGACTCTATTATAGCACACAAAAAAGAAGACAACCGGAGTCATCTTCTTTTTGATGTTTAACCAATAATACTGCCGTTTGGTACCGATGGATCGACGGTTAGAACTGTTAACTGACCCTTATGCTCGGCAGAGAGAATCATTCCCTGACTAATTAGCCCCATCATCTTACGTGGCTTAAGGTTGGCAACAATCTGCAGTTTTTTACCGACTAATTCCTGTTCCTGTGGATAGAACTGAGCAATACCCGATAGAATCTGACGATTTTCTTCATCACCTGCATCCAAGCGGAATTTCAAAAGTTTATCCGAACCGTCAACCTTGGAAACTTCGATGACTTCTGCGACACGAATTTCAACCTTATCAAAGTCGTCAAACTTAATCGCTTTTTTCGTCAAGGTTAAGTCGACTGCTTCCGGCTGCCAATCTTTTTCCGCAGGCTTATCAGCATTCATCTGACTCTTAATATAGGCAATCTCTTCTTCCATATCCAGACGAGGGAAGATTGGCTGACCTTTTTGCACCACTCTCAGGCCTTGCGGCAGACCAGATAAGCTCAGGTTTTCCAAATCAAAATCAAGTGAAAGCCCAAGCTGCTCCATAATGGCATTGGAAGTGGTCATCATAAATGGCTGAATAAGGTGAGCCACAACACGCAGACTAGCAGCTAAATGCGACATCACCGATGCCAGCTGACAGGATTTTGACTCCTCTTTCACCAAGACCCACGGAGCAGTCTCATCGATATATTTATTTGTGCGAGAAATGATGGTCCACACCGCTTCCAAAGCTTTTGGATAATCCACCTGTTCCATCTGCTGATGGTATTCCGCAATCTGCTTAGTCACCAGCTCTGCTAAGTCCGCATCAAAGTCCGTCACATTCTCAACGTACGTAGGAATATGACCGTCAAAATACTTGTTAACCATGGCAACGGTCCGGTTAAGCAGATTTCCCAAGTCATTGGCCAATTCATAGTTGATGCGGCCAACATAGTCTTCCGGCGTGAATGTCCCGTCAGAACCAACTGGCAGGCTGCGCATGAGATAGTAACGAAGCGGATCTAGACCAAAACGCTCGACCAGCATTTCAGGGTAAACGACATTACCTTTAGATTTTGACATCTTACCATCTTGCATGACAAACCAGCCATGGGCTACCAAGCGTTTAGGCAAAGGCAAATCAAGTGCCATCAGCATGATTGGCCAATAGATGGAGTGAAAACGCAAAATATCCTTACCAATCATATGGATATCTGCCGGCCAAAATTGATGAAATTTAGCTAAATCGTCAGACCAGCCGTAACCTAAAGCGGTGATATAGTTAATCAGAGCATCAATCCAAACATAGATAACGTGCTTAGGATCAGACGGCACTTTAACGCCCCATGTATAAGTCGTTCGGCTGACCGCTAAGTCCTCTAGACCTGGCTCAATAAAGTTTTTCAGCATTTCATTCATACGGCCATCTGGCTGAATGAACTCAGGATGTTCTTTATAATAGGCTGCCAAGCGGTCGGCATACTGGCTCATCCGGAAGAAATAAGATTCTTCTGACACCTTCTCCACTTCATGCCCCGACGGTGCAATTCCGCCAATCATCTCCCCATTTTCATCGCGGAAGACTTCAGCCAGCTGGCTTTCTGTGAAAAATTCCTCATCCGAAACAGAATACCAGCCTGTGTATTCCCCCAGATAGATATCCCCTTGAGCCAAAAGCTGTTCAAAAATCTTAGCCACAGCCTCTTCATGGTAACTATCTGTCGTGCGGATAAACTTATCATAGGAAATGTCAAGGAGTTTCCATAATTCCTGAACACTTTCTGCCATACCGTCAACATAAGCCTGAGGCGTTAAACCTGCTTCTTCTGCTTTTTGCTGAATTTTTTGACCGTGCTCATCAAGCCCTGTCAGATAAAAGACATCATAATTCATCAGACGTTTATAGCGTGCCAGTACATCGCAGGCAATGGTTGTGTAGGCAGAGCCAATGTGCAGTTTCCCTGACGGGTAGTAAATGGGCGTTGTAATGTAGAATGATTTTTGATCAGTCATGTATTTTCCTTTCAAACCAGAGGAAATGACCTCTGTAATTGATAACACTTTATTATAGCACAAGTTCCCTTTTCTTGATACAGCAAAAAGACTGACCTTGCGGTCAGTCTCATTCAGAAAGGAAAGACTAGTAGTCGTTTTTGTCGCCATACTGGGACTCGTAGCTTTCTTTGATTTTATTATACTTACGATATAAGGCCTTGGTCTGTGAAGCATTTAATTTTTTGAAGGTCATCTCCATGATAAATTTACCGTCACTATTATAAATCTTGACCGTTAAGCGATTTCCTTGTCTGACATAGGTCTGCTTTCTGCTTTTGACATCTTCATAAAAGTCCAGATAGGATTTTTTGAAGCTAGATGAGCTGCTGGTATATTGACTGCCATCGTAGTGCTCAGTGATGACCTCCTCAAGCTCCTTTTTAAAACCTTCTGTCGTCAGAGTCGGCTCTAAGCTCCGCTTCCATTGATTAACACCCATAAAGGCATCAAAATAGTTAATCGGTGAAATGTAGTTGTAGCTCTCATCAGAAGGATTGTCGTAATAAAAGTACTCTTTGTAGCGCCCATTTTTAACTTCGGCAAAATAGTGGGTGTACTTGTTGTTTTCTGATTCTGAACTGTACCACTTTTCTTTATCTTCATCATAGTAACGATAGGAAGTTGTCTCCCAGACACCGTCAATATTACCAGACTGGTAGTAAAGTCCTAAACCAATTCCGCATAAAAGTAAGAGCCCGCCAACAACTGACAAAATACTGATTAAAACAATCGTTCCTGGTTTCATTTTCCTTTTCGGTGCCACAGCAGGCGGCTGACCTTGGTATGTCGTCTGAGGCTGATGACCAGATGGTGGGGTCTGAGCATTTTGCGGCGTTTCCGCTAGAAACTCTCCTCTTTGATAAGCGGCGCTAAATTCCTCCTGACTGGGGTAGCGACCGTAAGTCTGACGAAATTGCTCCAACCATTCTCCTTGTTTCATAAAATCTCCTCCTTTACTGATACCTTTGATGAAAACTTTGTTCGTTTATCTAATTAATTCAAATATGGGCAAGTCATCCTTAATCAGCTGTTCTCACTTTGTGTCATCATCGTCTCCACTTCTTCTCATACTATTATTCTACCATATTAAAGCGTTTTCTTCATCATTATTTTCGGTCAGACCAGCTCCTAAATCCAATAAGCCTCTCCGTCTATGTTATAATAACATCATCTAAAAAAAGGAAGGTGCTATGAAACAGCAAGCAAACACTGAACAGCTGATGGCTTACAAACAAATGCCTATATGGACAGCTGACACAATTCCTGACAGTCTGACTCGCAGACACAATACCCAAATAGGCAGCTGGGCCAAGCTGACTATCCTTGAAGGAGAGCTGGAATGCTGCCTCTTGGATGAAAACGACCGTCTTTTAGAAAGACTTGTTTTTGATAAACATTCCAAAACGCCTTATCTTGAACCGCAAGTCTGGCATAAAATTCAAGCCCTAACAGATGATTTACGCTTTTACCTGACTTTTTATTGCCAAAAAGAGGACTATGCCGCTAAAAAATATGGACTGAGTCCCACACATTCTGAAGTCCTCTTGGCAGAACCTTATTTAAAGCCTAAAAGTAAGGTGCTTGATTTAGGATCAGGGCAGGGACGCAACAGTCTTTATCTCAGTCTGTCAGGGCATGACTTAACTGCCCTTGATGCCAACCAAGAGAGTTTGGCCCGCCTAGAAGAGATTGCCGAAACAGAGCAGCTGGATCTTGATGTGGCTTGGTATGATATCAATCAGGCTAATCTCAAAGGGGAGTACGACTTTATCCTGTCAACCGTTGTGCTTATGTTTTTGGATCCCGATCGAATACCCGAGATTATCCGCAATATGCAGGATCATACCGCTGCTAATGGCTATAACCTGATTGTCTGTGCCATGGATACTCCAGACTACCCTTGTCCCATGCCCTTTCCCTTTACCTTTAAAGAGGGCCAACTAAAGCACTACTATAAGGACTGGGAACTCCTGAAGTACAACGAAAACCTAGGACAACTTCATCGCCTAGATGCGCACGGCAATCGCCTCAAGATGCGATTTGCCACTCTACTAGCGCGAAAGACCAAGTAAAGTCTCAATCCCCTCAGTCGCCTACCCAGGGGATTTTTGCTATAATGAGAAAAGTATAATGATAGAAAAGGAAATCTTATGAAACTTATTTCATGGAATATTGATTCCCTCAATGCCGCTTTAACCAGCGACTCTGCACGCGCCCTGCTGTCCAGAGCAGTAGTTGAAGACCTAACCAAACATGGGGCTGATGTGATTGCCATCCAAGAAACCAAACTATCTAGCCAAGGGCCTACAAAAAAACACTTGGCTATCTTGGAAAGCTATTTTCCCGACTATACCATTGTTTGGCGTTCCTCTGTCGAGCCCGCCCGCAAAGGTTATGCCGGAACCATGTTTCTTTACAAAAAGGAATTGTCTCCCATCGTAACCTACCCAGAGATTCAAGCACCGACCACCATGGATGCCGAAGGGCGTATCATCACCCTTGAATTCGATCAATATTTTATCACTCAAGTCTACACTCCTAATGCTGGCGATGGCCTCAAGCGCTTGGAGGAACGTCAGGTTTGGGACGAAAAATACGCCGACTACCTGGCAGACCTCGATGCCCAAAAGCCAGTTCTGGCAACAGGCGACTATAATGTTGCCCACAAGGAGATTGATCTGGCCAACCCCAACAGTAACCGCCGCTCACCTGGTTTTACTGATGAAGAACGTGCAGGCTTCACTAATCTTTTAGACAGAGGCTTCACGGACACCTTCCGCCTGATTCATGGCGATGTGCCTGATGTCTACTCTTGGTGGGCTCAGCGCAGCCACACCAGCAAAATCAACAACACCGGCTGGAGAATTGACTACTGGCTGACTAGCAATCGTCTGGCTGACAAGGTGCTCAAATCCGAAATGATCGATTCCGGAGCCCGCCAGGACCACACGCCGATTCTCTTAGAAATCGATTTATAAATAGAATATCATTCGACTGATTTAACGGCTTCTATATGACAGCTCAGTCACTAAAAGGCTCTTTTGATGAGTCTTTTTTCTTGCTAAATATCGGGACAAGCTAGTATAATAAGCTGTATTTATTTTTTATTAAGGAGACACTCATGATCCAATCAATCGGTCAAGTCATGCTTTACATGGATGACACTAAAGCTGCGATGGAATTCTGGACTCAAAAAGCCGGTTTTGTCCTGCTTAAAACCGAAGAATTTCCCGATGCCACCTCTTACACCATTGCCCCTTCCGAAGAGGCTGATGTCCAGTTTGTCCTTCACAACAAAGACTGGGTGGCTAAGATGAACCCTGGCATGAACTTAGGCATTCCATCAATCCTCATGTCTTCCAAAGACATCCATGCAACACAGGCTCAATTTATCGAAAAAGGCATTGCGGCTAACCCTGTCGTTGAAATGGCCGGCATGCTAACCTTTAATTTCCCAGATAATGAAGGCAATTATTTTGCCGTTAGACAAATCGATTAAGGAGACCCAGATGATTTCTGCATTAAATAGTTATATTGTGACAAACGGCAATGGCCGTGAAGCTGTTGATTTTTACCAAGACCTCTTTCAGGCGCAAGTTACCAACCTAATGCTTTGGAAAGATGCTATTCCAGACTGCCCTAAAGACAGAGAGCATCTGGTGCTTAATGCTCAGCTGGAATTTAATGGTATCCGCCTTCAGGTTTCAGACGAAAATCCTGACGAAACCTACAAGGCAGGAACTAACCTGTCCATCGCTATCATTACAGACAGCCCTGAAGAAGCAAAGGAACTGTATCAAAAGCTAATCCAAAATGCACAGCATGTTTTCTTAGAACTGCAGGAAACCTTCTGGAGCCCTGCTTATGCCAACCTTATTGACCAATTCGGTGTCATGTGGCAAATCAATACAGAAGGCGCAAACGCCTAATCATCCAACCCCCAAGGTTCATGTCTTGAATCTTGGGGGTTTTTCCTTGTAGCAGGCTGGAAATCCTATGGTATACTAAAAAGAGAACCAGATGAGGAAAGGAAAGAGCTATGAAGCAACGACAAATCGAAAGACAATCACTTATCATCTCCATTATTGTCAATGCCGTAACAGGCTTGGCCGGTCTTGCCGTCTATATCGTGACAGATTTAAATGCTCTACTCTTGGACGGCGTTTTCTCTCTTATCGCGTCTTTATCTGCTCTTGTAGGCCTCTTCATTTCCCGACGCAGCCATTGGCGGACAGCTTCTTTCCCGCAAGGCCTCTTTTTCTTAGAACCTCTCTATGCCGTCATTAAATCCCTAGCCATTTTATTTCTGCTCCTCATCACCTTCTTAGAAACCAGTGCAACAGCCTATGCTTATTTTGTCAACCAAATCGGGCATCAGATAGAAACCGGACCTGTCCTGCCTTATACGATGACCACAGGTCTGATTTGCCTGCTTTTAGGACTCTACAACTCTCGTCAAAATGACAGGATAAACAATATGAGTACCATGCTGAAGTCAGAAACCAAGGGCAATTACATTGATGCCGTGATTTCTTTAGGCATTGGCTTTGCAGCCTTCCTTCTGTATTTTATTGCTATTGAAGGGCCCTTAGGCTTTCTTCATTACACAGGTGACTTCTTTATTACGGTTATTCTAGTCCTCTTTTCCATCAAAGAGCCGATAGCCATCCTCATTTCTTCCTTTAGAGAGTTGACCTATGCCACAACCAATGACCAGGATATCCGTGATATGGTGTACCAGATTCTAAAACCGCACCTGAAGCATAAAAAAGATGACTTGGATATCCTCATCTACAAACAAGGAATGCAAATTACTGTTAAAATTTTTATCCTAGACCTTGAAAATACCGACTTACTAACAGATTTGGCACAAGAAAAAGCCGACCTGCTCAATCAGCTTCGTAAACGGTACGAACACATCCGGGTGGAATATACCTTTTAAATTAAAAACTCTCGATCATAAATCGAGAGTTTTATAGTCTGTTCGATAACCAATTTGCACAACCTTGTCTTCTTTTAGCAGAATAGGACGCTTGATGAGCATACCATCATTCGCCAAAAGCTCAAGCGCTTCATCCAGAGACAGATCGTCAAACTTATCTTTGAGGCCTAACTGACGGTAACTATTGCCACTGGTATTGAAGAATTTTTTCAATTCCAAGTCGCTCTGCTCAAGCCAGACCTTAATAAGGTCCGCCCTAGGCGGTGTCTCTTTAATGTCAATGGCCTGATACTCAACCCCAAGATGGTCTAACTCTTTTTGAGCTGCCTTACAGGTTGAACATTTTGGGTAGTGATAAAAAGTATACATCGTTTCTCCTTTAAATGGCTGATTGTTCGTGAGCCAAAAGCCAATTTTTTCTGTCTAGACCGCCAGCGTAACCTGTGAGATGTCCCCGACTTCCCAAAACACGGTGGCAGGGAATCATGATTGAAAGCGGATTTTTTCCCACCGCACCACCGACAGCCTGCGCTGAAGGGCAGTTCAGCCGCTGGGCAATGTCTCCATAAGTGAGGGTTTCTCCATAAGGTATGTCTTGAAGTAACTGCCAAACTCTCTGCTGAAAGGCAGTCCCCCTAGGGCACAAGCTCAAGGCTGATAGACTAGGGTTTTCCCCCTTAAAGTAAGCATCCAGCCATTTTCTAGCAGCGATGAGATGCCGATTGTCCTCTTCTAAGGCAAGGATTTCTTCATAACCCCGCTGAAAATAACGTTGCTCTAAAAACCAGACCCCCAAAAGCCCCTCCTCATCAGCCAATAAAGAAAGGTCTCCTATCGGAGAAGAATAAGTTGTTTGATAAAAAACTGTCATAAAACCTCTTTTCTAGTAAAAAGAGGTCCGTTTAAAGACCTGACTTTTTACTTAGGATTGGCGATTAAACGCACTTTGACAATGTGATCGCTTGTTTCAAAGAGAGCCGCCAATTTATCCACCTTGCTACGATCCGTTTCATCTAAATCAAGCAGAGTATAGGCGTAATCTCCTTTGGAGCGATTCAAGATATTGGCAATATTAATGTCCAAATCCGAAACAGCTGTTGAAATAGCTGCGACAATATTAGGGACATTTTTATTGATGAGCGTAATGCGATAAGGCGCTGTCAAGGCCTGATGCATATTAGGGAAGTTAACCGAATTGGTAATTTCACCTGTTTCCATAAAGCGACGAATGGTCTGACCTGCCATAATAGCACAGTTAAGTTCCGCTTCAGCTGTTGATCCGCCAACATGAGGAAAGACCGTAATGCCTTCTTTATTCAGCAGTTCCTCTGTCCCAAAGTCCGTGATGTAACGCTTAACAACACCTGTTTCCAAAGCATCAAAGAGGGCCTGATTGTCCACCAGCTCACCGCGCGCAAAGTTAATGATGGTTGTCCCCTTATTCATTAAGGCAAAGCTGTCCGAATTAAAGGTGTGACGGGTATCATCTGTCAGTGGGACATGGATTGTGATATAATCACTATTTTCAAAGATATCACGCAGTTCATCCACACGTTTGACATGGCTTGAGATATTCCATGCCGTTTCAATAGACACATAAGGATCATAGCCCAGAACCTTCATTCCCAGACGCCGGGCATCATTGGCAATACGCGCACCAATCGCTCCAAGCCCGATAACACCCAGTGTTTTACCTGAGATTTCAGTTCCCGCAAACTGCTTCTTCCCTGCTTCAACTTGTTTTGGCACATCAGCACCTGTCAGTTGATTGGTCCAGTCATAGGCTGAAATGTAGTCACGTGCTGACATTAAGATAGAGGCAATCACCGCTTCTTTCACCGCATTGGCATTGGCACCAGGTGTATTGAACACCACAATACCTGCTTCTGTCGCCTTGTCAATCGGGATATTATTAGTTCCGGCACCAGCACGGGCAATGGCTTTTAGATTATCCGGAAACGTCACATCATGCAGGTTTTCACTGCGAATAATATAAGCGTCCGGGTTTTCTTTCAAATCGCCATCAATCTGGAAATGATTGCCCAGCTCTTTTAAACCAACTTGATTAATATTATTGTAAGTCTTAACACTAAATACCATTTTTTATTCCTAATACTGTCTGTTATTCAGGCCTTTCTTTTTGCTTTTATGTGATAAAGCGCCGATTAGACGCTATGATGATCCGCTTCATCAACTTCTTGATACAGAGCCTTTTCGCGGTTACTTTTGATTTTCTGGTAGGCCAGACGTTCCCCATCAATAGGTACCTTGCCGCAATAAACAAAGCCTAGCTTTTCCAGAATGTGCTGCATGGTCTGATTTTGCTCATGTGTATCACAGCGAAAATCCTGAGCATCAAGTCCCTCAACCAAACCCTGAAGGAAGGTCTGTACCAGCTGTTGACCACGATAATCTGCCGCCACCATAATCCGGTGAAAAGTCACATACCTATAGTTGTCATGTTTCCACTTGCCATCATAAATGGCCTTGTATTCGGGCTGGTTCCCTCGATAGACTGCTGCATAAGCCACAATCTCACCTTCAATTAAGCCGACATAGGCCCGATTTTCCAAAATATCCTCGATAATGTCATCTTGATTGGGATAGCCATTTTCGCCCTGCCCCTGACTGCTGCCAGAAGCTGCCAAGAAGGCCTTGGCTTCCTCTAGGATACTGGCGATTGGCTCCACTTCATTGGGATGTGCGAGACGGATTTCCATAATCACTCCTAGTCTTATTTAACTTTGCAAACACTTCGATTTCTACTAACAAGTCTTCGTCAATCAAAGAAGAAACTTCGACCATCGTTGCAACAGGCTTGATGGTTTTGAAAAACTCACCATGAGCACGCCCAACAGCTTCCCATTGTGATATATCGGTCACAAACAGTCGTGTCCGATAAATGGTTTCAAAAGGTATCCCTTCTTTGATGAATAACTCTTTTAGACATTGCAAAATATAACGGGTCTGTTCATAGGCATCACCTATTGCATAAGGCTTTCCATCTTTAATGGCAGTTGTGCCAGCTACTTCGACCAGATCGCCGGTAATCACCATGCGGGAATATCCCACAATATCTTCCCAAGGGGACTGCCCCGAGATATTCTGACGATAGGGTTGAGGCATTACTGATTCTCCGCTTCAAACGTCTTCATGAAGTCAAGGAGGTCAAGGACACCTTGGCGTGGGAAAGCATTGTAGAGGCTAGCCCGCATTCCGCCGACGGAACGGTGCCCCTTGATATTTTTAAAGCCCAGAGCACCCGCTTCAGAAACAAACTTGGCATCTAAGTCCTTGTTTGGGGTCACAAATGGAATATTGGCTACCGAACGGTCAGCCTTATTTTTAACAGGGCTGGTGTAAAAATCAGACGCCTCAATAAAATCATAAAGCAAATCAGACTTTTCACGGTTAATTTTTTCCATTTCGGCCACACCGCCAAGCTCCTTGACCCATTCAAAAACAAGTTTAGCCATGTAGATGCCAAAGGTTGGCGGTGTATTATAGAGCGATTGGCTTTCCGCCTGAATACTATAATCCAGCATACTTGACAAAACGGGTTCTTCATTCAGCAAATCGTCACGAATAATAACAATCGTCACACCCGCAGGACCGATGTTTTTTTGAGCACCAGCATAAATCAGCCCAAAATCAGCTACATTATAGTCAACAGCCAAAATATTCGAGGACATATCCGCTACCAGCGGTACACCGTTGGTTTCAGGCAAATCATAAATCGCCGTTCCTTCAATGGTGTTATTTGTTGTGATGTGGACATAAGACGCATCAGCATCAATCTGAGAACTGTCAATCTGTGGAATGTGATCATAAACTGTCTCCTCAGAGGAAGCCAAGAGAATAGGTTCAAAAGGGATGGTTTTTGACAATTTGACCGCTTCAGTATAAGCTTTTTTCCCCCAGGAACCGGCTACCACATAATAAGCCTTTCCTCCCTTAGCCAAATTGAGAGGAATCATGGAAAATTGTGTTGACGCTCCGCCCTGCAAAAAGAGCACCTTGTAATTATCTGGAATCTTCATCAAATCACGCAAAAGCTGTTCCGCCTCTTTGATGATATCATCAAACTCTTTGGAGCGATGCGACAATTCCATAACGCTCATACCTGATTGGCTGTAATCCAAAAATTCGGCTTGGGCCTTTTCAAGAACAGGTTTGGGCAAAACTGCGGGACCTGCTGAAAAATTATAAATTGTCATTTCAATACCTCCAAAGTAAATTAGGTTCATTATATCACAAATTGTCAGAATCTTGTCACTTTTTTTCTTTTAACCTAGGCATTGTTCGCATGTTATAATAAAAAGGAACTATTCTAAACGAGGTGAATCATGATTATCAAAGAACTTTGCGCTGAAAACCTGTCCCGTCTCTTCTCCCTCAAACCAGAAGAGGTTTCCCGGGTGGAACTGTGTGATAATTTAGCTGCTGGGGGAACCACCCCATCATACGGTGTCATCAAGGAAGCTGCCCAGCTTCTCCATGAAAAAGGCATCAGTCTGGCTACCATGATTCGCCCCAGAGGCGGCAATTTCGTCTATAACGACATTGAATTGCGTGTTATGGAAGAAGACATCTTAAAAGCTGTCGAACTAGAAAGCGATGCCCTTGTTTTAGGTCTGCTGACTCAGGACAATCGGCTAGATAGCGAAGCTATCGAACAGCTCCTGCCTGCAACCCAAGGGCTTCCCTTAGTCTTTCACATGGCCTTTGATTTCATTCCTAAAGACGAGCAAAAGCAGACAATAGATGACCTGATTGATTTAGGCTTTAGCCGTATTTTGCTTCATGGCAGTCCCTTAAAAGGCGACATTTTTAAGAACATCGACCACATCAAGGACTTAATCTCTCATGCTAACGGCCGCATTGACATGCTCCTCGGAGGTGGTGTAACCGCTACTAATTATCAAGAGCTAGTCCAAAAAACAGGTGCCAATCAGGTTCACGGAACAGCCATTATCACCGTAACCGCCTAAACCAAGTCTAAAAGAGCTGAGACCATTTGTCTCAGCTCTTTTAGGACAACTATAACTCCACTCCGAAGATCTCCAGTGCTTCCCTTTCTTCGGGCATCAGTCGTCTGAACTCTCCTCGCTGCAATTGACCGTCTAACTGCAGAGGTCCCATGCTCAGCCGCTGTAAGTCGACGACTTCTTTGCCACAGGCCTTGACCATACGCTTTATCTGATGAAATTTTCCTTCTGAAATGGTAATTTTAACGAGAGAGCACTGCTCTGCCTCATCTCTTTCCAAAATCTCTAAATGGGCGGGCTGACAGGTGAAATCCTCCAACTCGATCCCTTTTGCAAAATAAGCCGAATCACTGTCATCCATCAGACCCGAAACCTGAGCCAAGTAAATCTTAGCAACATGTTTTTTGGGAGACAGCATGGCATGAGCCAGTTGACCATTATTGGTCAAGAGCAGGAGTCCATGAGTATCAATATCCAGCCTGCCGACAGGGAAAACCTCTTTTTGGCGGGCACGTTCATCTAGCAAATCCAAGACAGTCTTAAATCGCTTGTCTTCTGTTGCAGACACGACACCTTTGGGTTTATTCAACAAATAATAAAGGTATTTTTCATACACGAGGGGTTCGCCATCAAGGGCTACCTTAGTCTGACTTTCATCTATGACGCGTTTAGGGCTTGTCTCAGTCTGCCCATTCACAGTCACTCGTTTTTGTTTTAACAGCCCCTTGACCTGCGACCGTGACCCCAGACCGCAATCAGCCAGATACTTATCTAGACGCATACTCATCCCCCTTTCTTTCCCATTATAACATGAAAACCGGCAAGATCTGATTTACAAAAGGGCAAGATAAATCTTGCCCTTTTGATTTCCTTTAAATCGCATCACCATCACGCTCTCCTGTCCGAATCCGAATAGCTTCTTCGACAGGAAGCACAAAGATTTTTCCATCACCAACTTCACCCGTGCGAACTGTCCTCATAATGGTATCTACCACCTCATTCACAGCAGCATCTTTAACGACGATCTCAATTTTAACTTTGGCCAAGAGCGTTGGTGTTACCTTTTGTCCGCGGACGTATTCCGCATAACCTCTTTGGTTTCCATGTCCCAATACCTGACTAATCGTCATTCCATTGGCAAAACCTGCTTCTGTCAGAGCTGATTTAATATCTTCCAACTTATCTGGCCGAATAATTGCATCCACTTTTTTCATCTTAGCATCCTTTCTTCTTAAGAATCCAGTCCCATAAAGGTTGGGTAAGCGGTCTCTTCATGCTCACTATCATCCAGTCCGATAGCCTCTTCGCGGTCACTAACACGAAGCGGCATGAAGATACCAATTACTTTTATGATAACAAAAGTGACAAGAGCTGACCAGACAACCGTAAAGGCAATCGCTGCCAGAGTGACCAGCAACAGCCGCGGACTTCCATACAACCAGCCAACATTGGCCTTATCGAGAGCTAAACTTGGGAGGGTAAAAATCCCTGTTACAATTCCACCGAAAATCCCACCGACACCGTGGCATCCAAAAGCATCTAAAGCGTCATCATAGCCAAACTTAGCTTTAAGAACAGCAATTGCAAAATAACAAATCGGGCTAACCAAAAGACCAATCAGAAGTGAACTCCATACGGATACAAAACCAGCTCCAGGCGTGATAGCCACTAGACCCGCAACAAGACCTGTTGAAGCACCGATTAATGAAGGCTTTCCTGTTGTCACCTTTTCTACCATCATCCATGAAAACATAGCTGCCGCTGCAGAAAAGTGAGTCGTTATCAACGCATGAACCGCTAAACCATCTGCGGCCAAACTAGACCCAGCATTGAAACCAAACCAGCCAAACCACAGTAGGGCAGCCCCCAACAAGACAAAGGGGACATTGTGAGGACGGTATTCCAGCCGGTCATAATCCCTACGTTTGCCAACCACCAGAGCCAGCACCAGACCAGAAACGCCGGATGTGATATGCACCACATCGCCACCGGCAAAGTCTATTGTCCCCCACTGTGCTAAAAGCCCCTCATCCCAAACCATATGGGCAAATGGGTAATAAACCAGCAAAAGCCAAAAGACGATGAAAATCACCAAAGGCGTAAAACGCATTCTACCGGCAACTGACCCTGTCAAGATACCAACTGTAATGATTGAAAACATCATTTGAAAGCCTGAAAAAAGGGCATCCGGAATCTGCAAACCGCGCGTACTGCTGATTTCTTTGACCCCATTGAAGAATACATGGGAAAGATCGCCTATCAGCTTACCGTCTCCTGAGAAAGCTAAGGAGTAGCCGACCAGAAGCCAGAGAAGTGAAGCGACTGCCAATGGTGCGATTGACATCATCATGGTATTAATCACATTTTTACGTCTCCCCAATCCGCCATAAAAGAAAGCTAAGCCTGGTGTCATCAAAAAGACCAAAGCCGAACAAACAATAATAAATCCAATAGAACCTGAATCCATAAGCATATCTCCTTCTTTTTATGGTATATAATATAACACGACTTTCAGAAAATGTAAATAGTATTTTTGAAATTTTCTGATTTTTCTAATTTTATGACATTGTTTGTCAGTTTTGATTCAGATGACCAATATACAATGACAGACTTTAGTGACACCAAAAAAGACAGCTTAGCTGTCTAATTGATGGTATTGTTGATAAAGTGCCTGTCGGTTAAGTCCAAATTCCTTGGCTACTTTTTTAATGGCCTGATTCGGCTTGGCTCCCTCGTCAACTAAAGCTGCGATGACTGCCACAGGATCAAGATCTTTTTCACCGGTTCTAGTGGATTCTCCACTAGAACCGGCAACTAGCAGCAGACATTCCCCTTTTACAGGATGCTCTCGGATATAGGCCAGAAGTTCTGAAACTCTCCCCCGTTGATACTCCTCATAAATCTTTGTCAGCTCACGAACCAAAACAGCCTCTCGATCGCCATAAACAAGTAAGATATTTGCCAAGGTGTCTTTCAGCCGATACGGGGATTCATAAAAAATCTGCGTTTCAGGATATAATTTTTTCTCTTCTAGAAAAGCTTTCTGCTGAGCGGCCTTTCTAGGTAAGAAACCATAAAAAATATGGGGCTGAGCGGCTAAGCCACTGGCAATTAAAGCCGTGATACCTGCTGAAGAACCTGGCAGCGATACGACTGGAACACCTTCTGCCAAAGCAGCTTTAACCAAATCATGCCCCGGATCTGAAATACTGGGCATCCCAGCATCTGAAACCTGCGCAATTGATTTTCCAGAACGCAGCACAGCCATCAGATGTGGGATTTTTTCATAGGCATTGTGCTCATGAAAGCTCAACTGAGGGGTTGCAATCTCAAAATGCTTGAGCAGAAGTCCGGTTACTCGGGTATCTTCAGCTGCAATAAAATCAACACTTTTAAGCACTTCTATCGCACGAAAAGTCATGTCCTTTAAATTGCCAATAGGCGTTGGCACCAAGTACAAGGTTCCAAAGGCCGACTCTCCCTTATAACTCTTTTGTAGCTGCATACATCACTCGCGATCTAATAATTCCATACAAAAAACACAACCCTCGTTATTTTCCCGTCTTTGACCATAAAAGGTAGTGCAGATATGAAAACCGTCTTCGTAAATATTCTCCAGATTCTCTTTTCCTGCAGATGGACCACTTTTATGAGGAGACTCAACATCATTTAAGCGCTGACGGAGTTTGTCATTTTCTAAACGTAAGGAAGCATTTTCCTCTAGAAGATCCTGAAACTGCTTCTTCATGCTGTCAATTTCAGCCAAAGTTACCAAGAGGTTTTGAGAAAAGCCGTCAAAAGCATCAAATAATTCTTTTTTATCCATTAAGACTAACCTCCTCCAAGGCAAATGTCAAAGGTACACTGCCTTCCTCCAGCCGGACTTTGACGGTTTCAGAAATAACATCAATAGCGGTGATAAAGCCAGCTCCAGTCTGCGTCATAACTCGGCTTCCGACGTCTGGAAACTTAGCCTTTGATTCACGATAGAAAGCATCTTCAAAACTAAGGCAGCACATCAGGCGGCCGCAGACTCCATTGGTTTTACCTGCGTTAAGAGATAAATTTTGATTCTTGGCCATTTTGATTGAAACCGGCGGAAATTCCCCCAAAAAACTGGAGCAGCAAAGCGCCCGACCACAAGGACCCAAACCGCCATAAATTTTGGCTTCTTCTCGGTTATTGATTTGCCTTAATTCAATCCTAGCCCTAAATAAACTAGCCAAATCTTTTAAGAGCTGGCGGAAATCTACCCGTTTCTCAGCAACAAAAGTAATCAGAACACGCTGACGCTCTAAGGGAAAAACAATATCTACCAGTTTCATATCCAGGCCGTGATAAGCAATCAAACGCTCCACCTCACCAAAGTGTTCCTCGGCCAGTTGAAGATTATCTTGATAACGCGCGACATCCTTCTGTTGAGCAGGACCCAAAACTTTGGCCATTGTTTCTACCGCAGGCAGCCTTTGTTCTTCCATATCTCTATTTGACCGAACCACCTGAGCCAGATGTTTTCCCTTAGACGTCTCCACAATAACCAAATCATCTTGGCGGTAAGACCGGTCTGGCAAAACATAGACCAATCGCCCTGTCATATCATATTTGATTCCAACTACTTCTGTCATCCTATCACCATATATTCTAATGCATTTTGAAAACTGACGTGACTGAGCCACATCTGACGTGCCCGATAGAGTTTGGAGACCAAAGCTGCTCGACCACGATCCGGAGACTGCGCCAGCAAAGCGGTCAGTATATCAAAAACATAAGCTTGCTCAGACTTTTCCTGGCATCGTGCGACGAGACGAGAAACCTCTAGATAAGCCATGTTTTCTTGACGGGACAACACCGAGACAAAGTGCTGACAGTCCTTCATTAACTCCAGAACCTTGTTTTGACTAGCCAGAGCTTCAGCTTCCTGATAGTCTCGTGCCAAGGTTGCAATCAGCTGAGCCTGACTCTTTAAAAGGCCTTTCTTTTCTAAAAATCGGCTTAAGGCTGCAAAATCCTTAGGAAATGAAAAAACCTGTGTCCGACTTTTAATGGTTGGCAAGACCTTGTCTTCCTCCTGCGTCAGCAAAACCATATACGAATGACTCGACGGCTCTTCAATGTATTTCAGCAGGCTATTGGCCGCATTGGAGTGCATTTTATCAGCTTCCCGGATGATAAAGAACTGGGCTTGGTTTTCAAAACCAGAACTGGAAAACTCCCGCAGCATCCCTCTGACCGTATCTGTCTTTATCAACTGACCGCTCGGCTCGATTATTTTGAGGTCCGAAAATTCTCCTGCTGCCACCAAACGGCAGGCACGGCATTCTCCGCAAGGTAGTTTGTCCTGAGGATCCTCACAAAATTGACTCTGAGCAATGTAGAGGGCCATCTCAAAACTGCCATAATTTCCGGAAAAAAGATAGGCGTGGCTTAGCCTATCCGATTGAATGATAGACTGAAAAGTCTGCAAAAGCTGATCGGGTAAATGGTCTTTTAGGTTCATCGAATCTCCTCAGCAAACAAGGCCTTCTCAAGAACAGCCAAGGTATCCGCCACAACCTTATCTAGCGGCTGTGATGCATCAATGGTGACAATTCTGTCAGGATTCTCTTTAGCTAAAGCCAAGTATCCTTGACGGACTTTCTGGTGCATCTCAAGCTTCTCAAGATCAAGACGGTTAATTTCCCGATCTTTATTTTGCGCAATGCGAGACAGACCAACTTCAGAAGCCACATCAAAATAAAGGGTCAAATCAGGCTGAAGACCATCTGTTGCAAAATCATTTAGCCAGACAATTGCCTGAGTATCAAGACCTCTGCCATAACCTTGATAGGCCACCGAACTGTCAATGAAACGGTCAACCAGCACAAGATTCCCTTTCGCCAGTTGCGGTAAAATTTTTTCGACCAAATGCTGCCGGCGCGCTGCAATATAAAGCAAAAGCTCTGTCTTATCATCCATAGCCGTATGCTCAACATCCAGAATAACATCACGAATTTTTTCGGCGATGGCAACACCTCCAGGTTCTCTGGTGGTGATGACCTCTCCTGACGTGAACGCTCTCAGACTTGGCAGAATCTTTTCCAAAACGCTGGTTTTTCCAGCCCCATCCGGACCTTCCAAGGAAATGAAAAATCCTTTTCGACTTGTCTTTTCTTTCTTCATCATTACTACTATTCTACCAAAAAATAAGCTAAAAAGACATCACCCAAACATTGGTGATGCCTTTTCTTTAAAAAATAGCCTTGGTTTCTGTTTTATGGATGGCTTCAACTTCAAAACCTTGGTCGCTTAAGGTTTGGCGTAAGGTCTCGACATCTGTTCTGCCATCGATTTGTATATCAAGGGCAGCCTTGCCTGAATCACGTTCTGAGACTAGAAGACGTTTAATGTTAAGATTTTCCGAAGTGAGACTTCTGACAACACTTTCCAAAACCCCAACCCTGTCCTCAACCAAAAGATGGAGACGCAGACCCTCTACACCATAACCAGAAATTTCTAAGAAGGCCCGAAAAACATCTTTGTCCGTAATAATACCTGACATCTGCCCGTGATCAACAACCGGCAAAACACCAATCTTCTTTTGCATCATCATGTAAATAGCGTCTTCCAGATTAGCATCTTTGGAGACCGTGACCACATCCTTAATCATAATGTCTCGGATTTTCGTTTTATTCAGCAGATAGTTCATTTCGTAGATGGATAGGCTGGTAGCTTTGGAAGGTCTCGCTTCTGCAATCGTCCCTTCTGTGACCAGACCAACCAGCTGATCATTCTCGATGACCGGCAGGCGGCGCAAATGTTGCTCACGCATCATGTCTGTTGCCTTGGCTACTGTTGTCTCCGGAGAAACATAAACCACACGTTTGGTCATAAAATCTTTTACTGGCATGATTGACACCTCGCTTTTCTTAACCTTATTATAACACATTTAACAATAGGATTTTCAAAAAAAGAAAGCGGTTAACCGCCTTCTTTATCCGCCCAGATAAGCCTTGCGGACTTCATCAGAAGCCAGAAGCTCCTGACCCGTTCCTGAAAGAACCAGTTTCCCTGTTTCAAGGACATAGCCTCGATCAGCAATTGATAAAGCCTTATTGGCATTTTGCTCAATGAGGAGTACTGTTGTTCCTTGCTTTTTAATATCTTCAATAATATCGAAAATTTCCTGAATAAAAATCGGAGCAAGCCCCATTGAGGGCTCATCCAGGAGAAGCAACTGAGGCTGACTCATCAGCGCACGCCCCATGGCAAGCATCTGCTGCTCACCTCCGGACAGTGTGGCCGCATCCTGATTCTTCCGCTCTTCTAAACGCGGAAAACGGCTGAAAACTTTTTTCAGATTTTGTTGATTTTCCTCGCGGTTATTTCTTAAGAAGGCCCCCATTTCAAGATTTTCAAGGACAGTCAGCCCAGGAAAAACATGCCGGCCTTCGGGAACTTGGGATAAGCCACTGGCCACAATCTTCCTTGCAGGCGCTTTATGGATATCTTTGCCCAGAAATTGAATCGTCCCTGAAGACGGTCTGACTAGACCGGAAATCGTTCTCAAAATAGACGTTTTGCCAGCACCGTTGGCTCCGATGAGAGAAACAACTTCTCCTTCATTTACTTCAAAAGAAACCTCTTTAACCGCTTGGATAACACCATAATGAACGGAAAGATTGTCAACTTTTAACATAGTCATTAGGCTTCACCTCCAAGGTAGGCTTCAATCACGCGCTTATTAGTTTTAATCTCTTCGGGTGTTCCTTCTGCAATCAGACGACCGTACTCCAAAACATAAATACGCTCAGTCACATCCATTACCAGACTCATATCATGTTCAATGAGCATAATGGTAATGTCAAACTCTTCTTTAATTTGACGAATCAGGCCTGTCAGCTCCGCCGTCTCCTGAGGATTCATCCCAGCTGCAGGCTCATCTAAAAAGAGAATTTTAGGCTCTGTTGCAAGAGCGCGGACAATCTCTAGTCGTCGCTGCTGACCATAGGGGAGGTTTTTAGCCAAAGTCTCTGCCTTATCTTCCAGATTAAAAATCTTTAACAGAGCCAGAGCTTTTTGACGTAAATCAGACTCATTAGCATAGAATTGAGGCAGGCGCAGAAAACTTGCTAAAAGGTGTGAACGCCGTTTGTTTTCCATCCCAACCAGAACATTTTCAATGACGGTCATGTTTTTGAACAGTCGAATATTTTGAAAAGTACGGGATAAACCGAGAGAGGCAATAGTATATGGCTTTTTACCGTTTAATAAGTTGCCATCTAGAGTGACACTCCCCTCGCTAGGTTCATAAACACCTGTCAACAAGTTGAAAAGTGTTGTTTTACCGGCACCATTTGGCCCAATTAAACCAACCAGCTCTCCTTCGTTAAGTTCAAGACTGACGTCACCGACAGCAGTCAGTCCGCCAAAATGTTTTGTTAACTCTTTGACTTCAAGAAGTGCCATTATTCGCCCTCCTTAGCTTTTTTATTAAAGAATCTACTCAATGATAATTCCTTTGTTCCCAAAAGTCCACCTGGTTTGAAAACCATAACCAAGATGAGGGCCAGTGAATAGATAATCATCCGAACATCAGACACATTTTGCAGGAACATATTGAGCACGCCGAGTACAAGGGCTGCCAAAACCGTTCCTGTGATTGAACCCAAGCCCCCGAATACGGCGATAATCAGATATTCAATCGACCTCATAATGGTAAAGTCTTTAGGGGCAACCGTACCGATATAACCCACATAAAGAGAACCTGCAACACTTGACATCATCGCAGCAATCATAAAGGTTAGAACCTTGACTTTAGTAGTATCAACACCCATAGACTCTGCCGCAATTTCATCTTCTCTAACGGCAATCACCTGGCGACCCATGGGACTTCTGAGATAATTCATGACCAGAATAATGAGGATGACAGCAAAGAAGAAAACCAACTGCCAGCTAGTAAACTGAAGTATCCCCATAATACCGGCCGCACCGTTGGTCAATTCACCCCCATTGACAATGGCAATACGAATGATTTCGGAAACGCCCAGTGTTGCAATGGCCAAATAGTCTCCCTTAAGACGAAGGGTTGGAAAGCCGACAATCAGAGCCACTAAGGCTGCCAGAACAACGCCGATTAGCATGGACAGGTAAAACCCTGCATAGGTCGGATTTTGTTTGGTGAAAATAGCCGTTGCGTAAGCTCCAATCGCCATAAAACCAGCCTGTCCCAACGAAAACTGACCTGAAAAACCAAGCACTAAGTTCGTCCCTAGAGCCATAATCAGACTAATACCAATTCCCATCAGAATCTGAACATAGTAAATGCCCAAAACTCCTGCATTGATTAAAACTGTTAAAACAAGAAAAATCGCAAGAATGAGGGCAAACCATGTCAGATTTGTTTTTAGATTTTTTCTCATAACTTAGACCTTCTCCTTTACACTTTTACCCAATATTCCGGCCGGTCTCACCAACAGGATAATAATCAGAACAGCATACACTACCGCATCACGATAGCTTGAAAATCCAATCGAAACCGAAAATGTCTCCAAAAGACCGATAATAAAGCCACCAAGGGCCGCACCAGGAACAATACCAATCCCTCCAAGAACGGCGGCGACAAAGGCCTTTATCCCTGGAACCATTCCCATCAGAGGATCAATCGAATTATAGTAAAGGCCGATGAGAACACCTGCAGCACCCGCCAAGGCTGAACCCAGAGCAAAGGTGAAACTGATGGTGCTGTTGACGTTAATCCCCATCAACTGAGCAGCATCGCTGTCAACGGATACCGCACGCATGGCTTTCCCCATTTTTGTTTTTTGAACGATAAACTGAAGAGCCAGCATTAAAGCAAGCGCCACTCCCAAAATCGTCAGCTGAACGTTGGTGACACTGACAGGACCCAAATCATACTTAACAGTTTTCAGAGCCTGCGGAAAAGCTCTAGTATTAGCACCTACCAGCCAGACCATCCCGTATTCTAAGAAGAAGGACACCCCAATCGCCGTGATTAGCACAGCAATCCGAGTCGCGTGCCGTAACGGACGGTAGGCCAGAAATTCGATGACCACCCCAAGAGCTGCTGTCAGAACCATTGACAAAATGAGGGCCACAAAAAAGTTTAATTTGAAATGATTGATTAAATAATAACCAATAAACGCACCCATCATATAGATATCTCCATGGGCAAAGTTAATCAATTTGATAATCCCATATACCATGGTATATCCCAAGGCCAGCAATGCATAAACACTACCTAGAATTAAACCATTGACGAGTTGTTGGAGCATAAATTCACCAAACTTTCTACAAAATAATAATAACTGGGGAGACAAAACTCCCCAGGTTTTCATGTTTAAAAATAATCTTGGATAAATCTACTCAGCTTCTACTGCTGTCGCAGAATCTTCCTTACCGTCTTTAAGACCGATCATAACAGCACTCTTGACAGGATTATGTTTCTTGTCAATCGTCATCTTACCAGTAACACCTTCAAAATCCTTCAATTTTCCAAGGTTGGTCGCAATGTCTTTTGATGTTTTCGCATCTTTCGCAGCATCTGCAATCATGTAGACAGAATCATAGGCAAGGGCTGCAAACATATTTGGTTCTTCACCATATTTTGCCTTGTAAGCTTCCACAAATTTAGAAGCCTTGTCTGTCAAATCAACCTTAGTTGAGTAACCAGAGACATAGTAGACATCATTCGTATTTTCAGCACCAGCACCTTCGATATACTTAACGTCATTGAAGCCGTCAGGTCCTAAGATTGGCTGTGTCAATCCTAGATCGCGAGCCTGTTTTGTAATCAAACCTGTTTCAGTATAGTAACCTGGCATTACAATAGCATCAAAATCTTTGTTTTTGAAAGTTGTCAAAGCGGCTTGGAAATCTTTGTCTTTAGCCTGGAAAGTTTCTTCGGCAACAATATCACCCTTGTAGGCTTTCTTGAAGGCTTCAGCAATCCCCTTAGCATAGTCGCTGGAATTGTCGTAGTAAAGAACAACTTTCTCAGCTTTTAAGGTATCCGTAGCATATTTTGAAATAACTTTTCCTTGGAAGCTGTCTTGGAAAGTAGCCCGATAAACATACTCTTGAACCTTGCCGTTATCATAAGTCAGGCTGTCCTGTGTCCCCGAAGGGGTTACCAGAGGAACACCTGCTGAAGTGGCATTAGGACTTGCTGAACTTACTGCACCTGAGGTCGCAGGACCTAAGATAGCGTTGACCTTGCTTTGGGTAGCCAAGTTGGTAGATACCGTAGCTGCCTCACCGTTGTCAGATTTATTATCTTTTGAAACAACTTCAATCTTCTTGCCGTCAACACCACCTGCCTTATTGATTTCGGCAACAGCCAAATCCGCACCGCGTTTTTCAGCGTTACCATAGGCTGCCACATCACCTGTCAATTCAAGGTTGTAGCCGATTTTAATCTTATCGCCGATGTCATTGCCTGATGTATTTGATGAACCGCCTGGGGCTGCACCACAGGCCGCAAGTACGGCTGTACTAAGAAGAGTCATTGCGGCTAATGCCAATTTTTTCTTCATCATTGTGTCTCCTTAAACATTTCTTAAAATTTGATACGTTAATAAGAATACTGAATTATCTGAAAATTGTCAAGTTTATTTCCTCGCTTTCAGCAAGAAAATTTAAGGGTTCAAACTACCGACAAATTGCTGAGGCATTTCGGATAGGTGAGAAGGACGAACTTGCTTAACAAACTTGAGCTGTTCCAGCTCCTCTATGGTCGGCGAAAGCAGGTCTTCTTCCATATAAATCAACGCGTAGCGCATCCGTCTTGAGTGGTAGATAAGGTCACCATACTTATGTAGTTTTCGGATATCACGATTATAATAGAGGTAAACAATAAGTCCTCGTCTTTTTGTTTGAGTTAGCATGCATTTTCCTTTTCCTTAATATTATTTCCGCGCCCTTTCTGATGAGGCGGTTTATGAGGGGCCAAAGGCAAACCCGTATCTACAAAAATAGCGGCCGATACTGTCTCCGCCAGACGGCTGGAGATCTGAGCCAAGATTTCTTGGACAGCCACCTCTGCCTGACGCAGGGCAAGCACCTTATCATTGAGATCCAAGTGACGCTTTTGGGTCAAGAGCTGACGCCTCTGCGCTTTTATCTCTGGACGAAAGGCTAGGTAGTCTTTTTGACTGTCAAATTCAACCTGTAAAGCCTGAAAAGCAGCAATGTCAGCTTGAAGGGCTTGATCGGTCTCAAAACGCTTTTTGGCCTGACGATAAGCTTCGACTTCTGGCTGTTTCAGAAGTTCCTTAAGAAGACGTTCGGTTGCCGCTTCAATGGCAAAGAATTGGTCATTGATTTCTAACATAGTCTTATTATAACAAAAAATAAAGCACGGTAAACCGTGCTTATAACTTATTTTAAGTCGTTGTTTTCCATAATTTCATCGATGAAGCCATATTTAAGCGTTTCTTTGGCATCCATCCAGTAATCCCGTTCAGCATCTTTATGGATCTGTTTAACCGTTTTACCTGAATTATTGGCAAGAATTTTTTCAAGACGGTTTCGGGTATGCAAGAGCCTTTCGGCAGCAATAGCCATGTCGGTTTGCTGAGTGCCTGCACCAGTTCCTCCCATAGGCTGATGAATAAGGTACTCTGCATTTGGCAGCATAAAGCGTTTGCCTTTGGTACCGCTGGACGCAATAATCGTTCCCATGGACGCAGCAACCCCCATAACGATCGTCTGCACGTCTGATTTGATGAAGTTCATGGTATCAACAATGGCAAGGCCTGCTGAAACCGAACCACCCGGAGTATTGACATAAAGGTAAATGTCTTTAGTGGAATCTTGTGCATCCAAAAAGAGCAATTGGGCAATGATAGAGTTGGCCATATTGTCTTCTACTGGACCTGTCAGCATAATAATCCGGTCTTTTAAGAGGCGGGAGTAAATGTCATAGGAGCGTTCGCCGCGGCTCGTTTGTTCAATAACTACTGGAATCATTCTGTATTCTCCTTTGTATTCAATCTTGAGACTATTATATCCTTTTGGTCAAAAAAGGTCAAAGAAAAAACTCCCTTTTCCTGGGCGTTTTTTCTGTCAGACAGCTTGATTAGAACAGGCTATTTCGTTCCAAAGAGGCGGTCACCAGCATCACCAAGACCTGGGACGATATAGCCATGCTCGTTTAATTTGTCATCAAGGGCAGCGGTATAGATGTCAATATCGGGATGGGCCTCTTGCAGTTTCTTCACTCCTTCTGGAGCCGCAACGAGACAGACAAATTTGATATTGGCAGCTCCACGTTTTTTCAAAGAATCAATGGCTAAGACAGCAGAGCCCCCTGTCGCCAGCATCGGATCTACCACAAAAATCTGCCTTTGATCGATATCCTCTGGCAGTTTAACCAGGTACTCAACCGGCTCTAGGGTTTCTTCATCACGATACATACCAATATGCCCAACCTTGGCAGCCGGAACCAAGCTCAGCAGGCCATCCACCATGCCAATCCCAGCACGAAGGATGGGAACAATCGCCAATTTCTTCCCTGATAGCTGTTTTTGGACGGTTTTTGTAATCGGCGTTTGAATCTCAACATCCTCAAGCGGCAAATCCCGTGAGACTTCATACCCCATCAGCATCGCAATTTCATCGACTAGTTCCCGAAAATGCTTGGTTGAGGTCTCTTCACGACGTAAAATAGACAATTTATGCTGGATAAGAGGGTGCGAAATAACTTGAAATTTTCCCATGAGAATACCGCTTTCTGATTTTTCTTACATTATAGCAAAAATTACCGCTCCTTAAAAGTCAAAAAGCACCAAAATCAGTCTTTTGATGCTTGCAATGACTATTGAAAAGCTTTAACAATTCGCTCGCAGCCTTCTTGAATCACATGGACAGGCGCTGCGACATTAAGCCGGTAATGGTATTTACCTTCTTTACCAAAAGTAAGACCGTCATTTAAGATAACCTTGGCCTGCTCACGGAGTTTGCGGCCGATTTCAAGGTGGTCAAGACCAGTCCCGGAAAAATCCAGCCAAATTAAGTAGGTGCCTTCGGGCTTCATGACCTCTACCTGCGGCAGGTGCTCTTCAAAATAGGACACCACAAAATTAATATTGTCTTCAAGGACAGCTTTCAATTCCTCTAACCAAGCTTGGCCTTCTGTTAAGGCCGCCTCTGTTGCCAGAAGACCCAAGGTGGAAATTTCATGCTGGTTATTTGCCAGCTGTCGGTCTTTAAAGCGTTTACGGAGCTTGGGATTTTCAATCAGAACAAAAGAATTCTTTGTCCCAGCGATATTGAAAGTTTTCGTCGCGCTAGAGAGGATCAGGCTACGCTCTTTAAAGCTGTCAGATACCGTATTGATCGTATGATGCTTATGACCAAAGAGGGCCATGTCTTGGTGAATTTCATCCGAAACAAGAATCACATCATATTTCTGACAGAGCTGCCCCAATTTTAAAAGTTCTTCTTTGGTCCACACACGTCCTCCAGGATTATGGGGGCTGCAGAAAAGATAAAGTTTCACATCATTTTCCACAATATCTTTCTCCAGCTGATCAAAATCGATTTCAAAATGACCGTTTGCCTTGATCAGTGAATTGGTGACCAGCTGCCGATTATTGAGACGAACGGTTCTGGCAAAGGGCGGATAAACCGGTGTGTTAATCAACACGGCATCATTTTCTTGGGTAAAGGCCTGAATCGCAACAGAGATTGCCGGGACAACCCCTTCAATCAAAACAATACTGTCCTTTTCGATAGCATAGCCGTGTTCCCTTTTTTCCCAGTCTTGAATGGCTTGAAAAAGACTAGGACTGACGGATGGGTAACCGTAAACCTGATAAGCACTGAAAGCTTCTAAAGTCTGGTGAATCGCCGGAAAACCAAGAAAGTCCATATCAGCCACCCATAGGGGTAAAAGGTCCTGATCTTCCTGAACTTCTTTCCATTTCATGGAGTTGGTAGCGATTCTATCTGGTAAAGTGGTAAAGTCAAATTGTCCCATAGTTAGGCCTCCAATGCTCTTTGTAAATCCTCTATTAAATCTTGGGCATCTTCAATACCAATTGACAGACGCAGAAGGTCATCGGTCAATCCATAAGAAGTTCTGACATCTGCTGGAATATCCGCGTGGGTTTGAGTACTCGGGTAAGTAATCAGACTTTCCACACCTCCAAGACTTTCAGCGAAGGTAAAGACATCGAGACGGTTAATGATGTCAGGAATTTTATGCTGATCCCTAACCTTAAAGGAAACCATCCCCCCTTTGCCAGTGTAAAAAACATCTGTGACGGCAGGATTGGTATTTAGAAAAGCAACAATTTCCTGAGCATTCTGACTTGATTTCTCCATACGAAGCTTGAGAGTTTTCAGTCCTCTCATCAGCAGGTAAGAATCAAAAGGTGACAGAACAGGGCCTGTGGTATTCAGGTTATAAAAAAATTGTTCATAGAGTTCTTGGTCACTGGTAATGACAGCACCTGCCAAGACATCATTATGGCCAGATAGGTATTTGGTCGCCGAATGGACCACAATATCCGCTCCCAGCTCAATAGGATTTTGGTAAATCGGACTGTAAAAGGTATTGTCAACTATAACTTTCGCACCTTTAGCATGGGCGGCATCGGCGATGGTTTTAATATCAAATTCTACCATTAAAGGATTTGTCGGTGTTTCAATGAAGACGACCGCTGTTGATGCATCAATAGCCGCCAGCATTTCTTGTTCAGTACTTGTATAAGTGAAGACAAAACGCCCTTCTTTTTCTTTTTCATTGAACCAACGGAATGAACCGCCGTATAAATCACGCGCAGCGACAACTTTACTACCAACAGGAAACACTTCTAAGGCTAAAACAATGGCACTCATACCTGAACTTGTTGCCAAAGCGTAGTCTGCCTTCTCAATAGCCGCTAAGGTTTTCTCTAATGTGGCCCGAGTCGGGTTTTTCGTTCTGGTATAGTCATATCCTGTCGATTGACCGAACTCAGGATGCTGATAAGTCGTTGAAAAATGGAGAGGCGCAGCTAAGGCACCAGTTTCTTTATCGGAGTTGATCCCGGCATGGGCCAAGACAGTATCTAACCTGTAATCTCTCGTCATTGTTTTTACCTTTTTCAATAGAATGACACTATTTTACCACTTCTTTCTTGTAAATGCTGGGCCTGCTGCATACTTATTATTGATAGTTAGTTATAAGAAAAAACTATAACAAAAAAACTGCCAATAACTGACAGTTTTTTCTAAGATATACGGAATGTTTTTCTCAAGGCTGCTGCTCTGCTTCCGAGCATCTTGTCTAAAAGACGGGTTTTCAGGGTTAAGTAACCATAAAAGGCAACACCTACCGTTCCGACAAGGAGAATATAAATCATGCTGTTGATTCGACCATCTGGACTTAGGACCAAACCTAATCCCAAAGTCACCAAGGCAACGACCAAGCCCATCAAGAGAGTCAGGATAGCTATTAAAAGATTGCTCCGAAAGACAATGGTTTGACTAAAGGAGGTGACCTTGTGAATTTGCTTATAGCTCAGGACAATCGGGACGAGCAAGCCAACAGCTGTCGCCAAAAGCGGCCCGTAAGCTTGCAGCAGATAGATGCAGGGAATCTGCAGGACGAGTTTGACAATGAGGCCGTAGGCGAAATAAATGAGGGCTTTGCGATTCTCAAATAAAGCTTGCAGCATTGGTGAAAAGAGAGTATAAAAGGCCAAAAAGAGAGTTTGAATCAAAGCGGCAATAAACAAATTGAGGGCAAGCTGATCTGACTGACCATAAAAAATAGTATAAAGTGGTTTCGCTAAAATGACAGAACCCAGAATTGCCGGCAGTAGAAACATCGTCAGCATCTGGATATTATTGATGACCAGATGAGCCGCAGCTTTTTTATCCTTCTTGACAAAGTTTTCCGTCAAAAGAGGAATCCCTGTCCCTGATACCGCTGTCGCTACTGCAATAAGAATCATCGTCAGCTTATTAGGATTGGCGGCAAAATAGGCAAACATAATGTCGAGGCTCGCTTTACTGTAATTGGTAAAGAGGCTCATGGTATTGCTGAACGTCCATTGGTCTATAATTTGAAAAATTTGAACAGCTGATCCTGTTACGACGAAAGGAATGGCCTCTTTAGTCGTCTCGATCACCAAAGACTTGGTATCAACGGTAACATGGTCTGGCTTCTTTGAAAAGACCCTAGACAGCATTTTTTCTTTCCAAAGAAAATAAATCAAAACAGCAATGCTGGCCAGCATCCCGATAAAGGCGGCAAATGTTGACTGCGTCACGGCCTCAACATAGTTCCCTGAACCCAATTTCATGATGTAAAAGGCTGTTAAGAGCATCCAAATCACACGAATCAACTGTTCGGCAATCTGGCTGACCGCATAGGGCTTAAGGTTGTTGAAACCTTGAAAAAAGCCCCGCAAGACACTCATGGCTGGAAAAACGAGAACCGCCAAGGTCAGACTCCGCATGACTCTGACGAGGTCTTCGCCGCCCCCGCTCCAAGCCGCCATTAAGGGTGAAAAGACATACATGGCCAGAGCGAAAATAGCTCCCAAAAGTAACATGAGCTTTAAAAATTCTCGTATGAGGTAAAAGCTGGTATCCTTTTGATTTTTGGTATTGTATTTAGCGACTTGTTTGGCTACCGCAACGGGAATACCAACGGTTGAGACTAATAAAAAGAGGGCATAAATGTTGTATCCCATCCCAAAAAGGGCATTGGCCTGAGCACCAAATCTCCCCATCCAGGCATACCAAGGAATAATATAAATAGCACCTAACAAACGGCTGAGGAAGTTTCCGATCGTCAGCCAGGCCGCACCTCTCACCATCTGTTCCTGTTGGCTTAATTGATTTTGTTTTTCAGTCATGACCATTCTTTCTTCGTTTGATAAATTTATTATAAACTTTTGCCTAGCACTTGTAAAACACCAGCTTTCAGTCTAAAATAAAAGGTATGATTACGATTGAAAAAACGTTAACGATTCTCAAAGAAGATCATAATTTTAGAGAAATTATCTCCGACGGGCACTACCACTACTCTTGGCAGGGCAAAACCTTTAAAGCTATTTCTTATGACAGCCGTCAAGTAACCCCTGATACTCTTTTCTTTGTTAAAGGCGCTGCTTTTAAAAAAGACTATCTGGAAAAGGCCGTCTCTGCTGGACTTTCTTTTTATGTCGCTGAGCAGGATTATGAGGTGGGCATCCCTGTCATCCTAGTCAACGATATTAAGCAAGCCATGAGCCTGCTTGCCATGGCCTTCTATGGTAATCCCCAAGAGAAATTAAAGCTACTGGCTTTCACGGGAACCAAAGGCAAAACAACTGCTGCTTACTTTGCCTACACCATCCTAAAGCAACATCATAGACCTGCCATGCTGTCAACTATGAATACCACACTTGACGGCAAAACTTTCTTTAAATCAACCTTGACCACACCTGAGAGTTTGGACCTCTTCCAAATGATGGCGGAAGCTCTTGCCAATGGTATGACCCACCTAATCATGGAGGTATCCAGTCAGGCTTACCTAACCAAGCGGGTTTATGGACTGCAGTTTGATGTCGGTGTCTTTCTCAATATCAGTCCGGATCACATCGGACCTATTGAACACCCTACTTATGAGGATTATTTTTACCATAAACGGCTCTTGCTGGCTAACAGCCGCTACGCCATTGTCAACAGCCAGATGGACCATTTTGACTTCATCAAGGAAGAGCTTGCTGAAAAAGCCCATAATTTTTACGGGCGCTATTCGGACAATCCTATTTTGGAGAGTAAGGCCTTCTCTTTCCAAGCGGCAGGGCAATTAGCTGGCCATTATGATATTCAGTTAATCGGTGACTTTAATCAAGAAAATGCTCTAGCCGCCGGTCTGGCCTGTCTGAAACTCGGTGCCACCCCTGAAGATATTCGCAAGGGAATTGCCGAAACCTCTGTTCCCGGCCGTATGGAAGTCTTAACCCAGAAAAATGGTGCCAAGGTCTTTGTGGATTATGCTCATAATGGTGACAGTCTCAAAAAATTGCTCCAAGTCGTGAAACAACACCAGTCTGGTCAGCTGATTCTGATTTTAGGAGCGCCAGGCAACAAAGGGGAAAGCCGCAGAAAAGATTTTGGCCAGGTTATCAATAACTATCCCGATTTACAGGTCATTCTGTCAGCAGATGATCCTAATCATGAAGACCCCTTACAGATTTCTCAGGAAATTGCTAGCCATATTAACCGCCCAGTCGAGATTATTGTGGATCGTGAAGAAGCCATCGCTTATGCTATGCAGCTCACAAGCAAGCCAAGTGATGCCATTATCATTGCTGGCAAAGGAGCCGATGCTTTTCAGATTGTGGCAGGAAAACGGGCGGCCTATGCCGGTGATCTCCAAATCGCCAAAAACCATTTATAACAATCATCTCATCATAAGAGCAGCTCTAGGAGCTGTTCTTTTTTAGCTAGAGTAGGGCATCCTCTTTGACAGCACTCTTGCGCCTTCAAGACCTTATTGATAACCATTGTTATTATTCTTTTTAATCATTCTAAATAAATGTCTTTATTTTCCAAAAATTCCAATATTTTTGACAGATTCCTTTGTTTCAGGCTTTTTTTGTGCTATAATTTAAAAACATCTTTAAAGAAAGGAGGCTACTATGTCAGATATTCGTGCTGAATCCATCCAGGTGGCTTATGACCAAAAACGTGTGTTGGACAATTTATCTGTTGCCATTCCGGACCAGAAAATAACGACCATTATCGGGGCAAATGGCTGCGGCAAATCTACTCTGCTCAAAGCTTTGACCCGTATTCAGCCTATTCAAAAAGGGGCTATTTTGCTTGATGGTCAGTCAATCGCCAAGCTTCCAACCAAGGAAGTGGCCAAAAAAATGGCACTTTTGCCCCAAGTTTTAGAAGCCAATCAAGGGATTTCAGTATATGAATTAGTTTCATACGGCCGCTTCCCTCATCAAAAATATTTGGGGAGTCTGTCGCAACAGGATCGCAATGCCATTCATTGGGCTATGGAAGTTACCAAGGTAACCGCATTTGCCGATATGGATGTTGATAGTCTGTCTGGCGGTCAGCGCCAGCGTGTCTGGATTGCTATGGCTTTAGCTCAGGACACCGATACTATCTTTCTGGATGAACCAACAACCTATCTAGACATGAACCATCAGTTAGAAGTTTTGGAACTTTTGCAAAGGCTCAACAAAGAGAGCCATAAAACCATCGTGATGGTGCTGCACGACCTCAACCTCTCAGCTCGCTTTTCAGATTACCTGATTGCCATGAAAGCCGGACAGATCAAATATCAAGGCAAGGCAGAAACACTCATGACAGCGGATATTCTCAGAGATGTCTTTCAGATTGAGGCCCAATTAACAGAAGATCCTATTCACAAAAGACCCATTCTACTGACTTATCAGTTATTATAGATTACTTAGGAGTATTGAAAATGAAAAAATATATAACCGTTATAACGCTTTTTTTGGCCGTTTTAGCGCTGGCAGCTTGCAGCAATACCTCATCTTCTAAGAAGGAGACAAGTTCTGACAGCTCCCAATTATCCTCAAAGCCTAAAATTAAAGGCTTCTCATACTACGGTGATGTTCCCCAAAACCCTAAAAAGGTTGTCAACTTTGCCTACTCTTATACAGGCTACCTCTTAAAATTAGGTATCAAGGTTTCGAGCTACTCACTTGATTTGGAAAAAGACAGTCCTGCTTTTGGTGATCAGCTCAAAAAAGCCAAGCAGCTTACTTCTGATGATACTGAAGCCATCGCAGCACAGGAACCTGACTTAATTATCGCCTTTTCAACAGATAAAAATCTTGATAAATTGAAAAAAATAGCTCCTGTCCTTGTCATCGAATATGCTTCCAGCGATTATCTGGATATGATGACCCACCTAGGGAAAGTCTTTGGCAAAGAAGACCAAGCTCAAAAATGGCTCTCCAGCTGGAAAGCGAAGGTTGCCAAGGCTAAAAAAGACCTCAGCAGCCAGCTATCAGCTCAGACAACATTTACGGTCATGGATTTTTACGACAAAAACATTTTCCTCTACGGGAACAACTGGGGACGCGGTGGTGAACTGATTTATGATTCACTAGGCTACAAGGCTCCTGAAAAAGTCCAAACAGATGTTATTAACAAAGACGGTTGGTTCGGTGTCTCTCAGGAAGTCATCGGAGATTATATCGGAGATTATGCCGTTGTCAATGTGAATCAGTCAACCAAAGAAGCTGCAGCGTCGCTGAAGGAAAGTGATGTTTGGAAAAACATTCCGGCTGTTCAAAAAGGACAGGTACTGGAAGTTGATTATAACCTTTTCTATTTCTCTGACCCCATGTCCCTAGACAAGCAGCTGCCTGCTTTTGTTAAGGCTGTCAAGAAAGCCAATCAATAACAGAAAGAGCATTGTTATGAACACGAAAGCTCGCGTTTTCAGCCAGAAAAATAAGTCAAATCGCCTTTGGCTTGTTTTTTTCATCATGCTGGTCTTATTACTCATTGGCTGGTATCTGAGCCTAAGACTGGGTGCTGTCAATTACAGTCATGATCAGCTTTTAGCTACTCTTAAACACCCTTTTCAGGATTCTAATACTCAAGATGTTATCATTGACCTGCGTCTGCCTCGTATTCTAGCTGCCAGCCTAGTTGGTGCCGCTATGGCCCAGGCTGGTGCTATCATGCAGGGTATTACGCGTAATCCTATCGCAGATCCTGGGCTTCTGGGAATCAATGCCGGGGCTGGTCTGGCACTTATCTTAGCCTATGCCTTTTTTGGCAGTTTGCACTACAGTCTCATTTTGCTCGTTTGTTTAATTGGCTCAACCCTGGCCGCCGTATTGATTTTTGGACTCTCTTATCAGCCGCGTAAGGGCTATCACCAGCTGCGCTTAATTTTAGCAGGTGCCATGATAGCAACCTTATTCTCAGCTCTTGGACAGGCTGTAACACTCTATTTTGATCTTTCCACAACGGTTATCGGCTGGCAAGCCGGCGGACTGGCTCAGCTCAATTGGAACATGCTGGCTGTTATTGCGCCTATTATCCTTATTGGTTTGGCTCTGTCGCAGCTTTTCGCCCACCAGCTAACGATTCTGAGCCTCGATGAAACTGTCGCCAAGGCGTTGGGACAGGCCACTTTGACCATAACGATGCTTTTGTTGGGAATCGTTCTTTTACTCTCCGCCGCATCCGTGGCCCTCATCGGAAGCATTGCTTTTGTGGGACTCATTATTCCCCATTTTATCGGTTTATTTGTTGCCAAAGATTACCGTCTGCTGCTGCCTCTGACAGCTTTTGCTGGGGCGACCTTCATGATCTGGGTTGATTTAATCAGCCGAACCATCAATCCTCCTGCAGAAACACCGATCAATGCTATCATCAGCATTATTGGCCTACCATGCTTCCTCTGGCTAATCAGAAAGGGGAAGAACCTATGAAACATTCTAAAACAGTCAGCAGTTTTGCTCTTTTGCTGTCACTTCTTGCCCTTCTCTTTCTGTTATCCCTATCCGTAGGCTATGCCCAGTCCTCGCTGATCGATATCCTTAACATCCCTTTCGGAAAGGCTAGCTCCGCCATGGTCTTTATCGTCACGCAAATCCGCTTGCCTCGAATTCTGGCCTGTATGCTGGGGGGCGCCGCCCTAGCTGTGTCAGGGATGCTATTACAGACCCTAACCAAGAATCCCCTTGCAGATTCTGGGATCCTTGGTGTCAATACGGGTTCCGGTCTAGTCATTACCATTGCTATTGGCCTCATCGATGTCTCTCAGCCAGCGGGCATTCGGCTTTTGCCACTCTTGGCTATGTTCGGCGGGATAAGCACCATTTTTTTGGTCTACCTTATTTCCCGTAAAACAAATCACAGCATCAGTCCGACGCGCCTGATTATTACAGGGGTAGGTCTGTCATCCATGCTCTCTGGTGTGATGGTTTCAATTATCAGTAAGTTGGATAACAATAAAATGGACTATGTCATCTCTTGGCTGAGCGGTACGGTCAGCGGAGACAATTGGGAAACCTTAGTCCTTTTTACCCCTATACTGCTGGTACTTTTGCTACTAGCTTACAGCCGCAGCCACTCTCTAAACATCATGAACCTTAACGAACATACTGCGCTAGCGTTAGGGCTTCATCTCAAAAAAGAAAGAGGCATTATCCTCATCTTATCAACAGCACTGGCTTCTCTGAGTGTTGTTCTAGTTGGGAATATCACCTTTGTTGGTCTGGTTGCGGGGCACATTACGCGGCAATTTCTGGGCAGTGATCACCGAATCACTCTTCCTGCTACAATGCTAACCGGTATGATCATTCTACTCGCAGCAGATACTATCGGACGGGTGCTTCTTGTTGGGACGGGTATTCCTACTGGTATTATTGTCTCCGTTATTGGTGCTCCTTATTTTCTTTATTTAATGACACGGTTGGAGACATAAAAAATGAGCCAGGCATTGCACTGCCGACTCACTTACGCCATCATTGGTCTGGAATCTTGATTCCAGATTTTTTTATTGCCAAAAGAAGCTGTCAGTTGTCCCTTTTGCAGGATATGCCCCCGCATAGCTCTTAAAAGGTTACTTTTTCGCGTCCAGCGATTCAAACTTAAGGAACAGTCTAAACTGTAAATCGTAAAGCGATATTGATGGTTTTGACCTAGCGGAGGTTTTGGACCGGCATAACGATACCAGCCGTAGGCTATCCCTTGCCTAGCTCCTTGAGGGGTTGCTACTTCAAAACCCTGAGGCAAATTGTCCTTAATGTGACTGGAAGCCGGAAGATTCCAGATAAGCCAATGGGTGAATTCCTTTTTAAGAGGATGGGTCAAATCTTCCAAAGTAATAGCAAGTGTTTGGGCTTGAGGAGAAAGATTCTTGATGTAAAATTCAGGTGACCTGTCTTCTCCCTTTCCTGTATGTTCAAGCGGAAATTCTCCCCCCTCAGGAATAGTTGGACAACTAAAATCTAACCTTTCTATCATGTCAAACACCTCCCTTCTACCCATTTCTAAGAGGAACTAAACACCAAGTTTTGCTTATCAAAGACCATTCGCAACTCGTAGTTATCATCGGTACTTTTCTCAAGATAGCCTAACAATTCTAAAGCCTGAACAAAGATATCCGGACGCTTCTGCTTGACCACATCCTTACGACCAAACTTCAACAAAAAAGTCGTCATATACTTGAGGGCATACTCCTGATTAACATCACCCAAAAGCTGATAGAGCGGCTGTTGGCTATCCGATAGAGGCAAACCTTCTCTTAACTTATAAAAATAATTGGACAAGGTCGGCTCCTCTCTGCTGATCCCTGTCTGCTCAACAATAACAGCTTCGTTAGTCTGGTTACCCAATTCGGTCTGGAACGTTAAAGAGAGAAGTTCCTCATAGACAGAACTGTCCGTATCGACAAAGATCTGCTGATCCAACTGGATATGGTCTGTATCAGTTACCAAGGTAAATTGATTACAGTAACGCTTATCCTTACGCTTGATGTAGCCTGCCTGAACATAGGCCTCTATAGAACGTTCGAGATGACTAACGTGAGAAAAGACCTGTTTAAGCTGACGCAGAGTCACCTCGTCATGAGCTGCCAAATACTGAATCAAGTCATTAAAAAAAGGCTGTCGCGTCAGTTTGGTCGGGTTCAAAATGCTTATCATATGTCAATTATAACATGTTCCGTGCAAAGAAGCTTTCTAAAAGCTGGCATAATACGCCCTTAAAACCATCTTAGAGCCTTCTAAAGTCACCTCAAAAAAAGACAGCAAAAACTGTCTTTTTGGCTCAATGCCAGTCCTTCGAGAGCTCCGGCTCCTCTTCTCTGAGCAAGCCATCTTCAATGATCAATAAGCGATCGCAATAGGCAATCAAACGCCGATCATGTGTCACCATGAGGATAGCCTTATTTTTTTCCTTGGCTTCTTTTGCCAATAGTTGGACAACTTCAAAAGCTCTTTCGGTGTCCAGACTGGCTGTTGGCTCGTCTGCCAAAATAATCGTCGGATCATTATAGAGGGCACGCGCGATAGCAACCCGCTGCCTCTGGCCACCAGATAGTTCTTCGGGATATTTATTGGCTAAATCACTAATTCCCAATTGATCAAATAAAGCATTGGCATCTTCTCGCTGTTTCTCATGATCAATTTGATCCACCAAACGTAACTGATCTTTAATCTTAAGAAAGGGCACAAGATTGGAGTCTTGCAGAATAAAGCCGACCTGATCAAAACGCATTTTGGCCCGCTCTTTTTCTTTTCGTGTGCTAAAAGGCTGATTGTTCAGCCAGACCTGACCTTCTGATGGTTCCTGCAAACCTCCGATAATGGTTAAAAACGTACTTTTGCCTGAGCCAGAAGGTCCTACAACTGCGACAAATTCCCCCTTCTTAATCGTGAGATTTGTCTCTTTTAGCGCCTCAATGGTCTCTTGACCGTCCTTATAATATTTTTTAATCTGCTTTAATTCAATGGCTGTCATAATACCTCCCTTAACCGATAGCCTTCAAAGGATCCACTTTAACAATACTTAAGATGGAAAAAAGAGCTCCTAGCACTGCCATCAGTACCATTAATACGCCAATCCCACTAAAGAAAAGGTAATTGACCTGGAAAGGAACTGCTACCGGTAAAATCAAAGCGGTCAAAAGCGTCAGCCCCATCCCCAAGCCTACCGCTACCAGAGACAGCAAAAAGGTCTGCGCAATCACCGATTTTGCCAAATAAGCACTGGATACCCCTTGAGCCTTTAAGACACCAAAAATGGCTTTTTTCTGCAAGGTCAAGATATAAATAAAGATACCAATGACAAGGGCAGCAATCAAAATGAGGAAGCCGATCATAAAGGAAAAGGTTATATTTTGTGCCCGATAGCCAGGTAATTTTTCAATAAACTGGCTGATGGACAGCTTATCTAAGCCTTTCGGAAGCTGGCTGACTTTGCCACGAACCAGAACGGCACTAATCATTTTCGAACCTGTCTGTCCAGTTGCCTCATAAAACGTATCCTGCGACATATAAAGTACCGGCGACACATTAAAATTCGCCTTTTGCGTAAAGCCGACAATGGTCAATTCCTTCCCATCACTCAGTTTCAGCTGGTCACCGATGTTCAGGCCGTCACTGTCCTTTAGGCTAATATCTGCAACCACCTCTCCCTTTTCAGAAAACATTTTCCCTTCCACAAGATCAGGTCTTAAAAACTGATTTTTGATAATTCCAAAAAAGGTAACATCAATCTTATCTCCCTCATCATTCTTGACGGTCGCAGAAGACTGAATCAATTCGGCTTTCTCAGGCGCCTTAATCTGATCGAATGCTTGCTGAGAAAAGTGTGATACTCTCAGACTGCCATTGGCCTCGTCTGTTAAAACAATCTGATCGGCCTGCCAAGTATCAACGGCCTCTCTGTTCTTTTGTGCCAAGCCGTAGGCCAAGCCCGTCAAAAAGAAAACAAGGTAGGCAATTAGAAACATCAGGCCAATCACTAAACTATAACGTAATTTGGAGTACTTAATCTCTCTCAGGGCTAAAAACATACGGTTCTTCTCCTTTATCTTAAGACCATCTTACTACTTATCCAGGAGAAAGTACATTTATACGACCTAAAAAAGAAGGGCTCTCCCTTCTTCTGTCTTATAAATAAGTGCCTTTCACCACAAAAAAGGTACCTCGAATCTCACCAGCTAATTTTGAGCGCTGACGGGCAAATTTAAACCTGCCTTCAAACTCTTTGGGAATATCAATGCCGTTAGACAGTTTGAAACCAACTGCCCGTTTGCCGCCCTCTTCAAGGGTATAAAGCACATTGACCGACAGGCCATTTTCGTAGTAGACATAGGACCAAAGAACTCCATCAACCTCAAATTGGGCGACGTTCAATGCTTTATAAGGGAAAACCATTTCCCTCTCCGCCAGAACTTTCTCAATGAAAGGCAAAACTTCCAGTTTCTCTTCAGGGGTGTAGACCTGGTAGTCCAGTTTGTATTTGTTCCAAAAATAGCGCGCCTCATTGGCACGAAGGCCTGCTAGGGCATCCGCCACAGGGCTCTCTTCGAGCCCAACGGTTTCGACGTTTTTAAAATTGACAGTATAAACCACAAAATCTCCTTAAGCATTAAAACTTTCTGTCAATTGCGGTACAACTTGTTTCTTACGAGAAACGGCACCTGCCAAGAAAGCATGATTATTTTCTAAGGTAAAATTAAAGGCGGCTTCGATCTTGTCTGTATTTGAGCCTAGCGCTAAAATTTCTGAATTAGAATTGACAATATCCGTAATCATCAAGACGAAGTCTGAATAAGCATTAGCTGCACGTGAAGCCTCAATTGCCGCTTCAATCTCAGCCTGTCTGTCAAGAACCTCAGCAATATCAACCGTATTAACTTGAGCGACACGGACATTATTGCCGTTCAGTTCAAAGGTTTTGGCATCAATATCGATTAACTCTTCTGCTGTTTTGCTGGCTAAATTGGTGCCCGCCTTCAACATAGCCAAGCCATATTCTTCAAGGTTGACACCTGCTAATTCAGCTAATTCCTGAGCTACTTGATGATCTGTTGCATGGGTAGTCGGCGATTTTAGAAGAAGCGTGTCCGAAATCAGACCGGACAGAAGCAGGCCGGCGATTTCTTTCGGCACATCAAGCTGATTTTCTTTGTATAAGCGATAGACAATGGACGAAGCTGACCCAACTGGCTCTAAACGCATGAAGAGGGGGTTAGCAGTTTCAAAATTAGCCACACGGTGGTGATCTACCACACCAAAGACAGTTACATCAGCGATGTCAGCAATAGACTGCTGGAATTCGTTGTGGTCTGTTAGAATAACCGTATCAACACCTTCTGCCTTGGCTGATGCAACAAGGCGCGGTGCTGTTACGCCAAAATAGTCAAGAACAAAGGCTGTTTCTTCGTTTGGTTCACCCAAGGCGACCGCCTCAGCTTCCATGTGATAGGCCTCGCGCGCCAAATGCGCAAAAGCATAAGATGATGCGATCGCATCAGTATCAGGATTTTGGTGACCAAATACAAACACTTTAGACATATTTTTTACCTCTTTACAATTTTTTCTTTTCAATTTTAACAAAAATACCAGTCAAAATCAAAGGAAGCTAAGAAGCTTCCTTACAGCTAAATCCTCTTCGAACCTCGTTAGATGCTTCTTGCCAGACCGAGTCTCTGGTCAATTCCCGATACGCTTCAGATAATCATCATAAGTCTCTGTGTGCATCAGTTCCTTAGCATTTTTAACCCGTTCAGCCGTTGGTGGCTTCACGCCCTCCAAGGGATAGGGGATGCCCAGTTCACGCCATTTAAATTCACCCATTGTATGGTAGGGGAGAATTTCAAAGCGTTCTACATTTTTCAAGGTTTTCACAAATTCACCCAGTTTAACCAGATCCTCATCTCGGTCCGTCAAATCAGGCACCAAGACATGGCGAATCCAGACTGGCTTGCCGATGTCAGACAGGTAGCGGGCACAAGCTAAAATGGTTTTATTACTATGCCCTGTCACCACCTTATGCTGCTCGGGATTGATTTCTTTGATATCCAGAAGCACCAGGTCTGTTACTGCCATGAGCTTGTCGTACTTCTCAAGATAAGCAGGGGTATTTCTAAAGGTCAGTGCACAGGTATCCAAGGTGGTATGAATCCCTTTTTCCTTAGCCAGAGTGAAGAGAGCAATCAAAAAGTCCATCTGCAGGGTCGCTTCCCCGCCTGAAACAGTAATTCCTCCCTTATTACCCCAAAAGCCTCTGTAACGGAGGGCTTCATTGAGGACATCTTCTGCCGTTCTTTCACTGGCCTTGTCATTGGTCAAAGCCCAAGTATCAGGGTTATGACAATACTGGCAGCGCATCATACAGCCCTGCATGAAGACTACAAAGCGTACTCCCGGTCCATCAACTGATCCAAAACTTTCCGTAGAATGTACGAGTCCTGTTACTTTTCTGTAGTCAATTGCTTCTTCTGGCATACGCTCCTCCTGAAAGCCTTTTATTGATTTCATTATAACACTTTTTTCTGAAAAAGGTCCTATACCGCTACCTTTTATCCACAAAGAGCCTGAGAATTACTTCCCAGACTCCTTCTCTTTATCTTCCCTTTGATTAGGTGTTACAATCACTTTTAGTTTGGTCACACGGCCGTCTTTTACCTTGTCATTCACCAAGGACAGATGTTTTTCCTTGCTATCCACGTCAAAGATTTCTTTTTCCTCCTGGGTCGGTATGGTACCGACACCGGTCAGATAAAAGCCGGCAATGGTATCCACGTCGTCGCTTTCCAGCTCTGTTTCAAAATAATCGTTAAAGTCACTCAGATTCATTGTCCCGAGAACAATGTAGGTATTCTCAGCTACTTCACGGACAGAAACGGCCGCTTTATCGGTTTCATCATCGATTTCACCGACAATTTCCTCTAGAAGGTCTTCTAGGGTGACAAGCCCAGCCACTCCGCCATACTCGTCCAAGAGAATGGCCATCTGATTTTGTGTATTTTTCAAAGAGGTCAGCAAATCATCGACAAAAATCGTCTCTGGAACAAAAAGTGGTTCTTGGAGGATGCGCCGGAGATTAATCTGCTCAAAGCCTTGCTTAAAACCAGCATCTAATAACTTTTTCGTATGAATGAGACCAATGATTTTATCCTTATCCCCATCGTAAACGGGAATTCTGGAAAAACTTTCCTTGAGAATGGCTTCAATAATCTCAGTGGTATCATCGTTGATATCAACCATGAAAGCATCGGTCCGAGGAACCATAACTTCACGCGCCATGAGTTCATCCAGTGAAAAGATTCCCTGAAGCATCTCAATTTCGTCAGCGTCAAGTGTCTCCTCGCTATTGGTCAGCATGTACTCAATCTCATCACGCGTCATCTTCTCATCCGCATCATCAAACTGCATCGGCGTCAGACGACTCAAGAGATTGGTCGAAGCTGACAGCAGCCAGACAAAAGGACTGACAATCTTGCCCATGAAAATAACAATAGGAGCTGACATGACCGCTAGGTTTTCTTTTAAATTCATTGCGATACGCTTGGGATAAAGCTCCCCCAAAACGATTGAAATATAGGTCAGAAAGGCTAGGGAAATCAGACTTCCTGCAGTATCCGCAGTTGCCGAATTGCCGAACCAGCCAGCAATGATATCTCCCAGTGAATCGGCCAATCTTGCCCCTGATAAGAGGGTAATCAGCGTAATGCCGACTTGAATGGTTGACAGAAACTGATTGGGATTTTCAAGGACTTTTAACAGACGGATATACTTTTTCTCCCCTTCTTCGGCCTTTTGTTCCACCCGAGAGCGATTCAACGATACAAGAGCCATTTCGGTGGCAGAGAAAAAAGCATTGCAAAGGGTCAAAATGAGTAAGAGTAGAAATTGTAAGAACAAGGACTGACTCCCGGGGTCTTCCATGATTAGATGTCTCCTAAATTAGATATAGTTAGTCTATTATAACACAATTTTATTTTTCTTGTGGTAGTCGTACACGCCAGCAGCAAATTTAACGATTTCTTTGATAATGGCGTAACCAGGCACAGCCACCAGCATTCCAATCAGACCATAGATATTGCCTCCCAAAACAAGGAGTACCATGATGGTCAGGGGATGAATTTTCATAGCACCGCCGACCACACGAGGGTAGATAATATTGCCATCAATTTGCTGAAGAATCATGATATAAATAATTGCAATAATCATCTTTTTGGGGTCTGTAGCTACATAAGCCAAAACGACAGGCACCAACCCCAGGTAAGGACCAATATAAGGAATCACATTGGTCACCGCAGCAACTAAGGCAAAGAGAAAGGCATACTGAACGCCCATGATCTGATAGCCGATAAATGAAAAAACAAAGATAAAGCCAGCATCGATGGCTACCCCGCTAATATAGTGGGATATGGTTTCATTCATCCTGCCCAACAGCTTACTGATGTTCAGCTTATCATCCCGCAGAACTGTCCGTTCCAGCATGGGGAGCAGCCCCTTACCATCCTTTAGAAGATAAAAGAGAATGACCGGCACCATCACCAGCACCATGACAACATTAGTAATGATAGAGATAATATTGGACAGGCTCACCGTCACACTGTTCAGAATATTCTTCAAAATATCGACATAAGATAGATTTAATTGCCTAAACAAATAATCAAAGTTAATATTTTTAAAAGCCGGATTGTCTTTCAGATTAACCAAGAGATCCTGCATATTGAGATAAATCGTCTGGCTGGCAGAAATTAAATCCGTCAGCTGTGTAATCAGATTCGGAATCAAACTGGTAATGGAAAAGATCAATAAGCCAATGAGGAGCAGAAAGACCAGACAGATCCCCCAAATCCGCTTTATCTTGAGCCGCTCCTCCATAAAGCAGACCAAGGGGTTGGTAACATAATAAAGAAAGCCGGCTAAAATAAAAGGGATGAAGAAGGTTCTGGCTACACTGAAAAAAGGGCTCAGAATACCATCCATCTGCCGCCAGATAAAAATAATAAAGGTAACCAACAGAATCTCTGCTGTCCAAAAGAATAACTTATTCGTCTTAAACATAATCTCCCCTTTTAAGCACTATTCTATCATATTTTTGTGCTATAATAAATGACAATCGCATCAAAAGGAGATATCATGGCACTCATTTCAATGACAAATGTTTCGTTAAAAAGACAGGGCAAAGCCCTTCTAAAAGACCTAAACTGGTGTGTTGAGAAAGGTCAGACCTGGGCTATTCTAGGGCTCAATGGTTCTGGCAAGACGACGCTTTTAAAGCTCATTATGGCCGAATATTGGCCTTCTGAGGGGGAAGTTGAAATTCTTGGCACCACATTTGGGCAGGGAGATATTCCTGATATGCGCCAAAAAATCGGAGTTGTCGGCTCTTTTATCGCAGAGCGACTGCCCAAGCAGATGCTGGCTGAGAAAATTGTTCTGACAGGGAAGTACAAGAGCAGCATCCTCTACAAGGCCTACGGCGAAACAGAACTAAATCAGGCGCGGGATATGTTGACAGCCATCGGCGGTCAGCACCTCATCGGCCGAACTTACGCCAGCCTTTCCCAAGGGGAAAAGCAACTCCTGCTCATCGCCCGCAGTCTAATGGAAGCACCTGATATTATCATTTTGGACGAAGCGACCAGCGGACTTGATTTATTCGCCCGTGAAAAACTGCTGCAGCAGGTCGATCACATCACAGAACTGCCCCACGCTCCCCTAGTCATCTATGTGACCCACCATGCCGAAGAAATCACCAAAAAAATGGATCATATCCTCCTCTTGAAAAATGGTGGCATTGCCGCTCAAGGCAAAAAAGAAGACATTATCAGCCAAGAATGCCTATCTGATTTCTATGACCATCAGGTTAATCTTATACCGCTGGGAGAAGGTCGTTTTTTTATAAAACCGGAGTAATATGAGAGCAATATTTGATCCGTCAAAACTTCAAAATCATTGTATAAAGACTAAATACCTCTGACTAGATTTTAACTAGTCAGAGGTATTTGTTTAATGACAGTCTCCTATACTAATTATAAAAATGGCTAGGGTATCGTATACTTCCTAGCCTAATCCTGTCTATAATTATGATGCTACTGTTGTTTTATTGGTTTCAAAAGCAAAGCGTTCTTTTATCAATTGGTTAATTTGAATAGTTGATTTAATGAAGGAGAGCTTCGCTTTAATGGTGTTAAAAGCGAAGTTCTCCAGTAAATTAATAAAAGCTGAATTAACGAAAGAGGTGCTGACATAAGAAATGCCCTCAAAAGAAACTGTCACCTCTTCTTCTGCTCTCAAAGCATCTTCAATAAGAGACAAAATCTTTAATCCAGAAGCATTATCTGAACAGTTGTCTACAACATCTTTAACAATGATTCTTACCATTCAAATTCTTCCTCCTCTTCTAAGTCATACAGAGATTGATTTGAGGTATCAATCTTCAATTCAAAAAAAGTCCCTTGATATGACTCCACAAAAGATCTAGATTCAACAATTTGATTGTCTTCTAGCCTTACTTTACCACAATTTGAAATAATTGTCACTTGACCTATCTTATTTGTAGTTAAAGTTTTCATGATATTGGCTAAACCAGCTCCTCTATTTTGTGGAACTGATTGTGTTGATACACCTTCTTTCAAAGCCTCTTCTATCCACTCATTATCATTTTTTTCTTCATCACACTTCTCTTTCAAAGAGGTTGGAATTCCAATGCCAAAATCTGAAACAGCTATGATAATTTCATTATTTTTAGGATAGTATTGACCAAATATTGAACCAATTTTTTCAGTTGAATGGTCTGAGATATTATTAAAAATCTCATCAATAGCGACACATATAGATGAAAAATCATTTCGTTTTCCCGTCTGTTTCTGTAGCCATCCCATTAAATCAGATTGCTTCCATTGATTCACTTTACTTGTTTCAATTGCTTTCAAGGATAACATAGTTGGACGTAACTTTGGAACTTTAAAAATATCTGCTTGCCCAAAATTGGTAAAAAATCCACAGTCAGAAAGATACTCCATTACTTCCCAATTCCGTCTATTTTCTGTCTCTGTATCAACTACAAAGGACATTTCAATCCCTTTATGTTGCTTTGACCACTGAAAAATATTATTTAGGGCTATGACCCCAGCAGGCTGAATAAATTCAACCTTTGTTAAATCAATGGATACAGACGCGCTATCTGAACTTTTATCAACATAATTTCTAAACTCTATAATATTTTTCCTAATAGAATCTGTAGTAACCTGCTTAGGTAGAGTAATGGTGCGCATGATTTCTCCTTTTATTCTTTCTACCTACTCTATTCGTAAAAATTTTATTTCATCTCCTTAACCTTTTCTTCAATAAAGTCAATCTCATCTTGTGACAAACCATACTTTTTATAAAGCTGCTGATCAATCTCTGAAATAGATTGACTCCAGTCAATATCAGAATTAGGAGTGAAATCTTGGAGTGGGACATTTTTCCAAGTTGATGCAGTTTCATTATGCTGAGTAATCTTCATTGTTCCCAACATTACCCTCGCAAACTTAGTTTTTATGTACTTTAAAAGATATTCTGATTCCCGCTTATTATCAAAAGCTCCAAAAGAAATGAATGTTTGAGTATGCCCGATTAGAGGTTCCCCAATTAAAGGTGTAGAGAGTGCTTCACCAATTGCTCCACTACCATTTGAACCAGGTAAAATTACTTTATATTTATCTAAATTAGCATGATCAATAATATAGTTTCTGTTTATATATTTTAAGCTTCTTTCCGAATTTTCTCTACCAATAATTTGAACATCTTCATCTGACTGTTTAGTGTCAAAAAATATTTCAGGTAATCGTGTGAATATATTTGTCAACATATACATCCTTGTTTGGGGACTTACTACTCTTTCTTCAAAAATAGGATAGTCTTTATAAACTTTCTCTGTTAACTTATAGCTATTAAAACCATACATTATTTTATTTATAGACTCAAAATTTTTAGAAGACACTATTTTACTCACGATATGATTCAATTCCTTATGTACAGTAAAAGTTCTAATAGCTCCAAATACTTTTTGATTATCCCTATATGTTATTGCGATACCTCCCTTAATATCTGTATTAGGAAATATTTTTGAGGAATCTTGTTCATAATAAACAACCTTAAAATGTTCATCATTCAAAACTTTTTTATTCCATGCTTTTGGAGTTTGACCTGCTTCAAATAAAAATCGTGCCGGATGAATCATTATAACCTTATTTGAAAGTTTATTTGATTCATCTAAAAATAAATGATAAATTGGCTCAGGTCTTTTTCCTTGTGCTTCTTCCTGATACGGCGGATTCCCAATAACTACATCAAATTTAAATGGTTCTGTCATTTCTTTTCTCCTCCAAAGGCTTGGGCGACTGCATCCTGCATGGTTCCGTTTTTAGCTGCAGGTACTAAGTCTAGCTGTTTTAGATTGCGGGTGTCAATATGATCAAACTGACCATAGACAAACGTTTTAGCAATATGATAGATAATCTCAGTTGGAGCTGCGCCAAAGACCTGATTTTCTAGGATATGCTTGATACGTTCTTGTCCATTTGGAAAGGCTGCTTTGTGAATCTGACTATGATAAAGTTTTTTGGCTACTTCTGTCAGATAAAGTCCTGACTTCACATAAGGATCAAAAAATGTACGGTTTAAATCTTCAAAGATATCAGGATTCTCATCTTCCAAACTATCTACCATCAGCTTGACATATTTGCGTGGCGTAAACTTCTGATTAGTCTTTTGCAAGGGGATATAGTCAAAGATATCCTCTGTCTGACTGTCATCAAAGTAGTTAGCCAATTTAGACTTTAGACTTAAGAACTCTTGAATGGATTGATTAAAGACAACTTCATCAAAAAGATGTCCCTCATAATGCTTCATTTCTCCTGTTTCTTCGTCCATATAATCACCGCCATCTCTCAGGAAACGGAATTGGTCTTCTGTAATACCTGTCACTTCCTCAAAAACATTATCTGGTGCATACTCATCAAAATTTGCCAAGGTCAGATTTTCATCTCCATATGCCATAATAAAACTAGGAATTGTGCGGGAAAAACCACGTAGGTGGTCACGAACATCTTGTTCTATGCTAGCTTTTTTACGTTCAGTCTGACGAATTTCCTGTTCCTTAACAGCCGCTTCTTGAGCTTCTGCGAGAGTTGTTGAAAGATCAGACATCAGGTCTGTCTGCAGTTCTTGAAAGGCAGTAGATAGGTCTACCTTTTCTGCAAGCAAAATAGCTGTTCTTTCCCGCTCTGTTACGGCTTCATTTAGTTTCTCCTCATAATTTCGCTTGATTTCAGCTTGCTTATGATCGAAAGACAAATATTTTTCTTTTACTTCTTGCTCAACATGATTTTGCATTGTCTTTTGCATGCGATCAATATCCGATTTATGGACATTTTCAAATTGACTTTTGACAGTCTCTAAATCTGGCCGTATCGTCTTAACAGCTGTATCAGCTACCTGATTAATAAACTTTTCTGCGGAATTTATATCCATTTTCCCAATATTGGTACGAAGATCATCCGTCACTTCTACAACTTTTTCATCCCCAAAAATTGCCTCGGTTTTATTGATAACAATTTTATCAGATACTTGAACATTACCATTCTCATCAGTTGCTATGGCACCCGTATCGATTATTTTATTTTTCTTTTTATCTTCCTTGGCCGGCTCAAGCTGGTTTAAGGTCTCTTGCACAATAGGCGGGGCTTGGAAAATAGAGGAAATATTGGTAAAGAGGAAATTACTCATAAAGCCGTGCCTAACCACTTCAGTTGCTTTGAGTTGATGCGGAATGGTCAGGACCTTTTCAGCGTCTAACTCCATCATGCGTCCTTCGCTATCCTCACCAATAACAGGTAGGAAATTAAGGAGATTTTGAATATTGGCCTTACGTTCTTGACTAGTCCCAGCACCATTGACTGTTGATTTCTTGAGATTATTAGCAAATTCATCAAAAAGAATCAAGGTACGTTCTGGTGCAAAATCAAAAACATAAGCATTTTCTTTACGCTTAAGATTTCCTTCTTCATCTTCAAAACTATAAGCATTTTGTGCCCGAAAAGCTGCCTGCATATAAACAGAAGGGGATTTAATATTGGAAAGCATCAGCACTGCTGTCCAAGGCTTAACGGTAACCCCTGTTGTCAGCTGACCAACAGACAAGGTAATGGTTTTATCATTTTCTTCGATAGCTTTCAAAACACGCACAAGGCTCGCTTCATTAGCTTGAATGTCATCTGCTTCATTAGCTCCTTTACCATTTCCAGCAGCAACCACCACTTCATAATCTTTAAAGACCGGGTGCTTTTTGAGCAACTTTTCCAGTGCTTTTGCAGAAGCTACACGGTTAAGCAGCCAAAAAGTGTGTTTAAGTTCATCTCGTAATTCTGATGTTGAAAAAGGATATTTCTCATTATGGGTTAAAGCATCTAAAAATTTAATAACATCCGCTTCATAAATAAATTTACCACCTTCATTGACTGCAAAAAATTCATTGAGGTCAAAATAGTAGGGAATTTCTTCCTCATCAACTTGAGTTCCTTGATTTACTTTATCTGTCATCATGCTAGATAATTGATAAGTAAATAAATTTAGTGTTGGCAAATCTTCGTAAGGATTATTACTATCTTCTGACCAATTTTTCTTAGCTGCCTGTTCATCTTCATAAGACCATGTGTAGACTTGATCTTCTGTAAATTTATCAGAAGCCAGTGCTTTAAAAGGTGTTCCAGAAAGGTGTAACGTCCATTTGCGAGTTAAACGGTTAAAAGCCTTATCTGTTTTGAATGTATCAATTCCCTCGTGAGCTTCATCAATAACTAGCAAATCCCAATTCGTATCTGCTACCCATTTAAGCTTATCATACGGTCCATCACCAAAATACTTAGATCCCTTTAAATCCTGTAACGATATAAAAGCAATCTGATTGTAATCAGAGTGATCCTGTATCATTGATATAAATTCACTGCGACTAAGCGTAGAACGATTTTTTAAGGCATCTGTCTCACTGACAAATAAATAGTTCGTCTGCCAGCCAATAAATTTTTCATAGTCGTCAAACCATGAATTTGCAATAGCTGGACGATTTGTCACAATCAAAACATTTACTGCATCAAGTTTACGTGCTAAATCATAGGTCGCTAGTGTCTTACCAAATCGAGGTTTCGCATTCCAAAGGAATTCTTTACCACCCTTATCAAAGTAAGACTCTGCTTGAAGCATTGCATTAGCTTGTTCATTTCTAAGCTGATACAGGTGACCTTCTCCTGATTTATCTGCAAAATCCTTGGTTACAAAATCTTTATAAAGTTTTAAAGCATTATCAGGAGTTCCATTAAAATAAAACCATTCATTACTGGCATATTTTGTTTCACGCTTAATACCCCGTTTTTGAATAAAACTATGAAAATCATGATCTGTAAAAAATTCACCATCAATATTTCGAGCAGACTTTACCCATAGTTTATAATATTGTCCAAAAACTTTTGGTCCAGGCTGCTCTTGAATGCGTATATCCTCATTTTCCCGTTCTGTATATCCAATCTTGACCCATCCTTGAACATCTTTTGCTTCTAGCGGCAATGTATAAGCATAAATTTTTGGAAAAACTGTTCTGCTAGTTTTAATAGTTGTTCTTCTATTCATTATCCTACTCTATCTCCTCTTTAAACACATGTAAAATATCTACAATCTTATATTTTTTTGCTTCGCCAACATGCTCATCTTCAAATAGATTCAATTGTCCCTCTATTTCAAATAAGTCAGGCTGCCCATCGTCAGACTCTTCCTCAAACAAACTAGAATATGTGAAGGGGACACGTTCAACTTGTGACGGGTAACCTTTTACTCTTTTCCATTCAGAAAACATGATAAGTTTCCCATCAGGTCTTAGTCTCATTAAAGTATTACCCCAAACAATGTTCTTTTGAATGATAAAATGAGCTGCTTTATATAAATTGGTTGATTTACCTATACTGTGGTTATAACTTTCGTGAAAAGTGATGAATGTATTTAGCAGATTTTGTCTCGCATAATAAAGATTGTCTTCTAGTAATTCAATCCCATAAATAGACGCCAAAGCAAATAACGATTTTGTTTTCCAATAACGTCTATCATATTGCTTTGTAACACTCTCCAACTTTCTTTCTAAAATAGCTGTTAAAAAGGCTCCCTCCCCTGCCGCAGGCTCTAGGAAAGTTGCATAAATATCGTCGGTTTGTTTTTTTACTTGATCCAACATTAAGTTGACGATCCAAGGAGGGGTAAAGACTTCCCCATGTTTTTGGACGCGTTCCTTACTTTTTATTAATTTTCCACTCATATTCCACTTTTTCTTTAAAAAGCAAGAGACTATTAGGATTCCTTTGTTATGAATATAACAAAGGAGGCTAGCCTCCTTTGTTATGAATATAACAAAGGAGGCTAGCCTCGCTTTTTATTTTTATTTAAAATGATGGTTTCATTTTACCATATTTGACAGAAGTTAAAAAGATAGATGTGACATCTACCTTTGCCTTTCTCCTATGGTTCTGCAAACAATTCTCTATCCCTTCAATTTCTCAATCATCACCAAAAACGGCGGTGTATTAATCTGATTAAGGGGTTGATAGCACATGGCGGTAAAGGCTTCCTGAGGCAGTTGTTTGACATAGTTCAGAACCGCCTCTTTTTCACTGCTTCCGCCTTCATGTCCGTGGTAGATCATAATAGCCATACGGCCACCAAGCTGAAGGCGCCTAAGTATTTTCTCAATCGCTTCCAGCGTCGTATCAGGCTTGGTAATAATCGTTTTGTCTGCTGACGGCAAATAACCTAGATTGAAAATAGCTGCTCGGATGGGTTCATCCACATATTTATCAATATTTTGGTGCCCGTCTAAAATGAGCTGGACGTTATCAAGACCAAGCTGTTCTAAACGTTCCTCGGTTTTTTGCAGCGCTTGCTCCTGCACATCAAAGGCATAGACAGCCTTAGCTAGTCCTGCCAAAAAGGCCGTATCATTGCCATTGCCCATAGTGGCATCCACCGCAATACTATCCTTGTCTAGAACCTCTGCCAAAAAGTCATGGGAGAGGTGGATAGGACGTTTGATCATAAGTTTTCCTCCAAGCGACAGCCCTGATAAGATCCCCGTCGCTCCATTTCCTTATCAATGGCATTTAGCACTTCCCACTTGTTAAGACTCCACATAGGACCAATCAGCATCTCTCTGGGAGCATCACCAGTAATGCGATGAATGACAATATCCTCAGGGATAATTTCCAGCTGGTCACAGATGATAGAGACATAGTCTTCTTGGCTGAGCAGCTGCAAGCGTCCCTCATGGTAATCTCTCTGCATCCGGGTATTGGTCATAAGGTGAAGGAGGTGGAGCTTAATACCTTGAATATCATTATCCGTCACACAGCGACGAACATTTTCCAGCATCATCTCGTGGGTTTCACCCGGAAGGCCATTGATGAGGTGGGAGACAATCTCGACTTTTGGCGCCTGCTGACGAATGCGTTTGACAGTCTCGACATAGAGTTCATAACTATGCGCTCGATTAATCAACTCGGATGTCGCTTCATAGGTTGTCTGCAAGCCAAGTTCTACGGTAACGTGCATGCGTTGGGACAATTCAGCCAAATAGGCTAAGGTCTCATCTGGCAAACAGTCCGGCCGGGTTCCGATATTGATGCCGACCACACCGGGTTCGTTGATTGCCTGTTCATAACGTTCACGAATCACCTCGACTTTATCGTGTGTATTGGTAAAGTTTTGAAAATAGACCAGATACTTTTTAACCTCTGGCCACTTGCGGTGCATGAAATCAATTTCCTTATAGAATTGTTCCCGAATCGGGGCATCCGGCGCCACGATCGCATCACCAGACCCTGAAACGGTACAAAAGGTACAGCCGCCATGAGCAACCGTTCCATCACGATTCGGACAGTCAAAGCCCGCATCTATTGGGACTTTAAAGGTCTTCTCTCCAAAAAGATTCCGATAATAGTCATTCAAAGTATGGTAACGTTTTTGCATATCCTTATTTTAGCATAAAAAAATAAGTTGCGAAGAACACAACTCATTTTTGTTTGCTTTGAAAACGCCATTGAAAGCGAATCTGATCGTAAAAGGGAAAGAGCGCCTGGTTGATTGCCAGAGCCAACAGCCAGCCTCCCAAAATATCAGTCGGGTAATGAACCCCCAAATAAATCCTTGACAGAGCGACCAAGAAAGCTAAGAGCAAGACTAGCCCCTGAACCAATCGTCTGACGACAAGCGGTTGAAGTCGCTGCTGCATGATGATGAGTAAGGCTAGAGCCACAAGCAAGGTTGAAGCCGTATGCCAGCTTGGAAATGAAGCACCTGCGGGTTTTGCAATGAGATAAAACAAGTCTGGTCTCGGACGATTGTAGAGGTACTTGAAGCCGGTCGACAGCAAACTTAAGGTCAGCAGATTTACCAGAAGAAAGAGGCCTTCTGCCCGCCAGTTCTTCATAAAGTAAAAAACAGCAGCTATTCCAATCGTGTAAGCAAAAATAATAGGGGTATCACCAAGTTTGGTTATTACTTTGAAGAATGCTGTCCAGAAAGCCGGTAGCTCTCCACGAACAGCTGTTTGTACTGTGTCATCAAAGCTTGACAAGACTTCAGGGTAAAACTTGACAAGGTAACCCAGCATAATAAAAAGCAATAAGGCAAAAGAAGCCCGCAATAAATAAGTTTGTTTCGCTTTCATAAAATCCTTAATGACTATTTTTTTGTAAGATTGGTCTAATCGCAGCATAGACAAGGGCAAAGGCTAGGGAAAAAATAACCCCTTCCAAAACATTAAACGGAATCACCATACTGACCAGATATTTGCCGACACCAATAAATTGTTCAATATCAAACTTAGCGAATTTAGCGTAAAGGGGAATCGCATAGACATAGTTCAAAAGAAGCATCAATAAAGTCATCCCGACAGTTCCAGCTATACTGGCCCAAATGTATTGAGAAGTCTTCTTTCTGTCCTTCCAAATCAAGGCAAAGGCTGTCACAAAGACACCGATAGCCAAGATATTCATAGGAAGCCCAACGATGCCTCCCGGCCCACCATTATCAAAGATGAGCTTTAAAACAGAGCGCAGCATCAAAATGGTATAGGCACTCTTTAGGTCAAAAAGAACCAAGCCAATCAGAATTGGAATGATACTAAAATCCAATTTTAGAAAATCAACACCCGGTAAGATCGGGAAGTTGACAAGCATGAGCACAAAGGAAAGTGCTCCCAGTACAGCAATGGTCGTCATTGTCCGTGTTTTGTTCATAAAAAAATTCCTCCAATTTTTACAATTGAAAGAAGTCCCAAAGAGTCTATGATAGCACAAAAAACCCTTCGTCTTCTCCCATCCAGACTATACTGTCGGTTGTGGAATCTCACCACATCAGCTTGCGCTCACGGACTTTTCTCCTGCTTAGCTGACAACCATTTTGCCTAGATGAGACAGCATAAACATACCTAAAGCAGGCAAGCCCAGCTGACAAAGATAGACCAAAAGATTGTCAACGGCAAAAAAATCACCGCCGGTCGGGAATCTCACCCTGCCCTGAAGACACAATAAGCATACCAAAAAACGATGGGAATAACAAGTCTTCTAGCTCCGAAAAATGATTTTTCAGAAATTTAGAAAAAGAGCTGTTGTCCCTGCTCTTTTTTTGCTATAATGAGTCCAGCTTTTGCTAGATTTGCATTTTGGAGGTTGCATAGAATGCAGCAACATCAATCGTCAGCCTTTGATAAGGCCAGTAAGGCCGGCTTTATCATTGCACTCGGCGTGGTTTACGGTGATATTGGAACCAGTCCCTTATACACCATGAAATCCTTGGTAGAAAACCAAGGAGGCATCCACCAGGTTTCCGATGCCTTTATTCTGGGGGCTATTTCGCTTATTTTTTGGACACTGACTATTATAACGACTGTCAAGTATGTGATTATCGCCTTAAAGGCAGACAACCATCACGAGGGTGGTATTTTTTCCCTTTATACCTTGGTCCGAAAGATGGCTCCCTGGCTGATTATTCCAGCCATGATTGGAGGGGCTACTCTTCTGTCTGACGGTGCCCTGACCCCAGCTGTGACAGTCACATCTGCTATTGAAGGCCTTGAAGGTGTCCCCGCACTTAGTCAGCTTTACAGCGATCAAACGCTCGTCGTCATCACAACCATTTTTATCCTGACCCTTCTTTTCTCCATTCAGAGATATGGTACAGGTTTTATCGGCAAAGTTTTTGGACCTGTGATGTTGCTCTGGTTTGCTTTCTTGGGAGTAACCGGTTTGATCAACACCTTCTCTCACTTAGAGGTTCTGAGAGCCTTCAATCCTTACTATGCCATTGAACTCCTTCTCAGCCCTGACAATAAAAAAGGCATTTTTATTCTAGGATCAATCTTTTTGGCAACAACAGGGGCAGAAGCTCTCTATTCTGATTTAGGCCATGTGGGACGCGGTAATATCTATGTCAGTTGGCCCTTTGTCAAAGCCTGTATCATGCTTTCCTACCTTGGACAGGGAGCCTGGATTTTAGACCATCAGTCTGCTAGTGAGGTGCATAACCCCTTCTTCGCTTCCATCCCTTCCTCTTTAAGTATCTTTGCTGTTACCATTGCCACCTTGGCAGCAATCATCGCTTCTCAGGCCCTCATTTCTGGCTCCTTCACTCTGGTCTCAGAAGCCATTCGCCTTAAAATTTTCCCAAGTTTCAAGGTTACCTATCCTGGACAAAATCTAGGCCAGCTCTATATTCCGGTTATCAACTGGTCGCTCTGGCTGGCGACTGTTGCGACTGTCCTTCATTTTCAAACTTCAGCCCATATGGAAGCAGCTTATGGCTTAGCTATTACCATCACCATGTTAATGACAACTATCCTGCTGACCTTCTATCTTATCCGAAGAGGAATTAAAGCCTCCCATGCCCATCTGCTCATGTCCATCTTTGCTCTGATTGAAATCATCTTCTTTATCGCCTCAGCAGTTAAGTTTATGCACGGTGGCTACGTTGTTGTTATCCTAGCGGCCCTCATTTTATCGCTCATGTACATTTGGTATAAGGCCAACCAAATCATTTTTAAATATGTCAAATCCCTTGACTTAAGAGACTTCAAAGACCAACTCGGTCAGCTTCGGAAGGATGAGCATTACGATCTCTTTCAGACCAATGTGGTTTATCTGACCAATCGCATGGATGGCACCATGATTGACCGCTCTATTCTGTATTCCATTTTGGATAAACGTCCTAAAAGAGCTCGCGTGTATTGGTTTGTCAATGTCAAAGTTACTGATGAACCTTATACCGCAGAATACAAAGCAGACATGATGGGGACTGACTGCATTGTCCGTCTGGAGCTTTTCCTTGGCTTCCGGATGCGTCAGGAAGTTCCTCGATACCTCAGAACGATTGTTAATGACCTCATGTCCTCTGGGCGTCTCCCTAAGCAAGACCAAACTTACACCATCACCCCAGGCAGGCAAGTCGGGGATTTCCGCTTCATTATACTTGAAGAACGCCTAGCCAAAGGCGGACAAATGAACCCCTTTGATCGCTTTATTTTACAGACCAAGGCCGCTATTAAGCACTTCACCGCCTCACCAAGCAAATGGTTTGGCCTCCAGTTTTCAGAAGTGACAACCGAAATGGTGCCAATTGTCTTATCGGACGTTAAGAATCTTCAGATTACTGAGGCTAAATCTTCCGAAATCATCGACACCATCTAAAAAGAATCCTAACGGGATTCTTTTTTAATACCCAAAATAATATGTAAAAATTTTATATATAAGGATTGACAAGCCTATCAAAATAGCTTATACTTAATATATAAAATATTTATATATTAAAATTTTACATAAGGAGGTTACTATGTATTTTCCAACATCAGCACTTCTTATTGAATACCTCATTTTAGCCATTGTAGAGCAGCAGGATTCCTACGGTTATGAAATCAGCCAAACCATTAAACTCTTAGCGGATATTAAAGAATCCAGCCTCTACCCTATCTTGAAGCGCTTGGAAAAAGCGGGCTTTCTCAGCACCTACTCCCAGCAATACCAAGGCAGGAAACGCAGGTACTACTCTATTACAGAGTCAGGCATCAGACAATTAACATTCCTCCGCGGAGAATGGTCTGCCTACAAGGCAAAAATTGACGGCATCACGGAAGGGAGCATTCGCCATGACAAGAACTGAATATTTAGCAAAACTGCATAAGTACTTAAAAAAATTGCCAAAACAGGACTATGATGAGGCTATGGACTATTTCACAGAATACTTTGATGAAGCAGGTCCTGAAAACGAAGCTCAAGTCATTGCAGATTTGGGTAATCCCAAGGAAGCAGCCCACGAAATCTTAAGCAATCTTCTCGGAAAAAGAATGGGTGAAGCTGGTAGAAACGCTTCAAAGAATACCCAAAATATCCTTTGGATTGCACTTTTAGCGATTTTAGCGTTACCTGTCGCCCTGCCGCTATTGATTGTTATCTTAGTCTTGCTGCTTACTCTGGTTATTGTGATTTTTGCCTTGCTGCTCACCCTAGCTGCTCTGAGTTTGGCAAGCCTCGTCACAGGTTTTGCCCTTCTTTGGGAAAGCCTGACACAGCTCACCTTTGATTTACCAGCCTTAGCCATCGGTCTGGGGAGCAGTTTTTTGAGTATTGGTCTTGCGATTCTGCTGGCCATATTGACCTATCACTTGGCTAAAGCGTCTCAATTCATCATGATTTCTTTTATTCAGTGGCTTATTAAAGGAGGTAAAAAATCATGAAAAAATCACATCGTATTTTACTCATATCAGCTTTAGGATGCGCACTGATGGGAAGCCTTCTTATTGGCTTCGGTATTTCCGCCGGAGGGGTCAGAGGCATACGGTCTTTAAATGGCAAGGTCGAACGAAAAGAAGTCCCCTTAGACCGTGTCACCTCTTTGACCATTAAAGCAGAAATGAAAGACATTCAGATCAGGAGAACAGCCGATAAACAGGCCAGTCTGATTTACTACAAAAAAGAAAAAGAGAGTTTTTCCCATGACTTATCAGATGGCAAATTGACCATCAATCAGACCAACAACTCTGATGTCATTGGTTTTAAAATAACAACTTTCTTCGGTTGGCTTCAAAATCATGAGGCCGACAAGCTCGTCATCAATCTTCCCAAGGATACATCATTAAAAGACGTCGCCATTGATGCCGATGCAGGAAACCTGACCTTAGAGAATCAGTCCATCTCAACCTTTCATCTAGAACAAGATCTGGGAGACGTAACCATTAAAAACAGCCTACTGTCTAACGCAAACATTAAGGTGGACTCAGGAAATCTCAATTTAGACAATCTACAAATTGATTCGGGCAAGATAGACACTAATTTAGGCGACCTATCGGCCACTAACCTGACCATTAACAAAGCCTTAGCCGTCAATACCGATATGGGGAATACTGCGATTGCGCTTTCTCCAAAGAGTAAGGCCGAAACCAGCGTTACCGCCACCGTCGATTTAGGCGATAAAAAAATCAGCTCAGACCTTATCCAAGGAAAGACTGGTAAAAGTCAGCTGACCATCGAAGGAGATACCGGAGATATTGAGGTCAATTAAAATGAGGAGCAAAGCTCCTCATTTTAATTTATCGTTTTCATAGGTGTGACGCAGTTCCAGCCCTGCAAATTGCTGCTGCCGCAGGGCCTCATAGACAACCATGCAAACGGCGTTTGAGACATTGAGGCTTCTGACATGCTCGTCATTCATGGGAATGCGAATGGCCTGCTCAGGGTATTGCCGCATAAATTCCTCCGGCAGCCCCTTGTCCTCACGGCCAAAGAGAAAATAATGACTGGTATCGTCATTATAAAGACCATCGGAATAGACCTTATCGGCAAATTTCGTCACTAGATGGAGCTGACCCGAACACCGGCTTAGAAAGTCTTCCAAGGAATCGTAAAAGTGAAGATCCAGCTTATCCCAATAATCCAGACCAGCCCGCTTCATTTTTTTATCATCGATGGGAAATCCCATCGGCCGAATGATATGGAGGGGGCTGTTCGTTGCCGCACAAGTTCTGGCAATATTCCCAGTATTGGCAGGAATCTGCGGTTCAAAGAGAACCACATGATTGCGGCCGCTGTCTGGTAAAAAGGTTTCTCTGCTTAATTCGTCCATCGTCATTATTTTCCTCGAATTTATGATAAAAAAAGACCACGCTTCCCGGAGTCAGGCTCAGCAGGTAACGTGGCGTATATCGCATCATTACCTTAAATCATAACAGGTTTGATTTAAAGTAGTGAATAGCTTGTTATTAGTATAACACTTTGCCTTGAGATGTCAAGCTATTGTAACTGAAAATTTACAGTTTTTACCAGAAGATTTCTCAACTCTTTCCGAGGTTTCATTTGAGCATGAGAGAAGCTAATTTTTAGGAAAAACTAGTGCATTTTTCGTCCAAAAAAGGTATGATAGGGATATATATTTGGAGGTAATTCATGAAAATTATTGTCGTCGGTGGCGGTAAGGTCGGAAAAGCACTCTGTCGCTCACTGGTGGAAGAAAAACATGACGTCATTTTAATTGAAGAAAATGAATCTGTCTTAAAGCATGTCACCAAACGCCATGATATTATGGGAATTGTCGGCAATGGCGCTAATTTTAAAATTTTGCAGCAGGCCGATGTTCAAACCTGTGATATTTTTATCGCGATTACAGATAAAGATGAAGTCAATATGGTCGCGGCCGTTCTGGCTAAAAAAATGGGGGCCAAAGAAACCATCGTCCGTGTGCGTAACCCTGAATATTCTAACACCTACTTTAAGGAAAAAAATGTCCTCGGCTTTTCACTCATCATCAATCCCGAACTGCTGACGGCGCGCTATATCGCCAATATGATTGACTTCCCTAATGCACGCTCTGTTGAACATTTTGTCAATGGGCGTGTCATGCTGATGGAATTCAAAATCACTGATGACAGCAAACTCTGTCAGATGACGCTTCTGCAATTCCGAAAGAAATTTGGCAATATTGTGGTCTGTGCCATCGAACGTGATAACCAACTGATTATCCCTGACGGAGATGCGACTATCAAGACGGGAGACAAGATTTTCGTTACCGGCAACCGGGTCGAAATGATTCTCTTCCATAATTTCGTCAAAGCCAAAGTAATCAAGGACATGATGCTCATCGGAGCTGGCAGAATTTCTTACTACCTGCTCAACATCCTGCAAAAGACCAACAATCGCATCCATATCAAAATTTTGGAAATTGACAAAAAACGAGCCGAGTGGTTCAGTCAGGAATTTCCCCACGTCCATGTCGTCCATGGCGATGGGACAGCCAAAGATATTCTGCTTGAAGAAAGCGTTGAAAACTACGATGCCGTAGCCACTCTGACAGGTGTTGACGAGGAAAATATCATTGCATCAATGTTTTTAGAAAGTCTGGGCGTCCACAAAAACATTACCAAAGTCAATCGCACCAGTCTACTCGAAATCATTGATGCCAAAGCGTTTTCAAGTATTGTGACACCAAAAAGTATCGCAGTTGACGCCATGATGCACTTTATTCGAGGCAGGGTTAATGCCCAAGACTCCAATCTCGATGCCATGCACCATATCGCGAATGGCCGAATCGAAACCCTGCAGTTTGAAATTCGGCAGACTAATAAAATGGCAGACAAAAGCCTGTCCAGCCTCAAATTAAAGGACAAGGTTCTGATTGCAGCTATTATTCGCAATGGCAAAACCATTTTCCCAACCGGAGATGATATTTTAAAAGTAGGAGACAAGCTGGTTGTCATCACTTTACTACAGAATATCACTCATATTTACGATTTGTTAAAGAGGTAGGCCATGAATAGAAGTATGATTCGCTTTCTCTTATCAAAACTGCTTTTAATCGAGGCTCTCCTCTTATTAGTACCGCTTCTGGTAGCCTTTATTTATCAAGAAGATCAAACAGTTATTCTGAGTATCCTGCTCACCATGGGAATCCTCTTGGTCTTAGGAGGGTTAGGGGTTTTCTTTAAACCGAAAAATTATCACATTTATACCAAAGACGGTCTGATGATTGTTGCCCTCTGCTGGGTGCTCTGGTCCTTCTTTGGAGCCCTTCCTTTCGTTTTTTCAGGGCAAATTCCCAATCTCATCGATGCTTTCTTTGAAACCAGTTCCGGCTTTACCACAACAGGTGCCACAATATTACCAGACGTCTCTGTACTCAGCCACTCCCTACTCTTCTGGCGCAGCTTCGCCCATTTAATCGGGGGGATGGGGGTATTGGTTTTTGCACTTGCCATTATGGAAAACAGCAAAAACGGGCATTTAGAAGTCATGCGGGCAGAAGTTCCCGGCCCTGTCTTTGGAAAAGTCGTCTCCAAACTGAAGGATACCGCTCAGATTCTCTATGTGATTTACCTAGTCATGTTTGCTGTCTTTACTGCCAGCCTTTGTATCGCCGGTATGCCGGTCTTTGACAGTTTCATCATTGCGATGGGAACAGCAGGAACTGGGGGATTTGCCGTCTATAATGACAGTATTGCGCATTACAACAGCCCGCTCTTGACCTACCTGATTTCCTTTGGAATGCTAGCCTTCGGGGTTAATTTTAATCTCTATTACCTGCTTCTGATTCGCAAAGTCAAAGCCTTTTTCAGTGATGAAGAGTTGAAAACCTATATTGGTATCGTTGTCGCTTCGACCTTAATGATTACCTTTAATATCTTTAACCTTTACGGCTCCATCTCAAAAAGCTTAGAGTATGCTTTCTTTGAAGTGTCAACCATCATGACAACAACTGGTTTTGGTGTCACTGATTTAACAAAATGGCCACTCTTCTCACAATATATCCTCCTCTTGCTGATGTTCATCGGCGGATCTGCTGGCTCAACGGCAGGTGGTTTCAAGGTGATGCGGGCCTTAATCGTTTCAAAGATTACTAAAAATCAGATTTTAAGCAGCCTATACCCGAATCGGATTCTTTCTCTGCATATCAATCACAGTGTCTTAGATAAAGAAACCCAGCACGGTGTCTTAAAATATTTAGGAATCTACCTCATGCTGTTTATCAGTTTGGTCTTCTTTTTGACTTTGGACAATAATGATCTAATGACGGTTATCAGTGCAGCAGCCAGTACCTTTAATAATATCGGACCAATGCTTGGGACCAACGAAACCTTTGCCATCTTCAGTCCTTTTTCAAAATTTCTAATGTCGCTGGCAATGATAGCCGGACGTCTCGAAATATATCCCCTGTTGCTGCTTTTCCTGCCAAAAACCTGGTCCAAGACCTAAAAACCAAAAAACCAAAGGATTTTCAATCCTTTGGTTTTTGTCTTCTCAAACTAAAACGATCAGGTACAGGATCCTCGCCCCCCTGTGCAAAGGGATGACAGCGCAGAATACGCGCTACCCCCATCAAAACTCCTTTAAGACCATGCTTTTCAATAGCCTCTATCATATAGGCTGAACAAGTGGGATGATAAATACAGGATGGCGGCAATAACGGTGAAATGAACCTTTGATAAAGCCGAACAGGAAATATTAACAGTTTTTTCATCAGTTTCCTTGGGTTGCTGCATTGTGAAGTTGGCTGATTTCTTTTTTATTAAGCCGTCTTGATTCTCCAGGACGAAGCCCTGTCAAATCAAGGGTGCCAAAACGAGTTCTGGACAGTTTATCCACCAAAAGGCCGACCGCCTCAAACATTTTCTTCACCTGATGATTGCGCCCTTCATGGATTGTCAACTCGACAAGGGAGCGGTTTTTATCTGGCTCCACTTTTAGGATACGGTAACGAGCCGGCTTTGTTTTTTTACCATCAATCAGAAGCCCACGCGTTAACGGACGTAGATTTTCCTTGTTTGCAATCCCCTTGAGACGGGCAACATAGACCTTATCAATCTCATTACGAGGATGGATCATTTTGTCTGTGAAATCACCGTCATTGGTGAGAATCAGAAGTCCTGTTGTGTCCCAGTCCAAACGGCCTACGGGATAAATGCGCTCTTTAACCTCCGGCAGCAGATCGATGACCGTTTTACGCCCTTTATCGTCTGAAACGCTGGAGATAACACCTCGCGGTTTATTTAAGAGGTAATAGACCTTCTCCTCATTATAGATTGGCTGACCTTCTACCTCCACCACATCTCCAGATTTAACCGTCGTGGCTAATGCCGTCACTTTCTGTCCATTGATGGTCACCAGCCCTTGCATAATCAGTTCTTCTGCCTTGCGGCGGCTGGCTACGCCAGCATGAGCAATGTATTTATTAATCCGCATCTGTTTTTTCTACCTCTTCATCTAATGCTTCTTTTTCTTGAAACAGGGTCATCTCTTCATCTTTCAATTCAATAGACGAAGCATCTGGCAGGTCTTCTAAGCTGTTTATCCCCATAAAATCCAGAAAATAATCTGTCGTTACATAAAGATTTGGTCTGCCCAAGACTTCTTTTTTGCCATCTTCACGAATGAGACCGAAAGCCTGTAACTTAGAGATGGAACCGCTAGAATTCACACCACGGATATCATCCACCTCGATTCGGGTAATCGGCTGCTTATAGGCAATGATGGAGAGGACTTCCAAGCTGGCTCTTGAAAGACTTTGATTGATAGGCGTCCGCGAATACTGACGCAGAAGATCTGCATAAGAATCCTTGGTCACCAGTTTGTAGCGTTTTGATGTCTCTAAGAGACTCAAAGCTGAATCCTGATTGGTCCTGTATTGTTCAGCTAATTTTTCCAATTGCTGCAGCACAGCAGTCGGTGCCATATCACTGAGGCCAGCCAAATCCTGCAGACTAAGACCATCCTCTCCGGCGACAAACAGCAAAGCTTCAAGCCGTGCTAGATTACTCATACATTCTCCTTCGTCAAAATAATGTCACTAAAATTATCCGCCTGATAGACATAAACACGATGTACCTTAATGAGTTCCAAGGTTGCCAAAAAAATGGTAATCAGCTCATTAACCGACGCTGCCCGTTTAAAAAGCTGGCTGAGATTGGTTTGCCCTTTTTTAGCTACCGCCTGTTCGACCGAAGTCATCATATCCTCAATACGGAAGTCATCTCGCTCAATGGTGGTATGACTGTTTTTAATATCTTCCTGCTTTTGCGCCATAACCTTAGAGAAGGCCAAAAAAATATCAATACTGGTTTTATCATGATTCAACTTGACATCATCATAAACCAGTTCTAGCTTAGGTTTTGAGAAATACTGAGCCCTCTTATCATGCTGGAGAGCCAATTCCTGCCCCAGCAATTTATAGGTTCGATATTCCTCAATTTGACTTAAAAGATCCATTTCTGGATCATCTTCTTCTATCGTTTCAACAACCTTGGGCAGTAATTTACGGCTTTTAATCAGCATCAGCTGACTGGCCATGACCATATACTCTCCCGCGATCTCTAATTTCATCGCCTGAAGGGTCGCAATGTAGGCTAAATACTGCTCAATCACCTCAACAAGGGGAACATCATAGATATCCATCTCGTATTTGGAAACAAGGTGGAGAAGCAAATCAAGCGGTCCTTGAAAATCCTTTAGTTTTATATCCATCAATTTCTATAATACTTCTCTAGTGTCATCGGACTTTTTAAGCCTAACTTTTGCGACAAGTCCATCATGCTGACACCTTTCGCCTTTTCTCTCAGAATATACTGTTCTCTTAGCTTCTGTGCGGTTAAATCAGGGTAGCCAATCTCATTCAAGTAAGCGGACAATTTTTTAAAGAGCCACTGCCGTGAATAGCTATGCCCCTTATTGTCAAAAAGATAGGTCTTCCCCTGCCGACTTTTCAATAACTGACAGAGGTGCTCAGGAATCTCCAAAACACGCATGCCTCTATTAGGCGTCTTAAGGGTCATCACCTGAAAATCAAAATCCAAATCAGCCACTTTCAGCTGAATCATATCACTGGGAGTCAGGCCTAATTCTAGAATCAAACAAGCAATGAGCTGTCCCGTCTTCAAATGTGTCTCATCCTCAAGCTTCGACAGATTCATTCGTTCGTAAGAACAGGGTCTTGAAGGCTCCTGCGAGCTGCTCTTTATCTTATAAAAGCGATCAAGCGTCCCTTTTTCATAAAGAAAGAAAAGAAACTGATTGACCGTGGACAATTTACGTTTTTGCGCTGATAATTTCAGCTCTCTCAGAGACTGCTCATAACGTTTCAGGCTGTAGTCGGACACCTGCCCCTGAGTCAAGTCACAAAATTGCTGCAGGTCATAAAGGTATGACTTCTGCGAATTTTGGGATAAAGACTTGGCAGCAATAAAAGTCAACATTTGGTTCTTCATTTTTTCTCAATACTGTAATCATTTGAAAAGTCGTGCAGAAGGCTGTTTAAAGCCTTTAAGATTGACTTGCGGGTGATGATGCCGACAAAAAGGCCGTTTTCTTTAACAACTGGCAAGAAAGAAGCGTCGACAAGTTTATGCATGATTTCTGTGAGATCAGCCTTTTCATCAACTGTCGGAATTCTGTCGCTGGTCATTTCTGAAATGTCTTTCAAGGCCAACTCACGGTCTGACAGCTCATGTTCATGCTGATAGGCAATAATATCAGACATACTGATGGTTCCCACATAAATTTTATCCTTAGTGATAACAGGTACTCTGGATAAACCATTATTTGCCAATAAGAGCATGACATGATCAACATTATGACTGTCAATAAAAATAGCTAATTGCTCAGCAGGAGTCACTTTATGAGCCAGCTGCTCTTCTAAAAAGGCTTCAAATTCTTTTACAATCATCTCTTTATTTCCTGTGATATCGCTAAAAAGGGTTGGTGGTTTCTGGTCAAATAATCAACATAAATGGTGTCGTCTGTCACGCGCACCTTGGCATAGAGGCGTTCATTGATTTCACCTCTAGGCTGCGACACACTGCCAGGATTGATAAAGATGGTTTTACCAAGCTGCCAAGTCGCTGCCCGGTGCAGATGGCCATAGGTGCAAATATCAGCTCCTACCTCCTGAGCCCAAAAATCAAGGCGTTCAAAGCCATAGTTAATGCCATATAAGTGACCATGGGTTTGAGCCAGGGTTATGTCTCCAATATCCAACACACGATTCTCAGGGAAATCCCCAAAATCACAGTTCCCGCCAACAACGGCAATCCCATTCCAAATAGGGTCGTCAACAGGTAATTCCGAATCTCCATTGTGCAAGATAGCATCAACCTGCCCCAAATAGCGCTCTTTAATGTCTTGGACTATTTGACGGTCACCATGTGAGTCGCTCATGATAACTATTGTTCGTTCTGCCATGCTGGAAACACCTCCATCAATTTCTTGACCGCCTGTCCTCTATGAGAGATGGCATTTTTTTCCTCTGCCGATAATTCTGCCGCTGTTCGGCCTGTTTCTCCAACTAAGAAAAGCGGATCATAACCGAAACCAGCTTCCCCCTTCGCTTCTGTCCCAATGTAACCCGACCAATCCGCTTCAACGACAAGACTGTCTCGCTGAGGCGCTGCAACAACCAAAGTCGTATGAAATTGAGCCGAACGTGCCTTGGGATCTAAAACCATAGCCAGTTCATGAAGCAGTTTCGCATTATTGCTCTGATCCGTAGCATCAGGGCCCGAAAAGCGGGCAGACCATACGCCCGGAAGCCCTCCTAGAACATCTACTTTTAATCCCGAATCATCTGCCAAAACCATCTTTCCGGTTAGCTGCGAAATCGTCTCTGCCTTCAGGCGGGCATTTTCTTCAAAGGTCAGCCCTGTCTCTTCAATCTCTGGCAGATCTGGATACTGGTTCAGATTCTCTACAGTCAGCCCCAGCTTGGCAAACATCTGTCGGAACTCCTTGGTCTTTCCCTCGTTTCGAGTAGCAATTAAAATCGTATCCGCTAAAGAGGTTTTCTCTTCTTTTTCAAAAAAATCAGAAACGAGAACCCCTTTTTCTGGTAAATGCACGCTCAATAAACGGTCGCCTTCTGTGATGACAACAGCCCCCTGTTTTTGGCTGACCTTTAGCTGACGCGCCGTTTCGCTCGCAATCATATCAACGATGAATGCAATCAAGCGAAAGTCTGAACGGTTTCTTATCACGGTAACAGAAAAACCTGCTTGCCCGTCTCCGCTCAGATCTGCAGTATTGAGCAAAGCGGCCAATTCTTGACTAAGGGCAAGATAAGCCTTAGCAGACACCTCACCCAATTCCGTGATGGTATTGCTGCCCCGCCATCTACCGATGAACCAATCGTGCTCATCTTTGTATTCATAGATTTTATCACTCATAGCTTCACATGCTCCACTTGAATCGATTGAGACAGCCATTCTTCAGCAATTGCTTTAAAACTGGAGCTGCTGGCTGTGGTATAAAATTGGTACCGCGTGTCAGAAAACTCACGGCTGCGATTGAGTTGGAAATAATTCAGCAGAACCGAAATATCTCGCACACACTCTGCTCCGCTATCAATCAGTTTAACCTTGGGTCCCATGACATTCTGAATAATCTGCCGTAACAGCGGATAGTGTGTACAGCCCAGAACCAAGGTATCCACTTGACCCACGAATGGGGCCAGACTTTCATAGACGGCTTTTTTGGCGACACTAGACAGATGCTGATTTGATTCTACAATAGGAACAAACTTCGGGCAAGCCAGACTTTTTACGCTCATATTAGGTGACAGGGCTAAGATTTTTTCCCGATAAATATCAGAAGCAATCGTCATCGGCGTACCAATAACCCCAATCTGCCCAGAACTGCTGGACTTGATTGCCGCACTAGCACCTGGAAGGATGACCCCTAAAACAGGAATGTCAAGTTTAGCCTTGACTTCTTCCCAGGCAACAGCGGTTGCTGTATTGCACGCAAAAACAATCATTTTAACATCTTTTGTCAAAAGAAAGTTAACCAGCTGCCAAGTATAGTCTTTTATCTGCTCAGCCGGCCGCGGGCCATAAGGGGCACGCGCCGAGTCACCAATATAAACAACTTCCTCATGGGGCAGCTGACGCATCAATTCGCGAACGACGGTCAGGCCGCCGACACCCGAGTCCAAAAAACCAATCGGTCGATTATCCATGTCTATTCTCCCTAAAATAAGACTAGGTGTCCCCAGTCTTATTCAAAGATCTATTTCTTTTTAGCCTTGGCTGCCTTCTGCTGGCGGTTCATCTGACGGACAACCTGCTGAACCTTCGCTTCACTAGGTTTTTGACCCATTTGAGACATCATGGTACGGATCACATCTTCATTAAGAGGCGGGTTTTCTTCGAGATATTTTTCCATTTGCTTACGGGCAATAAAGGCACCTCCCACAAGTCCCCCTATTAGGGCTGCAAAAACAATTAAAATCCATAAAAAGGTATTCATATAAGTGTTAATCTCCTCCATTTTTTACACCCCTTATTATAGCAAAAAACTGCTGTATTGACAAAAACAAAGGAAGAAAAGGCGAAATAAAAGAAAGCCCTCTCAAGGACTTTCACCTATTTTTCAAAATCAAAACCATACAGGGTTGCAAAATAATCTTCTGGCGTCTCTGCTCGTCGGATAAGACGGGCAGTCCCATCTTCTTGATAGAGAATCTCCGCAGACCGTAATTTGGCGTTGTACTGATACCCCATTGAAAACCCATGGGCGCCTGTGTCATGAATGACTAGGGTATCACCAATATCGGTCACAGGCAGTTGACGTTCTTTGGCAAATTTATCATTGTTTTCACAGAGACCGCCGACCACATCAACAATCTCTTTCGGAGCGTTTTCTCCTTTATCCATATTAGTAATATGGTGGTAAGAACCATACATAGCTGGACGCAGCAGATTGACTGCCGAAGCATCAACACCGATATAAGTCCGATAGGTTGTCTTGCGGTGGAGAACTTTGGTGACCAAAAGCCCGTGTGATGCCAACATGAATCGGCCTAATTCCGTAAAAATCTTAATTTGCCCCAGACCTGCGGGTACTAGAATTTCGTCATAGACCGCACGAACACCTTCTCCAATAAGGGCAATATCATTGGCTGTCTCTTCTGGATGATAATTGACACCGATACCACCTGAAAGGTTGATAAAATCTAGCTTGATTCCTGTCTGATCTCGTATCTCTAGGATCAGCTCAAAAAGCTGACGCGCCAGCACAGGATAGTAATCATTGGTAATCGTATTTGATGCCAAAAAGGCATGAAGACCAAATGTTTTGACCCCTTGATCTCTAAGTTCTTGAAATCCCTTAAGCAGCTGCTCCTTGGTCATGCCAAACTTAGATTCTTCTGGATTATCCATAATGTCAGTCCCCAGAGCAAAAACACCGCCAGGATTGTAGCGCAAAGAGACCACCTCAGGCAAGCCGGCTTCTTCTTTCAGAAAGGCAATATCTTCATAAGCGTCCAAGTTAATAATGGCACCAACCTGACGAGCATAACGGTATTCCTTTCCTTCTGTATTATTAGAGGAAAACATAATATCCTTAAAACCAAGTTTATGGGCCATCATCAGCTCAACTTCGGTCGCACAGTCCACACCACAGTTTTCTTCCTGTAATATTTTTAAGATAGCCGGCGTCGGAGTCGCCTTGACTGCAAAATATTCTTTAAAGCCCTTATTCCAAGAAAAAGCATCGTTTAAGGCACGCGCTGTTTCTCGAATTCCTTTTTCATCATAGAGATGGAAAGGGGTTGGGTACTGGGCAGTGATTTTATCTAAGGCTTCTTTGTTAATAAATGGCAATTTCATCGTCGTCTCCAATAAAGATAATGTTCTTATTATACCATAAAAAAATCCCTGCATAGCAGGGATTCTATTAAAACCTAATCATTGCTTCCAAAAATCCGTAAAAGACTAAGGAAGAGGTTGATGAAGTCTAAGTAAAGATTTAGCGCCATTGAAATAGCCCAGCCATCACCGACATTGCCGCCAGTCTGCTCATAAACCCGTTTGATCAACTGATTATCAAAAGCAATCAAACCTGAGAAAATCAAGACTGACACGATACTGATAATGAAACTCATGGTGCCGCTTCCGATAAAAATATTCACGACACTGGCCACGATAATTCCAATCAAAGCCGCCATAAGAAACTTCGCCATTCCAGAAAGATCCTTCTTAATGGTCACACCGATAATAGCCATAATGAAAAAGACGAGAGCCGATGACACAAAGGCCTGCAAGACAGTTGCTTGCGCATAGCTGGCAATAATAAAACTCAAGGTGAAGCCATTAAGGGCCGAATAAATTAGGAAAAGCGGAAGGGCCGTTGGACTATTTTTACGAGCTGCTCCGCTCGCAAAAAGAACCAGCCCCAGCTCAGCAAAGATAGCCACATAATAAATCCAAGGAGCATTGAGCAGGATGGCAATCATGTTGTCCCTGAAGATGTAAAGCATCATATAAGAAACTACTGCCGAAAGGGCCACGCCAATGCCCACCAAGCTGTAAATCTTAGCGAAAAAACGACTGAGACCAGTCTCACTCTGAACATAAATACCATTATGATTTGTCATATCAATCTCCTACTTCTTTTTAATGATTATGGCTACCTAAGAATTTCCGGCGGAAAATCCGACGTTTCTGCCAGCGTTTCCTCAAGGGAGTTGTCGCTTCCTTGATTGCCCAATACTTATCAACCATTGTCACAATATAACCTTCCTTATAGCGGGGAGGGGCGATGGTGGCTCCCCACATATGTTTTAGGATGATGTCTTCTTCTTTTTTATTGAGTTTGGTCAGCTTTCTAGCATTGCGCACAGCGATGCGAGGATGGACCCAAGCATGACCCTTGTTAAACTTTGTATCACGCCAGTCATAATAGAACAAATCGTGTAACAGCGCTCCTCTAGCGGTACTCGGAACATCCCAACCAAACTTTTTAGCGATGCGGTAACTCGTATAGGAAACATTTATCGAGTGTTCTAAGCGTGTGGAGTGATGATGCTGAACAATCCCATCTAATTTCTTAAAACGAGGATTCTGGATTAAATGGCCGACAAGGCTCATGTATTCCTTATCTTGAGTATATTTTTTCATCAATATCACCTCACAGATATTATACCATAAGTTCTTAAAGCAGCCTAAAAATTAATATACCAGCTGCAACCGCAACATTGAGGCTCTCTGCCTGACCCGGCATACTGATATGAACCTGCAGCTGAGCTTTTTCTGCCATAGCTTGACTGATCCCCTGACCCTCATTTCCCATAATCACAGCAAACTGCTGACCCCTGCCCACTTGTTGATAATCAATTGACGCCTGAGACAAAGTAGTTGCGATAGTCAAAAGCCCTAAATCATTAAATTGATCAACTAAATCAAGAAGGGAACAGCGAATAACCGGAAGATGGAAATGGCTTCCTTGCATGGAGCGCAGTGTTTTTTGATTATAAACATCAGCAGATTTTTCTGAAATAAAGACCGCATCCAAACCGGCAGCATCTGCTGTCCGAATCATCGTTCCCAGATTTCCGGGGTCCTGTATATCTTCCAGCAGCAAGTATCTGCCTTGAGCAGATGGAACAAAATCGTTTTTGGGCAAGGCAAGCTCGGCCACAATCCCTTGAGGGGTTTTCGAATCACACAGCTCCCTCAGCACGCTTTCTGTAACCAAATGGGTGTTGGGGTGTTGTTGGATCCTGTCAGCAAACTCCTCTAAAACGAAAACCCTCAAAATGGCAGCCTGATACTTCAGAGCCTCTTCATACAAATGCCATCCTTCTATCAAATAAGAAGTCTGACGGTATTTTTTTTGCTGTAATTTTTTGATTTTTTTGATCAAAGGATTGGCTTTTGAGGTTATAATAGTCATAAGGATATTATAGCAGAAAAGGAGAAAAAAGATGAAAAAAGTCAGATTGATTGTTTCCGGCCGTGTTCAGGGGGTAGGCTTTCGCTACTCAACCTATCAGTTAGCTTTGGACATAGGGGATATTTATGGACGTGTTTGGAATAATGACGATGGAACCGTAGAAATCTTAGCCCAATCGGACAAGCCCGAAAAAATGGCAAAATTTATTCAAGCTATCCGAAAAGGACCCTCACGTTTTGCCAAAATCACCTATGTGGATGTCAAAATGGTCCATTTTGAGGACTATTCCGATTTTCGGATGGCAAATTAAAAATCAGCCTTAAGAACTATTGAGTATTTTCTTAAAAAACAGTAAAATAGATAGGTATTATTAAAAGATGAAGGAAATTTATTGTGAAGAAAACTACTAAACGTCTCCTATTTTCTGGTTTAGCCCTGTCTCTGCTCTTCTTTTTATCTGGCTGCGTCCAGCAAAAGAATGGTGTTCCGACCGGTGAAGGCTGGGTTTATAAATTTTTAGTGGCTCCTATGGGAGGAGCCATTAAATACTTTGCCAACGACTTGGGCCTCGGCTTTGGGATGGCTATCATTACCGTAACCGTCATTGTTCGTCTCTTTATTATCCTGCCACTCAGTATTAGTCAAATTCGCAAGAGCAGCCTGCAAGCCGAAAAGATGGCCTACCTGAAACCCGTTTTTGACCCGATCCAAGAGCGGATGAAAAATGCTAAAACACAGGATGAAAAAATGGCCGCACAGACCGAGTATATGGCCGCACAGCGCCACTACGGTCTCAGCATGCTGGGCGGAATCGGCTGCCTGCCCATTCTCATTCAGATGCCTTTCTTCTCGGCTCTCTTCTATGCCGCTAAATTTACAGAAGGTATCTCAACCAGCACCTTCTTTGGTATTAACCTCGGTCAGACCAGCCTAGTGCTGACTATTATCACCGGTATCCTCTACTTCATCCAGTCTTACCTGTCTATTCAAGGAGTTCCTGAGGCTCAGAAACAGCAGATGAAGACAATGATGTATGTGACGCCGCTCATGATGGTTTTCTTCATGATGAGTTCCCCAGCCGGTGTTGGACTTTACTGGTTCGTCGGCGGTATCTTCACGATTCTTCAACAGTTGTTGACCAACTATTACATTAAACCAAGATTGCGGAAGCAAATTGCGGAAGAATTTGAGAAAAACCCACCAAAACCATTTAAATCCGGGGCTGCACCTAAAGATGTCACCCCTAACCAACAAGAAACAGCCAAACAAAAGGCTATCGCCAATAAGCAAGCAAAAGCAAAGCGTAACGCCGGAAAGCAAAGGAAACGTCACTAAACTAAAGCAAGCCCCTTAGAAAATATCTAAGGGGCTTTTTGACTTCTAAAAAATCTCCTGTTCCCAGGAGATGCTTACTGTGCTCTGCTTTAAAGAGCACGTCTTTATTTGGTTTTGCTAACCTTAACAATCTCAACCTCATAGGCACCTGCCGGAGATTCAATGGTTGTTGTATCCCCTGTTTTTTTACCAATCAGAGCTTGGGCAATCGGACTTTCATTTGAAATTTTCCCTGAAAAAACATCCGCTCCCGCTGCACCTACGATAGAATAGGTATCCTCATCCTTGGTGCCTACCTCACGAACCACAACTGTTTTACCGATTGCTACTTCATTTTTAGCGACAGCATCACTGTCCACAATTTCTGCGTAACGAATTTTAGTTTCAATGCTTGAAATTTGTCCTTCAACAAAAGCTTGTTCATCCTTAGCTGCTTCGTACTCACTATTTTCCGAAAGATCACCGTAGGAACGAGCTATTTTAATACGTTCTACAACTTCTGGACGGCGAACGAGTTTCAATTCTTCTAATTCTTTTTCCAGTTGTTCTTTTTCTGCAAGTGTCATTGAATAGGTTTTTTCTACCATGATAGTTTCTCTTTTCTTTTTAGGATTTCCTGACATTAAAAATTATGCGGATTGACCGCATAATTTTTAATCAGAACTACTTGTTGTTAATTTACTGTTGACATACTTTTCAACATTAGCTTCGTGTTCGTCATAAGTTTTGGCGTAATAGACATTACCAGTGGTAACATCAGCAACAAAATACAGATAGTCGGTTGAATCCGGCTCAATTGTCGCCTTGATGGCCGACAGTCCGGGGTTATCAACAGCACCAGGCATCAGACCAGTATTTTTATAGATATTATAAGGTGAATCAATCGAAGTATCAATTGCTGCATCCTCAGCCAGAGTGGTTTTGGTTCCCAGTTTATCTGTTGCATAAAGAATAGCGATATTAGACTGAAGCGGCATGTCTTGATTCAGCCGATTATAGAAGACACTGGCGATTTTTTTGCGATCATCATCCGTTGCTCCCTCTTTTTCAACCAAAGAGGCCAGAGTCAATACTTCATTGACCGTTAAGTTTTTAGAAGCAATCGTATCATAATAAGCGGATAAGTTATCATCCATCGCCTTAAGCATACTGTCAATCATATCCTCAACACTCGTCTTATCAGAGTAAGTGTAGGTCGCTGGGAAGAGATAGCCTTCCAACTGATACTTCACTTTGGAAGCATCTGGCAGGCTAGCCAAGAGTTTCGGATACTTCTTGACCATTTTTTCAATGAAAGTCTTGTCTTTCACTTTTTCTAAAAATGCTTTTGCTGTAAACGGCGTTTTATCTGTTTTGGATTTGGTATTGGCATTAGACGTAATGGCCTCTGAAATCTGCTTAATGGTATAACCTTCCGGAATGAGCACTTTACCTAAGACAGGATCAGATGGTTGAGCTGTGCCGCCCGCTTGCAAGGTATTCGCAATTTTCTCCAGAGACATACTTTTTTGCAGGTTATAATAACCACTTTGGAAATTGCCGTAGTTCTTAAACTTGGTGTAGTAATTAAAAACTGTTGCACTCTTAATAAGGCCCTTCTTCTCCAAAATCTGCCCAATCAAACGGTTCCCTGATCCTTCAGGAATCTCAACCTGAACATAAGCTGTTGATTTGCTGTCAACCGGCTTAATGGCACTGGTCACATAGGTATAGCCAAAAATACCTAGGGCTAGCATGGCCAGCAGAATAATACTGACTAAATAAAGGGCTATCCTTCTAGCAATCTTATTGGTCTTTCTTCGTTTATGACGACGCTTTTGCTGCATGCTGTCTTCCTCTTGAGATTCTGAAGGCTCTGTTGAACCCTCTTCTTGCTTAGGAGAAGGCAAAACCTTGGCCTTGGTTTCAGACTCATCAGAATCTGATACATGATGTTTCACGGGTTTAGCCTCTTTCACAAAATCAGAAGGCTCCGTTGCTGCTGGCTTTTCTAAAGAGACTTTTTCCCAGGTGGGCTTGGACGTTTTGAGACTCTCAGACACGCCATCATCAGACCAATCAATAACCTGTTTGGGTTCTGGTTTTGACGCTTTTTCAGTTGGCTGAGAGTTTGGAGTTGGGCTGTCTGCATCAGGGTTAAAAACCTGATCCAGATTTGTCAGCACATCATCTACATCCTCTTTGCTAGGATTGTCAGAGACCTGAGAAGCAATCTCTGGGTCTCTCTTAATCTCAATAGGTTCAAAAGTCTTTTTTTCTGACAGATGACGGCGTTCTTCATTGGCTTTTTGAAGAGAAGCTTTTTTGGCCGCTTCTTTAGCAGCTTCTTCCGCCTTTAAAAAGGCTTCATCCCGTTCCTGCCGAACCTGTCTGGCTTTTGCCAGGTCGGCTAAGATTTGTTCCTTGAAACTCTTTGTCTTGGCTTCTTTCTGGTTTTCTTCTTCATTAAAGATATCCGTCAAGGCTTATCCTCCTAATGTCTATCACACGCTATTATAACTTAAAACCGCTTTAAAGGCAATATTAACAATTTTTTATTACAAGAGCGTAACAAAACATTAGAATTCTGGATTTTCCCAAACCATATTGTACCAGGTTGCCCCTCCATGTGCAGACGCTGACAAGCCTTCATTGATAAAGCCATTCATTTCATAATAGCCGATCAGATAATCATGGCAGGTTAGGGTAATGCCTTGTCTTTTTTGAGCAACAGCCAAGTCCTTGAGTGTCCCCACTAACATGGTTCCTATCCCTTGTTTTTTGAATTCATGATCAACCGACAAACTCGTCACCGCAATGAAACCTGACTTTTTAGGGTTGGGGAGAACTTGCTGAAACAGGTCATCCGTCAGATAGCGTTGCTTGATCACTGGACCTTCAATATAACCTGCCAGCCTGCCATCTAACTCAGCAATTAAAAAGGTGTCAGGAATATGAGCGATTCGCTCCTGCATAGCCTCAGGCGATGCCGCTTCGGCTTCTGAAAAATTTTCTTGCTCAATACGAACCACTTCTGCTAAATCGTCTTTTCTGACCTGTCTGATTAACATAATGCTTTTTCCTCTCTGAAGACCGCAAAAATAGGAAAGAGCCTGGAAAACTCCAGACGTCTTTATTGATTACTTTTCGTTAGGTTAGCTAGAAGCTCTTCAAAAGAACGTTCATAAAGCTGAATATCTCCTGCTCCCATAAAAACAAAGACAGCGTCATTATGATCAAGGAGCGGGGACACATTTTCAACGGTCACAACCTTGGCCGGCTTGACTATCTTGGCAGCCAAATCTTCAACTTTGACATCCCCGCGATCGACTTCACGCGCAGAGCCATAAATTTGAGCCAAGTAAACACTGTCTGCTTCATTTAAGGCCTCTGCAAATTCATCTAAGAGGGCAATCGTTCTGGTGAAGGTATGAGGCTGAAAAATCGCTACTATTTCCTTTGAAGGATATTTTTGCCGAGCAGCATCCAAGGTGGCAATGATTTCAGTAGGATGGTGGGCAAAATCGTCAATAATCACCGTTCCATTGATGGCTTTTTCTGAAAAACGCCGTTTGACCCCCCTGAAAGTCTTCAGATGCTGGGCAACAAGGTTCATATCAATGCCCGCAACATATAGGTTAGCAATAACAGCTGTTGCGTTCAAAATATTATGTCTGCCATAGGCCGGAACGTGAAAAGGACCTAAGAGATGGTCACCATGCTTCACCTTGAAATCCGAACCATTCGTTGTCCGTAAAATATCGCAGGCTTGAAAATCATCATTCGCTTCAAACCCATAATAGTAGATTGGGGCAGTTGCCGTAATCTTCCGCAGGTAAGGATCTTCTCCATAAACAAAAAGAGCTTTTTGGACCTGTTTGGCATAATCATTAAAGGCATCAAACACATCGTCAACACTAGTAAAATAATCCGGATGATCAAAGTCAATATTAGTGATGATAGAGTATTCCGGATGATAGGGCATGAAGTGGCGCTCATATTCGTCCGATTCAAAGACAAAATACTGGCTGTTAGCCAGACCGCGGCCACTGCCGTCTCCAATTAAATAGCTGGTATCCGTAATATTTTTCAAAACATGGGCTAAGAGTCCTGTCGTTGAGGTCTTACCATGAGCTCCAGCTACACCTAAACTAGTGAATTGACGCATAAAATCGCCTAAAAATTCATGGTAACGCTTAAAGGGAATCCGTTGCTGAATAGCATAGGCCAGCTCAGCATTGTTATCTTCACGAAAGGCATTTCCTGCAATCAGTTCCAGATCCTCTGAAATATTAGCTGCATCAAACGGCAAAATAGGGATACCGGCTTTTTCGAGACCATGCTGAGTAAAGTAGTATTTGTCAACATCACTCCCTTGTACCTTATAGCCCATTTGATGCAGCATCAAGGCCAAAGCACTCATGCCTGATCCTTTTATTCCAATAAAGTGAAAGGTCTTAACCATCTGTTCTCCTCTAGTTCGCATCATCAAAAGGCGTTAAGTTTAGCTCTTGAGCCACCTGTCGCTCTTTTTGTTCTTGATAATCTTGTCGGTTGTAAATTTGACTCGTTTTTAAAAAGTCATAGCTGTTCTTTTTGGGTTTTTCAATTTGATTTTGTGGTTCTGAGTACACTTGCGGCAACTCAGCCAAAATATAAGAGTCCTGTCTCAACTGAGAAGTAAAACGCGCCAGTTCACTCACAGAGCTCGGCTTAGCTGTTTTAGAAAGTGAGGCTGGTCGTGAAAAGCTAGGCTGGTAACTATGGCTTGATGTTTTGCTAAAGTCACTGCTCGTTACATAAGACTGACGTTTTTTCTTTAAATCGCGCCGAGCTTCTTCTCTGGCCATTTCGGCATAGGTCTTTCCAGCCCGCTGCGTCTTTAATCGCTCTGCTGGAACTTGATCTGAGGCAGGGTTTTCAGGAATAAAGTGATAGTCTTGTGTCACATCGTCATAAACCTTATCTTCATAAGGCCCATGAATATTGGTAATCAAATCTTCGTTCTCGTACAAATGCATCTGTTTAGCCTGTTGAACAACAATATCATTGTCCGCAACCAATGGAAATTTTCTGATACGACTCATGAGACTCTCCTTTCTGAAACATTCCTATTATAAACTAAAATCTGATATTTTGAAAGCTATCTCTCATGAAATCCCTAAAATTTCTTTAATATCTTCCATCGAAAGGCTCGCTCTGCTTTCATCACCATCTAAAACAGTTGTTACTAAGTGTTTTTTGCTTTCTTGAAGTTCTAAGATTTTTTCTTCAATCGTTCCCTTGGTAATCAGACGGTAAACCTCAACATTTTCCTTCTGACCCAAACGGTGAGCTCTGCTGATAGCCTGCATTTCAACAGCCGGATTCCACCAAAGATCAATGAGAATAACCGTATCAGCACCTGCTAAATTAAGACCGACTCCGCCAGCCTTGAGGGAAATCAAGAAAGCGTCCTTGCTTCCGTTGTTAAAGGCTTTGGTCATTTCTTGGCGTTCATTCGCAGGGGTAGAACCGGTCATTTTATAGGCACTCAAGCCCAGGCTAGCCATCTCTTTTTCAACAATATCAAGCATGCCCCTAAATTGAGAGAAGATGAGCGTCCGATGTCCATTCTCCTTAATCTGTATTAGCAAGTCACGCAGGGCAGAAACTTTTCCGCTTTCCCCATTATAGGGCATGAACAACTGAGGCGTATCGCAGATTTGCCGCAAACGTGTAATCCCGGACAGAATTTCAATCTTTTTGCGATGATTAAGATCATCGCTCCGATTGATCACCGTCTCCTGAATCTGCTGCAGCTGCGCCAAGTAAATAGCCTTTTGCTCCTCTGCCAAATCGTTGTGATAGTTCACCTCAATTAAATCAGGCAGCTCAGGCAGCACATCTTCCTTTTTACGCCGCATCACAAAGGGCTGAATGTAACGGGCAACTTGCTTCGGATCGAGTTTGCTAAACTGTTTTTGACTGGGTAGTAAGCCCGGAAGAACAATTTGAAAAATTGACCAAATTTCGAGCAATTTATTTTCAATCGGTGTCCCAGACAGTGCAAAGCAATTTTTAACATCAAAAGCTCGCAAACTCTGAGCAATTTTTGTCTGTGTGTTTTTCATCACTTGCGCCTCGTCCAAAATTAAGTAGTCAAACTGCAGCTGATTGTAACTCTCAAAATCCTGACGAAAAGAAGCGTAACTGGTTATGGTAATCTGGTGTCCCTCTTTGATAACCTCTTCTCTCAGTTCCTTAGTTCCATAAGCAACCGCAACATCGAGATCTGGCGCAAATTTATGGCACTCATCCTGCCAATTATAGATAAGGCTAGAAGGAGATAGGATTAGAACACTAGTGGCTCTATCTGTTAACTTGCTTTTTAAAAAAGTCAGTGTCTGAAGCGTTTTTCCAAGCCCCATATCATCGGCCAAAATACCGCCAAAGCCGTATTGGTCAAGCATAGACATCCATTTAACTCCCGTCAGCTGATAATCTCTCAGCTGCGCCTTCACATCAATTTCCGGCAAGTTAAAGGCTTCTGGATGCCTGAGATCATAGGCCAGCCGTGAAAACTCTTCTGAAAAACTAATGTCAGATAAGCCTTGCAAAGCATCCGCCAATGGAAAAGCTGCCATTTTAGACACTTGTAAACGACCGCCTGAGACTTTTTTCGCCCGTAAATCCTGCAAGGTATGGCTGACTTTCTGCGTTTCGTCATCAAACACCACTAATCGCCCCGACTGGCTGACAAAGTAAGCCTGGTTGGAAAAGAGTGCGTCTAGGGCCTGATTGATGTCCTCCTTATCCAACTTGGAAAAGTCAAAAGAAACCTCTAGGAGTCCTCTATTGGTCTTGACATCGATATGCGGGCGTTCTAACAAGCGCATTGCCTCAAAACGTTCTGACAAAGTGACTCGGCCGAATTTCTCAAAGGCTTTGAGGGTCTTGTCAAAGAAATGATAAAGATCCTTTCCGGCCAGCGGAGCATGATAAGACTGAAAACCCTTGCTGAAACCAGAGTTCTTGAGCAACCGCCATAGTTTCTCTTCCTTCTTAAAATGACTAGCAAAAGGAAGAAGGTCTTTTTCTTCCTGACTGCTCACCTTAAACCGACCATAGTCAAGGATGATACTTAGTATAAGCCTACCATCATCTAAGCGATCAAAATAAAAGTTGACCTCAAAATCCTGGATAAGAAAGGATGAGGGAGCCTTGACCTGCCCAAGGCTTTTAAAATCCAGAAGACTGGCTGCCAGTTTGCCCTGATCATCAAAATCAAAATAGATATGCTTGGCCAAATCAGTTTCTAGTGGCAAACTCTTAATTGCAGCTGCCAATTTGGCTTGCTTGGCATTTAAATGATAGAAGGTATCGCCTGCCAATAAATAGCTATTATCAAAAAATAGGTCAGCCTGTTTTTCTTGAATCAGGAGCTCTATCGACTGGCGATGAACCAGAACGTCAAAATGATAGAACTGATCTTCTGCCTCCAGCTCCTTAAAATAGAGCTGATGATAGAGACGATTTTCAGTCTCAAAGGAGAAATCATAGAGTTTGTTTAATAGACGGACCCCCTCTTCAAAAAAGCCACTAGAAAGAGCTAGGTGCCGACCATGATTTGGAAAAATAAAATCAGTGTCCGCCTGTTTGGCATCCGGCAAAAGCCGATATAAAAACTCAAGCAGATCTTGGCTGGCTTCATCAAACTGCAAAAAAGATAAGGGCTCATAGTAATTCTTACCAATCTGATAATAGCTCTCCTTTTTCACCGTGGATAAAAAAGACTTGATATCACGAATGACATAGGTTCTCTCATCTGGAAGACGGTTAATCTTCAACGTCCACCAAAAATTGGACGAATAAGGGCTCTTACTGCCCTGAGCAAGCAAGCGATAACGCGTTTCATCATCCTCATTTACCTTTAAACCATCCAAAAAAAGACTGCCAAAAGAGGTTTTCTTCTTGGTTGATGCCATTTCCTTTTCTTCCTCACTCAAACTCTCAGAGAGGTCTTTTCCTTGAGGATTGATTTTAAGGTAATGTTCAACAGCAGCCAAATGGCTGCAGTAGCCTTTTTTCTGAAACAGGGAACAAGGACAGCTAATTAAGTCATCATTAAAGGAAAACTGCAAGTGACAGTCCCCTACTTGGGCTAGAATAATATGGTCTTTTTCTTCAACCAGAGAAACGGAGCCTTGGTTATAAAGCTCTATGCCTTGATTCCGAATGCGCCCGGGAATTAATCTGCTCATCTGACCTCCACTTTTGCTTTATCCCTTAATTATAACATAAGCCCAACAACATTACCTTCTTGAAAAAGGATTTTAAAGCAAAGGAAAAATCTCATCCGAAAATGAGATTTTTTCTTAATAGTTTCTAAAGCGTTGGTACCGCCTGTCGAGGAGTTCTCCCAGTGGCAAGGCCTGCAAAGCCTGTAATTCTTCAATCAGACTGGTTTTGATAGCCTCCAAAATTTCACTAGAAAAATAACCATGTTCCGGAATCACCTTATCTACGATTCCCATCTTAAGAAGCTCTCCAGCAGTTATTTTCATCAGCTCCGCAGCTTCCGTCGCTCGGCTGCCATCCTTCCATAGAATGGACGCAAACCCTTCTGGACTGAGAACGGCATACATGGTGTGCTCCAGCATCCAGACCTTATCAGCAACCGCCAAAGCCAAAGCTCCCCCAGAGCCTCCTTCACCGATGATAATAGCAATAATCGGCACCTTCAGATCGCTCATCTCAAGCAGATTTCGGGCAATAGCCTCTCCCTGCCCCCGTTCCTCAGCACCAATACCTGGATAAGCACCCGCTGTATTGATGAAAGTAATAACCGGACGATTAAATTTCTCAGCCTGTTTCATTAAACGAAGTGCCTTACGATAGCCTTCTGGATTCGGCTGACCAAAATTCCGGTTCAAATTATCCTGAAGATTTTTCCCTTTTTGAATCCCAATGACTGTGACGGGCTGACCGTCAAGTTTGGCTAGACCTCCAATAATGGCCCCGTCATCACCGAAATGACGATCGCCATGAAGTTCAATAAAATCATCAAAAATGGCCATCGCATAATCAAGGCTGGTCAGACGGCTTTGATTCCGGGCTTCTCTGAGCACTCTTGATACATCACTCATTTGACACCTCCGTGAAAGGCAAGAAGCTTAGCTACCGTCGACTTCATATCTACTCGTTTGACAATCGCATCAACAAAACCATGATCCAAAAGAAATTCCGCTTTTTGGAAATCATCCGGCAGATTTTCTCGAACGGTTGTTTCAATCACTCGCCGACCAGCAAATCCAATCAAGGTTTGTGGCTCAGCTAAGATAATGTCACCTTCCATAGCAAAACTTGCTGTTACACCGCCCGTTGTCGGATCAGTTAGAACAGTCAGGTAAAAAAGCCCTTGATTCGAATGCTGTTTGACCGCTGCTGAAACCTTGGCCATCTGCATCAGACTCATAATCCCTTCCTGCATCCGTGCCCCGCCTGACGCCGTAAAAATGACAACCGGTAGCTTTTCTTGGGTTGCTAATTCAAAAAGACGCGTTATTTTTTCACCTACCACAGTTCCCATGGAAGCCATGATAAAATTAGAATCCATAACCGCCAGAGCCGTCCTATTCCCTTCGATAGTTGCTATCCCTGTAACGACTGCCTCATCTAAACCTGTTTTTTCTTGAACAAGCGCCAGCTTTTCCTCATAACCAGGAAAATCTAAAGGGTTCTTGGTTTTGATTCCCGTGAATAACTCCTCAAAAGAATTTTCGTCAGCTGTCAAAGCAAGGCGCTCCTGAGCGGAAATTCTGAAGTTGTAAGAACAGTGCGGACAAATCTTTTCCAGCCCCAAATCTTTTTGGTAAATCATATGTTTGCAAGAGGGACATTTGGCAAATAACTCATCAGGCACCTCGGGGGTCTCCCTCGGTTCTGTTCTCTTCATTGAACGGTTGGGATTTATCCGAATATACTTCTCTTTACGTTCAAATAAAGCCATAGTTTACTCCTCTTGTTTGATATAATTAGGCAGGAATTTTTCCATCAAAAACGATGTATCATAATCACCTGCAATCACATGAGCATCAGAAATTAAATCTAGCTGAAACTCAGCATTGGTAACCACACCTGAAATTTCAAACTCAAACAGAGCGCGCTGCATCTTCATCAATGCTTCAAAACGATTTTCACCATGAACAATAATCTTCGCAACCATACTGTCATAGTAAGGAGGGATACTGTAGCCCGCATACATGGCACTATCCACACGCAAACCTACGCCCCCGCTTGGCAAGAATAAGTCTTTAATCTTACCGGGACTTGGTGCAAAGTTGAATTTTGGATTCTCAGCATTGATACGGCATTCAATGGCATGCCCAGTAATCTGAATAGCATCTTGTTGATACTCTAAGGGTTGTCCCGCCGCAATCCGAATTTGCTCTTTAACAATATCAACACCGGTGACAAATTCCGTAACAGGGTGTTCCACCTGAACCCGCGTATTCATCTCCATGAAGAAAAATTGTTCTGTTTCCTCATCAAGAAGAAATTCGATGGTGCCAGCATTTTCATAGCCAACGGCTTTGGCAGCTCGAACAGCCGCTTCTCCCATCTGGGTACGCAAGGTTTTCCCAATAGCAATAGAAGGGCTCTCCTCTAGAACTTTTTGATTATTTCGTTGGAGGGAGCAATCACGCTCACCCAAATGAATAATGTGACCAAAAGAGTCTCCCAGAATCTGAACTTCTATGTGGCGAGCAGGATAGATGACTTTCTCTAGATACATCGCCCCATTGCCAAAGGCAGCAACAGCCTCCTGAGAAGCAGATTCGAATGCGGCAAGTAAATCTTCTTTTTTCTCAACCTTACGAATCCCTTTACCGCCTCCGCCTGCAGAAGCTTTCAGCATAACGGGATAGCCAATCTTATCCGCAATTTTAAGAGCTTCCTGTCCGGTATAAACTTCCCCATCTGAACCAGGGATGACAGGAACATTTGCCTTGACCATCTCAGAACGTGCATTGATTTTATCACCCATTTTATCCATTACCGAACCAGCTGGGCCAATAAATTTAATATGCATTTCCTCGCACATCGTAGCAAATTTAGAGTTTTCACTTAAAAACCCAAATCCTGGGTGAATAGCTTCTGCACCAGTTACAATGGCAGCTGACAAAACCGAATTCATATTAAGATAAGAATCCGCAGACTTTGCCGGGCCAATACAAACTGCCTCATCTGCCAACAGAGTATGAAGAGATGTTTTATCAGCTTCTGAATAGACTGCAACAGTCGCAATTCCTAATTCTCTGGCTGCTCGAATGATACGAACAGCAATTTCACCACGATTGGCAATCAAGATTTTCTTAAACATGATTTTCCTTCTCTATCTAATACCTTTTGCATTTAGTTTCCGATGGCAAATGTTAAGGTCCCGCTGGCCGCAAGTTTTCCATCCACTTCAGCTTTAGCTTCAACAACAGCAATGGTTCCGCGACGTTTGATAAATTTAGCAGTCATGACTAACTGATCCCCTGGAACCACCTGCTTTTTAAACTTGACCTTATCCATTCCAGCGTAGAAAACCAGTTTTCCTTTATTTTCCTCTTTTGACAATTCTAAAACACCTGCTGTCTGAGCCAAAGCTTCCATGATGAGAACTCCTGGCATAACGGGGTATTCTGGAAAATGCCCATTGAAAAAAGGTTCATTTATCGTCACATTTTTAATGGCAACAATCTCATCATCAGAAACCTCTAAAACACGGTCTACAAGAAGCATTGGATAGCGATGCGGCAGAGCTTCACGAATTTTTGTAATATCAATCATTTGATTCTTACCAATCCTTTTCCAAATTCAATGACTTCTTCATTATCAACCAGAATTTCGGTAATCACACCATCTTTGGGCGCTGGCACCTCATTCATAACCTTCATCGCTTCAATAATGAGAAGGGTTTGACCTTTTTTCACCGAATCTCCGACAGAGACAAAGGCTGGTTTATCCGGAGCAGGTGACAGGTAAGCTACCCCAACAAGCGGACTTTCCACAACATCTCCTTCAGCAGCAATCTCTTCCTTGGGAAGAGGACTTACTGCTGGTGAGTCCGGTTTGGTTTCTGATATTACCACTTCTTCCTGAATCTGAGTTCTTACAGCTTCAGCAGCAGGAGCCACTTGCGGTGTTGATGCTGGCTGTGAAACGGCATCGCTTTTACTAAACGATAATTCGTCGGAAGCATTCTTATAAGAAAACTGACGTAGGCTTGAGGCATCAAACTGTGCCATCAAGTCTTTAATTTCTGCAATATTCAACATTAATCCTCCCAAGCTTTAAAGGCTAGAACAGCGTTGTGTCCACCAAAGCCAAAAGTATTTGAAATCGCATAAGTCAAATGCGCTTCTTTTCCTTGACCGTAGATGACATTCGCTTCAATATCTTCTGAAAGCTCCTTAGTCCCCGCTGTCATAGGAATAAAGTTATGACGAATAGCTTCAATGGTAGCAATGGCTTCAACACCACCTGCAGCCCCGAGTAAATGACCTGTAAATGATTTTGTCGATGATACCGGAACCTCTTTTCCAAGTGCCGCAACAATGGCCTGGCTCTCACCTTTTTCATTAGCCGGTGTAGACGTTCCATGAGCATTGACGTAATCAACCTGAGATGGCTCAATACCAGCTTCTTGAATAGCCAATTTAATCGCTCTGGCAGCACCTGAACCATCTGGAGAAGGACTGGTTTGATGGTAAGCATCACAAGTGTTTCCATAACCTACAATTTCAGCTAGAATAGTCGCTCCGCGTTTTTGGGCATGCTCAAGGCTTTCAACAACCAAGACGGCTGCCCCTTCCCCCATCACAAAACCATTACGATCCTTATCAAATGGGATAGACGCCCGAGTAGGGTCTTCGGTAGTTGATAAAGCAGTTAAAGCATTGAAACCACCGATACCAATTTCATTGATGGTACTTTCGGCACCACCCGCCAATACAATATCCTGGAAACCAAACTTGATTTCACGGAAGGCTTCGCCAATAGCATCGTTAGCAGAAGCACATGCTGTGGTAATCGATTTACAAACGCCTTTAGCACCAACGCGAAGCGCAATGTTGCCGGCAGCCATATTAGAAAGCGCTTTAGGGACAAACATTGGCTGAATCCGTTTAATTCCTTTTTCGTGCATTCGAATGATTTGTTCCTGCATTTCCTGCAAACCACCGATACCCGATGATACAATGACACCTGTACGGTCACGGTCAACCGTTTCTAAGTCTAGTTTCGCATTTTCAAGAGCCTCAAGAGTTGCATAAATGGCATAGAGTGAATAAGAATCCATCCGATTTTTATCTTTCCGGACAAAATATTTATCAAATGGGAAATCCTTAATCTCACCTGCATTATGAACGGGAATATCAGACGTATCAAATCTCGTAATCGGTCCGATACCAATTTCACCCTTTTCGAGACTATTCCAAAACTCTTCTGGCGTATTTCCAATTGGTGATGTGACACCATAGCCTGTGATTACAACTCTATTTTCTGTCATTTTCTGTCCCCTTTTCTTATTGCATGGTCATTCCGCCGTCAATAGCGATAACCTGTCCCGTTAGGTACTCTTGCTGAGCTAAAAACAATACAACATCAGCTACATTTTCTGTATTTCCAAATTTTTTCATCGGAATTTGCTCAAGCATGGCATCTTTCATTTTATCTGGAATTTTATCTGTCATGTCTGACTCAATAAAACCCGGTGCAATCGCATTGACACGAACGTTTCTAGCCGCAACTTCCCGAGCAACTGATTTTGTTAAACCAATCAGACCGGCCTTTGATGCTGCGTAATTCGCCTGACCAGCATTCCCAGTGAGGCCAACCACACTAGACATATTGATAATAGCTCCCTGACGGGCCTTAGTCATGGGTTTCAAAACAGATTTGATCATGTTAAAACTACCAGTTAAATTAATTTTCAAAACCTTATCAAAGTCTTCCTCAGTCATTTTGAAAACCAATTTATCATTCGTAATACCGGCATTATTAACCAGAATATCAACACTGCCAAGTGCTTCAACAGCCTCATCGACCATGCGGCTGGCATCTTCGAAATCCGAAACATCGCCAGAAATAGCAGCTACTTTCACACCATAGTCTTTAAAGCTAGCCACTAAATCGTCTGAAATTGCTGAACGCCCATTCAAGACAATATTGGCTCCGGCAGCAGCAAATTTATGAGCAACAGCCAGACCTATTCCTCTGGTCGAACCTGTAATAAAAACATTTTTATTTATTATTTCCATCTTTTTCCCTCAGTCTTCCAAGAGTGCATTTAAGCCAATCGTGTCTTCAACATTGAACACTGTGGCGTCTTTATCAATTTTTTTCAAAAAGCCGGTCAGCACTTTCCCAGGACCAATTTCAATATAACGATCAACACCAAAGTCTTTCATGGTTTGAATTGAATCATAAAAACGAACAGGCTCTTTAACCTGACGAGCCAAAAGGTCTTGAATAGCTTCGGCCTTCATAATCTCCGCCTTGGTATTGCCTACAAGAGGAATCTCGAAGTCCTTAAAGCTAACCTTGGCTAGTTCAGCTGCTAACTTCTGGCTTGCCGGTTCAAGCAAGGCCGTATGGAAAGGCCCTGATACTTGTAAAGGAATTAAACGTTTGCTTCCAGCCTCTTTCAGTAGCTCAACAGCATAGTCAACCGCTTCTGCCTGACCGCCAATGACAATTTGAGCAGGCGTATTGTAGTTGGCTGGACTGACAACTCCTTTTTGACTGGCTTTCTGGCAGATTTCCTCAATGAGGTGTGGGTCGGTATTCATAACAGCGACCATTTTACCAGTTCCAGCAGGAGCAGCCTCTTCCATGAACTGTCCCCGTTTGGCGACAAGCGCCAGAGCATCTTCGAAAGAAATAGCGCCGGATGCTACTAAAGCCGAATATTCACCAAGTGACAGGCCGGCTACAATATCTGCTTTAAATCCCTTTTCTTTCAATAGCCGATAAATAGCTACCGAAGTTGTTAAAACAGCCGGCTGCGTATAACGTGTTTGGTTCAGTTTATCCTGATCCTCATTAATCAATTCACGCACGTCATAGCCAAGAATGGCTTGAGCTGTTTCAAACGTCTCTCTCACAATAGGATAGGCTTCATACAAATCATTTGCCATGCCAAGTTTTTGTGCTCCCTGGCCAGCAAATAAAAATGCTGTTTTAGTCATATCTTATTTCCCCACTTATCTATTTAGATATCGGACCAGCGAGCAGCTTCTTCCTTGATGACCTTTGCAGCGCCCAAGTAGATGTCTTCTAAGATTTCAGCACAGGTTTCTTCTTTGCTGACCAAACCTGCAATCTGACCAGCCATCACAGAACCATTAACAACATCACCATCAACAACTGCATTTCGGAGTGCTCCGGCACCAAGTTCCTCAATTTCTTCTGCTGATTTTTTACCAGCCAAGAAGTCTTTTTCAGCTTGATTATAGGCGGTTGCAAGTTTATTTTTAATAGCTCGCACAGGATGTCCTACAACCGATGCCGAAACAACAGTATCAATATCTTTGGCTTTTAAAATTTTATCTTTAAAATTTTGATGGGCATTAGATTCTTTAGCGACTACAAACCGTGTTCCAATTTGAACCGCTTCAGCTCCCAGCATGAACATAGCAGCCGCACCACGGCCATCAGCCACACCGCCGGCACCAATCACTGGAATACTAACCGCATCCGCAACCTGTCTTACCAAGGTCATGGTCGTCAGCTTACCAATATGTCCGCCGGCTTCCATACCTTCCGCAATAACAGCATCTGCCCCTAGTTTTTCCATTCGCTTAGCCAATGCAACACTCGGAACAACAGGAATAACCGTAATGCCAGCATTATGGAATCTTTCCATATATTTCCCTGGATTGCCGGCTCCTGTCGTTACCACTTTCACCCCTTCTTCAATCACAAGGTCCACAATGTCCTCTACAAAAGGAGATAAGAGCATGATATTGACACCAAAGGGTTTATTGGTAATCGCTTTGACCTTATCAATGTTAGCTTTGACAACTTCTTTAGGCGCATTACCGCCACCGATGATACCTAAACCACCAGCATTGGAAACAGCACCTGCCAGATCACCATCCGCAACCCAAGCCATTCCTCCTTGGAAGATTGGATAATTTATATTCAATAATTCTGTAATACGAGTTTTCATTCTTAAATTAGACTTTCTAAGTTCAATCTTATCAATAATTTGACAGTCAAACTATCAGTATAAGAAGAGAGAATATTCCCTTAAGAATACTCTCAGACATCCTATTATTTAGTTTTTTCTTCCACGTAAGCAACCAAGTCGCCAACAGTGTTCAGACCATCTTCAGTTTCGATTTGAATATCAAATTCATCTTCGATTTCTGAGATAACTTGAAAAACGTCAAGTGAATCAGCATCAAGTTCATCAAAAGTCGTTTCAGATTTGACTTCTTCTGGATCCTTGCCGAGTTCTTCAACAATAATTTCTTGTACTTTTTCAAATACTGCCATGTTTGTCTCCTTAAAAATAAATAAACTTTTATATTATGTGCCAAGCACAATTATATAACTAGATTTTAACAATTAGACTCCCCCATGTCAAACCTCCACCAAATCCACAGAGAAGGATTGTTTGAGAGCCGTCCAATTTTATTATACCATTTTCCACACATTCTGCTAGCAAAATAGGAATGCTGGCGGCACTGGTATTGCCGTAGGCCATCATATTGGCTGGAAATTTTTCCCTAGGTGCCTTGATTTTCTTGGCCATCTTATCTAAGATACGAATGTTTGCCTGATGAAGCAAGAAATAATCAATATCGTCAGGTGTTTTACCCGTTTTTTCGAGCAGATTGACAATACTGCCAGAAACATCTCGAATAGCAAAATCAAAGATAGCACGGCCATCCATTCTTAAAAAAGCATCCGCTTCACTAGAATCCGAGAATGGCGATTGCAGTGGCTGTTCGTTAGAAGTCAGGCTAGCACCTCGTTTGCCATCAGTAAATAAAGATTCGGCCAAGAAAGATGGACTCTGAGCTGCTTCCAAAAGGACACCGCCAGCACCATCTCCGAAAAGAACCGCCGTTGAACGATCTGACCAATCAACTGTTTTGGATAAAGTCTCAGCGCCAATGACCAAGCCTCTTTGATAAGCTCCTGAGCCAATCAATTTCTCAGCTGTTGCCAATGCAAACACAAAACCACTGCAGGCAGCTGTTAGATCAAAAGCAAAGGCACCGCTGGCACCAATATTGGCCTGAACCTTAGCTGCTGTTGAAGGCATTAAAGCATCCGGCGTGATAGTCGCTACAATGATAAAATCAATATCTGAAGCTGATAGTTCCGCCTTGGTCAATAATGCTTCTGCAACATGGGTTGCCAAATCACTCGTGGCCTCTGAACGACTTATCCGACGACGTTTGATACCCGTTCGGCTGGAAATCCACTCATCACTAGTATCCATAATTTGCGCCAAATCGTCATTGGTCACGACTTGTTCAGGAACATAGAAAGCCGCCTGACTAATTTTTGCAAAAGTCATTCAACCAAGCCCTCCAGAAACTGATGTAAATTCTTGAGACCGTTCAAAAGGGCTTTTAAGTCATCCTCAGCCATGCCATCGGTAATTTGATGAACCATTTTTCGATGAAACTTTGTGTGTAGACGATAGATAAGACGCCCCTTTTGCGTCAAAGTCAAGTATACCACACGCCTATCTAAATGCGAACGTGTCCTCTCAATATAACCTTTCTTTTCAAGTTTATTAAGACTTGTTGTCACCGTTCCAAGCGTAATGAGTAACTCTCTGGCTATATCGCTAGGTGTCACATTCGTATTATTGCCAATGATATCAATAGTGTGCATTTCTTTTAAAGAAACATCATTAAACTGGCTTGTTTTCAAACTCATTTCTTCAATCACATTTACTTTATTGAAAATATCAACTAAATAATCATTGATCTGATTATAATCCAAAAGAACACCTCCCCCCAAAAAACTTTGACTATCAAAGTTTAGCAAAACTTAAGCATTTTTGCAAGCTCATTTTACAATTTTTCCTGTCAAATGTCATGAAAACGTTAAGAAAATGTAAATTTTCACAGAAACTAGATTCCCTATTTTCCAGTAAATTTCGGACGTCGCTTTTCTGTGTAAGCTCTGACTCCTTCCTTGAAATCATCCGTGAAAGCTAACGATTTCTGAAGTTCTAATTCTAATTTAGCGTAATCGTCCCAGCCAGCAAAAGAACTTTGCCAAATCATTTCCTTAATAGCCTTATGCGAATTCACTGAATTACGCTTCAGACGTGTAACTAAACGATCCGTTGTTTTCTCAAGCTTTTCAGATTCACACAAACGGTAAATAATACCATATTCAGCCGCCTTCTCAGCTGTAAGTGCCTCACCAGTCATCGCAAGCTGAGTTGCCTTAGTGATTCCAAGTGCTCTGGTCAAAAGATAAAGACCTCCAGCATCAGGTGCCAAACCAACATTAACAAAAGCCTGAATAAAACGTGCCTTGTCACTGGCCACACAAAAATCCACAGCAACTGCCATATTAGCAGCTGCCCCAGCGACTGGGCCATCAATACTCATAATAACTGGTTTTGGCAGTTTCTTGATAGCATAGGAAATCACATTGACCAATTCAGCAATTTTCACTAAAGAGGCTACATCGTCAGCATCCACAGCCCTTTGCATTTCAGCCAAGTCCCCTCCGACTGAAAATACTTTTCCTTCAGCCTTTATCACAAGAATCTTCACCCTATCATCTGATGCCGTTAATTGAAGTACTTCTAAGATTTCTTCGCAAATCGGAATATTAAAACCATTAGAAACCTCTGGACGGTTTAAAACCAGTGTGGCTACTTCATTTTCTACAGTATAGATGATGTTCTCAAAAATCATTGTTTTCCCCTTTACCTTTTTAATCACTAGATAATTTGATTAACAAATAATTTGACGCTCAAATAATTGCGCTACTTACATTTTAACATAAAAAAGACAGTCTACAAGTAAAATCTTAAAAGAAATGAAAAAGAAGCTATTTCCCTTAGCTTCTTTTTGACATTAGCAATTCTTCCACCGCTTGTGTTAAGTTAGAGACCAGATGGTTGGCTTGACTCTGATTAAGCCCAAAGCGCTCATCTTTTATCCCCCAGACCTCTATCTCTGCTGAACGACCTGCAGCAATCCCTTTTTCACTATCTTCAATAATCAGCAAAGCGTCTTTTGGAAGGGCAAGCAGCCTAGCCGCCTCATTATATATGGCGGGGTGGGGTTTGCTTTCTGGAAACTCTTCCCCCGAAAGCGTCAGTTCAAAATAATCTTTAATTTCAGCTTCTTCTAAGGCCAGTGCAATATCACCTGGACTTGAACTAGAGGCTAAGGCAATTCTAATCCCCGCGTTACGCAATCGCTCCAAGCTCCTTTTAACATCAGAAAAAAGGAGATTTTTATACGGCAAAGGGTGTTGCTGCTTATAAAGAGCATAGTCTGTTTGCAGTTTTTCAATATCCCAGTGGATATAGTCATCACCTAAAATAGCCTGCCAGACCTGCTTCATGTTCCCACCTATAAAAAATGAGACTGGCAAATGTGAGATTGAAATCCCCTTATCAGCTAAAAAATGCTGGCGGCGCCGATAATAAAATTCTTCTGTATCAAAAAGAACACCGTCCATATCAAAAATAACTGCCTGTCGTAACATCATTTCCCCTTTTCTAATGATCTATCTTTATATTTTACCACAAAACTCAATAGAGCCCCATTTCATATCTGCCTATCGTCTAAAAATCTTACTGACAAATTGTCTGAATTTTGCTATAATTTTTCTATAGTTTATGAAAGATATGGGTAAATGATGAAAGTAATTAAATTTGGAGGCAGTTCTCTTGCTTCTGCAGCACAGCTGGAAAAAGTATTTCAGATTGTTAAGGCTGATAAAGACAGACGTTTTGTTGTCGTCTCAGCGCCGGGAAAACGTCATGAAGATGATACGAAGGTTACCGACGCCTTAATAAAGTACTATAAAGCCTACATCGCAGAAAAAAATGTTGCTGACATTCAAAACTGGATTATTGATCGCTATCGCGGTATTATTGATGACCTCTCCTTAGGACAAGGCATTCTCGAACGAATCAGTAAATCCATAATCGATCTTGCAAGTCTTCCAATTGAGGGCAATGCCTTTCTTTACGATACGTTCTTGGCTGCCGGTGAAGACAACAATGCCAAATTAATTGCCGAATACTTCAAAAAAAATGGCCTTCCTGCCCGCTACATTCATCCGCAGGAAGCTGGACTTTTTGTCACAAGCGAACCTGGCAAAGCCCGTACACTGCCCTCAAGTTACGATAAACTAGAAGAATTGAGGAACTGCGATGAAGTACTTGTTATTCCTGGATTCTTCGGTGTGACAACTGAAGGTCAGATTTGCACTTTCTCTAGAGGAGGATCAGACATTACAGGATCCATTATTGCAGCCGGCGTTAAGGCTGACCTCTATGAAAACTTCACCGATGTTGACGGGATTTTTGCTGCCCATCCAGGAGTTGTCAAAAAACCCCATTCTATCTCTGAACTCACCTACAAAGAGATGCGAGAACTAGCCTATGCAGGATTTTCAGTCCTTCACGATGAAGCACTCATTCCTGCTTACCGCGGAAAAATCCCTCTTGTCATCAAAAACACTAACAATCCTGATCATCCCGGAACAAAAATTGTTCTCAAACACACAGGTGCTACCATTCCTGTTGTAGGTATTGCCGGAGACGACGACTTCGTCAGCATCAATATCTCAAAATATTTAATGAATAGAGAAGTCGGATTCGGGCGTAAAGTCCTTCAGATTCTTGAAGAACTGAACATTCGCTGGGAACATATTCCAACCGGCATTGATGATATGTCAATCGTTCTTAGGGCAAGAGAATTAACCCCAATTAAAGAACAAGAAATCATCTCACAGCTTACCCGCCATCTGGAAGTTGACGAAGTTGAAATTGAAAGAGATCTTTCCATTATCATGATTGTTGGCGAAAACATGAAAAGTCATATCGGCGTTATGGCCAAAGCAGCCGAAGCTTTCTCTAAACATCACATTAACCTTGAGATGATTTCGCAAGGCTCCAGTGAAGTTTCAGTCATGTTCGTTATCAAGACTGAGCAAGAAAAAGCCGCCGTCAGAGCACTCTACGATAGCTTCTTCAACAGCTAAATCCTTTCATTCCCTGAAGTCTTGAAAAACAGCCTCCAACTCCCGAAGCATAGCAGCACGGCCCTTGAAACATTCACCAGCAATCAAGGCATTCAGCTGATCAGACTTTTCAGCACTTAGCCCCTCACGATAAGCTGCTAAAGCCTCCTGATAGGCCACGTATTCATCCAAAACTAAACCGCCCTGAGCCACGCTGTGACCAACCTCCCCAATCTCTTCATAAGCCATCTGATGAAACTGCCGTTTCTGACTCAGCTGTTTGCGAAGCGTGTCTTTCAAATGATTAGAAAACTTCGTTTTGAAATAAATAAAAAGTTTAGCCTCATTCTCAAGGACTTCAGGACAGGAACTGACGAGCTGAAACAAGGTTATCATTCCCTCCTGCTCCCAATCATGGCGATCCCATAACTGGATATGATGATAATGCCGCCTAAACTTATAAACAATAGGGCGCACCTTCTGAAATAAGGCTTCAAAATCTTCTGACATGGTCTTTGTGACCTCCTTTAAATTAAGATAAGCCTATTATAAAAAAGACAGCCAAAAAGGAACAGGACATTAATGTCCTGTTCCTTTTAAAACACAAAAACAGCACCCTCAGGTGCTGTCTCAACTCCGGCAGTAGGACTCGAACCTACGACATCATGATTAACAGTCATGCGCTACTACCAACTGAGCTATGCCGGATTCTGGCTAAGCAACTACCCTATCTCACAGGGGGCAACCCCCAACTACTTCAGGCGTTCTAGGGCTTAA